>CAZEFW010000078.1:0-40787 GCA_964511535.1 uncultured Myxococcales bacterium | reverse complement strand
TCTCTCTGGCTGTGCCCGGCTTCTCGTTGGTGCGCCAGGCAAGCCAGTGGGCGCATGATATGAAGCCCAGGTCGGCCCACGCCTCACGCCGGTCCATCTCTTCTATCAGCAGCAGCAGCCGGCAGGTGGCAGCCTGGATGTGGGCGGACAAAACAGCGATCTTGTCGCCCATTTCATCATTGGAATCTCGAGACAGAACGGGAGCGTTCTCGACTGGTTTTTCGAGGGTCATATTCGGCCTTTTGGTTATTTATTACGAGTGCTTAAGTGTAACACAAAGGCCGGGGGGATTAATTCCCCGGAGGGTAGAAATACGCTAAAAAAACAGTCGATTTCACGTGATGCAGATGCCCGCGCCCACGTGACTAAAGCATCAGAACAATGGTCACGCCGTCGCCGCCGTCGCGTGGCTCCGCCGGGTGATATCCCGCCACGAAGGGCAGCTCCTCGAGCTTCTCGCGCACCGCCTTTCGCAGGGCGCCGGTGCCGTGGCCGTGGATCACGAACACGGCGTCCTCCTCGGCCCGCAGGGCGTCGTCGAGGAACCGCTCCAGCCACGCCACCGCCTCATGCACCCGCTGCCCCCGAACATCCAGGGTATTGGCCGCCGTCCGGATGATCTCCGGCTTCTTCTCCGTGGCCGCAGCTACCTGGCGCTGGCCCGTGCCCCGGCGCTGGACCTCCCTCGCCCCCTTGTCCTTGCCCTTTCCCTTGCCCTTCCCGCCCTCCTGCAAAAACAGCTCCCCCACCTTCACCTCGCTCCGGATCGCCCCGGCCTGCACCATCACCTTGCCGCGCCGCGGCGCCTCGAGCACCTCGCCCACCGCGCCCAGCGAGGTCACCAGCACCTTCACGCCGGGCCTGAGATCCTCTTCCTTCGCGCGGGTGCCGGCCGGCTCCTCCTTCCGCTCCTGGGATCGGATCTTGTCCGACGCCGCGCTCACCCGCCGCTCGGCCTGGTCCAGCCGCTCCTTGCTCGGCTTGCCCTTGATCAGCCCTCGCACCCGGGCCAGCGCCGCCCGCGCGGCCTTGAGCTCCTCCATGGCCCGGGCGTGGGCCTCGCCCAGCGCCTGCTGCCCCTGCTCGGTCAGCCGCTGCAGCTTGCGCTGAAACTTGCGCTTCTCCTGCGCGGCGGCCTCCCGCTCGCTCGCCGCCTCTTGCCGCGCCTCCTCGAGCCGCGACCGCTCGTTGGCCAGCGAGGCCAGCAGCACCGCCAGGTCCTGCCCTTCGCCCGACAGCAGCCCCGCGGTGCGCTCGGCCAGCTCGGCGCTCAGCCCCAGGCGGCGCGCCACGTCCAGGGCGCCCGAGGTGCCGGGCAGGCCGTAGTGCAGCCTGAAGGTGGGCGCCATCTGCTCCATGTCGAACCCGACGCTGGCGTTGACGAACCGCGGATCCGCAAGCGGCAGGCTCTTGAGCCGCTCGAAGTGGGTGGTCACCAGCAGCTGGGCGCCGGTCTCCACCATGGCCTCCAGCAGCGCCTGGGCCAGCGCCGCGCCCTCGCGCGGGTCGGTGCCCACCCCGACCTCGTCCAGCAGCAGCAGCACGCCGGGACGCGATGACTGCAAGAAGTCGAGCAGGTTCTGCAGGTGGGCGGTGAAGGTGGAGAGGCTCTGCTCCAGGTCCTGATCGTCCCCCATCTCGGTCAGGATCACCGGATACAGCGGCATCCGGCTCTCCTCGTCCGCTGGCAGGTGCATGCCGGCCCGCAGCATCAGCGCCAGCAGCCCGGCGGTCTTGAGGCATACCGTCTTGCCCCCCGCGTTGGGCCCGGTGACGATGAGCCCCTTGCCCGGCTCCAGGGTCAGGTCGTTGGGCACCACCTCGGCGTCGGACAGCACCATCAGCGGGTGGCGTATGCCGCGAAGCTCGGCCGCGCCGTCCTCGCTCAGCCGGGGCCGCCCGGCGCTCAGCCGGATGGCCAGCCGCGCCCGGGCGTCCACCAAGTCGAGCTGCTCCAGCAGCTGCAGGTTCTCCTGCACCGCGGGCAGCTCCTCCCGCACGTAGCCGGACAGCTCCAGGAAGATGCGCAGCTCCTCGCGCAGCACCTCCATCTCGGCCACCTTGAGGCGGTTGTTCAGCGCCACCACCTCCTCCGGCTCCACGAACACGGTCTGCCCCGAGGCGGAGGTGCCGTGCAGGATGCCCTCCACCTGCCCGCTGGAGTCGGACCGCACCGGCAGCACGTAGCGGTCCTCGCGCTGGGTGTAGAACTTGTCCTGCAGCCACTTGCTGACCTGCGGCTCCTCCATCATGGAGCGCATGCGGCGGGTGAGCCCGTCGTGCAGCTCGCGCACCTTGCGCCGCAGCGGGCCCAGCTCCGCAGACGCCTGGTCCGAGAGCTCCCCCCGCTCGTCGAAGCTGTCCCGGATCGGCCCGCTGACATCCCACAGCGGCGCCACGCGCGAGGCCAGCCGCGCCAGGTCGGGGCAGCGCTCGGCGCGCTCCAGCAGGTGGTTTCGCAGGCGCGCGCCGGCCTCCAGCGTCTCGGCCACCTGCAGCAGATCCGGCCCCTCCAGCGCCCCTTCCTTTTGCAGCCGGATCAGCGCCGGGGTCAGGTCCGACACGCTGCCGAAGGGCGGCGCCTCCCCCTCTGCGTGCAGGGACCTGGCCTGGGCCACCAGCTCCAGCTCCTGCTCCACTGCCGCGGGGCTGTCGAGCAGGGGCAGCTCCAGCGCCCGCCGGCGTCCCTTGCTGGTGTGGCAAAAACCGGACAGATGAGTCAGGAGATCATCCCACCCCAGCGCCGCCCGACTCTTGCTCGAGAGCCTGTCGATATTTGGCTTGTGTCGAACCATTTCACGGTATAACTACTTTTCAAATCCTGAACCTACCGTATCAGCCCCGCCGGGGGCCAGCGTTCCGTCGGGGACGCCGACCAGGCCGAGAGGGCATGCGCGGAGGAGGAGAGCATTATGGGGAGGAAGATCCTCGTCGTAGACGACGAGCTCGATATCCGGATGGTCCTGGAGGAGATCCTCAAGGGACAGGGGTTCGAGGTTGAGACCGCAGAGAACGGTGAGCAGGCCCTGGTCAAGCTCAAGGAAAACAAGTACGACCTGATGGTGCTCGACATCATGATGCCGGTGCTGGACGGCTACGGCGTGCTCGACGCCCTGACCGATGAGCAAAAAGAGGACATGCCGGTGGTGATGTTGACGGCCAAGGCCTCCGACGAGGACGTCATGGACGGCTACAAGAAGGGCGCTTGCTATTACATCGTCAAGCCCTTCGACAACGTCACCCTCGTCAACGCCATCCTGTACATGCTGGGTGACATCTCCGCCGAGGACATGTCCGATTCGGAGTCCAAGCTCTGATCCAGTTGCCGGGCCTGCTGAAGTCAGGGGGTGCGCTGGCTTGCGGCCTGACCGTCGCCCTGGCCGCCTGTGGCGGCGCCCAGAAACAATCACCCGAGGATGGAGATCCGCTGGCCGGCGCGCGCCAGCGCACGCCCGTTTCGCTCACCTTGCCGCGCCTGGGCGGGGGTGACCTCTCACTGGATGCGCTGCGCGGCAAGCCGGTGCTGGTGACCCTGTTCACCACCTGGTCCCTGCGCTGCCAGGCCGAGGCGCCCCTGCTGCTCCAGCTGCAGGACCGGTACCCCGGCCTTCAGGTGGTGGGCATCTCCATCGGGCCGCTGGGCCAGAGCGGCTTGCCCCTGGTGCAAGCCTTCGTGGAGGTCACGGGGATCACCTATCCGGTGCTGCTGGCCGAGCATGACAACCTCGACCTGGTGGGCGCCTTCGGCCAGGTCAAGCATGTGCCGCGCACCGTGCTGCTGGACGCGGCCGGACGCGAGCTGCACGAGCACGTGGGGCAGACCGACTTCCCGAAGCTCTACAAGCAGCTGGATGCGCTGTTCGGTACGCGTCGTTCAAAGCGGCGAGACGCCGCTTCTACCCCGTAGACGCCGCTTCTACCCCGTAGACGCGGCATCCTGCCGCGTTGAGCTGCAAACGGCGAGACGCTGCCTCCACGTCACCATTGCGAATCCGCCTGGCGGCTGAGCTCCTCTCCCATGCGCTCGAAGTACTTCTTGATGCGCTCCTCGGTGAAGATGTCGTCGACGTAGCTGTCCACCTTGGCCGCGAAGGCCTGGGGGTGCAGCCCATGGCGCTCCTTGATGGTGGCCGACAGCTTGTCAAAGTACTCACCGTAGGCGACACACTTCCTCGGAACGTCGATGTTCAGCTTGGGCAGCGGGTGGGTGTCCTCCGAGGCCTTGACGTCCTGCACGCTCTCGGTGAAAGCCTCGACGCCGCTGCCGAGCCCGCGCACCAGCCCGATGAGCTGCTGGCAGGCCTGCATCCCGTCGCTGAAGCGCGCGTGGTGCAGGTTCAGCTCGGCCACCTCGAGCAGGCTGCCTTGCAGGTCGGGGCGGTCGCCGTGCAGGCGCCGGGCGCAGATGCGGCAGAAGTGGGCCGCCTGTGGGTTGCGCGCCTCGCAGCGCGGGCAGGGGGGATCGTCGTCCGCGGGGCCAGGCAGCTCGGGCTGTCGCTCGAACAGCACCTGCTCCATGGTGCTGCGCAGGATCAACGATGGGCGCGACCGCTCCAGGTGCTGGAGCTTGGTCTGCACCGCGGCCGCGCGGGTGGTCAGCTCCACCCAGCGGTCGCTCATCTTCTGTTCGCGCTGAGCGTGGTCCTGCTCCGCGTCCACCCACGCCGCGCGCAGCTGATGGATGCGCGCCGCCAGGTCGGTCTGCTCCTGATCCAGCGCCTCACGCGCATTTGCGATCTCCTTCATGCGGAACAGGTTGGCGAAGAAGCCCCACCCCTTGCCCAGCTGCTCGATGCGCTGGTTGTGCTGCTCGATCTGCGCCAGCAGCTCGGCGTTGCGCGCCTTGAGCTGCTCCTCATGGTGGTCCAGCTCGGCGTTCTTGGAGCGCACCTTCAGCTCGGCCTTGCGTGAGCGCGAGCGCTCCTGCTCGGCCTTGCGCGTCAGCTCCTTGTGCTCGGTGCGCAGGTGCTTGAGCTTCACCTCCAGCTGGTGCTCCTGCTCCTGTTCGGCCTGATCCAGGGCCAGGTTCAGCTCGCCGGGCAGCTTGGACCGATCGGCCACGATGTGCTCGGTCAGCTGCGCAAGCTCCTGCTCGCGGACCTTCGCGATCTCCTGAAAGTAGGTCTCGTACTTCTCTTGCAGCTGGCAAAGCTGGCGCTCCACGGCCGCCATCACCTTGCGCCGGTCCTTGAGGTAATTGATGAAGTCTTTGAGCCGCGCCACGTCTCACGCCTCCTCGTCTGGTTGCGGTGCTGGCACGCCGAAGCTGCGACCCCTGCGTCGCTGTCGTTGCCAGCGACGGTAGAGCGCCGGGTCATCCGACCGGGGCCGCGGCAGCTCGGCGAAGCTGCCCGCCGCGTCCCAGTATAGCGGGCACGCGCCCGCGCACAGGTCGCGATCTTCGCACCCCTCGCACGGGGGCGGCAGGTACTCCCTGCGGCGCCAGTACCGGGCCGCCCGCCCACCACGGATCTTGTCGTACGGTTGCTCCAGCAGCGAGCCGATACCCTCGGCGAACGAGGAGCAGGGCAGCACCTGCCCCGACGGGTCCACCGACAGGATGCCGTCCACGCAGGCGCACGCCTTGGCCCCCAGGTCGTGCAGCACCGGGTTGAACAGGCAGTACGGCACGGGCGAGTACCACACCAGGCGCACCCCCTCGTCCGCGGCCACCTGCTGCAGCGCGGGGATGCGCTCGGTGACCTCGGCGTAGGTCAGCTCCATGCCGGCGTCGCCCCGGGCGCCGCCCCCGGTGCGGATCACCATGTTCATCGACAGGGTGGGCAGGCCCAGGTCCCGGGCCACGAACCGGACCAGGTCCGGCGCGTGGTCCAGGTTGCGCGCGCACAGGGTGGAGTTGGTGTGCACATGGATGCCGAGGTCGCGGAAGGCGCGCACCCCGGCCACCGTGGCCTCGAAAGCGCCCTCCTTGCCCACCACCTCGTCGTGTACGGCGGCGTCCCCCGCCTCCAGCGACACCTGGGCCGAGGCCAGCCCCGCGTCCACCAGGCCGGCCGCGAACCCGGGCTCTGCCGCCCGCAGGCCGTTGGTGATCAGGTTGACCCGGAAGCCGAGCCGCTCGCCGTAGCGGATCAGCCGCGGCAGGTCGGGCCGCAGCGTGGCCTCGCCGCCGGTGAACGACAGCGACGGCACATGGCCCTCGTGAAAGATCCGGTCCATCACCCGCTCCACCTGCTCGCTCGTCATCAGGTGGTGTTCCCCCTCGCGATGGGGCGAGGCGGCGTAGCAGAAGTGGCAGCGGTTCTGGCAGCCGTAGGTCAGGGCGATCTCGGCCAGGGTCGGGTAGCGCACCATGTCCCGGTCGAAGGTGGTGCGCCTGAGCATGGGCCGGTCCGAGAAGTCCTCGCTCATCAACGCGCGCACCGTGTCGAGCAGCCCCTCGGCGTCGGACAGCAGCCGCGCCGGGTCAACCCCGAGCTCGGGCGCCAGGGCATCCAGCGCCGCCTGCGCACCGCCGCTGCGGCGGCCATAGAGCGCCTCGAGGATCGCCGCCCCGCTGTGGTTGAGCCCCAGGGTCTTGTCCGGCCGGATCAGCAGCAGGCTGTCCACCCGCCGCACAAACACCGCCGTGCGCGTCTGCGTCACGAAGTCGTCGAGAGCGTCGTATCGGGGCTGAGGGTCGATGGGGAGGATATTAGCAGTCGACAGTCGACAGTCGACAGTCGACGGTTGACGGTTGAGCGGTTGACGGAGCCTGCCCAGCCTTGAAGTCTGAAGTCCTGAAGCCAGGCGAGCGAAGCGAGCTCACCGTCAACCCTGAAGCCTGAAGTCCGAAGCCTGAAGCCAGGGCCGCTGCGCCCGTGCAACGCCCCTCCGGGGGAGCCTGCCCTCCGCCGACCCTTCGGGTCGTTACGGGGAAGGCGGCAGGCTCCAGCCGCACTTCCTCCCCTTGTTCTGCTCCTTGAGCCATTTGTGCAGCGGCTCGAAGTAGCCGAGGATGGCCGTGGCGTCCATCTGGCGCTGGCCGGTGAGCGCCTCGAGGGCCTCGACCCAGGGGCGGCTGATGCCCATGGCCATCATGGCGTTGAGCTTCTTGCCCGCCTCCTTGTTGCCGTAAATCGAGCACTGGTGCAGCGGCCCCTCGTGGCCCACCACCTTGCACAGGGCGCGGTGGAACTGGAACTGCAGGATGGCGGCCAGGAAGTAGCGGGTGTACGGCACGTTGGCCGGGATGTGGAACTTGGCCCCCGGGTCGAAGTCCTTCTCGGAGCGCTCCACCGCCGGGGCGATGCCCTGGTACTTGGTGCGCAGCTCCCACCATCCCTTGTTGTAGTCCGCCGGTTTGATGCGGCCGGAGAACACGCGCCAGCGCCAGGAGTCCACCACCACGCCGAACGGCAAAAAGGCGATCTTCTCCAGCGCCCGCAACATCAGCGCGTTGAGCTGCCCCTTGGGCTCCTTCTTCAGCAGCTTGACCTGCCGCAGGTACTTGGGGGTCACCGACAGGGAGATGACATCGCCCAGCGCCTCGTGGAAGCCGTCGTTGGCGCTGTCGCGGAACAGCGGGTCGAGCTTGTTGTAGGCCCGCTGGTAGTAGTTGTGGCCCAGCTCGTGGTGGATGGTGGTGAAGTCCTCGGCGTTGGTGCGGATGCACATCTTGATGCGCAGGTCGTCCACCCAGTCCACGTCCCAGGCCGACGCGTGGCACACCACCTCGCGGCCCTCGGGCTTCACCAGCATGGAGCGGTCCCAGAAAGTCTTGGGCAGCGGGTCGAGGCCCAGCGACACGAAGAAACCCTCTGCGTACTTTGTCATGCCCACGGCGTCCACCTTGCGCTTCTTGAGCGCGGAGGTCAGGTCGAAGCCCTTCTCCTTGGTGGGCTGCATCATGGGGAACAGGTTGGCCCAGTCCTGGGCCCACATGTTGCCCAGCAGGTGGGCCGGGATCGGCTTGCCGTCGGGGACCTTGGCCTTGCCGTACTTTTTCTGCAGCTGCGCCCGCACATGGCAGTGCAGGTCGTCGTACAGCGGCTTGACCTGCCCCCACAGGCGGTCCACCTCTTTTTCGAACGCCTCCGGCGTGATGTCGTAGCGCGAGCGCCACAGGGCGCCCAGGTCGGAGAAGCCCAGCCCCTTGGCGCCGGCGTTGCCCAGCTCCACGTAGCGCTGGAACTTGTCGCGCATGGGCACCGACACCTTGCGCCAGCCGGTCCAGACGTCCAGCAGCTCGTCGTAGCTGCGGCTGTTGGCCAGCACCTGGTACATGTCGGGCAGCGACAGGCACTTGCCCTTGAGCCGCTCGGGGCAGTGCTTGCCCTTGCCGTAGGTGCTCTCCATGAAGGTGGCGATGCTGGCCAGCTCGGCGCGCTGGGCCGCGTCCTGCGGCGCGGGCAGGCTCAGCGTCAGGCGCAGCAGCTTGAACTTGCGCTGCATCTTCTCGGGCAGGTCCGCAAAGTGCGGGCCGAAGCGGCACACCGCCTCGGCGGCCTTGCCCGCGGTGAACGCCATCAGCCGCTCGTACGCCTTGGCGGCCAGCAGCTCGGTGTCAAACGTGATGTTGGTGTTCTTGACCCAGTTGGCGCGCTCGGTGTTGATCCAGTGCGACAGTAGCTGCGCCTCGGTCTCCTTCATCCAGGCGCCGGCAGCGGCCTCGGGATCGGCCAGGGGCGAGTACTTGCAGCCGGCCTTCGCCTCTGCCGCGGGCGCGGGGGCCTTGAGCTCCTGTGGGGCCGGACAGTTGACCGGAGGCGGTGGCTTGGGGCAGCCGGCCAGCAGGGAAACGGCAACGAGCAGGGGCATCAGGCGGGTCATCTTCGCTCTCCTTTTCGGGGGAACTGAGGTGTTTGCACAGATGGGCGGCGATGTCCAACCGGCTTTCGGTTTTCGGTTGTCATTGGTGGCGAGCATGTCATCGGCCCCAGCTGCCGGGGGGGATCGATCAGCCCGGGGCGGGCGAGAAGTCCTGGCTGGCGGCGTCGAGCAGCTCGTACAAAGCCCGCATGAACAGCGCGGTGTCCAGCGGCTTTTCGAACCGCGGGTTGTCCACCTCGGCGAGGTAAGAGCGGGCCGCTGGCGTGAAGATGCCGCCGCTGATGAAGATCACCCGGCGGGCGAGCTCGGGGTGGGCCCCGGCCAGCCAGCGGTGGAGCTCCATGCCGGACATCCGGGGCATCATCAGGTCGAGGATGACCGCGTCGAAGGCGGGATCACGCTCCAGGATGGCCCTGGCCTCCACGCCGGAGCTGGCCGTCACGACCCTGTGTGCCCCGCCCAGCAGGCGTCGCATGTGGCCGCGGACCCCGGCCTCGTCGTCCACCACCAGGATCCTGCCGGGAGTTGACCCGGAGCGGTCAGGCGGAGCCGGCGGAGTGGCGATGGGCTGCAGCACAGAACCGTCCTGCATGGCCGGCAGCGAGATGCGGAAGGTCGTCCCTTCGCCCTGCGCGCTCTCGAAGCTGATCTCGCCTCCCATGTCCTCGATGATCTTCTGGGAGATGGAGAGCCCCAGCCCCGAGTTCTCCCCCACCGGCCCGGTGGTGAAGAAGGGCACGAAGATGCGATCCCTGTGGTCCGGGGGGATGCCCTGGCCCGTATCGCTGACCTCCACCACCACCCGGTCCCCTTCTCGGCGGGCACAGGTGCGGATGATGTTGTCTTCGATGGCCCCCTCCGGGATCGCCCGCGCGGCGTTGACCAGCAGGTTGAGCAGCACCTGAGACAGCTTGCCCTCCAGGCCGAACACCGGCGGCGTGGGCTGAAGGTCGATCACAGGCGTCGCCCGGAATTTCAGCTCGTTGTTGGCCATCTTGTAGGCGGAGCGGATGGCCTGGGCCACGTCCACCGGGCCGCTCGCCTCGTGCTCGACGCGCGCGAAGGTGCGCAGCGTCCGGCAAATGGAGCGGATGCGCTGGGCGCCCTCCAGCGCATCGCCGACCATGTCTGGAAGCTCGGCCACCTCGTCCGGATCGAGGGCATCCTGTGAGGCAACTGCGGGGTGTTCAGGCCCGAGCGCCGCCTGCATGCGGCGGTTCTGGCTCACCAGGGCGGGTATCGCCCCGGCCGCCTCCTCCAGGTTGAACAGCAGGTAAGACAGCGGGTTGTTGATCTCGTGAGCCACCCCGGCGGCCAGCAGGCCCATGTTGGACAGTCGGTCAGCCTGCGCCAGCTGCGCCTGCAGCAGCCGGTTCTCGGTGACGTCGCGCGAGACGGTCAACATGGAGACGACCTCGCCCTGCGCATCGCGCTCGGGCACATGGTTGGTCTCGAAGGTCCTGGCGCCGCCGCTCGCGGGCAGCTCATAGGTCTCTGTCAGCGGCTCGCCGGTCTCGAAGACATGACTCACCGCACGCTCGGCGCGCGCGATGAGCTCGTAGGGCAGCCCGAGCTCGACCGGTGATTTTCCCACCAGCGCTTCCACCGGCTGAGCCAGCACAGCGGCCGCGGCCCGGTTGACGAAGATCCAGCGGCCCCGACGGTCTACCCGCACGATCTGCTCCGGGCTGTTTTCAACCAGCGTAAGGTACAGCTTCTCGCCCACCTCGCCAGCGCCGCCGTCGCTGGCAGACAGCCGCTGGCGCAGCTCCTTCAGCTCCTCGATGAGCTGTTCTCTGGTCCTGTCATCGTCCTGCATGGCCTGCGTCTCTTTGTCCTGGATGGCCTGCTAGAGGTACTCGATGCGGTGGGTGATCTCGGCGCTCCTGGCCAGCTGTCCGCTGACGCCGCAGTACTGCTCCTGCGACAGGGTCACCGCCCGCTGCACCTTCTTCGGGTCGAGCCCGTCGGCGGCCTTGAACTGGTAGACCACCTCGATGCTGCTGTAGTGCTTGGGGTGCTCGTCGGTGAGCTCACCCTCCAGCTCCAGGTTGAACCAGCTGGGCTCCTGCTTCATCTTGCGCAGGATGTAGATCACGTCCATGCCGGTGCAGCCGGCCAGGGCCACCAGCAGCAGCGGCTTGGGCCGCGGCCCCCGGTTCTTGCCGCCCACGTCGGGCCCCGCGTCCAGCATCAGGCGGTGCCCGTTGACCTCGGCCTCGAAGGCCATACCCTCTGTCCATGCACACTGGATGTTCGATTTCATGTTGGTGAGCCTCCTGTGCTTTGCAGGGCGCATGGTACCACCGGAGAGGGTCAGGGTTTGCCAGGCGTGGCGAATTGCCGATACGCTCTTGGGGCATGCGCGCCACCGTCCTCGCCACCTTGCTGGCAACGCTCTTACCGGCTTGCCAGTACGATCTGTCCGGTACATGGCAAGACGCGGCCGTCACCGACCAGGGCGCCGGCAAGCCGGACCGGAAGGTCGAGTTCGACCTGCGGGTCAAGGTGGAGGGGGGGCCCGTGGTCGACGGCGAGGTCCCTCGAGACCTGCCCGAGGTGCCCGACTCCGAGGCCGGACCCGACGGGAAGGTCCCGAAGGACCTGCAGGCCAAGCATGACAAGCCGCCCAAGCCGGACGCCAAACCCAAACCTGACGCCAAGCCCAAACCTGACGGGCCGGCCAAGTGCGGCAACGGCAAGCTGGATCCGGGCGAGCAGTGCGAGGGCGCCAACCTGGGTGGCAAGACCTGCGCCAAGCTCGGCTTCACCGGCGGCACGCTGTACTGCTCACCCAAGTGCACCTTCGACAAGGCCGCCTGCTTCGTCACCAAGTGCGGCGATGGCAAGCGCACCCTGGGCGAGGCGTGCGAGGGCAAGGACCTGGGGGGCAAGACCTGCAAGGCCCTGGGCTGGGCCGGCGGCGCGCTCAAGTGCACGGGTAAGTGCATGTTCGACGAGAGCGGCTGCTACAAGTGCGGCGACAAGAAGAAGAACGGCAACGAGGCGTGCGACGGGGCCGACCTGGGGGGCAAGACCTGCAAGGCCCTGGGCTGGACCGGCGGCGCGCTCAAGTGCACCTCGGGTTGCGCTCACGATCCGTCCGGCTGCTACCGGCTGGAGGATCCTCAGGGCATCCTGATCTCGCCTGGCAGCAACATCCAGGGTTCGCCCACGGTGGCCTTCGACGGCACCAACTACTTCGTGTTCTATTTCCGCAGGCCCTCCGGCACTCTCCTCAACGTCTACGGCGTGCGCTATGACCCGCAGGGCAAGCCGGTGGACAAGACGCCCATCACCGTGACCAGCGCCAACAACTACCAGTTCGACCCCGCCGCGGCGTATGGCAACGGGACCTACCTGGTGGCTTACACCGACAACCGGGCGTCCGCCTCCAACTACAACATCTACGTCACCCGGGTGACCGCCGCGGGCAAGGTGCTGGACCCCAACGGGATCCCCCTGGTCACCAAGAGCGGCAAGCAGTCCGACCCGAGGGTGGCCTTCGACGGCACCAACTGGCTGGTGGTGTGGCACGACGACCGGGGAAGCTCCCAGGACATCTACGGCGCGCGGGTCACGGCGGCGGGCAAGGTGCTGGAGAAGGACGGCTTCAAGATCCACGATCACAGCCAGAAGCTGTGGTACCCGGACGTGGCCTTCGGCGACGGGGTGTACCTCGTGGTGTGGGGCCACGGCGACTTCGGCAGCAGCGCCGCCGATATTCGCGGCGCCCGCATCTCCACCGCCGGCAAGGTGGTCGGCCCCGCCTCCATCGGGATCTCAACCAGCGCGGCCGGCCAGCACTACCCGACGGTGGCCAGCGATGGCGCCGACTTCCTGGTGGTGTGGCAGGATCTGCGCAACGTGTCGGTGAGCCAGGGGGACCTGCGGGGCACCATCGTGGACAAGGCGGGCAAGGTGGCAACGCCCTCTGGCGCCATCATCTGCGACCAGAAGAACACCCAGGGGCGCTCGCGGGCGGTCTGGGCCGAAAAGGGCGTCTACTGGGTCACCTGGAAGGACTACCGCAACTCGGCCTACTCCTCGAACACCGACATCTTCGCCACCCGGGTCACGGCCGCAGGCGTTGCGCTGGACGGCGACGGGGTGGCCGTCACCACCGCCGCGGACCGGCAGGAGGGGGCGCAGCTGGCCCACGGCAAGACAAACACCATGGTGGTCTGGGAGGACAAGCGCGCGAGCAACTACGACGCCATCTACGGCGCGCGGCTGGTGCCTTGACGCCGCCTTCAGCGGCGAATGCCAGGGTGCCAGAACGCCGGAATGCCAGGCCGCCGGAATGGATGGTCGCGTCGGGTGAGCGCCGCCTCCGGCGGGGGTCACATGCTCCTTCCGAGGTAGACGTACCACTCCTTCGTGCCGGTCAGTGCGTGGCCCGCCCGGTCGAGCGTCGCGCGCTCCCCGGTCCGGATGTACTCGGCGCACAGCTGACCCGCCGGGTGGCCTTTTAGCGATTCTGGAAGGGCGGTGAACTCCTTGTCCACGCCATGAGCCAGGGCGTAGAACGCGCCCGCCAGTTGTCGCCACTCGGTCCGGGAAAGTCCGAGCCGCTCCCAGTTGGGGGTGGCGCTCAATACGACCGCACCTCCCCACAATCCGGACAGACCCAGGTCATGCTGTTGCAGGTGAAGCCCCACAGGTCCTTCTGCATGCACCCGGCGCAGATGATGAATCCGCAGGGACAGGTCCACAGGAAGGTCACCGGCTGGTGGCACATGGGGCAGGGCTGCTCCTTGCGCTTGCGGCGGCGGCTGTGCCGGTCCTGTCGAGTGGCGCGCGGCATGATCGATGGTGTAGCATGCCGCACCTGCCCATAGAAGAATGAAGGAGGATCCAGAGATGAAATCATTCCCGCGCGTGACGCTGCTCCTGGCGGCGGGCCTGCTTACGGCCTGCCCCGCCTCGCCCCCGCCCCCCAAGCCGGCGCCCGCGCCGGAGGTCAAGGCGGAGGCGAAGCCCGCGCCCCCGCCCAAGGAGACGCTCAAGATGGCCAAGGACGTGGACAAGATGCTGGCGCGCTTTTCGCCCACCGACATCACCTTCGACGACAAGCTGGCCACCCCCGAGTACCGCCCGGTGCTGACCAAGCTGGTGCAGGCGGCCCAGATCCTCGACCGGATATTTCTGGAGCAGGTTGACCCCAAAAACCCGGCGCTGCGCGAGCAGCTGGCGCGGGACAAGGCGCCCCAGGCGGTGCTCGACTACTTCGACGTGATGTACGGCCCGTGGGATCGCCTGGACGGCAACAAGCCGTTCGTGGGCGAGCGGGAGAAGCCCGACGGCGCCGGCTACTACCCGACGGACATCAAGAAGGATGAGATCGAGGCCTGGATCAAGGCCCACCCCGATCAGGAGAAGGCGTTCCGCGGCTACTTCAGCGTGATCCGGCGAGACAAGGACGGCCTCAAGGCTGTTCCCTACTCCGAGTTCTACGGCGAGGAGCTCAAGCAGGCGTCCGCGCTGCTCAAGGAGGCGGCCGCCGCCTCGCCGCACCCGGCGCTCAAGAAGTACCTCGAGCTCCGCGCCGCGGCGTTTTTGTCCAACGACTACTACGAGTCGGACAAGGCCTGGATGGACCTGGGCGACTCGCCCATCGAGGTGGTCATCGGCCCGTACGAGGTGTACGAGGACAAGCTGATGGGCTACAAGGCCGCCTTCGAGGCCTTCATCACCCTGCGCGACCCGGACTACAGCAAGCGGCTGCAGATCGTTGCCCGCTACCAGAAGCAGCTGGAGGCGAACCTGCCGCTGCCGGCCAAGTACCACACCAAGCGCGGGCTCTCCTCGCCCATCAGCGTGGTGGTGGTGGCATTCACCGCCGGCGACACCCGCGCCGGGGTGCAGACCGCGGCGTTCAACCTGCCCAACGACGAGCGAGTGCGCACCGAGAAGGGCAGCAAGAAGGTGCTGCTCAAGAACCACAGCGAGGCCAAGTTCAACAAGGTCCTGGTGCCCATCGCCAAGCGGGTGATCGACGAAAAGGCCCTGGCCGACATCACGTTTGACGCCTACTTCTCCGACATCCTGCTGCACGAGATGGCCCACGGCATCGGGCCGGGAAAGATCAAGGTGGACGGCAAGGAGACCTCGGTCAACAAGGAGCTCAAGGAGATCTACCCCGCCATCGAGGAGTGCAAGGCGGACATCGTGGGGCTGATCAACGGCGAGTACCTGGTCAAGAAGAAGGCGCTGCCCAAGGCCTTCCACAAGCAGATCCCGGTGACCTACCTGGCGGGCATCTTCCGCGCGGTGCGCTTCGGCACCGAGTCAGCACATGCCAGGGGCGTGCTGCTGGCCTTCAACTATCTGCGCGACAAGGGCGCCATCGATCACGACGCCAAGACCGGCCGCTTCTCCATCAACATGAAGAAGTTCTACGGGGCGGTGCGTGAGCTGGCGCGCGAGCTGCTGCTGGCCCAGGCCAAGGGGAGCTACAAGGACGCCAAGGCGCTGCTGGACAAGTACGGCGTGGTGCGCCCCGAGATGAAGGCGGCGCTGGACCACCTGACCGACGTGCCGGTGGACATCCGGCCGCGCTACACCATCCTGGACAAGATGAAGAGCTGGTAGCCCGCCCGAACCCCCGGGGGGGCCGGCGCGCCGCCGCGCTGGCAAAAACTGGTAAAGTATCTCCAGCGTGAGACGTCACCCCGGCAACATCTTCTCGACGACTCTATTCACGGGCGAGGGAAACGGGGACGCGGGTGGGTAGCGTCCTGCGGACAAGAGGGTTTCAGGGATTCCTCCTGGTCCTGATGGTGACCTGCGCCCTGGCCGCCTGCCTGCAGCTCGAGTTCGAGAACGACCTATCGCAGGCCGAGCAGGATAGCGACAACCTGGAGATGGCCACCACCGTGCGCCAGGAGCCGCGCGGGGGCCTGGTGCTCAATGGCGCCATGCTGCACGGGGTGCTGAAGCTCGGCAGCTACGCAGACGACGGCGGGGACGATCTGCGCCCGGCAGCGAGCACGATCCTGAAGCTGCCCCTGCGCGCGGCGGTGCGGCTGCGCAAGCAGCGCAGGGACGGGTTCCGGCTCACCTTCGCCGAGAGCCGGCGCGCACGCTACCTGCTGTCGTACAGCGACGCCTCGCCCGGCAACAACGGCGTGTTCAAGCTGAGCGGCGGCGGGGCGTCGACGCTGCTGCTTGACACCGCCCCGGCCCGGCGGCGCATCGCCGCGGGCGAGGACCTGGACCTGTCGCTGGTGCTGCGGCGCGGGGGCGTCCAGATCAAGCTCGCCGGCGAGCGCTTCGACCTGGCCCTGACCGGCGACGACCTCCGGCCCACCTTCCGGTTGCGCAGGGGGTCGGACTCCGATGTCCTGGTGGTGGACCATGTCTCGCTGTGGAGCGGGGCGGGCGGCGATGGGCCAGCGGTGGACGAGGACTTCCAGTGGGCGCCGATCCAGCTGGACATTGCCCGTATCCGGGGCTGGCGCGTCGCGGAGGGGGAAGTTCACCTCTGGGCGCTGGTGCTGCTGGGCCTGGCGGCGCTGGTGTTCGACCTGCTGATGAGGCTGCTCCTGACGCGCATCAGCCGCGCGCCCGCCGCCCGGGAGGCGCTGCTGCTGCAGCTGCTGCCGCTGCAGGTGGGGGCGCTCATGTTGCTCAGGGCCGTGCTGATGTTGCCCTTCGTCACGCTGTACCTCGTGGCCGCTTGCGTGGTGCTGTCCCGCCTGGCGGGCCTGGCGCTGGTAAGGCTGAAGGGCGGCTCGCCGTCGGTTCCGGCGCGCAGCCCCCGCGGCCTTGGATGGATCGCCCTGGGGCTCCCGATCTACGGCCTGGCCGTGGCGCTGGTGTGGCTCGAGCCTGTCACCGATGGAGCGCCCCCGCTGTGGATGGTGCCCGGCGGCCCGGTCGCCGCGGGGCTGTTGCTGGCGGCGGCGGTGCTCGCCTGCCGGACCATTCCCCCGTGGACCCTGGCGCTGGTGGGGTTGCTGGCTCTCGAGGTGCACGCGCTGCGGCTGTTCTACTGGCACCCGCAGCCGGTCGTCTTTCTGGCTGCGGCCCTGGCGCCCGCCCTGGCGCTGGCCACGGCGCGGCTGTTCAGGCAGCCCGGCCGGGGCCGCCCCGTGGCGCTGGCGCTGGGCGTGGGCTGCCTGCTGGCTCTGCTCGGCTGCGCCGAGGCTGGGCTTCGAGGCAGCGACTGGCTGGAGGCGCGGCTCGACTTCGGGCGCCAGGTGGACGACCTCCAGTGGCAGCTCCGCGAGCACACCGGCCTGGTCAAGGACCATCGCCTCGCCGAGGAGCGCGAGCTCGGCGGCAAGACCTTCAACGAAAAAAAACCCGCCGGCGTGACGCGCATCGTCTGCCTCGGTTCGTCGAGCACCGCCGGGGATTGCTCGTCGGATCCGGTGCTCCAGAGCTTCCCCGCCCACCTGCAGCGGCGCCTGGACCGCCAGGCCCGGGGCCGCTATCAGGTGCTCAACGGCGGCATCAGCGGTGCTCCCCTTTTCATGCTGTCGATCTATCTCGAACAGGTGCTGATGCGGTACGATCCAGACCTTGTGGTGGTTTATTTTGGTGGGAACGGTGACAGGCCCCAGGCGTGGACATACTACCAGCAGATGCGGCGTGAGATGGCCGCCGCGCCGTTTATCAGCACCACCCGGGAGATGGCGGTGGCCCTGAAGCTACGCCACAACCCCGAGTGGCTGGTGGACGGCTTCTTGCTGCTCGCCAACTACCGGCTGTTCATGGGCGCGGTGCGGGCCGTGGAGCTGCTCAAGGGCCGCCTGGAGGGGCAGAGCGAGCAAGACCAGGGCCCCCGCATCGAGGACATCCTCACCCCGGCGCGTCGGTCGCACTTCGAGCGCTCTGCCGGGCGCATCGTCTCATCCTGCACCAGGCGGGGCGTCAAGTTGCTGCTGGTGCCGGAGGTGCGCAATCAGGACATCTCGAAGCCGAACCCCGACGAGGCTGAGGAGGTCGACGGGCCGGAGCTGAACATGGACGGCAGCATGCGCAGCGCGCGGGGCAACCCGAAGAACCTGCCCTACTACTACCGGGTGTTCGAGAAGCTGGCCCGGAAGCACGCGGCCCGCGGCGTCAGATCTGCCTCGCTGTTCGCGCGCTACGACAACGCCCTGGTGTCGCGCTACATGGTGGACGACCAGCACCACAACGACGCCGGCTATGGCTACCTGGCGGACCAGATCCTGGCCGCCCTGCGGCGCGAAGGCATGCTGCCGGCGGTCGGGGCGACGCGCGCCCGCCAGCCGCCCGCTGTCGACGGCGGGAAGCTGACGGCTCCCGCTCCCGCTCCCGCTCCCGCTCCCGCGCCCGATGGCGGCGGAGCCGGCCTTCCGTGACCCGCGCGCACTCTTCGCTGCTGGCCCTGTGTGTGATCCTGGTGCAATCCGCGCGCGTGTTCGCCCAGTACTACAGCGCCACCGAGATCGCGCACCTCGACGGGTTCGTCGACCGGCTGCGCAACATCGACGAGGGCCGTCTGTGGTTCCTCGGCCCCGACCTGGGCAACACCGGCATCTGCCTCGGCGGCCCGCTGTACTACCTGCTGACCTACCCGGCCTCGCTGCTGGGACCACCGGTGATCGGGTTCGTCGTCTACTACTACCTGCTGGAGCTGGCGGCCATCTTCGGCTGGATCTGGCTCTGCCGGCGCGCGGGCCTCAGGGCCGAGCTGGTCTGGGCCGGAGCGCTGATGCTGGCCTGGTTCCCGGAGTCCAAGACCACCCTGGCCGAGAACATGACCATGTGCTCGCTCCTGGCCATCTGGCTGTTCGGGGCGGTGCTGGCGGCAGGCAAGGCCAGGCGGTGGGGCTGGTCCGCGCTGCCCGGTCTGCTCTTCGGGTTGATCTGCCAGGTGCACGGCGCGGCGGTGATCCTGACCCCCGCGGCCATGGTGGCGCTGCTGTGGCAGCCTGGCGGGCGCTGGCGCCGGCTCGCGATCTTCTGGGTCGGGTTCGTCGCCACGCTGCCCCTGTCCATCAACGGTTACACCAAGCCGATCTACGGCGGGACCACCAGCGAGTCGGCCGACCTGTGGCAGTCCATGGACATGGACCTGCTGCTGCTGGGCACCGGCTACCTGGGGCTGAACTACGCCGTCGCGCTGCTGGGGCTGGTGGTGCTGCTGGCCCGGCACCTGCGCCGCAACGGGGACATGTCGTGGGCCTGGCAGACCCTGCTCTGGGCGGCGCTGCCCTACGGCGCGTTGACCCTGCTCATCGGCCTGGAGAAGGGGCTGTGGAGCCTGGAGACGCGCTACGCCATGATCAACCCGGCGCGCGCGGTGCTGGCGGGGCTGTTCCTGGCCCTGGTGGTGGACGGCCTGGGGCGGGCATCGCTGCGGTTTCTGGGGCGCAAGCTGCGCCCGGCGCACGCGCTGGTAGGGCTGGGGCTGCTGATGGCCGGCGCCGGCGCGGCGCAGGGGATCACGCGTTACCAGGCGCACCAGCAGGCCATGGCGCAGGCGCAGAACAAGCCGTGCGACTGCCAGCTGCTCGGGGTCTACTTCTCCGTGGCCCGGCTGCTGCAGAGCTACTCCGCCGCCATCGGCCACAAGGGCCTGCCCGGGTACCCTGCAGGGCTGCCCCCGCGCGAGCCGAGCCTGGATCTGCTCGACCCGATGTACTCCTCGGCGGGCGACATCATCTACTGGCGCCGCACCCGGGGGCTGTGGCGCGACGGGCCTGTGGCTCCGCTCGAGCCACAGGAAGACCCGGAGGGGGCCTCGGAAGGCGAGGATGATGAGGGCCAGCTGACCCTGCTCGTGGCGCCCCGGCTCGACCTGCCCGGGGATGTCGAGCTGGCCGGCGCGCTGGACTACGGCCCGCTGAGCATCATCCCGGTGCAGGAGTCCCTGGAGATCCAGCAGCAGAAGCCGGCAGGGCAGGGGCGCTACAAGGTGGAGCTTTGTGCCGCCGACCTGGAGCAGGGGGGGCAGCTGATGCTCACCGTGGGCGGCATGGGCGGCTACTACGTGCCGCACAAGCCGTACCTGAAGCTGGGCAAGGAGCGCGTCAACCCGGTGGGCGGCTGCGAGTGCCGCGATCCCCGGGGCGACAGCAGCGCCTACGCGGCGTGGCTGCTGTTCGACCTGTCAGGCCGAAAGCTGCCCGGCTGCAAGGTGGAGGTGGTGGTCCGCCACGAGGGGCACGAGGCGGACAGCCCCCTGTCGCTGCTGTTGCTTGAGGCGTCCAGCGACAGCGACTACGCTGGACCTGACGAGGACGACGGCGAGGACGCAGACGACTCCGGTGAGGACGAGGGCGATGCGAGCCCCGGGGAGCAGGAGGAGCCATGACCAGGGCATCGGAGGCGGCGAGGCGCTATCTGTCCAGGGCGGCCATGGCCCTGCGCGGTCCGCTGGTGGCCCTGCTCATGTTCCTGCTCCTTTCCGCCGTGTTGAGGGGGCAGCTGTCCGCCGGATCCCAGGAGTACTTGCGGCTGTTCAACGTCCTGTTTCTCGACCTGGAGCAGCGGGCCATGCTGATCCTCGGCTTCCTGCTGCTGGGCGGCTTGATGGACCTGGCCCTGGCCGTGCCGAGGGAGCGGAGCGGCGGGAAGTATGTCTTCGCGGTGTTCCTGCTGTTCGTGGCCCTGCTGTTCGAAAAGGAGGAGGTGTTCCGGGGGGTGCTGGCCATCTCCACGGCGGGCTACCTGCTGATGGCCCTGCCCGACAGGCTGCTCGGCCCGACCGAGCCGGCGCCCAGGAGCGGCCGACAGCTCATCATCGCGGCGGTGGTGGTGGTGGTCCTGGCCAACGTCGCGTACTACGAGGCGGGCGGCATCACCGACAGCATGCGGCCGCCCAATCATTGCCTGGCGGCGTTGGCCTTCGCCCTGGCCCTGTACCGCACCCCGGCGCGCGCGATGATCTTCGGCCTGCTCATCCTCGGCGCCGCCGTGGCCGTGGACCTGTTGCTGGTCTACCCGGACGGTCAGCTGCGCAAGGAGGCGTTCATCAACCTGCGCGGCTGGTGGGCCCTGGTGACCATCATCGTGCTCCAGGGGGTGGTGATCCGTCGCTCCGAGCCGCGGGACGCCATGGGGGGCGTCTCGCTGGCCTACGCCGTGCTCTCGGTCTTCCTGCTCACGGTGCCCATCTCCTTCGATGAGCAGGACGGCATGTCCCTGGAGAGCTACTACCGGGCCATCCGGGGGCGCATCAAGGACGACGACCTCGTGCGCAAGGCCATGCACCCGGCCACCCTGATCACCCGGGCCAAGGACGGCAACGGCGCCATCTCGGTCTCGACCCCCCAGGCGCTGGATCCCAACTCCACCGAGATGGACACCTTCCGCGGCCCGAGGCCGAAGGGGCCCAAGGAGGAGGGCGTGATCCGCATCTTCGCCCTGGGTGGCTCCACCACCGCCGGGGACGTCGCCGAGGACGACGACATCCTGTGGCCCACCGTGCTGCAGGACATCCTGCGCGCGGAGGTGGACGAGCGGGTGGAGGTCTACAACGCCGGCGTGGACGCGTGGGGCGCTTACCGCCTGGTCAAGAAGCTCAAGCACCTGATCATCAAGAACGACCCGGACGTGGTGATCTTCTACGGCGGCTTCAACGACAAGTTCGAGGGGTTCGGCCCCATCGTCACGGTGCAGGACGAGGAGGTGCTCTACAAGGTGTTGACCGAGTCCAGCCCCGACAGCTCCCTCGACGACGCAGGGCCCGAGCTGTCGTGGCTGCAGCGGGCGCGGTTCTGGATCATCGAGCGGCTCTGCGTCTCTCCCTTCACCCAGGTGCTGCGGGACAACATCTGGCTGCAGGTCACCTGGTGGTTCGACCACAACTTCGACCACCGCTGGGACCCCATGGTGCCGGCCCCCGTGTTCGAGTCGTTGCTCAACGAGATGGCCGACCTGGGCAAGAAGCACGGCTTCACCGTGATCCTCGTGAGCGAGGCGAGCCCCTTCGACCTGCGGGACTACGAGGCGGTGATGGCCCGGGTGGGCAAGCGAGACAACGTGATCCACGCCACCATGCTGGAGCAGTACTACAAGTACTCCTCGGGCGACCTGACCGACACCTTCCTCGACACGGTGCACCTGACGGCCAAGGGGTACCGCGGGATGGCCATCGAGCTGGCCCGCCTGATGAGGGACCGGGGGCTGGTCAAGCGGAGGGCACCGTGAGCGCTGCGAGCGAAACGCGCGGGTGGCGGACCTTCTGGATCCCGCCGGTCCTCCTCGGCCTGGCCCTGGCGTTGGGGGTGGTCTTCGCGCCCTTCTTCTTGCCCATGGATCGCATGCACCTGGCGTGGGTGGAGAAGGTGGGAGAGAAGGACCGGGACGCATGGACGGTGCACCTGCTCCACCGAAGCATCGACGGCCGATCGCCGCTCATCGAGGAGCCGTACCTGCCGGTGGCCCTCTCCGCGCTCATTGCCCTGGGGCGCCACGACGAGCTGGACCGCCTGGTGGCCCGGGCGCTGGCGAGCAAAGGCGGCAGCCCGGAGCTACGCGCCTACCTGCGCAAACAGAAGGCCCTGTCCGACGGGCGGCGTAAGTGGACCGGGCGGAAGCTGGTGAAGGTCAAGGTGCAGCTGGTGCTCGGCAGCCCCGTCACCACCTCCGGCGACCTGGAGGTGCTGGACGAGGAGGAGCTGCCAAGGGATGTCTATTTCGGGCCGCCGGAGCACCGGGGCTGGCCAGGCTGGCCCCAGCCCCAGGCTTCCCAGGGGATGGACGGCGTGGTGAAGGTGCCCGGCAACGGCGAGCCCATCGCCATCACGGTGGCGGCCGACGGGTATATTCACGCGCCGTTCCAGCTGAGCCTGGAGCCGAGCGGCAAGGTCCGGGTGACGGTGGATCAGGTCACCAGCTTCGGCCGCGGCCCGCCCGGCGACGTGAGGCCCCTGCGCCCCAGGGCGAGGCCGACGCAGGACACCATCGGCGCGGGGGGCTCGCTGACCATCCCGCTCAACGCCGACTTCTCCGGGACCTGGAGCTGTCAGGGACCGAGCCCCGACGAGGGCACGACCCACGAGGTGAGGGCGCGGGGCGGCGAGCGCTTTTACGGCTGGGGCGCGCGCTGCGCCGCGGGCGGCGTGCTGGTGGGCGCCGGCCACAAGCTGCTCGACCCGGACGGTACGCCGCGGTACTACCTCGTGGGCAACCCGAGCGACGGTATGCCGCCCGAGGATCCGTGGGTCATCCACTCGGAGGAGCAAGAGGGCGTCGGCGACCAGATCCGCTGCTTCCGCACCGCCAAGCCGGCGCTGGACCCGGAGACGGCGGAGGAGGAGGGGGACGATGACGACGACGATGACGGCGACGACGGTGGGGAGAACGACGATGAGGACGGCCAGGAGGACCAGGGATGAAGCGTGAGAAGCTCCGCAGGACGATCCGCTTCTGCGTCCGCTACCTGTGGCTCTGGCTGCTGCTGCAGTTTCTGTTCGGCATCGCGTTCTTCGCCTTCTCGGGGGACTTCTCGGTGCTGCCCGCCATCTACCGCGCGCCGGGCGGCTGAAGCACCCCCCGCTTCTTGATCTCCTCGAACACGATCTTCGCCATGACGCCGTAGCCGCGGTCGTTGCAGTGCAGGTCGGGCACGAAGTAGTCCTCCACGCTGGCGCCGTCGGACAGCAGCTTCTCGAAGCGCGGGGCCACGCGCACGAAGGGCACGCCGTGGCGCCGGGCCACCGGCTGGTAGGTGATGGTCAGGTGGCGCTTCATCTCGCACAGCTTCGGGTACTCCAGGATGAACAGCTTCACCTGGCGGCGCTTGCACTCCTGGATCATCTGCTCCAGGTCGCTTGCGGCCCACTCGGCCAGGGTGCGGCCCCAGCCGTCCTCGTTGACCTGCTTGCGGCGGGCCACCGCCGCGGCGAAGGAGGCGGCGAAGCGGTTGACGCTGGCGTGGCGCGACAGGAAGCGGTGCACCGCGTCGTAGCTCCTCGGCGAGTGCGCCGAGGTGGCCAGCGCAGTGCAATGGTCCAGCGACAGGTTCTCGCCGATCACCTTGGACGCCATGGCCTTCTCGATCCAGGAGAAGGTGACCTTCTCCGTGGCGTCGAGGCTGTTGTACAGCTGCGCCACCTCCAGCCGGGCCGAAAACCCGGGGGGCGGCGCGGCCTCCAGCGCCCGGGCGCAGGTCAGGGCCCGGGCCTTGTGGCCGCCCTCGGCCAGCACCTGGCCCAGGCGGAGATGCAGCAACGACAGGTGGATCAGGCGCTCGGGCTCGTGGCCGTCGTCGGCGAATCCGTGGCAGCCGTCATGCTTGCCGCCGGTGAGCTTGCGCATGACCCCTTGCAGCACGGCCAGCGCCGCGTCGTGCCGATCGTCGGAGTACAGGTCGTCGGCGCGGTCGATGGCCTCGCCCAGGTAGTCCGGCATGGCCGGCGTCGGCTCGTGCTCCCCGCCGCCGGTGTTGGCCTCGCCGGTCTCCAGTTGGGCCCTGGCGGCGCCGCCGGCCCACCACGGGGCGGCCTGGTCCTCGCCGCTCTGCGCCTCGAACAGCAGGGAGCGCGCCAGGCGGTAGACCCGGATCCGGCTGAGCCAGTCCAGGGCGGCCGTGGCCGGGCCCTCGCCCCCCACGTGGGTGTGGTAGCCGTAGAAGTTCCAGAAGTTGTGGCCGCCGGCCAGCACGATGACGAGGTCAGGCTTGTAGCGCTTCAGGTCGGCCCGGATGCGGCCCAGGATCAGGGTGGTGTTGCTGGCGCCGTAGCCACGGTTGATCACCTGGACATCGCCGAGGGAGCCGTCGCTGTCGAGCAGCTTCTTGAGCTGCTCGGGGTAGCCGTTGCCCTGCTCGGCGCCGACCCCCTCGGTGAACGAGTCGCCGTAGCACATGATCAGGGGCCGGCCGTCGTCGGCCACCGGCGCTGGCCGGCTCGCCTCCAGTCGGGCGATATAGAAGTGGCCCACCAGCCGCAGGCCGCCCTCGAGCAGCAGCACCGCAAAGAGAGCGCCCAGCACAAAGACCAGCCCCTTGTTGGCCCGGGGAGACATGGGCGAATTATACCGGGTCGCGCGGGCTCCAGCCCGCCTGCCGCTTTCGCTGCCCAGGCGCCGGGGCTATGGTTGTCCTGATGAGCAAGGGCCCGGGCATCCTCGGCGGCGCGCTCCGCCTGATCCGCAAGTACAGGTTCTACTTCCTGCTGCCGGCGCTGATCATCCTGGTGCTGCTGGCCATCGCGCTCTATGCGGTGGGGCCGGCGGCCATCATCTCGGTGATCTACGCCGGGATCTGAGCAGGCGGCTCACCTCGGGCAGCAGGCGGCGGGCGATGCGGGCGTGGCCGGCGGCGTTGGGGTGGATCGGGTCGCGCGGGACGTACAGGGTCATGTCGGCCTTGCGGCCGCTGCCCAGGGCATCGCTGACGTCCACCAGCGGCGCGCCCAGCTGTCGGGCCACGGTCGCCATCAGGTCGCGGTAGCGCGGCGCGTCCCACACGCACTCGTAGACCAGGTTGGTAAACGCCTTGCGGCGCATGTCGGCCACCTGGCCTGCTGGCGCGTCGCCCTGCTTTTCCAGGGCGGCGGCCTTGAGCCCCAGGGGGCCGGGCGCGCCGGGCGCCACGCCCAGCAGGGCCTCGGCCATGCTCAGGGCCCCGGCCGTATCTCCACCGTCCAGGGCTGCCCGCGCCTCGGCCACCCGCGCCGCGTACCGTGGCGGCTCCAGCGGCGGCGGCTCGGGCAGGCGGAAGGGCATGGCGAGGAACAGCACTGGCACGCCGGCCTCGCGGCACATGGCCGCGATGGCGCGCAAGTTGTCGGTGTAGTGGGCCGGCGGCACCCGCACATGGGCCAGGGCGAGCTGCGACCCGGAGTCAGGGGCGCCGCGCAGCAGCAGGCCGAGCCGGGCCGACAGCTTCAGCATAAACGCGGTGGGGCCGAAGCCGCTCAGGGTGTTGTAGGTGGAGGCCCGCGCCGCCGCCGGTGGCGTCGCGTCCCGGTCATGCTTGCCGTCGGGCAAGAAGAAGCGGATCCGATCGATGTCGTTGACCAGGTAGGAGATCACCGCCAGGTCCGGGGCGATGGTCGCGAGGTGGCGCTTGACCAGCCGCCGTCCCTGGTGCGAGGAGTAGCCGATCTGCCCGGCGTTGAACGCGCGCACCTGGTGTCCCTGCGCTTGCAGCAGCTTCGCCAGCACCGCGATCCACGCCTCGCCCTCGTCGACCCCCCAGCCGAAGGAGGGCGAGGCGCCGAAGTTGACGATGGTCAGCCCCTGCTTCGAGGCGACGCGATCCGGGGTGAGCCTGAAGCCGTGGCCATCGGTGCGTACGCGGGTGTCCTCGAAGAACGGGGTGTCCTGGTCCGGTCGCTGGCGCCAGAAGGTCTCCGGGTCGAGCTGCAGCACCGCGAGGATGCGGTCGAGCCTGCGGGTCTCCTCGGGCGCGGCCAGGTATGCGTAGGTCAGGACACCCGTGATGAGGGCGGCAAGGGCGAGGCCCACCAGGGGACCCAGGCGGCGCCGGCGCGAGGTGTCCTGATCCTCGCGGTCCTCGCCAGAGGGCGCGACGCTCACCGGCAGATTACTCGCAGCGGAGCCACTTGAAGGTGGCCCTGTTCCAGCTGAAGTCCGGTTCGCCCATCACGCCGTCGAAGCGGGCCTGGCAGCGCAGCCTCAGGTCTTTCAATTTGCCGGAGAAGTCCACCGTGGCCCGCACCGGGTCGCCCCCGTCCTCGTTCTTCTTGCCGTTGAGCACCACGTGCAGCTCGTCCATCACCACGTCCAGCAGCGGCCCCTTCTCCGGGGCGTCTTTGTGGTCGAGCTTCACCTTGGGGACGATCTGCTTGAGGAAGAACTTCCGCGCGCTGAGGTAGCCGTCCATGGCCTCGGCCTCGTCGAGCACCGTACGCTTTGGGCAGCCCTCTTCCTCGTCCCCCTCACCCTCTTCGTCGCTCTTCTCGCCGCTCTCGTCGTCGCCCGAAGGATCCGACGTGGCGCCCCGGTCGGGGCACGCCCCCAGCGGAAGCAACAGCGCCAGCAGCAGGGCCGCCGCGCACCATCTCCATGACCTTGACATGGCCACAGCTTAACCCAAAAGCGGGGGGGGGAGGTAGCGAGCTACCGGGCGTATCGCGCCACTGCCGCGTCGAGGATGCCGCCGATCATCTGCGTGTAGCTCATCCCCGCCACGTGGGCCGCGTCGTAGAAAGAGCTCGCCTTGTGGATGGACACCATGGAGTTGATCTCCAGCAGCCAGGGCTGCCCCTCGGCGTCGATGCGGAAGTCGAGGCGGGCGGCGTCCCTGCAGCCGATGGTGTCGAACGCCGCCACCGACAGCCGCTGGACCTCGGCGGTTGTCTCGGGGGCCAGGCGTGCGGGGCAGACATGCGACACGGCCCGCTCGAGCTTCTTCTCGTTGCTCAGGATGGCCAGCGGGTTCTTGTCCTCGCGGTAGTCGATCTCCAGCACGGGCAGGGCCTGCGGCGGGGCGTTGCCCAGCAAGCCGCAGTTGACCTCCACGCCCGGCACGAACGCCTCCACCAGGGCCGGCTGGAGCCAGTCCTGCAGGATCTTGCGGATCACCTCGCGCAGGGCCGGCTCGTCCCGCACCACCTCGATGCCGAAGCTGGTGGACTCGTTGAGCGGCTTGACGATGAGCGGGAAGGTGAGGTTGTCGAACAGCGGCTCGTCCGCGGCCCGAAACAGCTGGAACGGCGGCGTGGGCAGCCCCACGCGATCCCAGATCACCTTGGTCAGGTACTTGTCCAGGGCGATGGTGTGGGCCCGCGGCCCGGAGCCCACGTAGGGCAGGCCCAGCTGCTCCAGCAGCCCCGGCACGTGGGTGTAGCGGCAGTAGCCCTGCACCCCGTAGGCCAGGTTGAAGATGAACAGGCCGTCGGTGCCGTGGTTGTTCAGCACCGCGCGCTGGAGCCGGTCCACCAGGCCCAGGTCCGCGGTGACGACGCGGGCGCTGTGCCCCAGCTCCTCCAGCGCGTCGCGCACCGCCTCGATGTCCTGCTCAAGGTAGAACTCGCAGTTGCGCGGGCCGAGCATCCCGAGGGTCTCGTCCGTGGGGGTGTTCCGCAGGATCAGAACGCGCATGGTCTCCCTCCCTTCAGGGCGTGATCTGGTCGGCCAGCACCGCGGCCAGCAGCAGGGCGCGGTCCATCATGGAGCCGATGTGAGCCCGCTCGCGCGGGGTGTGGTCGTCGAAGCCCACCGGCCCGAACCCGTCGAGGGTGGGCACGCCGCGGGCGCCGAACCAGTTGGAGTCGGCGGTGCCCCCGCGGTCCTCGGGCGGCGCGTCGAGGCACAGGGCCTCGGCCGTGGCGGCCACGCGAGCGTGCAAGGCCATGGAGGCGTCGCTCCGCTCCCAGGCGGGGCGGAAGCTGGTCTCGGTGAGGGTGGCGGAGGCGCCGGGCACCGTGCAGCGGCGGGCGATGCCCTCCACCGCCCCGCGCACGGGCACCTCCAGCTCGCCGGCGGGGTAGCGGATGTCGATGAGGGCCGTGGCCTCGCCCGGCACGGTGTTGCTGGCGATGCCGCCGAAGGCCTTGCCCACGTTCAGGTGCGTGCCGGCGAAGTCGCCGTTGAGCGCCTCGAGCGCGATGATCTTGTGCGACAGTTCCACCAGGGCGCTTACCTTGCCGCGGCCGTCGCCGCCGGCGTGGGTGCCCACGCCCGCCACGTCCAGGCGGTAGGAGAGCTTGGCCCGGCGGCAGACCACCAGCTCGCCGTCGGGGCCGGCGCACTCGGAGAAGAGCGCCATCTTCGTGCGCGGGGCCAGCTCGTCCCACAGCGCGCGGCTGGTGGGGGCGCCCCGCTCCTCGTCGGTGTTGAGCGCGACGGTGATGGGCAGCTGCTGGAGCAGGCCCGCGGCGTGCAGGCACTCCAGCGCGGCCAAAAATACCACCACGCCGCCCTTCATGTCGCAGGTGCCCGGCCCCACCGCGTACTCGCCGTCCAGGTGAAACTCGGGCAGCGGGCCGTAGTCGGTGTAGGTGGTGTCCAGGTGGCCGCCGAGAACGATGCGCGGCCCGGGCGCCGGCGTCTCGGCCACCAGGTGCGGGGCGTACGGCTCGGCCGGCACCCGGCGCACGGTGAGGCCGAGGGCGGACAGGCGCTCCGCCATCATGGCGGCCACCTCGTCGACGCCGTCGAGCATCTCGGAGCCGCACTGCACGACGCACAGGTCGCGCAGGTCGGCGATGTATCCGTCGCGGCCGTCCTTCAGCGCCTGGCGGAAGTCGTCGATAAGTTCGTTCACGGTTTCATCCCCTGGCTGGTTGTCGGGGCCTCGGCGGGCGGAGGTCGCTGCTACCTGTCCGGCTTGGCGTCGTCGTAGTCCATCACCAGCCCCTGCCATGAGCGGAAGCGCGCCTTGCCGTTGGCGTTGGCGTTGAGCAGGTAGGTGGGCATCACGGGCGTCTTGCCGCGGCCGTCGGGCAGGGTGCAGATGTAGGTCGGCACCGCCAGCCCCGACGTGTAGTTGCGCAGGTACTCCATGATGTTCATGCCGTCCTCGATGGAGGCGCGGAAGTGGCGGATCCCCTCGAGCTTCTTGCAGTTGAAGATGTAGTAGGGGCGCACCTTGATGTGCAGGCAGTCCTGCATCAGCTTCTTCATCACGTGGCGGTCGTCGTTGATCCCCTTGAGCAGCACCGCCTGGTTGCCGAGCACCACCCCGGCGCGGGTGAGCATGTCCGCCGCCTCCTTGGCCTCGGGGGAGACCTCCTTGGAGTGGTTGAACTGGGTGTTGAGGTAGACCGGGCTGTGGCGCGAGAGCATCTCGCACAGCTCCGGCGTGACGCGCTGGGGCAGCACCGCCAGGGTGCGGGTGCCGAGGCGCTTGATCTCCACGTGCTCGATCTCGTCCAGGGCGGTCAGGATCTGGTCCAGGCGACGGTCGGGCAGGCAGAACGAGTCGCCGCCGGTGATGAGCACGTCGCGGATCTCCGGGTGCTCGCGCACGTACTGCAGCGCCAGCTCGATGTCCTTGCTGGAGTAGAGCAGGTTCTCGTGGGCGATGTGCCGCCGGCGCAGGCAGTGGCGGCAGAACATGGTGCAGGCGTTGGTGACGTTGATGATCAGCCGGTCCGGGTAGAGCCGGGTGATCAGCGGCGCCGGGGAGTTGTACAGCACCGTCTCCGGGTCGGTCTCCACGGTCTGGTCCTCGAGCTCGAGGTTCGACGGGATCCCCTGCAGCCGGATGGGGCAGGCGCGGTCGGTGCGGTGCATCAGGCTGGCGTAGTAGGGCGAGATGCCCCAGCGGAACTTGTCCTCCACGGAGGCGATCTGCGCGCGCTCCTCGTCGGTCAGGTCCACGATCTTCGCCAGCACGTCCACGGTGGTGATGGTCTTCTTCAGGTGCCACTGCCAGTCGGCCCAGTCCTCCTCGGTGCCGCCCAGGGCGGCCAGCACCCGGGCGCGGCCCTCGGCGTACTCGTCATCCAGCTTCAGCCCGCACGGGATGCGCTCGCGCGCCTCGAGGTAATCGGCGATGGCCGCGGTGTATGACTCGCAGCGCTCGAGCGCCACCTTGCGCTTGTCCTCGGTTACATGCAGCAGGGTCTTTTCTACCGGGGTGAACCGGGAGCCGGTGGAATCGTCGGTATTTGACATTTTCTTCCTCTCGAGAGGTTAGAGAATCAGGGGATGATCTCGGCCTTGTAGGTCAGGGCGCTGTGGCCGCCGGCGGTCTTTGTCAGCCGGAGGTACAGCTTGCCGCTGTCGTCGCCCAGGGAGGTGGCGTTGCACTTGGTGCTCGGGGTGAGGCTCTTGAGCGCGCTCCCCTTGAGGGTGGCGGTCTTGGTGCCCGGCTTCTTGCCGTTGTCGCACTCGAACCAGACCTCCATCTTGTAGCTGGAGCCGGTGGGCAACTTGCTCAGGTCGAGCTTGGCGATGCCCTTGAGGTTGCCGAAGGCGGTGTCGGTGATGTGCGCCACGAACCAGTCCTCCCTGCCGTGAGGTCGGTCGGCCGGCGCCTTGAGGTGCTTGCGCGCGTCGGAGGGCATCTTCGCGGTGGTGTTGACCGCGGTGCCCGTGTCCTTGAGCTTGCCCATGTCGTAGGCGCTCGACTTGTTGTCATGCACCGGCACGTCGTCCTGGGACTCGCAGCCGTTGCCGGTCTTGCCGTCGGCGTCGTAGTACTCGTCCTTGCACTGGATTTCGCACTTGTTGTTGAGGCACACCCTGTGGGTGGCGGCGTCGTCGGAGCCGGGGGGGCAAACATCGCCGCAGAACGAGCAGTTGTTGGTGGTGCCGAGCAGGCAGCCCGCGTCGGGGGTCACCGTGAGCATGTCGTTGCCGCCGTCCAGCAGGGGCGAGTAGATGTCATGGTGCGGGACCAGGTCGTCGACTGCGTCGGGCGCGCTGCCGTCCTTCTTGTCGTCGAGGAAATAGGGATCCTCGGCGCTGGCGCACTGCAGCGAGAGCAGGGCGGCCAGGAGCAGGAGCGGGGCGGCGCGTTTCATGCCCCAATCCTATCCGAAAGCGCAAGCCGGTGACAGCCACAGAAAAAGGTTGCATTGGCCGGGGCGCGCCACGGTAATTGCTCCCATGAAATGCGCGCTCACGGGGGCCAACGGATTCCTCGGCAGCCACCTGACGGATCGGCTGCTGGCAGACGGCCACGAGGTGACCGCCCTGGTGCGGCAGAGCGCTGACCTGCGCTGGCTGTCGGGCACGGCGGCGCGGCTGGTGACCGGGAGCCTCGACGATCCCGGCTCGCTGGCCGAGGCGTTCGCCGGGGCGGAGCTGATCTTCCACTGCGCCGGGGTGACCCAGGCGGCCGAGCCGGGCGGGTACTACCGGGCCAACGTGGAGGGGACCCGGGCCGTCGCCCGGGCGGCGATGTCGGCAAGCGATGCGCTGCAGCGGTTCGTGCTGGTGAGCACCCTGGCGGTGCACGGTGACGGCGAGCGCGACAGCAGCCCGGTGAGCGAGAAGACCCCCTGCGAGCCGGTGAACCACTACGGCAAGTCGAAGCTGGCCGGCGAGGAGGCCGCGCGCGCGCTGGCCCCGCGGCTGCCGCTGACCGTGGTGCGGCCCGGGGGGATCTACGGCGCGCGGGACACCATGGGGCTGCCGCTGTACAAGCAGGCGGCCCGGGGGATCTACATCAAGATGGGCCTCGGGCGGCGCATGGTGAACATGTGCCACGTGGCCGACATCGTCGAGGGGCTGATGCTGGCCGCCACCTCTCCGGCCGCGCTGGGCGAGACCTTCCTGCTGGGCGATGCGGACAACTACACCATGGAGGCCATGGGCCGCACCGTGGTGCAGGCGGTCAAGGGCTCCGACGGGATCCCGCTGTGGATGCCCCTGTCCGGCGCGTACCTGGTGGGGGCCGTGGGCGGCGCCGTGGCCAGGCTGCGGGGCAAGCGCCCCATGCTCAACCTTGATCAGGTGCGCATGTACGCCGTGCCGAACTGGGCCATGGACGTGGGCAAAGCCCGCCGACTGCTGGCCTACCGCCCGTGCTACACCCTGCTCGAAGGCGCCACCGAGACCGCCGCCTGGTACCGCGAAGCCGGCTGGCTCTAACCTGGATATTGCACCAGTTGACCTGCTGCGGCGACCGTTGCCGTCGGCGTAGCGGGTCCCGCGCCGCCTCACCATACGCACCAGTATGCTTTCGCCGTCGCGTGCCTGCTACGCCTCGGTCTCGGCCGCCTCGTTACGGCCCCCTGGCGCAATATCCAGGCTAAAGTGTCAAGTGGTGGGGTCAGACCCCCCTATATGACATTTTGTTAAAGTGTCAAGTGGTGGGGTCAGACCCCCCTATATGACATTTTATTTAGAGCAGCGGCGCGAGCTGCTCGGCCTTGGGGAACAGGCCGTAGATGCCGCCGGTGTGGATGAAGACGATGGGCTGTGGCAGGTCCTTGCGCACCTTCAGCTCGGATAGCAGGCCGTACAGCGCCTTGCCGCTGTAGACCGGGTCGGTGATGATGCCCTCGCTGCGGGCCAGGTCGCGGATGCAGGCCAGCTCCTCGTCTCGGCTCAGGCCGTAGCCCCGGCCCACGTACTGCTGCCAGATCTCGATCCCCTCCGGCGCGGTGGCCACCGGCAGGTCCCAGGTGTCGGCCATCTGACCCAGGATGCCGCTGACCCGCTGCTGGAAGTAGGCGCGGTCGTCGCACACGCACACCCCCACCACGCGGTAGGGCATGTTGAGCAGCTTGCTGCCGGCCAGCAACCCCGCCACGGTGCCGCCGCTGCCCACGGCGCAGACCAGGGTGGTCTCCACCCGGCCCAGCACGGCGGCGATCTCCTCCACGCAGCGCACGTAACCCCAGGCGCCCAGGGCGTTGGAGCCGCCCTCGGGGATCACCTGGCACGGCGCGCCCTGCTCGGCGGCGATGCGCTCGGCCGCCTCGGCCATCAGCGCGTCACGAGCGCCGTACTGCGCCGGGGTGATCCACTGCACCGTGGCCCCCACGAGGCGGTCGAGCAGGATGTTGGCCTCGGCCGCGGGGGGGTTGTCCGGGTCGGCGCAGCGCAGCAGCAGGTGACAGTCGAGCCCCAGCCGCCGGGCGGCCACGGCGGTGGCCCGGGCGTGGTTGCTCTGCTCGCCGCCGGTGGTCACAACCGACCGCGCGCCCCGGTCGAGGGCCTCGCGCAGCAGGAACTCCAGCTTGCGCACCTTGTTGCCAGACAGGGCTGCGCCCGTCAGGTCATCGCGCTTGCACAGGATCTTGGCGCCGGTCTGCGCCGAGAGCCGCGGCAGCGGGATCAGGGGTGTGGGCAGCAGCGCCAGGGGCTCGGACGGGGGGTAGGGGATCGCGATGGACATGGGGGAAAGTTAGCAGGAGTTGCGGCGGGGTGCCGTGGTTACGGCCTGGTTCGTCTACGTCTACGTCTACGTATAAGTTGGTCAGCCCTGGTACATGGCCTCGATCTGGTCGGCCCAGTTTTCGGTGATTATCTTGCGCTTGAGCTTCATGGTGGGCGTCAGCTCGCCGTTCTCCTCGGCCAGCTCCCGCGGCAGCACGGTGACCTTGCGTACCTGCTCCACCCGCGAAAAGCCGGTGAGCACCTCGGTCACGGCGTCGAGCACATACTTCTGCACCTTCTCGTCGTTGGACGCGTCCTCCATGCTGGTGCCGGCCGGCAGCCCCATCTCCTGCAGCGTGGTCTCGAGCCGCTCCGGATCCAGCGCGATGAGCGCGCTGAGGAACTTGCGCCGGTCGCCGATGACCACCGCCTGGCCGATGGCAGGCACGCTCTTGATGGTGCCCTCGATGAGCGTCGGCGCGATGTTCTTGCCGCCGGCGGTGATGATCAGCTCCTTCTTGCGGTCGGTGATCTTCAAGAAGCCATCATCGTCGATGACCCCGATGTCCCCCGACAGCAGCCAGCCGTCCTCGGTGAGGGTCTCGGCCGTGGCCTCCTCGTTGGCGAAGTACCCCTTGAACACATGCGGCCCGCGCATGCACACCTCGCCGTCCTCGGCGATGCGCAGCTCGGTGCCTGGCAGGGCGTAGCCCGCGGCCCCGGTCTTGTACTTGCGCGGCGTGCAGATGGTCGACGGCCCGGTGCACTCGCTCATGCCGTACACCTCGAACAGCGGGATGCCGAGGCTGAGGAAGAACTCCAGCGTGTCCTTGCCGATGGGCGCCGTGGACGACACCGCCAGCTTGCACCGGTCGAGCCCCAGCAGGTCCTTGACCTTGCTGAACACCAGCTTGTTGGCCAGCCCGTAGAAGAAGGGCTTCGCCTCGCCCCGCTGGTCGGCGTAGCCAGCCCGCAGCCCCACGCCCTTGGCCCAGACGCCGATCTTCTTCTTCAGGCCGCTGTTCTGCGCCGCCGCCGCCACGATCTTGGCCTGGATCTTCTCCCACACCCGGGGCACGCCCAGGAAGAACGCCGGCCGCACCTCGCGCAGGGTGTCACCCAGCTTGAGCAGGTCCTGCAGGCACCAGGTGCACCCGCCCATCTGCATCGGCATGTGGATCGACAGCAGCTGCTCGGCCACATGGCTCAGCGGCAGGTAGCTCAGGATCTGGTCTTCCGGCCCGAACCCGCCCACATGGTCCACCAGGGCCTTGCCCGTCCAGGTGAAGTTCTTGTGGGACATCATCACGGCCTTGGGCGGCCCGGTGGTGCCCGAGGTGTAGATCAGGGTGCACAGGTCGTCTTCTTTCTGGGCGTCCTTGCGCGCCTGCAGGTCCTCGTCCGAGACGGACGCCCCCTTCTCCAGCAGCTCGTCCCAGGAGTAGACATTGTCGGCCTCGTCGCTGCCGTCCATCATCACGATGGCCTTCAGCTCCGACAGCTCCCCCCAGATCTCCTTGAACTTGGCCAGCTGATCCGCGTTCTCCACCACCGCGATCTGCGCTCTGCAGTGGCCGGTGATGTACTGGCACTGCTCCGGGGCGCAGGTGGTGTAGATCCCGGCGGGGACTCCGCCGGCGAGGATGCCGCCGATATCAGCCATGAACCACTTTGGGCGGTTGTAGCCGATGATGCTCACGCCGCGGCCAGCCTCCAGGCCCAGGGCCATGTACCCCTTGGCCACCTGGTGTGACTGATCCACGTACTGTCTCCAGGTCAGTGTCTGCCAGCTGCCCCCGTGCTTGTTCTTAAGGGCGGGGCGGTCTCCATATTGCTCAACGACACGATCCAGGGCCTCCAGGACGGTTCCTGACATGCACATTCCTCCGCTTTTTGAGTAAGTCGCGCCTACTACGATAGTCGCATTACGGGGCGCTTCAACCACAAAAGTGCGAAGCCGCTTACGCGGCGGTTGTCACACAAATGTTTCCTGGCTGTACTTGCCCTGTCGGCTGCTTCACCTATCCCTATTCTTGGACAGAAAGACAAAACCAGAACAGGGCAAAAGTGCCCTAAATTACCCGGAATTTCCCCCAGGACCCCATGAATTCCTCCGAACAAGCACGCACCCTCTCCGTTCTGATCAAGGTCGCCACCGTGCTGGCGCTGCTCTTCATCTTTCTCGTGGGCATCAAGGGCCTCGGCGGCGGATTCAAGCTGCTGGGCAAGGACATGCTCGAGGCGTTCTTCACCGCAACCAGCAATCCCTTCTTCGGCCTGGTGGTGGGCATCCTGGCCACCACCCTGGTCCAGAGCTCGTCTGTAACCACCTCCATGATCGTGGCCCTGGTGGCCGCGCCGGAGAATCCGCTACCCGTGGCAAACGCGGTGCCCATGATCATGGGCGCCAACATCGGCACCACCGTGACCAACACCATCGTCTCGCTGGCCCAGATCGGCAAACGGGGCGAATTCAAGCGGGCGTTTTCAGTGGCCACCTGCCACGACTTCTTCAACTTCGGGGCCGTGGCGCTGCTGCTGCCGCTGGAGCTGCTCACCGGCGTGTTGAGCCGCTCGGCCGCGGCCATCGCGGGCTGGGTCGCCGGCCTGGGGGGCGTGACCTACTCCTCGCCGCTGAAGGTGGCGCTCAAGGCGGGGGTCGCCCCGCTCAAGGGCATGGCCGCCATGCTGTTCGAGGTCAAGGTGGGCCAGGCCACGGTGCTGATCATCCTCAGCGCGGTGCTCATCGTGGGTAGCCTGTTCATGCTGGTCAAGGTGCTGCGCGCCGCCCTGGAGACCCGCATCGAGGGCTACATCGCGAAGGCTCTGGACCGCAGCGTGTTCGGCTCGCTGGCCATCGGCATCGTGGTCACGGTGATGGTGCAGTCCAGCTCCATCACCACCTCGCTGCTGGTGCCCCTGGCCGGCGCCGGCCTGGTCACCCTGCGCCAGGCGTTCCCCATCACCCTCGGCGCCAACATCGGCACCACCATCACCGCGCTGCTGGCCTCCATGGCGGTGTCCGGGGCCAACGCCCAGGCCGGGATCACCATCGCCATGGTTCACCTGTTGTTTAACATGAGCGGCATCCTTATTATCTACCCGTGGAACAAGATCCGAAGCTTGCCGCTGCGCGCGGCCGAGGGGCTGGCCGAGGTGGCCACCGGCTCGCGTCGATACGCCGTCTTCTACTCGCTGGGTCTGTTTTACGGCATCCCCGGCCTGCTCATTCTCGTGCAGAAGGCGCTGACCAACTAACTCCGGAAAAGAAAATTGAAGGCAAAAACGGCTGTGACGCTGCTGTTGGTGGTGGTGGTTCATCTTGGGGACGGTGGGGCTGCACAGGCCGAGGCGGAGGACACGGGCGGGGCTGACGAGCCGGGGGTGGCCGTGGGCCCTGCTGCTGCGCCCGGCGACAAGATCCCGGACCACGAGGCAGCAAAGGCGAAGGCCGGCGCGGCCGAGCTGACCCTGCCGGCGGTGCTGCAGAAGATCTGGTCCTCGACCTACCTGAGCACCAAGTGGTACCTCGGCTACGCCGTGGGCGAGGCCAAGGAAAAGAGCTTCAACAAGTTCTTCGTGGGCCGGGGCTACGTGACGCTCAAGTTCAAGCCCTTTTCATGGTTCGAGCCCCGCATCACCCTCGACGCGCACCAGGACGCGGAGGGCGACTTCGAGGTGCGCCTCAAGTACCTGCACGCCAAGTTCAAGGTCCCAATCGAGACGGTGGTGATCACCGAGCCGTACCTGGAGTTCGGCATCGCCCACACTCCGTGGTTCGACTTCGAGGAGCACATCAACAACTACCGCATGGAGGGCACCATGTTCCTCGAGCGGAACAAGTTGATGAACTCCGCCGACCTGGGCGGAACCATCGGCGCGTTGCTGGGCCGCAAGCTGCCCGAGAAGTACCAGAAAGAGGTGAGCAAGAAGTACCCCGGCACCTGGGGCAGCTTCGCCCTGGGCGTGTACAACGGGGGCGGCTACCACGCGGCCGAGGAGAACGAGAACAAGGTGTTCCAGTCCCGGCTCACTCTGCGCCCGGTGGGCCCGTGGCTGCCGAACCTGCAGCTGTCGCACTTCTTCGTCTACGGCAAGGGCAACACCGAGGACGCGCCGGCCTGGATGATCAACAACTTCATGGCGTCGTTCGAGCACAAGTACTTCATCCTCACCGCCCAGGTGGGGTTGGGCGAGGGGAACCAGAAGGGGAACATGGTGGACCCGATGACCGGCGAGGCCATGGACTTCTTCGGCTACGCCTTCTTCGGCGAGGCGAAGCTGCCGTGGATCCGCTCGTCGATCATCGTCCGGGTGGACCGCTTCGACTGGAACACCGAGGGCCCTCCATCGGGCACCTTGCGCACCATCGCCGGCTACGTGTTCCACATCGCCAAGAAGAACTTCGTCCTGCTGTCCGTGGACCATGTCAACTACATGGACGAGGGCCACCCCGAAGACTGGCAGGCCAAGCTGACCCTGCAGGTGGTGTTCCCCACCGCGTCGAAGAAGTAGCGCAGCCCGCGCGGCCGCGAGGACGGTCCGCCTACCGCTTCCTGTACATCGCGAAGAAGTCGAGCAGCTCCTTGTTCAGCTTGGGCCACTGGCCGTGGCTGCCCGAGGTCTCGCAGTAGTGCACCTCGCTGCCGTCGGAGCAGCCGGTGTAAGCCAGGCAGCCCGATTTTGCCGTCTTGGCGGTCTTGGAGCATGCCTTGCACCCGACCCACCAGTCCCGCGCGTCGCGGCCGTAGCCCGGGAACAGGCCGTCGTTCTTGCTGTGCAGCACCATCACCGGCGGCGAGGTCTTGGGGCAGGTGAAGCTGGCGAAGGTCTGCTTGGACAGGCCCGCGGCGGACGGCGCGATGGCGGCCGGGTAGAGGCTGCTCCAGTTGCCACGGGCCAGCATCAGGTAGATCACGCTGCCGCCGTTGGAGTGGCCCGTGAGGTAGACGTGGGCAGGGTCGACGCACCACTTCTTGCTGATCTCGGCAGGCACCTGGGCGATGTCCTGCACGCCGGACAGGTTGTTGGGGCTCACATGATCCACGTAGGCCACGATGTAACCGCGCGCGCCCGCGTCGGCGGTCAGCCCGGTGAACTGCTCCATGTTCTGCGGGTTGCCGCCCGCCGCGGCGTAGACCACGATGAGGGGCGAGCCCGCCGTCGAGGAGTACCCTGTCGGCACGCGCACGTTGTACTTGACGCTGCCCTGGGTCAGCTCACCGTCGCTCTTGCCCACCTTGCCGGCCTTCGCGCCAGCCTTGCAAGCGTACGGCCCGGGCGCGTCGGGGGAGGGCAGGTCGGGCGGTGCGGCGTCCGGGCCAGAGCCGTCCTTCACCACCGCCAGATCAGCAGCGCCGGCATCGGCAGGCGTAGGGTCACCGTCGTCGGAGCAGGCGAGCCAGAAACAGAGACACAGCGTGAGCAAGAACCATCGCATCGGGCCACCTCCAGCAGAACGGAGGAATTATACCCTCAAGCCCCAGGCCGGCGAGCGAAGCGAGCCCCGGCACGATCCCCTGAAGCCTGAAGCCTGAAGCCTGAAAGCCGGACGCGCGCAGCGCGTCCTCAACGCTTGAGCTTGCTGCCGTCGATGACCCGCGTGCCCTCGGGCGGCTTGAACGCGAAGCGGCCCTTGGCCAGCTTGGAGTTGAACTTCATCTTGCTGAAGATGAAGTGGTTCTTGCCGTGCTTCTGCACCACCATCGACTCGCCCACCGAGTAGTCGTTGGGCTTGATGGCGATGACCAGGTGCTCGTACTGGCCCGTGGGCTCCTTGGGCATCAGCTTGAGCACCAGGTCGCCGGGCGCGCCCAGCTTCTCGTCGGTGTAGCTGATGTTGAACTCCTTGGTGAGGTCGCCCTTGCCCAGCAGGAAGGTGAGGCCCGTGGAGAGGTTGGCGGTGTTCAGCGGGTTGCGAAACGCCTGCCTGTCCTCCGGCTCGTGCACCCACAGCGTGGTGCCGTCGGCGATGAAGCTCTTGCGCTCCGGCTTGACGTAGTTCCAGCGCATCATGCCCGGCTTGCGCACGTACAGGTAGCCGTAGCTGGTGCGCTTGGAGCCGTACAGGGTGTCGGTGTAGACCTGCTTGAACTTGCCCTTGAGGTCCTGGGTCTTCTCGTAAAAGGCCTGCATCTTGCTGACCACTTCCTCCACCTTGGGGCGGTCGTCGCCCGCGCCCATCAGCAGGACACAGCAGCAGGTGGTCAGGATCATCGCTGTTCGCATGGCAGCCTCCCGGATCATGGTGTTGGGTATCAGGAATCCCGCGCCATTACCAGTTCGTACGGGGCAGGGCCCCGCTTATTCCATACAGACGTTCAGGCAAGTTCCGTTCTTCAACTGCTTTTGCGTCACCCCACATTGCAGTAGACTGCGGGCGAATAAGGAGAAATGAAGCCATGACATACTCGAAAGCAGTGCTGAGCCTTGCCCTCTGTTTGATCCTCGCCGTGGGCTGCAGTGACGACGACACCACCAACGGCACCGCCGACGTCGGCGTGGACAGCGCCATCGCGGACGTGGGCGGCGGCGGCGACACGGGCGGCGCCGCGGACCAGAAGGTGGCCGCCGATCGCGGCAAGGAGTTTTCCTTCACCGTCCGGTTCAAGGACCACATCACCAGCGCCTTCATCTCGGGCATCAAGGTGTGCGTCAAGGACATGAGCTCCATCCCGTGCGTCACCTCCCAGGGCACCGGGGTCACCTCCGGCGCCCAGCTCACCCTGCCCACGGGCAAGGACCTGGTGCTGGTGATGACCAAGACCGGCTACATCAAGCACACCCTGTTCATCGGCAAGGACATCGCCGAGGACTCCTACCAGATCAACCTGCTGCCCACCTCCATGAAGACCAAGATGGAGACCAACTCCAAGGTGACCATCGATTCCACCAAGGGCATGCTGCTCGTGGTGGCCGTGGATTACCTGAGCGGCGGATACGGCAACGCCAAGCTGGCCCTGACCCCCAAGGCGGGCGACGGGCCCATGACGTCGGACAAGGAGGGGTACCCCGACCCGTCCAAGCAGACCACCGGCAGCCTCGGTCTGTCCTGGGCCTGGTACCTCAACGTGCCCGTGGCGGACTACACGCTCCAGGTCAAGGACAACGACGGCAACATCTGCGACGTGCTGGTGGGCTGGATGGGCAAGTCCTCCAAGGAGGGCAAGATCAAGCCCGTCGCCGACGCGGTCAACGAGATCCTCTACCGCTGCAAAGAGCAGAAGACTTAAGCTCCTCAGGGAGCGTTCGCCGGGGGCGTCACGCGCCTCGCTCGTCCTCGCGGCCGCTGGCTGCGTTGCTCCTCGGTTGCGTGGCGCTGCCACGCGCCCTCGTCGCGCCTT
>CAZEFW010000077.1:0-41918 GCA_964511535.1 uncultured Myxococcales bacterium | reverse complement strand
CTCGCCCTGGGCACGGGAGCAGCCTGTCGCGTCTATGCGCGACAGGCTGCTAGCTCAGCCGTCTCCATCGAGCGCGCCGACCTGATCCGGCTCCTGGAGCGGCTCATCTCCGGGACCTTCGGCGCGGTGATCGGCCAGCCCCTCGGCGTCGCCGTCGTCCGCCCACCCACCGCACCCCCGCCGCGCCCGTAGAGCCGACACCGAGAGCCCAAGCAGGAAGGCGAGGAGGGGGCCGAGCGCCGTCGTCACGAGGCGCGTCCCGCGGCACCGCCCCCGCGCCGACCCGCGCCCGCCGCGCCGCGCGCCCAGCATCCACGCCAGGTCCAGCAACAATGGGGGTGCGCGCCGGGAAGCCCACTCGAAGGGGCTGGGCGATTCTTGATCTCGTCTTCCCGCCGGAGTGATCCTGGGATCGAGCCCGCGACAGGCGGGTGGAGCGCGGACGACCTCGGGGGCGTCATCCCCGAGGCCGAAGACCCGCGCATCCCGGAGAAGCAAGATGCAGCAGATCGGAACGCCCTCCCCCCCGCCTGGCCCGGGCTGGATCCTGGTTGCAGGGGCGCTGGGGGTTGGCCTCGTCGTGGGCCAGGGCCGCGCCCAGCGCCGCCAGACCAGCCGGTGGCGGGGGCGGGTGTGGGTGCGGGGGCGGGAACGGGACCGGGCGCGGGGGCGGGTTTGGGTGCGGGCGCGGGAATGGGAGCGGGGGCGAGCCGGATGGTTAACTCGCGGTGTTCACCGGCGGCTTGCTGTTTTGCCTTCGCGAAGGCCCGGTGGCCCGGCAGCGTCGCCTCGAGCCTGTGCATGCCGGGCTTCATGTACAGCCGGCGCGTCAGGGGGCATCGCCCCACGGCCTTGCCGTCCAGGGTCAGCGCCGCGCCTGACGTCTCGCAGCGCACGCGCACGCTGGCCAGCTGGGTCCGCACCTTGTCCAGGCGCTTGCGGGCCAGGGTCACGGCCCGGGTGGGCGCCTCCGCGGCGTATGCCATGAACCGCTCCAGCTCACCTGCGGCCTCCACCTTTCGGTCCAGCTTCAGCAGGCAAAAGGCGATGTTCAGGTCGATCTTGTAGCTGGCAGAGAGATCGCGCGCGGCCCGGTAATTTTTCAGGGCGCCCACATAATCTCCCGCCGCGTAGCTGGCGTTGCCCTGCTTGAACAGGGCGCCGGCCCGGGCTTTGCGGTCATCGGCGCGAACCTCGGCTGGCCCGAGCAGCAGCATCGCCGCGAGCAACATCAGCAGGAGCCGCCTGGCGTCGGGCATGGCGATCACAGCTCCCCCGAGAAGGGCGCCTCGTCGGCGGGGGTCCTGGTTTCGTGCAGGGTCTCGTCGAAGGGCGCCTTGTGGCGCGGCCCGGGTCCTGGGCGCTTCTTGTTCTTCTTTCTCCCGGGGCGGCGCTTCTTGCCAGCCTTGGGCGCGGCGTCCGGCGCCAGGGCGCGGGCGTCCGGCGTGGCCGCATGGCCAGCGTCCGGCGCGACCACCAGCCGAACCGGCGCGGGCGCAGCCGCGGGGCGGGGCGCGAGCTTCGGCGCGGGGCGGGTCGCCGGGATGATTGGCGGCCCGGACGGCGGCTCGGGGGCCCAACCAGGCGCGCGGCCGTCCGGCGGGCCGGTGACCAGCGCCCCCACGCCCAGGAAGAGCAGGCAGGCCGCCAGGACGCCGACACCCGCCAGCAGGTACCGCCGCCGCCCGGCGGTGGTCTCCGCCGACGCGGTGCTCTGCCCGGCGGCGCCCGACAGGGTTGTGTCCAGGGCCATCGCCTCGGCGGGAGCGGGCAGCGTCTCGGCCGCGCCCAGATCCTCCGCCGGCGCCCGGGCCAGCGCCGCTGTCAACGCCGCGACGAAGTCCTCCACCGTCTGGTGCCGCTGCGCCGGCGACTTGGAAAGCGCCTGCATGATGACCCGCGATACCTCCGACGGCAGGCCGGGCATCACCTCCTGCAGCGCCCGGGGCTCGCGGTCGCAGACCTGGCGCAGCACGCCCAGCGGCGTGGGCGCCCTGAAGGGCAGCTCCCCCGACAGGCACTGGTAGGCGATGATCCCCAGGGCGAAGATGTCGGTGCGCGCGTCCACGTCACGCGCCTTGCCCTCGGCCTGCTCCGGCGCCATGTAGTACGGCGTGCCCATGAGTACCTCGGTGCCGGTCAGAGCGCTCGCGCTGTCCTTGATCTTCGAGATGCCGAAGTCGAGCAGCTTGACCCGGGTGCCGATCTCCGGGTCCCGGGCCATGAAGATGTTCTGGGGCTTCAGGTCGCGGTGGATCACGCCGCGCGCGTGGGCCGCGGCCAGCGCCCCGCCCACCTGCCGCATGACGCTGGCCAGCTCCTGCGGCTGCAGCCGCCCCTGCCGCTCGAGCCGCTGCGCCAGGTCCTCGCCCTCCAGGAACTCCATCACGATGCAGGGCCGGCCCGACGGGGTCTCGTAGAAGTCGGTGACGAAGATGATGTTCGGGTGGCCGAGCTCGGAGGCGATCTCCGCCTCACGCCGGAAGCGCCTGTACGCCTCTCCCCCGGCGTGCCCGCGCTCGTGCAGCACCTTCACGGCGAAGCGGCTGCGGCGCAGGCGTACATGCTCCGCTTCATACACCTCGCCCATGCCGCCGGCGCCGATGCGGCGCACGACGCGGTGGGTGTCGTGAAGGACCTGCCCTATCAGCTCCTCTTTGCCTTCCAAGGCGCTCCCGGGGCGGCTCAGGCCGCGAGGTCATATGGTACTGCCGATCCCGCGTTCGCCTCAACATTCGACTGGCGCCACCGCGTCGCCGCGCGCCTCAGATCACCCGCCCCTCCCCCTCCTTGAACACCACCAGCTTGCCCCTGGGGATGGGCGTCCACTCCTCGTTGTCGGTCAGCGGCTGGGTGGCCACCACCGACACCACGTCCTTGTCGGTGGTCTCCTCCTGGAAGTCCACCGCCATGTCGCAGTCGATGAGCCGCGCCTCGCCGAAGGGCGCGCGCCTGGTGATCCAGCACAGGCGGGTGCTGCAGTAGGCGTACAGGAACCGCGAGTCCGACAGCAGCATGTTGAACACGCCGAGCTCGTCCAGCTCGGCGCTCAGGTCGGCGATGAGCCGCCACAGCGCGCGGGTCCCGCGGGGGGCAGTCGGGTAACGCGCACGGATCTGATCCATCAGCCAGCAGAACGCGTGCTCGCTGTCGGTGCTGCCCACCGGGTGGAAATGCTCCAGCGGCCGCTTCTTGACCGCCTTGAGCTGGCCGTTGTGAGCGAAGCACCAGTGGCGGCCCCACATCTCCCGGGTGAAGGGGTGGGTGTTCTCCAGGCACACCTTGCCCCGGTTGGCCCGCCGTACATGGCTGATGACCACCCGACTCTTGATCGGGTACATGCGCACCATGCGGGCCACCTCGCTGCTGGCCCCCTCCTGTGGATCGTGGAAGGTGCGGCAGCCGCGGGACTCGTAAAAGGCGATGCCCCAGCCGTCGCGGTGCGGACCGGTGCCGCCACCGCGCTGGATCAGGCCGGTGAAGCTGAAACGTATATCGGTGGGGACGTTGGCGCTCATCCCCAGCAGTTCGCACATGCCTATTCGTTTAGCACAGCAGGGCCGTCCTGCACGCCCCGAGCGAACTCCAGGATGATCTGCCGCACCTCGGCCAGCACCTCGGTGCGGTACACCGCCTTGCGCAGGGCCGCGGCGCCGTGGAAGCCCTTGAGGTACCAGGCGGCGAACTTGCGCATCTCCACCACCGCGCGCCACTCGGTGGCGATGGTCAGGTAGAGTTCGAGGTGGCGCAGGTAAGTCTGCAGCCGCTCCGGCACGCCGGGCAGCCCGGGGATGGGCGCGCCGGTCCACCAGGCGAGGCAGCGCTCGAACAGCCACGGGTTACCCATGGCCGCCCGGCCGATCATCACCGCGTCGCAGCCGGTCTCGGCGAACATGCGCTCGCACCCCTGCACGTCGGTGACGTCGCCGTTTCCGATGACCGGCACGTCCACCGCCTCCTTGACCCGCGTGATGGCCGCGGGGTCGCTGCGCCCGGTGTACTTCTGCGCGGCGGTGCGGCCGTGCACCGCGATGGCCCTGGCGCCGGCCGCCACCAGCCGCGCGGCCAGCTCCGGGGCGTTGAGCGAGTCCTTGTCCCAGCCGGCGCGCATCTTGACCGTCACCTCGGCCCGGTGCCCCACAGCCTCCACCACGGCGCGCAGCAGCTCCTCGGCCAGGGCCGGCTCCCGCATCAGGGCGGCGCCGGCCACCCCCTTGGTCACCTTGCGCGCGGGGCAGCCCATGTTCAGGTCCATGATGCTGGCGCCGGCGTCCACGCAGATGGTGGCGGCCCTGGCCATCTGGCCCGGGTCGCGGCCGAAGATCTGCGCGCTCCAGGCCTTGCCGGCCGGGGAGGGCTGGACCTTGTGGACCTCCTTCTTCACGCCAGCGGCCAGGGCCGGGGCGGCCAGGAACTCGGTCACCGTCAGGCCGCAGCCCGCCTCCTCGGCCAGGGCGCGCATGGGCAGGTTGGTCAGGCCGCTCATGGGGGCCAGCACCAGCGGCGGGGCCGCGGTGACGCGACCGATGCGCAGGGGCGGCGGTCGGCCCCGGGCGGGCGTGGGTGCGTGTTGCATCGGCTCGAGTTACAGGCCGGGCACCCTGACGGGGGGTTCCGCCGACTCCGCCTTCTCCATGGGCGCCAGCTTCACCGCCGGGCGCACGCCGGGCGCGGGGGGCGCTCCCGGCCTGGTGGACTCGGCCAGGTCGTCCGGTACCAGGGAGGAGGCCGCCTTCTTGGCGAAGCTGTCGAAGCCGCTGGAGAGCGCCATGGTCAGGCCGATGATGGCCAAAAATACAGCCACCCCGATGATCACCGGGATGACGATGGCCCGGGTCTGCGAGGGCATGTAAGGCATGTCGGCGTCGGTGATCGGCTCGCCGTCGTCCTCGGAGGGGACATCGTCGCCCACCTGAGCCCGGAGGCGCTCCACCTCTCGCTCCAGCTCGGCGATGCGTTCTCTTTCGTCCTGCGGCTGCTGTTCGTTGTCCATGGTCAGAGCATATCCAATTTCAGCCCGGGTTTCATTGGGCCATACCACATCAGACACCCCGAACCAAAGCGGGTTCCCAACCAACACAGCCGTCTACCCCGTGGACATGGACGACCGACTCCCACCGTCCGGCATACCAATAAAATGTCAAGTGTGGGGGTCAGACCCCACCACTTGACATTTTAGATCGAGTAGTCCTCCGGGTCGTGTTTGGTGCCCTCCACGGGCATGCCGGCCTTGATCCAGCCGTCGAGGCCGCCGGCCAGGCTGTACAGATCGGGGATCCCGGCCAGCAGGAGTTGCCGGCCGGCTGCAAGGGACCGCTCGCCCTGCTGGCACACCAGCACCACGTGGCCTCGCAGGGCCCGGGGGTAGTGGGCGGGTTCGAGGTAGGACAGGGGGTAGAGCATGGCGCCGGGGATATGCTCGAGCTGGTATTCTGGCGCCTCGCGGACGTCCAGCAGCACCGCGTGGCCGCTCTGGTGCCAGCTCCTGGCTGTCAGGGCGTCCACGGTCCAGGGATCAGGAATCTTGAGCATCACCATCTCCGATCAAGGCAATCTACATTTAGTCGACATTGTTGGTAGACTATAGCGGCCGGCGCGAAGAATATCCAGGTTGCGCTGCCCTGCTCCGTGGCTCCATGCTCTGTTCATGGACATCTCCGTCGGCCTGCTCCACCTCACCTCCGGCCCGCCCCCGTTCGCCGAGGCCGATCTGCCCGCCCTCGAAGCGCTCTCCGACGATCTGCTGCTGGCCGCCGCCGATCCGGGCCAGCACCTGGCGCTGACCGGCCTCAGCCTCGTGGCCCCGGTGTTCAAGGGGGGCGCTGCCCTGGCAGCGGCCCACGCCTTGCTGCTGGCCTGCCGCCATGACCGGTTGCTGCTGCTGCAGGAGCCGCCGTCAGCGGATCAGTCGGCGCGGCTGCAGAGGCTGCAGCTCCCGGCCGGCGAGGGCTACGTGGTGCTGCCGGACTGGAGCGCCGGCGATCCGCCCCTGCCCGCGCTGCTGCACCGCTCGGTGGTCCGCCCCCTGGAGCGTGCGCTGCGCTCGGATCCCGCCGCCATCAGCCTCCCCCCGGGTCTGCGCGTGGTGCGGCTCCAGGATCCCCGCCCCGCCCGCTAGATTCTTCCGCTCAGGAAGCGATCCGTGCGCGCTGCAGGATCTCCGTCCGCTCCTCCTCGGTGAACCGCGCCTCGAAGAAGGCCTCGAGGATCCGCTCCTCAGCCTCATTGTGGTTCGACAACATCCGCCGCAGGGTCTGACATGACAGGATGATGGCCACCTTGGGCGCGTCGGAGTAGGCCATGCGCACGATCATGCTGCTCAGGTGCTGCAGGGTCTTCAGGCTCTCCCTGTGCTCAGCCACCAGCCGCCACACCGGCCCATCCTCCTCTGAGACATGCCGCTCGAGCACCGGGAACAGCGCCTCCTCCTCGAACTGGAAGTGCAGCATCAGCTCCTCTTCCAGCTTCTGCACCAGGGACCACACCTCCGCCCAGTCCTCGGCTTCCGCCGCCTTGAGCAGCCTGGTCAGGTCCTGGTTCAACTGCACGTGGAACCGATCGATGACCCCCACGAGCGCCTGCCCCTTCTTTTTTCGCATCCTGGCCCCCCGCTCGACCCGCGCGGACCACTGCTCGCCGCTGCGAGCGATCTCGCTATAAACGAAGATCTCCGGGAAGAGCTCACCGATCCGCCTCAGGATCTCCTCCTGGCCCTTGCCGCCACGCAAGACGAAGCCGTTGCCCTCCTCTGTCTGCTGAAACCGACGGGCAAGCTCCTCTCCAATTTGCTGGGGCACCATGCTGGTGATGTCCAGAACCTGTTCCACACTCAACCTCCGGTCGCAAGGGTACACATCGGCGCCTCCATGGCCCCGACTGTCAGCCACCGCTAATTTTGTTTTACCTGACTGCTTTTAGTTGTGACGGCTGGTCCAAAAGAATCAAGGGGGGGAGGTGTCTGCCAGCAGAGTTACCATCTCCTCGTGAACCGCGCCGTTGCTGGCCAGGATCTGGGGGCGCCCCAGCTCGAACGGCCCGCCGTCCAGCGCCGTGACGATCCCGCCCGCCTCCTGCACCAGCAGCACCCCTGCGGCGATGTCCCACGGCTTGATCTTGACCTCCCAGTAAGCGTCCAGCCGCCCCCAGGCCACCAGCGCGCAGTCCAGCGCGGCCGAGCCGAGCCGCCGGAACCCCTGCACCTGCGGCACCACCCGTGCCACCCGGTGCAGGTTGTTGTCCCTGGCGGTGCGGCGGTCGTACGGGAAGCCGGTGGCCACGACGCCCCCCACCAGCCCATCGGTGCGGGAGACCGACACGCGGCGGTCGCCGAGCCATGTCCCCTCGCCCCGCCGGGCGTGAAACTCCCAGCCCAGGTGCGGCGCGTGCACCACGGCCACCTCCAGCTTCCCCTCCACCTCCAGCGCGATGGACACGGCGTAAAACGGCAGCCGATGGGCGTAGTTGGTGGTGCCGTCCAGCGGATCCACGTACCAGCAGGGCGCGCCCGACGCGCCGGCCTCGCTGCCAGCGCCCTCCTCGGCCACCACGCGGTGGTCCGGGAAAGCCCCGGTCAGGGCCTCGACGATGATCGCCTCCGAGCGTCGGTCCCACTCGGTCACGAGATCGATGGAGCCCTTGTTTTCCACATGGATCTCCTGCTCCATCCCCCGCTCGAGCAGCGCGCCGGCCTCGGCGGCGACGCGGCGGGCGACGCGGTGCGCTCGCTGCAGATCAACCGGCATCCAGCGCCTCCACCAGCCGACGGGGCAACCCCTCGAACCCACCGGAGGACATCACCACCACCGTGTCCCCCTCGCCGCAGGTGCGCGACAGGTGCTCCACCATCCGGTCCACCGAGGGCAGACAGGACGCCGCCGTCCCCCCGGCCGACAGGGTCGCCACCAGGGCGTCCACGTCCAGGCGCTCGTCCGCCGGCACCTTCTCTGGCATGTGCAGCGCCGCCACCACGGCCTCGTCCGCCTCGGCCAGTGCCACGGCGAAGTCGTCCTGAAAGACGTTGCGCTTGCTGGTCGCGCTCCGCGGCTCGAGCACAGCCACCAGGCGCCCCTGCCCGTGCACGCCGCGCAGCCCGGCCAGGGTCTCGCGCACCGCGGTCGGGTGGTGGGCGAAGTCGTCGATCACGGTCACCCCGCGGGCCACGCCCACCACCTCCTGGCGGCGCTTGACGCCCTCGAAGGCGCCCATGGCCTCGGCCACCTGCCCCGGCCCCAGGCCGAGGTGCAGCCCGGCGGCGGTCACCGCCAGGACGTTCTCCATGTTGTGCCGCCCGGTCATGCCCACCTCGAGCTCCACCGAGGGGACGTCCCCGCGCCGCACCGCCAGGCGCTGCCGACCGCTGCCCGCGGGCGTCGCCTGCCCGATCCAGGTGGCGTCGGCGTGGCCACGCACCGAGTAGAGCTCCACCGGGCAGCGCGCGGCGCCGGACAGCGCCACCGCCGCCGGCGAGTCGGCGCACACCAGCAGCAGCCCCACGGGCGAGATACGCTCCACCAGCATGGAGAACGCGCGCTCCACCTCCTGCATGGAGCTGTAGATGTCGGCGTGGTCGAACTCCACCCCGGTGAGGATCACGGTGTGGGGCTGGTAGTGAACGAACTTGGGCCGCTTGTCGAAGAAGGCGCAGTCGTACTCGTCGCCCTCGATGACGAAGTGGGGCGCGGCGCCCAGGGCGTAGCTGCGGCCCAGGTTGGCCGGGATGCCCCCCACCAGGAAGCCGGGATCGCGCCCCGCGGCGCGCAGCATGTGCGCGGCCAGCGAAGTGGTGGTGGTCTTGCCGTGGGTGCCCGCCACCACCAGCGGCCGGCGCTCCCGCAGAAACAGCTCACCCAGCAGCTGGGGGAACGAGACGCGCCGCAGCCCGCGCTCGGCGGCGGCCACCGCCTCGGGGTGATCCTTGCGGCAGATGTTGCCCACCACCACCAGGTCGGGGCCCCAGTCGAGGTTCTGCGGGCGGTACCCCTCCATCAGGGGCACGCCGAGCTGCTGCAGCATGGTGCTCATGGGCGGGTAGAGCGGGCCGTCCGAACCGCGCACCTCGTGGCCCGCCTCGCACAGCAGGCCGGCCAGGGCGCCCATGCCGGTGCCGCCGATACCGATCAGGTGGATCTTCTTCTGTGACAATGAGGCCCCCTACTTGTCCAGCCCGGCGGCGCGCACCGCCCGGTTGAACCACGGGATGAACTGCCGCGCCACAGCCTCGCCCGCCTTGCCCGCCGGGTGTGAGTCCCACTTGCCCACGGCGAACTGCGGCGGCAGGGTGCCCTGGTTGGGAGCGCCCTCGCGGATTGACATGGCGCCGAACAGGTCGAACACCTGCACGTTGGGCAATTCCTTGGCGTACTCGGAGGTGACCCACTTGGCCCACTTGCGCGCCCGGGCCGCGTTGTCGGCGGTGGTCTTGCCCGCGGTGAGCGGCGGGGTGGACATGCCCACGAACAGAGTCTTCGGGTTCGCCTTGAAGGTGGGGAGCATCGACTCGTAGTACTCCTTGTACTTCTGCAGCATGGCGTCGTCCTTGATGTCCGACGCCGGGAAGCAGCTCTTGAACATGATCACGTCGTGCTGCTTGTCGCCCTTCAGCTCCCAGCCGGCGATGACCTTGTAGTACTCCGGCGTGTTGAAGTTCTTCGGGAAGTCAGGCGGGTCGGTGCGGTCGCCGATGACGTAGTCGCCCACCTTGGCCTCCTTGTAGTTGATGTCGAAGAAGTCGATGTTGTTGTCGTCGATGGCCTTGCGCAGGCCGCCCTTGAGCAGGTCGTCGCCCGTGGAGTGGTGGTGCCACACCATGGTGAGCTTGCGTTTGGGCGGGCCCGGGTCCTCGCCGGGGTCCACCGCCAGGCTCGTCTCGTCCTCGGGCACGTCCATCCACAGCTTCTGCCGGATCTTGGCGCAGCCGGGCGCCAGGAAAGTCACCAGCAGCAAGGTGACCAACAGCGAGGCGGCGAGGGTTCTATGGGGGGTCATGGTTGGCTCCTGTCAAATGTCGAGGGAGTACCCGACGGAGAGGCCCACCAGGTGGGCGGTGCTTGTGTATGAGCCGGGCAGCGGGGCGCTGTCGTCGGCGTCTATCTTTCCGGTGAAAAGGACCTGGTAGGCCAGGTCCACGGAGAAGCCGCGGAGGCGGTATCCGGCGCCCAGCGACAGCTCGTAGCGGTCGCCGTCCGGCAGCTCCGGGCCGAGGGTGGCGGCGGGGATCGGGCCCTGGTCATAGATGATCCCGAGCCGCAGCGGCAGGTTGTCGCGCAGCACCTCGTACTCGGCGCCGATGCGCAGGGCGACGCTGTTGCTCCACGCCTTTTCATCTGTCTGGTTCAGCGCCGGCGCCTCGGGGAAGGTGATGGCCAGCTCGTCGTAGGTGCTCCAGGTGATCAAGTCGATGCCGAAGCCCACCGACAGCGCGGGCATGGGGAAGATGCCCACCCCGAGGCTGATGACGTGGGGCAGGGCCAGGCTGGCGCGCGCCGGGCCGTCCTTGAGCGTGGCGCGCAGGCCCGCGGGCACGCCGGCGCCGTCGCCGCCGCGGGTAAAGGCGGCCTTGCCCTCGAACTCGAAGTTCACCCCGCCGCGGTAGGCCAGGCCCACGTTGATCAGCTCCGGGATGGCGTGCAGCAGCAACCCCGCGGTGGCGCCGAAGCTCACGTCGTCACCGGACAGCTCGAAGTCGATGTCGTCGGCCGGGTCGCCCGACTGCGTGACCGCGCGCTTGAGGCTCACCGCGGCGCGGGCGGCGACGAAGCCGAGGCCGAGGCTGACGCGCCGGTGCAGGCGCACGGCCACCGTCGGGTTGAAGTAGACGGTCTGCAGGCTGATCTCCTTGACCAGGCCTCTGCCCCACCAGGGCCGCTCGGCCCCGGCCACGGTGACGCGGTCGGGCCACTTCATGGTCAGGCCGTAGGGGACGTAGACGCCGAAGCCCGCCACCACCCGGTCGGACAGGGCGTAGGCGGCGTGCAGGTTGGGCAGGAAGAAGTGGCCGCGCTCTGCGTCCACCGTGGCGCTGGCGCCCGACGCGCCGGGCACCTCGCCGGTGTAGTCGGCCGCGGCGGTGATGTAGGTCAGGCCGAGCTCGACGTTCAGCCCGGGCAGCTGGGCCAGCCCGGCGGGGTTCCAGAAGATGGCCGCCGGGGAGTTGGCCACGCCCACGAAGGCGCCCCCCATGCCCATGACTCGGGCGCTGTTTTCGTTGACGCCGAAGCCAGAGCCCCGGGCGGCAGAGGGCGCGGCGGCCAGGGCGAGGCTCAGGGCCAGCAGGAGCGGTTTGGCGGCAGCGGCGGTTGGCATGGCGGGCCTCACTGGCAAGTCCCGAAGGCGGTGTTCGGCAGGCAGACCTTGCCCGACCTGAGGAAGGTGGCCACCTGGCCCTGGGCCGCGGCGGTGGCCGCGCTGGTCCCCTTGGGCGACGGCGTGATCAGGAAGCTGTGGCCCTGCAGGGCGAAGGTGGTGCGAGACAGCTCGGCCGCGCCGATGCCCACGAGGCCGGCCAGCCGCTGGCCGAGCGCCAGGGGCACGGTGAGGTCCTTGGCGGCGAGCTGCACCACCACGTCCTTCTTGGGCACCTTGCCGCCGCCTGTGCTCAGCCGGTCGGGCAGCTGGGCCAGCTCCAGGTAGCGGGCGAAGTTGCCCGGGTCGGCCGGGTCGAGGATCCACTGGTAGGTGGTGCGCAGCTTCAGGTCGGCCAGGGTGCCGGGGGTGACGCCGAGGGCCTTGTAGATCTCGGCGCGGGCGGTGGACAGCGCGTTGAACAGGATGTCGGTCACCGGCGAGCCGGCCGTGTTGAGCACCGCTCGGCTGGGCAGGGTGGTGGTGGCCAGCACCAGCGGCCCGAGGATGCCGCCCATGGACTGGCCCACGTAGTACACCTTGTTCGGGTCGAGCTTCACGCCGCCGGCGCCGCCCGAGGCCGCCTTGATGCCCGCGGCGGCGCCCAGGGCGATGCCCCGCAGCATGGCCGCGGCGTCCACCACATGCTGCCGCATGTTGTCCCGCACGGCGAAGGGGCTGCTCAGGTTGAGGAACCGCGCCCCCGAGGCGTGGGGCAGCCCGTCGGCGTCCACCAGCAGCTTGCCGGTGGCGCACTTGCCGGTGGTGGTGACGCACTTGCCGGTGTCGCAGTGCAGGTCCGCCGTGCACCAGGAGCGGGCGCCGCTGTAGATGGTGTCGAAGGCGATGGCGGCCATGCCCTTGCTGGCCAGGGCGTCGGCCAGGGCCAGCAGATCCGCCTTGTGGCGGCTCAGGCCGTGCTGGAACATCACCACCGGGTAGCCGGTCGCCGGGGCCTTCTTCTTGGGCAGGGTAAGGATGAACGGCACGCTGGCCGTGGGTGCCTTGGACAGGTCGGACAGCAGGGTGCCATCGCCGCTCTCGTTCAGGGCGTTGACCGAGGTGTACGCGCCGTCGCCGACCCAGGCGCCGATGTTGGCCACGGCGATGGTGGTCCCGCCGCCGGGGATGGTGGAGGCCGGGGCGAGGGTGCCGCCGAAGGTCGGCTTCAGCCCGTCAGAGTTGGCCAGCCGGTCCCAGGGTAGCGCGCGCAGCCTGGTCAGCGGCGCGGTGATGGTCTGGGTGGTCAGGGTCCAGGCCGCGGCCACGTCCTGGCGCTTGATGCCGGACTTGATCAGCACGTCCATCAGCGGCTTGAGCGCCAGGCGCGCCTGCTCGGCCTGCTTGGCGGTGGCCGAATCCAGGCTGCTGATGGCGCTCTTGCCCGAGCTGTACAGGGCCGCGCTGGAGCGCGCCAGGGCCATGAACGGCGCGGCGGCGACCCGGCGGGCCTTTTCGTCCCACAGCCCGCCGCCCGAGTAGGGGCTGGCCGTGGTGACGCTGGAGATCAGGGCCAGACCGTAGCGACGGTTTTCGGCCAGGGGCGTGCTCGGCGTGAGGACGATGGCGCCGGCCTTGGCGTCGAGGGTCGCCTTGACGCCGGTCAGGGAGATCAGGCCGGTGGTGAGGTCCACGAAGATGATGGACGAGCCCATCATCAGCGACTTGAAGTCCAGCTTGCCATGGTACGGCGCCAGGTAGGCGCCCTGGGTGGTCAGGCCGTCGAGGGTGTTGAGGCCCAGGCGCAGGGCGCGCGCAGGGGCCGTCTCGCCGGGCGGGGCCGGGATGCTCACCTTGCCGGTCTTGCTGTCGAGCAGCAGATCGCTGGGGAACGGGGCCTGTCCGGTGGTCGGGTCGTAGATCAGCTCCGGCAGCGACGCGGTGGTGAATGACCAGAGCGCCACGAGGTCGGCCGGGGTCACCAGCTTCGCCCTGGCCAGGGAGTTGACCAGCGGCGAGAGCTGCTGGCGCAAGGCCTCGAGGCGGGTGGCCCTGGCCAGCGCGGTCTGGCCCGTCGTGGCGCTGTCCGGGTCGTCGATGAAGGAGGAGACCAGCACCTTGGTGCAGCAGCCCGTGGCCAGGCCGACCGCCGCGGCGGTGCAGCCGCCGCTGCTGTCGATGGCGCGGGACTTGTCCCAGGTGCACAGGGCGTGGGGCGACAGCGCCAGGTCCATGAGCGCGGCCCGGCGGGGCGCGGAGGAGGCCTTGGTGGCCGCGTTCTTCAGCCCGGCGGCGCCGCCCAGGGCGGCCACCACGTAGCGCGTGCCGCGCTTCCAGCCGCCCTTGCGCGACAGGGTGATGGTCTTCTCTGCGCTGTCCCAGCTGGCGCTCATTCCGGTGGCCGCCACCGGGGCGCCCGAGGTGGGCACCTCGAACACCGCGAGGCCCTGGCCAGGGGTCACGCTGGCGCTGTACAGGTCGTCGAGCAGCGACAGGGTGGCGGGGGTGGAGGTGAGCCAGCCGTCGAGGCTGTTGAGGTAATCGATCCACTCCTTCTCGGCGGTGGTGGCGGAGGCAGGCACCGGCAGGTTGAGCATGCCGGTCTTTGCGTTGCGCAGCAGGTCGCTGGGCAGCGGGATGCTGGGCGCGGCAGCGGCGGGCGCGAAGATCGCCTCGTTCATCGAGGAGGTGGTGAAGGTCCAGAGCAGCGCCACGTCGGCCGGGGCCACGCCGGCGGCGGCAGGGACCTGCAGCAGCTTGACGAAGCCCTGCCGCATGCGCTCGAAGGTGGTGGCGGCGGCCAGGGTCCCGGCCTTGATGGCGGCCTGGCGCCTGGGCAGCGAGAGCGCCTGGATGTCGGCCCGCGCCTCCATGGTCGCCTTGACCGACGAGGCGATGAGGCTGGAGTGGTTGTGGGTGCAGCAGCCGGTGGCGGCGATGGCCCCGCTGGTGGGGGTGGCGCAGGCGCGGCTGGTGGCGTCCCAGCTCCTGTTGGAGTCCCAGACGCACAGCGGTCGCGCGCCTGTGGCCAGCTCGAACAGGGGGGCGCGGATCACTGGCTGGCCGCCCTTGCCGCTGCTGTCCTTGGCGGCCTTCACGCCGGCGACGCCCCCCAGCACGAACAGCGCGTAGCGGGCGCCTCGTTTCCAGCCGGCCGGGTTGAAGATGCGCAGGCGGGTGCGCTGCCGGCCGCCCTGCCCCGACACCGCGGCCGCGTCCAGCACCAGGCCGGTGACGGGCACCGCGCCGGCGCCGGTGACGTCGTAGACCCGCACGGTGCTCGACGTCAGGGTGGTGGTGTCCACCAGCCCCGAGAACATCATCTCGGCGGTGGCGGACGTGGGGTAGCCGTCGAGGGTGGAGAGGTAGCGGTTGAAGGCGAGCTGGGCCGTGTCACGCGCCACGGCCAGGGTGACGGCGTGGGTGCTGGCCGCCGCCGCCGGGGTGAGCTTGATGGTGTGGACACCCGAAGCGGCCAGCTCCACGACATGGCGGACCCGGGCCAGGGCGCAGGCGGCGACGCCCTGCGCGGTGCTGCTGAAGGTCACGGCCTTGCCCTTGGCGTCGAGCACCTCCAGCTTGACGTCGGTGTCCAGGTAGAGCACGTGGGCGCCGGCGGCCTCGGCGTTGAGCCGCAGGTAGCTGGGCCCCGAGGCCCCCGGGGTCACGCGGAACGCTCCGGCGGTGGCCTTGATGGTGGGCGCGGTGGCCACGGCCGCGGCTGCCGAGACCCGGGTAAAGGGGCCGGCGTCTAGGTAGTCGCAGGCCGGCACAGGCAGCGCCAGGCGGCCGGAGACCGGGTCCCGCACCAGGTCGGTGGGGGTGGGGACCTGCGCGGGGGACGCGGAGGGGTCGAAGACGGCGTGTACCAGGCCCGCTGGCGCCTGGTACAGGTCGAGCTCCTCGGCGCAGCCTTGCCCGAGGACCAGTGAAAACAGGAGCGGCAGGACGCGTCGCTTGCCTGGCGTCAGGGTCATGAGGGGTTCACCTCCGTTGCCACGACAGTCTAATTTATCAGCATCCCCTGCAGGAACGAGTTTCTTGGCTGCGGTGTGGGTGGCCCAGGGGTTAGACTCGGCCCATGGACATGCGCGACGTGCTGCTCAAGGAGCTCGGCTTCGTGCCGGGGGCGCTGGCCGTGATGGGCAAGTGGGAGCCCAACATGGAGCCGGCGCAGTGCATGCGGGAGGTGTCCGCCCGGGCCGCTGCCGCCCTGTCCGTGGCCGCGGCGCTGGCGCCTGACGGTCCGGGGCCCTTCCTCCTCAGCGCCGAGGGGCACCTGCGGCGACAGCCGCGGCCCGGCTGCCTGCTGGCGGCGGGGATCCTCAAGGGGCTGGGCGCGCGGCCGGACCGGATCCGGGTCTGGCCGTCGGCCAACCGCACGGCCACCGAGGTGGTCTGCTTCCACCGCATGACCCGGGCGCTGGACGCTGACGGCGTGCTGCTGCTGACCGGCGCTTACCACGAGCCGCGGGTACGCAAGGTGGTGGCGCGGGAGCTGCCGGGCGAAAAGCGCGTGGTGGTGCGCAGCATCTGCTCTGCCCTGGTGCGGCAGGCCCTCGACCTGCTGCCGTCAGACCGCCGCGAGGCGCTCGGCGCGGTCATCGAGGCCGGCACCCGCCGGGGCATGCAGAAGCTGCCCGTGGCCCTGAGCGAGGGCCTGGCCGGGCTCATCGGCAGGAGCCAGACCCTCGAGGCGTTCATCGCGGACAGCTTTCGCGGGAAGGTGTGGCAGCGCGAGGAGGAGATGTTTCCGAGGCTGCCGGATGATCTGGCGCCGTGGCCGTAGCGCGCTTGCGCGCGCTGGCTTGAGACTTGAGCGGCAAGTGCCCACAAGCCAGCCCCCCCTGAAGCCTGATGCCCGAAGCCTGATGCCGGGCGAGCGAAGCGAGCCCTTCTACACCCTGGCCAGGCCGTCCTCCAGGGCTTGCAGCAGATCGGCCACGTCCTCGACGCCCACGGAGACCCGCACCAGGCCGTCGGTGACGCCGGCCTGCTCTCGCTTGTGGCGCGGCACGCAGGCGTGGGTCATGGAGGCCGGGTGCTGGATCAGCGAGTCCACGCAGCCGAGGGACACGGCCAGGGTGAAGATCTCGATGTTGTCCATCAGCTTTCGCCCCGCCTCCAGGCCGCCGACGATGTCGAAGGAGACCATGCCGCCGAAGGCCTTCATCTGCCGCCTGGCCAGCTCGTGGCCCGGGCAGCTCTCCAGCCCCGGGTAGTACACCGTCTCCACCTTTTCGTGCCCCTCGAGGAAGCGCGCGATGGCCATGGCATTGTCGCAGTGGCGGTCCATGCGCATGGGCAGGGTCTTGATGCCCATGTTCACCAGCCACGCGTCGAAGGGCGACGGGTTGCCGCCCACGTCCTTGATCACCATGTACGCGCCGTCCTTGACCGCGTCGTCGGTGGTGGTCATCACGCCGCCCACCACGGTGCCGTGGCCGCACAGGTACTTGGTCGTCGAGTGCACCGACACGTCCGCGCCCATGGTCAGCGGCCGCTGCAGGTACGGCGTGGCGAAGGTGTTGTCCACCGCCACCACGATGTTGGGGCAGTGCTTGTGGGCCAGGGCGCTGATGGCGGAGATGTCGCTTACCGACAGCATCGGGTTGGTGGGCGTCTCGAACAGAAAGCACCGCGCCTCGGGGTTGGCCTTGACCGCCTCCTCCACCAGGTTCAAGTCGGTGGTGTCCACCTCCACCGTCTTGACCCCGAACTTGCTCAGCACGTTGCTGGCCAGGTGCTCGGTGGCGCCGTACAGCACGTCGCCCATGATCACCGTGTCCCCCTGCTTGATGATGCCCAGCAGCGTGGAGCTGATGGCCGCCATGCCCGACGAGAACGCCAGGGACGAGACCCGCACGTTCGGGTCCTGCACCTTGACCTCGGCGCCCTCCAGGGCGTTCATCTTGGCCTCCAGCAGGCAGACCGTGGGGTTGCCCAGCCGGGTGTAGACATAGCCCGGCTGCTCGCCGGCGAAGATGGCCGCGCCCTCGGCCGCGTCCTGAAATACGAACGTGGAGCTCTGGTAGATCGCCCCGGTGTGGCTGGTGGCCTGGGGCTGGCCCACATGCTCACCGGCGTGCAGGGCGCGGGTGGAGAACCCACACTCGAGGAAAAACTTCTCCAGATAATCAGCTCGCTTGGAATCTTCCATGGGGTCCCTCCCGGCAATTTTCGCGCGCAGCATACCACCGGGGAGGGGAATTGAAAGGGGGCGCGCAGGGGGTCCTGCTCGACGGAAATTACAGCGCTGGAGTGTGATTTACGGGGCGATGTAGCGGCGGATGATGCCGCCCGTACCCACCGCGTAGAAGGCCTTGCCGTGGCCCCATATGTCGTACAGCGCCTGGGACGAGGTGAGGCCCGTGGAGAGCGAGGACCAGGTGGTGCCGTTGTAACGCGTGGAGAAGGAGCCGTAGTAGCCGACGATGGTGTTGCTGGCCGTACCCGCCAGCCTGGCCCAGCCGTACTGGTTGCCCGCCAGGGAGGTCAGGCTCCAGCTGGACCCGTTGTAGCGAGAGTGCCAGTAGGCAGTGCCCTGCTTGGCGCCGGTGGTGCCAACCACATGGATGTCATTGGCCGCCGAGCCCCACAAGCCGTGGGGGCAAACGCCGGGGCTGACCTGACTCCAGGCGGTGCCGTTGAACCGGTACAGCGCGTTGGCGCAGCTGCCGCCCGAGCCGCCGTGCATGAAGAGCGCCGCGTAGACGTTGGTGGCGCCGCTGCCCCACATTTGGATCACGCCGGTGGCGGCGTGGGTGCTGCTGTTGATGGAGGTGGCGACCCAGGAAGTGCCGTTGAAGCGGTAGGCAGTGGCGCCGGCGGTGACGAAGACGTTGGTGGCGCCGGTGCCGTACACATCGGTGAACAGGGTGCTCGATGTGCCGAGGCTGATGGTGGTGAAGGCCGCGCCGTTGTAACGCAGCACGGTGCCGTTGGCGCCCACCATGTAGATGTCGCTGGCCGAGCTGCCCCACACGTCGTGCAGGTTGTTGGTGGTGGGGCTGGCGATGGCGGTCCAGGCGGTACCGTTGTAGCGCAGGATCGTGCCGCCGTTGCCCACGGCGTAGATGTTGCTGGTGCCGGTGCCCCACACGCCGTTGAGGGTGTTGCCGGTGCCCGAGGTCATGGCGAACCAGCTCGCGGTGGTGGTGCCGCCGCTCCCCCGCCGCACCACGCGGAACCCCGTGCCCTGGTTGGCCGACGCCGCGGCCTGGCTCCAGCGGTAAGCCGCGCGCATGCCGTAAGCCCAGCCGTAGGGCACCCGCGCGCCGCGCATGACCCGCGCGGTCCACGGGGAGGTCGGGCTGGTGACCGGGTTGGTGGCCGCGGCCGAACCGAGGTTGCCCACATACTGATCATGGGTCCACTCCTGGATGTTGCCCGCCATGTCGTACAGGCCCCAGGTGTTCGCGGTCTTGGACCCAACCGGGTGTGTTGTGACCCAGTTGTAAGCCGAGGTGGAGTTGGCGCAGTAGTGGCCGATGTTGCCGGCGTTGGTCTCCACGGTCGTGCAGTTCTTACAGCTGGCCAGGCTGTTGGCGCCGCTGTAATACGCCGTGGTCGTCCCCGCACGGTAGGCATACTCCCACTCCGCCTCGGTGGGCAGCCGGTAGCCCGGGCAGCTGTAGATGCCCGTCCCGGCGTATGCCGTGGCCACCGTGCACTGGGTCCCGCTCTGGGTGCCCGAGCAGCTGTAGCAGGGCGTCAACGAGTTGGCCGTGGACAGCGCGTTGGCGTAAGCAGCCGCCTGGTGCCAGCTCACCGTGTCCACGGGGCAGGTGGTGCCGCAGCTCTTGTAGAAAGACGGGTTGTATCCCATCAGCGACTGAAACTGCCCCTGGGTGATCTCGTGGCGTGACATCTGAAACGCATTGGACAGGGTGACCGTGTGCTGGGTCTCCTGGGCCCCGTCCAGCTGGCGGCACGGCTCGCTCGACGGCGAGCCCATGCTGAAGCTGCCGGCCGGGATGCTGGCGAAGCTCGGCCCGCTGCCCCCGCCCGAGCTGCCGCCTGTGCAGCTGGAGGTGTTGAAGGTGCAGTTCGTATTGCAGCTCAGCGTGCCGCCCGTGTAGTTGAGGCCCACGCAGGTGTAGCCGCCCAGCTGGGAGCCGTCGCACTGGTCCAGCCCGTTGATGACGCCGTCGCCGCACGTGGCCGTGGACGATCCGCCGGTGCAGCCGCTGGTGTTGAGCTGGCACGTGGTGCCGCAGGCCAGGGTGCCCCCGGTGAACCCCTGGCCGATGTTGGTGCAGGTCTGGTTGTTCAGGGCGGCGCCGTCGCATGTCTCCTGCCCCTCGATGACGCCGTTGCCGCAGAAGCTCACCGCCACGCACTTGGAGGTGTCGTGCTTGCACTGGGTGGTGCAGCCGAGGGTGCCGCTGGCGTACCCCTTGCCCACGCAGGTGAAGCCGCCCAGCAGGGTCCCATCGCACTCCTCGCCCGCGGCGGCGTCGATCTTGCCGTTGCCGCACAGGGTAGGGGTGCCAGTACACCCCGCGGTGTTGAACTGGCAGGTGACCGCGTTGCACGCCAGCACGCCGCCGGCGTACTTGAGGGTCTTGCAGGTCTGCAGGTTCAGGTTGCTGCCGTCGCAGGTCTCCTGCCCCTCGATGAGACCGTTGCCGCAGAAGCTCACCGGCACGCACTTGGAGGTGTCGTGCTGGCAGGTGCTGGTGCAGCCGAGGGTGCCGCTCTTGAACCCCTTGCCCACGCAGGTGAAGCCGCCCAGCAGCGCGCCGTCGCACTGCTCTCCGGCGCTGGCGTCGATCTTGGCGTTGCCGCACAGGCTCGGCGTGCCAGTGCACCCGGTCTTGTCCAGCTTGCAGCTCTTGCAGGCGATGACGCCGCCGGAGAAGCCCTCGGTCTTGCAGGTCTTGCTGTTGAAGTTGCTGCCGTCGCACTCCTCCGCCCCCTCGACCTTGCCGTCCCCGCAGAAGCTCACCGGCGTACACTTGGACAGGTCGTACTTGCACGCGCTGGTGCAGCCGATGGTGCCGCCCTTGTACCCCTTGCCCACGCAGGTGAACTTGCCCAGGTCGGTGCCGTCACACTCCTCGCCGGTGTCGATCTTGTTGTTGCCGCACAGCGGCGTGCCGATGCAGTTGGTGGTGTCGAAGGTGCACGAGGCGCTGCAGGCCAGCAGGCCCCCGGTGAAGCCCTGGGTCACGCAGGTCTTGTTGTTCAGCGCCTTGCCATCACATGACTCGCCGGTCTCGATGACGCCGTTGCCGCAGCTGGCCGGCACGGACGAGAGGGTCTGCACAACGCGGAAGCCGGAGAACTGGCTGCCCGGGTAGCCCGCGGCCACGGCCTCACGCGAGGCGGCGCGCAGCCCGTGGGGCATGCGGTCGGAGGTCATGCCGCGGCGCACGCGGAAGGTGCCGGTGACCGGCCCCGCAGGGTTGGTGACCAGGCCGGCGCCGAGGCTGGCCTGGTAGAAGTCGCCGGTCCACTCCCCCACGTTGCCGGCCATGTCGTAAAACCCCCAGGCGTTGGCCTGCTTGCGCCCCACCGGCATGGTGCCCGCGGTGGAGTTGTTGCAGTACCAGGCGATCTGGCCGGCGTAGAAGTCCGCGGTGGAGCAGCTGTTGCACGAGGCGAGGCTGTTGGCGCCGTTGTAGTAAGCGGTGAAGCCGCCGGCGCGGTAGGCGTACTCCCACTCGGCCTCGGTGGGCAACCGGTATCCCGGGCAGGTGTAGATCTTGGCGCCGATGTAGGCCACCTTGACGCCGCAGATGACGAACGGGCCGGAGCCGGCGCAGCTGTAACAGGTCGCCAGGCCGGCGGCCGTTGACAGGGCGTTGGCGTAGGCCGCGGCCTCGTTCCAGGTCACCGTGTCCACCGGGCAGTCGCCGCAGGTGGGGGTGGCCGAGGGGTTGTAGTTCATCACCGCGTTGAACTGGGCCTGGGTCACCGGGGTGGTGGCCGCCCGGATGGAGCTGGTGAGGCTCACCGTGTGCTGGTCCTCGTCCGCCTTGTCCCGGCACGCCTCCGTGGCATGCGAGCCCATGGTGAAGCTGCCGGCCGCCAGGGTCTTGAAGCTGTACTTCCTGCACTGGGTGGTGTTCAGGGTGCAGTTGGCGTTGCAGCTCAGGGTGCCGAAGTCGAAGCCCGGCATGCTGTGGCAGGTGCTGCCGCCCAGGTCGGCGCCGTCACACTGCTCGCTCGACTGGTTGGCCACGCCGTCGCCGCACACCGTGGTGGTCACGCCGTCGGGGATGACCGGCGCGTCGGGCACGAAGTTGAAGTCAGACGCGGCATCCGGCCCCTGATCCGCTGTCACCCCGGCGTCCGGCGCGGGCGCGTCGGTCACCGTCTGGTCTCCCAGGTGCGGGTACAGATCGCCCGCGCGCATGTCGGGCTGGCCCAGGCCATCCGGCGTGCGCACGCACACGCCCGAGACGCACAGGTAGCCCGGGTTGCAGGTCCAGTTGGGGTAGCAAGCGCCCCCCTCCGTGCCCTGGGCAGGTGAGTCGTCCCCACACCCGGAGGCGAGGGTCAGCAGCAAACAGCAAGTCAGGATCAGCGGCCTGTTCATGAATAACCTCTCGTCCATGGACAAAGTTCAATCGGACAGAGCCAGACTGCCCCTCAACCCCGCGGTGCTGTCCGAAGAGCACCATTATACCCGACAGGCACCGGGGCACCGAAAGATGATCCTGCAGCGGGAAAACCGGCCATTAGTTTGGATCTGGCCGCTTCTTACCTTAAAATTTGGAGGTCAATCATCCCGCCATGCGGAGCTTCGATATGCATATTAGAAAACTCGCCGGCCCCCGTACCCGGCTGTTGGCCGTGCCGGCGCTGGCCGCTGCCGTGCTGCTGTGGTCGCCGACTGCCCTGGGCCAGGACATCATGCGCAACGGCAGCCTGACCCTGCAGGACCCGGTCAACTCCAAGCTGCCGATGTACTGGATCACCAACAAGTGGGGCAGCGCGTCCACCGCAGGGTTCGTCTGGCTCAACAGCGGGGGCAACCGCACCATCCATGTGGAGGTGTACAGCGGCTCGGGCACCCTGCCCTGCGCCTCGGGGGACGCCAAGTGGATGACCAAGCCCCTGCCGGTGTACCCGGGCGGCGGCAAGTACACCCTGTCCAACCGGTACAGGAGCACCGTGCCCTCGGCCCTGATGGTCAAGGCGAACCTGAGCTCCGGGGGGCAGGTCTACATCAACGCCGCGAGCCTGAGCTCCTCGGGCGGGGCGTGGAAGACCGCCAACAAGACCATCAACATCCCCGTGGCCACCACCACCGTGGAGGTGATGCACAAGATCTGCGCCACCGGCTGGGTGGAGACCGACGACTACAAGCTGTACAAGGGCCTCGGCCCCAACCCGCCCGTCGACGCCGGCGTGACCCCGGACACCGGGGGCCTGCCCCCGCTGTGGGACGCCAACGTGCCCAAGGTGACCGACGCGGGCACCGTCGTCCCGGCCGGCGGGGTGATCAGCGTCGCCTTCGACGACGGCTGGCTGACGGTTCACAAGAACGCCCTGCCCGAGATGAAGAAGCAGGGGATCCGGGCCACCCACTTCATCCACTCGACCTTCGTGGACAAGAAGGGCTTCACCGCTGACTTCATGGGCTCCAAGCAGCTCAAGGAGTTGCACACCGCGGGCCACGAGATCGGGTCGCACGCGCTGAACCACGACGACTGGGCGGTCAAGGACCAGTACCTCACCGCCTCGACCCTGGACAAGCACCTCAAGGACTCGCTGGCCACCCTCAAGGGGTTCGGGTTCAACGTGGTGGGCTTCGCGCCGCCGGGGGGCGAGGGCATCGACAACATCACCGTGCAAAAGGCGGTGCTCAGCTACTACAAGTACCAGCGCTCCATCAAGTGGGGGCTGAACCAGTACCCCTACAACGTGTCCGCGCTCAAGTCGCACATCGTCATCAACACCACCACCCTGACATCGCTCAAGAGCTGGGTGGACCAGGCCAAGAATCAGAACGCCTGGCTGATCCTGCTGTACCACCGCGTCGATACGCCGGCCAACGTGGAGACCAAGGTCACGCCGCTGCAGTTCATCGATCACATGGGCGTGCTCAAGGCGTCGGGCATGCCGGTCAAGCCCATCGGCGAGGTCCTCGGCATCTGGAAGCCGTACTCGTCGTCCAGCGCCGACGGCGGCAGCGCGACCGTGGACTCCGGCGGCACCACTCCGGTGGTGGACCTGGGCGGCAACCCGTGGGGCGACGCGACCACGCCGTTCCCCGGGCCGGACGCCGGCTTCGCGGGCTTCGACGCGGCCACCCGCGACCAGGGCATCTACAGCATGCCGCGCCCCAGGACCGTGGACGACGACGGCCTGTGCTCCATGGGAGGCGGCGCTGCGAGCCTGCCGGCAATGGCGCTGGTGCTGCTGCTGGGGATGGTGCTGATGAGGCGCCGTCGCCGGTAGCCGCCGGGCGGCGCTCTCCCGCCTACTGAGCCAGTAGACTGGCAGATTCGAGGACGCTCCCCTTTCGGGCCAGATGCCCGGGAGCACAGGCGGCCCCTTGCGTACGCCGGGCGAACTCAGGAAGTCCATAATTTCGAGGCGCAATTCCGTTGTCAACAATCCGTATAATCTATTATTCCATTGACTTATCATCATAAGCGGCTTATGTTGAAAACATGAGCCAGGAAGTCAAAGAATACATGGCCATCATTGGACGAAGAGGCGGCATGCGCAGCCGCAGGAAGCTGGATCCGCAGACAGCGCGGGACATGGTGCGGGTGCGAGAGGCGCGACGAGCGTTCCGTGAGTTCTATGCCGAGTGTTTCTGGTCCTTTGATCCGGCCTACAGGGTAACCCTGGACGACGTGGCGTGGGTGGCCGACCAGCTGATGCGGCATGGCGGGCGCAATGCCTGGGCCACGGGGGCGAGGCTGTGCCGCTAACCGAATACCAGGCCGAGCTGGCCCGACTTTTGGCTGACAATCGCTCCTTCGACAGCTACCTGGCAGGTGGGGCGGCGCTGCACATCGAACCCAACAGCAAGCGCTACAGCAACGATCTGGACTACTTCCACGACTCGGTTGAGCGGGTGGCCGAGGCTTTTGAGCAGGACCATGCCCTGCTGGTAGCTGCTGGACACGCTGTCCAGGTGGCCATGCAGCAGCCAGGCTACTTCAGAGCCGTGGTGAGCAGGGAAGATCAGGCCACGCAGATTGAGTGGGCCCATGACTCGGCCTGGCGATTCTTGCCCACTGTCCACAGCCCGGAATTCGGCTACTGCCTCCACCCTCTCGACCTGGCCATAAACAAGGTGCTCGCCCTGGCAGGACGGGACGAGCCTCGCGACCTGCTGGACACGGTCCATGTGCACCATGAGGTGCTCCCCCTTGGCGCGCTCTGCTGGGCGGCGGCGGGCAAGGATCCAGGCTTCACGCCGCTGTCCCTGCTGGAGCTCCTGCGTCGCCGCGGCAAGGTTCGCCCGGAAGAGCTGCGCCGCCTGCACCTCGCCGAGCCCGTTGACCTGCCACAGCTCAAGGCTGCCTGGCTCCAGGCGCTGGGCGAGGCCGACGCCTTCATCCGCTCCCGCCCTCCCGAGGAGCTGGGCTGTCTCTACTACGCCTCCAGCATCGAGGCTTTCGTCCAGCCTTCTGGAACGCCGGGCGAAGAGGTCGTGCCGCACTTCGGCCGCCCCGGCGGGGTCCTGCCCCGGATAGTGGAGGACCATGGGCCTGCGCAGGAATGACCAGCGCCGCGAGCGCGACGCTCGCCCTCTATATCTGGTGGACTACGGGATCTTCCGGTAGGCGTTCTGCATCATGAAGTACACATGCTTCATGCGCTCGGTGGTCTTGATGGTGTCCCACTTCTTCCAGGTGTAGAAGGGCAGGCCCTGGCTGGAGAAGAAGCCGGACTTGAACGCCGAGCGCGGGATGACGTCCACGATCTTCGGGTCGCCCGCGCTGTCGCGCTTGGTGGAGATGGCGGTGATCGTGATGCCGGTGGTCTCGGCCGCGTCCCAGGTGTTGGTCAGCGGGTTGTCCACCAGCACCTGCCGCGTGGACGGGTCGGTGACCCACAGGGTCTGCCACGGGATGCGCAGCTCGATGACGCCGTTGGCCCCGAGCTGGAAGTTCGACTTGGAGTCGGTGACCGAGGAGCCCCGCCGCAGCTCGCCCGGGTAGAAGTACTCCAGCGGCGGCACGAACCCCTTGCCCGACAGCTTGTACTGCTCGTTGTTGTTGATCAGGATCTTCATCTCGCTGAAGGTGCCGTTGTCGTTGCTCGACGGCAGGCCGCCGGTCTTGCTCTTGCCGTTCATCTTGGCCGTGGGCTCGTACTCGGCGTCCACCAGCACCTCGTACTTCTTGTTCTTGGCGTCCAGCTTGATCACGAACTCCAGCCCCTGGGTGGTGGGAAGCTTGGCCCCCACCTTGTCCGGGTAGCGCTGGTCCCCCGAGAGGCCGTCCGCCGTGCTCAGCCCGATGTAGTAGACCGTGTCGTCCAGGTCAGCCATGGCGGTGGTGCCCACGTCGAGCTTGATGAAGAGGAACGCCGGGTCCGACGCCACCCACAGCTGCCGCAGCGTGCGCGCGTAGTCCTTGCCGTCGTTGGCCGGCGCCAGGGTCTTGCCGTCCTGGGACACCAGCCGCTGAGTCGGGTCGGTCCAGTCGTCGTTGCGCCCGTCGACGGTCTTGCTCACCCCCTTGATCGGGTAGTGCGCCACCATTCCGAAGCTCTCCTCCGGGTCGTTCTGGTCGTGCCACAGCCGCCCCCGGTCGATGGGGATGGTGGTGGGCTTGTTCATCCAGCTCCCCTTGAACCACTCGTCCATCAGCTCGAACACCGCCGCCCCCGCCGACTTGGCCGCGACGATGTCGGTCAGCAGGTTGACCACCGCCTGGCTCTGCCACGCCTCGCTGTAGCCGCCGTGGTCGTAGCCCACCCGCAGCTTGTTGCGGTGCGCCGACCCCATGCTCGACGGGATGCCGAACTCTGTGATCAGCATCGGGATGCCCCGGTGGTGGTTCTTCAGGTCCAGCAGGTAGCCGAGGTAGTTGTCCTTCTCCCCCTTGGCGTTGACCGTCTGGGTGTAGTTCGGCCCGTAGATGATGAACTCCGGGTAAAACGGGTAGACGTGGTACGACACGAAGATTCCGGCCTGGAAGTTGTTCTTGGTCTTGAACCGCCCGAAGTTGGGGCTCACCAGGTCCTGGGCGAAGCGGTCGGTCTCGTACGGGTGCCGCATCGGGTCCAGGGTGGGCCAGTTGGAGTAGCCCACCGGGTGCTGCATGTTGTACTTGTCCGCCTCGTAGTACACGACATGGTCCAGCGCCCGGGCGACCCACGCCTCGATGGGCATGCCGGTGGGCGAGTCGATGTAGTAGCCGTTGTAGCTGGTCAGCTGCGAGTAGTTGCGGTTGGCGGCGTCCACCATCATGCCGTCCATCTCGTGGCCCGGCAGCCAGCCCAACACCCAGCGCGACACGTCGTGGCGGTACTTGCCGTGGGCCTTGCCGAACCGCACCGGCACGTCCGCCTGGCCGTGCACCGCGTCCACCACGTAGCGGATCTCTTCGTCCAGCTGGTTGGTGCCGTTGGTGATGTAGTCGCCGTGCTCGAACTCGTCGAGCCAGATCCCGTGCAGCAGGTACAGCGGGTTGCCCGGGTGGTCCCGGTTCCACTCGCCCAGCGCCTGGTAGAACACCGGATAGTGCAACGTGTAGAGCCGGATGGTGTTGCAGTTCATGTCAGCGATGTACTTGAGCCACCGCTTGTAGTCCGACAGGCTCCGGTTCAGCTCCCCCGGGAACTTGCCCGGCGTGGCCACCGCCAGGTTGACGGCCTTGACCCAGAAGTCATGCCACCCCGCCCCCTGGTTGCGCTGCATGGCATCGCCCTGGGTGCGGAACCACGCCCCCCCGCCATACTCAACCTTGTCCGGATAGTCACCCTCGCAAGCGGCGATGAACAGCAGCGCCGCTGCGAGCCCGATGATTCCTGTCTTCCTCGTAAGGCTACTTCTAAGGCTCATGCTCTTGATCCTATCGCAATCATCCTCGCGGACCAGCCGGCAGTGCCCCATCAGAACAGGATCCGGTACCCCAGCAGGATCTGGTGCTGCCTGTAATGTCCTGTCTGCTCGGGCGCCGAGAAGAAGAAGGGCGGCTGGCCCTGGCTGTTGATGGTGTTCTTCAGCTCGTATCGCTCGTCGCGGAACACGTAGTCCAGCATGATGCTGTGCTGGCCCTTGATGAAGAAGTGCACCCCCGCCATGACGCTCCAGAAGAACTCCGCGTCCTCCACCAGATCGCTGCGCGCGGCGGCGTCCACGTACTCGGGCTTGTTGCCCACCGCGCCGCCGAGGATGAACCCGAGCATCGGGATCGGGTTGAAGGTCACCTTGGCCAGCGCGGTCACCCCCAGGTCACTCGGCCCGCTGATGTCGTCGTCGATGCCGAAGTACAGCCGGGTCAGGAAGTACCACTTGTTCATGGAGTACGACACGCCCGGGCTCAGCACGGTGGTGCCGCTGCCGGTCTCCCACTGCAGGCGCCAGGCCAGGAACATGGTGCGCAGCCCGAAGTCGAAGTCGTAGGCCGGCTCCAGCTTGATGGACACCAGCGGCAGGAAGTCAGGCGCCGGCGTGAAGCCCACCGATCCGAACAGCGAGAACCCGCTCTGCCAGCGGTAGCTGGCGAAGAAGTCGAACATCACGTCGTACTTGTAGTCGTACTTCTCCGGGTAGATGTTGGTGGTCGGGTCGAGGGTCGAGAACTCCCGCGCCAGGAACAGCGCGCTGGTGCCGAGCTGCAGCTTGCGGCCGAAGTTCATCGAGAACAGCCCCATCAGGTGGAACGTGTCGCCGATGTTGACGAACGGCTCGTAGTGGGTCGGGTAGTAGCCCGCCTGGAACATCAGCGTGTAGAAGCGAGAGCTGAACTCCTTGTCGTCCAGGTCGCTGCACGCCGGCGACTCGCCGCCCACCTCGCTGCACACGATGGTCAGGTCCCGCCGGCCATGCTCCTCCTGGCCCAGCTGGTAGTAGGCGCGGCCGCGGTTGAGCCGCGCGCCGTGGTCGTCCGGGTAAGCCGACAGGTAGCGGCTGTACAGCCGCACGGCCATGGGCCAGTCCTTGCGCCAGAACGCCACCTCGGCCAGCAGGTGCGCCGCCTCGCGATTGGTCGGGTCTGCGAGGTACAGCGCCTTGGCCTCGGACCACGCGCCGGTCAGGTCGTTGCTCCAGGCCTTGAGCCGCGCCTGCCACAGGGCGTAGGCGCGGTTGTTGGGCACCACCTCCACGGCCTTCTTGGCCCAGGCCAGCGCCGAGGCGTACTTCTTCTGCCCGGCCAGCGCCTTTGACAGCGCCATCCAGTAGGCCGGGTCCGCGCGGAACTGCGCCTGCTGCAGGCAGTGACGCAGCAGCGCCTCGGCCTCCACGTGGCGCCCCTGCTTGTGCAGCACCGCGTAGTCGCGGCACGCCATGTTGCTCGGGTAGCGCGACGCGCTCGTCGGGCCGCCAACCACGGTGGCCTCGCCCCGCAGGTGACGCTCGAGCTCGGCATCGCTGGACGCGCCAGCCGCGGCGCGGTAGCTGCTCACGCCGGGCGCGCCGGCGGCCGCCACGCGGTAGCGCTGGTACGGCACGGCGCGACGCGGCGACGGCGGCATGGCCGGCCGCGTGTGCACGGTGGCCATGCGCACGCCGGAGCGCAGCTGCTGCAGCTGGTTGCAGGCGCCCTTCACCTTGGCCCCGCCCATGTGGCAGGCCATGGCCAGGTCATGCTCCGCGTTGGGGCGGTCGCCCAGCTCGATGAACGCCCGGGCGCGGTTGAGCAGCACCTGCGGGTCATCGGGCCAGAGCACGTCGTAGAAGGTGTAGCGCTCCACCGCGGCGGGGAAGTCCTTGCTCCAGTAGGCCAGGTCGGCCACGAGCCGGGTCACCTCCTGGTCCTTGCCGAAGCGCCGCCGAAGCTGGAAGATCTCGCGCTTGGCCTGGTTCAGGTTGCCGCGCCAGGCCAGAAAGCGGATCCGCCACAGCCGCGCGCCGATGTCTCGCGGGTTGGAGCGGATCAAAAGGTTGATCGACCGCAGCGCCTTGTCGTACTGACCCGCCTTGGCGTAGGCCCGGGCCAGGTCGGTGCTCCCCTGCTCCACCACGGAGCTGCGGTGGCGGCAAGACACATGGCGCCGGCGGCCCACGCGGCACGCCCGCTTGAGGTCGGCCAGCGACTGGCGCGAGTTGCCGAGCATGGCCTGGGCCAGGCCCCGCAGGTAGAGCACGTCGGCGTTCCGCCGCCACACCAGCGTCTGGTAGGTGTAGCGCCGCACCGCCTCGCGGTAGTCGCGCAGCACCAGGGCGAGGTCAGCCACGGTGCGGTTGACCCGCGGGCTTGCCCGCAGGATCGGCTTGACCAGGCCGCGGTGCTTCCACGCCTCGTCGTACTGACCGAGGTGGGCCAAAAAGCGCATGGTCCACACGGCGAAGACGCCCCGGGTGCGAGGGTGCAGCCCGGTGGTGTCGGTGCTGGCCAGGGTCAGGCCTTCCTGGTCCAGCCCCTGGGCCTCCAGCGCCTGGAATAGCCGCGCCCACGCGCCCCGGCTGTCCGGGTTGCGCTGCACCTTGCGCCGGTTGCGCCGCTCCTCGGCCAGCGCCCGCCGCTTGCTCATGCGCTTGCGCTTGAACACCGGCAGCGTGGCCGGGTCGAGGGACACGGGCGAGACCTGCAGCTCCGGGTCAGCGGGCCGCGCGCCGCGCCGCCGGGTCCAGGGCGAGCGCCGCACCTTGGCCGCGGCCACCGCCGAGGTGACCTCCGGTGAGGTCACCCCGCGCCGCAGCCAGATCAGCTCGCGGCAGGCCCGGGAGAACTCGTGCTTCTTGCACAGGTAGGTCAGCTCGGTCTTGGCCTCCTGGTGCCGGCCGATCTTGGCCCAGCTCTTGGCCAGGTACAGCCGCGGCCACAGGTTGTTGGGCCACCGCCGCAAGAACTTCTCGAACTTCTCGGCCGCGGTGTAGTACTTGCCCAGCCGGTAGGCCAGGCTCGCCACCAGCTCTGCGGCGTCGTAGCTGCGTTGCTCGTAGTCACCGAGGGAGGCGGCCTCGTACCACGCCTGCGTGGTGCGGCCCTGGCGCGCCAGGATCTTGACCCGCCAGTAGCGGAAGAACTGAGGGTCCGCCTTCCGGGCGCGCATCTGCTTGGTGGCCATGCCCAGCGCGTAGGCGTACTTGCCCTGGGCCAGCAGCGAGGAGAAGAAGATCTCCCACGCCTGGTGACCGGTCTCGCCCACCTTGATGCACTCGAGGGCCTGGCGCTCGGCGTTGCGGTAATGCTTCAGCCGGTAGTGCGCGTGCAGGTTGCGGCAGGAGCGCCGCGTCACGGGCAGGGCTCCTGGCCCACGATCGTAGCCGCGGTAGCCACGCCACGAGGCGCGCGCCCGTCGGCGGCGCCCCTTCTTGCGGGTCGACTTCTTGGCCTTGCTGGCCTGCTTCGCCTTGCCCGAGGGGCAGACCCGGCAGCGCTTGCGCTTGGTGGCCGCGGTGCGCTTCGCGCCGGCGTCATGTCGGAAAACGGGCTTGGCCGGCGAGGCTCCGGGGGGCCTCCGCTTCTCAGGCTTCTTCGCCACCGGCTCCTTTTGCGGCGCGGGCTCCGGGGTCTTGCGGGTCACCGGCTCGGGCTGGCTCTCGGTCTTGTCCGCGATGCAGCGGTCTCTGTTGGCCTTGGCCCGCTCGCTGTTGGGCCACTTCTTGGCGATGAAGTCGTACCACTTCACCGCCTCGACGCAGTCCTTGCGCCAGAACGCGATATCCGCGATGAGCATCGCCGCATCGCGCCGGTGCTGGGCCGCCTTGATGATGCGGTACCGCTCTGCCCAGGCCTTGTCCAGCTGCTCGGACCAGGCCAGCAGGCGCACGCGCCAGATGTGCAGATCCTTGTCCCCCGGGTAACGCTTGATCGCCTTGTCCACCCACTTCAGCGCGTCTCCGTAGCGCTTCTGCCCGGCCAGCGCCCGGGAGAGCAGGTACCAGACCCGCACGTGGTTGGGAAACTTCTCAAGACAGGTCCGCGCCGCTCCCTCGGCGAGCTTGTACTCTTTCTTGTTCAAGTACGGCTCGACCTTGGTGCACGGGTCAGCGTGGGCCACCCCACTCCATGCAAGGGGCAGCAGGAGGCCCAGGAGCACGCCTGGTACGAGGCGTCTCCTGGTGCGACTCTTTGCTGAGGTCCTCATGCGTCACCTCTATTATTTATCTGCGCTCCTCTCATCTGCATCACCTCACCCGACGACCGGGCGGCTGAACAGCGGAGAAGGTTCTCCCAGCCTCATCTCCCGCTCCAGGAGCAGGAACCAGAGAGTGGACGCAGCGCCAGGCCGGGTGGTGAAACCCGCCGCCTCAACATTGGCGTACGGGAGGCCACCCCCGGTGCTGCACGATAGTTGCGCGGCCAGGGCCAGGGCCCGCCGCGCAGTGTCTTCATCACCAAGGCGGTGAGCTGCGAGCCCGACCCCCATGGTGCCTTCCACAAAGATGAGATCCTCGTGCCGGACGCTCTCCGGCCCCTCAACAGGATCGAGATAGGGTCGATAGCCGGCCAGGCACCGATCCTCGGTGGCGAAGGCCTTGAGCGTGTAGCGCAGGGCCAAACGCGCGGCCTGCTCCCTGCCAGTGCCCAGCGCCCAGAGCGCGCCCCAGGCGCCCGCGGCGTCCAGCGCCCGGCGGCCGTCCAGATCGTGCGAGTGCATGGCCAGGGCGAAGCGCCCCGGGCCCGCCAGCCAGAGCTTGTGCATGATCTTTCGGCCCAAACCCTCGGCCGCGGGCCTGCCCATGTGGGCCAGGGCCTGGTGCGCGTCGAGCTGATGCTCGGTCACAGCCGAGGTCATGCGGTAGTCGGCGTCGAACCGCTCGCCGTCGCCCGCCTTGACCCAGCGCCCGCGCCCGCCCTTGACCAGCCCCGCGGTCAGGCTCGCCCGGCCCGGCACGATGTTGGCTTCCAGGTAGGTCGCCGCCCTGCTCGCGCCCGCGGTGGCCTCGGCCGAGGCGTACTTCTTGCCGTAGTAAGACAGCGCGTAGGCGGCCCAGCCGACGATGCCGCTGCGCACGTAGCGGTCGTTGTAGCAGTCGTCCCCGCGCAGGGGCAGGTACGGTCCCCAGGCGCCGGCGCTGTCCTGGCTGGCCACCAGGGTGCTGGCCAGGCCGCTGGAGGTCTGCTCGTCGCCGGTCCAGGCGAACCACAGCAGGGCCAGGGCGTTGTCGTAGATGTAGCTGCGGCCCGACAGGATGCCCTCGCCGTCGCCGGAAAAGGAGCGCACAGCCAGCATGCCCGGCGAGACCTTGATAGTCCGCCGCTTGGTCCTGTCCTTGCCCTCGTCGCGGGCGGACCTGCCCTCGCCGGCGAGGTCCCCAGGCGCGCAGACCACCACGTCCTTGCTGATGGGCGCCACCTTCAGCCAGCTGTTGGCTCGCTTGACGGCCCCGGCCACCGTGGCCTGGCCGGTGGTGGCCGGCCGGCGGCAGACATCGGGCACCGCCAGCCGAACCGGCGGCGGCGCGCACCCCACCGCCAACAGGCCCAGCGTCAGGGCCAGGCTGCTCGAGGCGGAGGCGAATGTCAGCGTCGCGTGCATGGTCTCCAGATCAGTTGGTCTCCCCCGCCGGCGGCGTGGCCACGGAGCCGCCCGGCGGCTTGTCGCTCGTTCCCGCGCGCTGCTTGGCGGGGGCGAACTTCTCCTGCCTGGTGCCCACCGGGCTCAGCGGCTTGACCCCCGCGTCGGGCCGGGTCGCGCCGAAGTCGAGCACCGGGATCGGCCGCCCCTTGGGGATCGGCTGGTTCAGGATGTTGGACATCAGCGTGACGTAGAACTGCCAGTAGAAGGCGGTCTGGTCGCGGTAGTGCTCCGAGAAGCGGCCGATGCGCTTGTACCAGGGGTAGCCCCAGACGAAGTACGGCGCCTCGGGCGGGCGCAGGTCGGAGAAGTCCCCGGCCAGGTAGAGGATCATGGGGTTGCGCGACGAGCGCGCGATGCAGGGGAACACCGTGGGGATGCCGAAGTGGTCCAGCTCCTTCTTGCCCTCGGGGGTCACGTTGAGGTGGTAGGTGGCCAGCACCTCGGTCCCCTCCATGGCCTCGTTGACGTCGAACCAGGTGTGAAACGGCACATCGCCGTACAGCCCCTCGGTCAGGGGGTCATCCTTGATGTCCCGCACCTTCAGCGCGAACGGCTTGGCCTCGCTCGGCTCCTCGAGCACGAACAGCCGCGTGTCCTCGTGGGCGAACAGCCACCCCGGCCCCTTGAACGTCCACTCCTCGCCGTAATGGATGCGCCACAGCCGCGGCGCCCAGTGGGGCACCGAGTGCTTGGTGTCTGACAGGTCCTCGAAGAACCGGCCGGCCCAGCCGGACCACTTGAGGCCGAACAGCTTCTCCAGCCGGTCGCGCGCCCCGCGGTGGGTCGGCTCGGCGAAGGTGTTGAACTCCCCCACCACCGCGTGGCCCGAGGTGGCGAAGGCCTCGATGAGCCGCGCCTCCTCGTCGAGGTAGCCGCCGAAGATCAGCCGGCTGAAGTCGAGGTGCGCCACCCACTCCTCGCCGTGGTACCCCTCGTAGTCGCCCACGTACACGCCGTAAGCGTCGGACAGGTAGAGCATGTCGATGCCCACCAGGTCCTCACGCTTGAGCCGGCGGGTGGTGAAGCGCTGCTGGTCGTAGTTGCTCAGCTCCGGGTAGTAGCCGATGTAGTCGATGTCCTCGCGGAACAGCCGGTCCTCCCCCGGCACCTTGACCTTGTTGTGCCGGAAGACCCAGAACAGCGACTCGTGCTCGCGGTAGTTCGGGTGGGGCGCGGTCATGTCGACCACGCGGATTTTCCACTGGTTGTCCGACTTGAGGTACCAGATCCAGAGCGGACTCGTGATGATGATGATCAGGATCAGGATGACCAGGAGTGAGCCCCACTTTTTCATGCCGACCCCTTCTGGAACCCCTTGCGGGTCATCTTGCCCCAGGTCTTGTCACCGATGAAGAACTTGAGCAGCCCCCGGATGCGGAAGAAGAGGGTCAGCTGCCGGTAGCCGAAGTTCTCCAAAAAGGCGAACAGGATGAGCTTGAACTTCAAGCTGGGCATGTAATACGCCCTGAAGCTCAGGTCGTTGAGGATCAGGCTGAACACCGACAACAGGAAGCCGGAGAACACCGCCACCAGGAAGAACAAGATGGTGAACGGTACGTCCACGACCCCCGCGATGATGAGGGACAGGAACCAGAAATAGCCGAAGAACTCGATGATCGGCCCGAGCAGCTCGAACAGCACGAAGACCGGGAAGACCACCACCCCCAGCAGCCCGTAGTACGGGTTGAGGAACATCGACTTGTGCCGCCAGAGCGTATCAGCCAGGCCGCGCTGCCACCGGTCGCGCTGGTTGCCCAGCACCTTCACCTTCTCGGGCGCCTCGGTGTAGCAGATCGGGTCCGGGATATAGAGGATGCGGTACGGCTCTTTCTTGTCGCGGAAGTGGCGATGCAGGCGGGTGACCACCTCCATGTCCTCGCCCACGGTGTCGGTACGGTAGCCGCCGATCTCCTCCAGGGCGTCGCGCCGGAACAGGCCGAAGGCGCCGGAGATGATCATGTTGCCGCCCAGGCGGTTGTAGCCCACCCGCCCGAACAGGAAGGAGCGCAGGTACTCCACGGTCTGGAACCGGGCCAGCCACGACTTGGGGATGGTCATCTCCTTGATGACCCCCTCCTCGAAGGTGGCGCCGTTGGCCAGCCGGATGGAGCCGCCGGACGCGATGACCGGCGGCGTGCTGAAGATGAACGGCTCCACCATGCGCAAGAAGGCGTGGCGCTCGATGATGGTGTCCGAGTCGATGGAGCAGACCAGCGGGGTGCGCGCCAGGTTGATGCCGGCGTTCAGGGCGTCGGACTTGCCGCCGTTCTCCTTGTCCACCACCAGCAGGCGCGGGTCGAGGCGGGACTGGTAGATGCCCCGGATCTCCTGGGTCTCGATGTCGGTGCGGTAGACATAGTGGAACTCGCCCAGATCGAACTCGTCGAACAGGCGCTGCAGGGTCTCGTCGTCAGACCCGTCGTTGATCACGATGACGGTCAGGTGGGGATAGACCAGGCGCAGCAGGGACTTGACGCTGTCCACCACCCCTGTCTCCTCGTTGTAAGCCGGCACCAGGATGGAGATGGGCGGCGCGCTCTCGTCGGACAGCAGCTTGACGTCGTACTCCGGCATGCGGGCCGCGTTGCGGCTGAGGATCTCGAAGAAAGAGAGCAGCAGCAACATGCCGTACGCCAGGTTCATGCCGGCGAAGTAGATGAGGACGATTGTATCTAGCCAATAAATCATGCCGTGTACTCGTCGGTTCGGATGCGCTCCAGCTCCTGGGTCGCGGCGTCGACGCCGAACTTGTCCAGGCCCTCGCGCTGAATCTCCTCGAGGGCTGTCCTGCCAAGCTCTCCCTTGCGCCACAGGCTGAAGGCCGCGGCCTGGCGTACCCAGAAAGACGTCTCGTTCTCTTCCAGGAGCTTCTTGAGCAGCTCCACCGTACGGCGGCGCCCCTCGGGGGTCTCGTCCTCGCCGTTGATCTGCCCCAGGGAGCGAGCGGCCTGGGCTCGCACCTCCCACTCCGCGTCTGCGGTGCTCGCCCGCAGCAGCTCCTGCACGTCCGGGTCTGACGAGCCGGACGCGGCCTTGCAAAAGGAGATGCGCATCTCCAGGTCTTCCTGGTTCCGCGCCGTCTCCAGCAGCCAGGGTTTGCAGAACTCCGCATCGCGCTTGGCGCAGCAGATGAGCGCCACCTGTCGCAGCCGGGTGCTCTCGATCTCCCGCCAGCGGTCCATCAGCGCGCGATATGTATCCATCGGCATGCTGTTGAACAGCACGTAGAAGGGCTGCTCCATCATCCGGTTGTCGATCTCGTGGTCCTGGATCATGGAGAAGACATCGTCGGCATCGCCGATGCGCCCGAGGATCTGCACCGCCATGAGCTTGATCATCTGCCGGTCGTTGCGGCAGCGCTCGAAGCTGCGCTTTTCGCGCTCGGAGGCCACGTTCATCAGCCGGCGGATGGCCATGATGCGCCGGTGCCAGATCTTGGAGTTCATGGCCTGAACGTCACGACGCAGCAGCCCCAGCCGCTCGTAAACATGCAGGATGCGGGGGAAGAGCGGGTGGTCCTGGGTGTAGTAGTAGAAGTACTGGTTGATGAAATCGTACAGGATGTAGGTCGGGTACTTCTTGGCCTTGTCGATCCACTCGTCAAGGCGGACTTCATCCTCGATTTCATAGAGGAAGCTGTTGCCGAGCTGGGTATTGAAGCGGTTCTTCAGCGCTGTCCGGTGCTGCCGGATGATGTAAGGAACAAGCAGCCAGATGATGGCCAGCACGATCATGGCGATCTGGATCAACGCGATGAGCGCGATGAACTTGTAGATCGGGTCGTTGAACAGCTCGTATATCGCCTGGCGAATCATCGCGCCTTGTGCCCCTCCAACAGGCTCGGACTACCGCGGAGAGTTGCGAACCCGGGATCCATTGCGGTGGATCCTGGCAGGGGCTGGATCTCACCGGTGTCGTGATCCGCCCCCCCGGGCGGCTTGGCCGCCGGGTACACTGGATAGACTCTCGTCAGGTCCACCACCAGTTCGCCTCTCTCGCCTGCCCCCTCCGCCATCGCTGGCCCGAGGGGGAAAAGCAGCTTTATAGATTACTTCACAGTGTCCATTCTAAGTGATGGCAGTCCCGCCCCAAAGCTTTTTGCCCTTATTTTATCTACATTATCCTACCTCGACTTACACCAAGATAACCTTTCATTATTAAAGGCACAATTGCCCAATCCCCCCCCCGGGGGACGCGCCCCTTCGCCCCCCCTCCCTCCGTGCCTTTCTGCATTGCCGGGGGCACCCAATCAGCCTCTGCCTGGCAGTTATGTTAAAAGGCCCGGCCTGACTCGAGCCCGGCGCGGCAAGGCTCTGGTGGAGGCCCAGGGTGGGGAGGTCTCCGCTAACCACTCGATACTTTGAAGTAAAAAGTCGCGCTGCAGGATGTACTTTTTCGAGCGGATTTTTTTTCAAGTTGCAAGGGTATCAGATCTCACCTGCAGATCTTTGTCGTCGCGACCGTCCGCAGCAGATCCCTTGTGCTTTGGTCTCAACTACGGAAACAATGAAGGCCCTCGGCACAGGAGATTTCCATGGTCATCGCCCGCATCACCCCCACGGCCGCGGCGGCCGCGCTGACCGTGATGCTCTGGTCCGCCGTGGCCTCGGGCCAGCGCACCCCCCTGTACAAGCTGGACCTGGACCGGGGCACCCGCAGGGACTACACGGTGTCCGGCCGCGGGAGTGGCAGCGCTGCAGACCAGGCCCTGGACGCGCTGCTGGAGGAGAACACCGAGGCCGAGTTTTCCGGCAAGGACCTGGAGAAGCTGGCCAGCGCCATCAAGCGCTACCTGAACCAGGCCCGGCCCCGGGCCATGCCCAACATGCTGCTCTTTCTCTACCCCGGCCGCATCAGCCGCAGCAAGCTCAAGGAGCTGCGCGAGGTGACCGTGGATATCGAGCTGCAGGTGGCCCCCTGCGGGCGAACCGTCTGCGCCGACTCCCTGGCACGCCAGCTGGAAGTCCTGGGCAAGGCCATGCGGACCACTGCCCTGGGCGGCGCCTCTTATCGGGTCACGTTCCGGCAGATCAGGATTCGGCGGCGTCTGGACATGTCGGGCGCGGACTTCGAGACGCTGCGGTTCCCTGCCGAGCAGGTGGTGGCCGCGGGCAAGCGCGCTGGCGGGGGCCGCGCCCTGATGCGGGAGGTCAAGCGCGCCAGGGACGGCTACGCCGGTCAGGTGAGCAAGGCGCTGCAAGGGGCGCTCAGGCGCCGGCGCGTGCGCCTGACCGGGGCGCCGAGCGTGGAGCGGGACAACCGCATGGTGCGCGTGGAGCTCACGCTGCGATCGGACCGGGTGCGCTACCGGCAGCATGTGCTGGCGGCCCTGGCCGCGGCAGGACGTGCCATGCGCAAAAACGCCCTGACCCCGGCCAACGGCGCAGTGAAGGTCACGGCCCTCGTGCCGATGAGAGGCACCCGCAAGCGCGTATTTACCTGTGACTATCAGCCCCTGACCCTCCACCTGGCAGGCCGGCTGGCCAGCGGCGAGCTGTGGGACAATTATGTGGTCGAGACCAGCAAGCAGGGGCGCCGCATGACCTTCGATGACGGTGATGCCGCCTCCGGCCCGGACCTGGGCGACTCCCCGGACCGAACAAACGAGATCCTCGGGGCCCATATCAGCCAGCTCGCCCCGTGCCTGCAGTCCGAGGCCGCCCGGAGGCGGTCCTTCACGGGGGTCACCCTGCAGTTCACCGTGAGCCCGGGCGGCCGGGCCGAGCGGCTCAAGTTCAAGGAGCGGGGCAACAGGTCTGCCCGCCTCCTCGGCTGCCTCAAGCGGGCCCTGTCCAGGATCAGGTTCCCCCGCAGGGCCGGGGCCCCCAGGCAGGTCGAGTACCCTCTATTTATCCAACGATAACAAAACGTTAACCAGGAGGAATCCAGCATGACCAGCGAAGACATTACCCTGACTCTGTGGCAATTCGCCCGAAGCTTCGGCTGGGCCATCGTGGCGGCGATCTCTTTTGCCTTTGCCATGGGGCTGGCCATCAAGGTGTTCGACCTGCTCAGCCGGGACATCGACGAGTGGGAGGAAATCAAGAAGGGCAACTGGGGGGTGGCCATGATCTTGACCGCCATGATCCTCTCGGTGGGGATGGTGCTTCACAAGGTTATTTAGAGGCCTGCTGAGGGGACGGATACCATCGGCTGGGCGGTGTCGGGCCAGGCTCGACGCCTGGCGCACAGTGCGCCTTGTCCTTTGCCCCTTGCCCGGCGTCGGCCTCCTCCCTCCAAGCGGCCCTCTGGCGCAATATGCGGGATAGGCAACCGGTTTTTTTGCGGTATGATGGCGGTTGGTTAACGCTCCAATCTGATTTTGTATCCCGACCCCATGGTGAGGCCTGAACCATGAGCGACAAGAAAGATCCCCCGGCACCCGATAGCGCCAGATCCGGCGCGTACCAGGATGCCGCCGCCAAGCAGCAGCGCGCAGGCGCGCTGCGCCGCCTGCTCGACTGGCTGTCCCCGCCCGATGAGGGTGGCGCATCCGAAGCGCCAGCGGCGCTGCCCGCCGACCAGGAGAACCTGTCGATCAAGCTGATCCTGCCCGAGGGCGGAAAGATCAGCATGGAGGCCAGCGAGGTCAAGCAGGTTGGGCCCGGGCTGATGGAGATCAGCCTCCAGCCGCCGCCTGACAATCCTGCAGCCCTGATGGACGCGCTGGCTGGCTACCTGGGCGTACCGAGAGACTCCGACCAGTCGCTGGCCGCTCCCAGGCTCCCCACCGAGGACGCGCTGCCTGCCGTGGTGCCCGTGGCCATGCCTCCCAGGGAGTCGGCCCCCGCAGCGGCGTCCGACTACGGCGAGGACGTCACCCCGCTGCCGGAGCCGCCCCCCGGGCTTGAGGTCCCGGGTAAAACCAGGCCCAAGGAGGAGCCGCCGCCAGCGTTCGAGGAGCCTGCGCCCATCGAGGACATGCTCGGGGACGGCGGCCTGGACATGAGCGTCACGCCCTCGGGCCATGCTGAAGATGACAGCGACCTGATGAAGGGTGACGACGGCGGCATGGGGATCCAGCTGGACATGCAGGTCAACTCCAGCGACATGCCCGCGCTCGACGAGCTGACGCCGGCTGCAGAGACCACCGGCGAGGTCCACCTGGACGCCCAGATACAGGCCTCCATCAAGGCTCACGACCCCGAGACGGCGCTGCGCGAGGAGGACATCGACTTCCTCGATCCCAGGGAGGTGGAGGAGGACTTCCTCGACGACCTCTCGGTGCCCAAGGAGCTGCCCAAGCCGCCGCCCGTGCCAGCCGAAGCCGCCCGGCCAAAGGCCCCCTGCCCCATCGGCAGAGCCTCCCCTCTGGTGGGCTTCGACTTCGGCACCTCGTACACCGCGGTGGCCGTATACGACGACGGCTTCAAGCTGGTGGAGGACGACGGCGGCGAGGTGCAGATGCCGTCGGTGGTATCGTTCCCCTCGGCGGACTGGACCATGATCGGCACCGAGGCGCGCGAGCGCATGTCCAGCGAGGCCCAGTGGACCATCACCTCGCCCAAGCGGCTGCTGGGCAGGCCCTACAAGGACCCCAAGGTCGCCCTGCAGCTCGGCGGCCTGGCGTTCAAGACCTTCGCCGGCAGCGACAAGTTCGCCCGCTTCGAGGCGCACGAGAAGATCTACTCCGTTGGCGACATCTGCGCCATGATCATCAGTGAGATGAAGGAGCGCGCCGAACGCTACTTCGGCACCAAGATCAGCCGCGCGGTGTTCGCGGTGCCGGTGAGCCACGGCTCCATCCAGCGGTCAGCGCTGAACCTCGCCGCCAGGCAGGCGGGGGTCGAGATCGTGGGCCTGCTCACCGAGCCCAGCGCGAGCGTGCTGGCCCACGGCATCCGCGGGCGCCGGGGCACCGTGGCCGTCTACGACTTCGGCGGCGGCACCTTCGATTTCTGCGTGCTCAAGGTGAGGGACACCGCCTTCCAGGTGCTCTGCGCTGGCGGCGAGCCCTGGCTGGGCGGCGACGACTTCGACACCGTGCTGGCCAACCATATCTCCGAGCTGTTCCAGAAGCAGACCGGCATCGACCTGCGCACCCGCGCGGTGGAGCTGCAGGCGCTGCTGTTCGCCTGCGAGAACGCCAAGCGCGAGCTCTCCGGCAAGCAGGCCGCAGACCTGCGGCTGGGCGACCTGGTGTTCACCAGCGAGGGTAAGAAGGGCCTGCGCTACCGCCTGAGCCGTCGTCAATTCAACAAGCTCACCGCCCACCTGGTCAAAAAATCGCTGCTCATCTCCGAGAAGGTCCTGGCCCAGGCCGGGCTGAAGCCGTCGGACGTGGACACCGTGGTGATGTCGGGCGGCACCTCGCTCATCCCCCAGGTGCGAGAGAAGGTGGCTGACTTCTTCGACCTCAAGCCGCTGGTGGGCGAGCCCGACCTCGCGGTGGTCAAGGGCACCGCCCTGCGCGCCGCCGAGCTGGACGGCGTGCCCATCGACGCGACCTCCCTGTCGGGCCGCACCCTCAAGGAGGTGGCCGGCCGCACCATCGGCGTCGGGCTCAAGGGCGGCCCCACCGTGACCCTCATCGAGCGCAGCATGCCGCTGCCCGCAGAGGTGACCCACAGCTTCCACACCCAGCGTGACGGCCAGACCGAGATGTCCGTGGGGCTCTACGAGGAGGCCAAGTCGCGCATCGACGAGAGCAAGACCATCGGCCACCTGCGCTACAAGGGGATCAAGCCCGCCCCCGCAGGCGAGCGGAAGGTCGACTTCAACTTCCTGCTCGACGAGGACGGCATGCTGCACGTGACGGCGGTGGTCGAGGGGAAGGAGTTCCACAAGACGATCAAGCTGGGGTAGGCGAGCTTCGCTCGCCTGGCTTGAGGCTTGAGGCTTGAGGCTTGAGGGTGGATGGTTGGGCGAGCTTCGCTCGCTGGCTTCGGGCTTCAGACTTCAGGCTTCAGGGGAGATGGTTGAGCGAGCTTCGCTCGCTGGCTTTAGGCTTGGGGCTTGAGGCGAGATGGTTGGGCCTCGCTGCGCTCGGCGGCTTGGGGCTTGAGGCTTGGGGCTTGAGG
>CAZEFW010000076.1:0-42147 GCA_964511535.1 uncultured Myxococcales bacterium | reverse complement strand
TGCAACAACGGCAAGTGCGAGGCGGCCACCTGCACGGACAAGGTGAAGAACGGCGACGAGACCGACATCGACTGCGGCGGCTTGACCTGCCCCCAGTGTCCCATCGGCTGGAGCTGCACCAATGCCACCGACTGCGCGAGCCTGGTGTGTGATCAGGGCAAGTGCCAGGCCGCCACCTGCTCGGACAAGGTGAAGAACGGGGCCGAGACCGACACCGACTGCGGCGGCGGCACCTGCCCCAAGTGTCAGGTGAGCCAGAAATGTCTCCTCGGCCCGGACTGCGTCACCGGCGTCTGTCTGAACGGGGTCTGCCAGGCGGCCAGCTGCACGGACAAGGTGCACAACGGCACCGAGACCGACGTGGACTGCGGCGGCGGCACCTGCCCCAAGTGCGGCAACGGCAAGAAGTGCGGCATCTCCTTCCACTGCCTGAGCGGCGTGTGCAATAACGGTGTCTGCTCCGCGCCCGCCTGTACGGACAAGGTGAAGAACGGCGACGAGACCGACATCGACTGCGGCGGGCTGACCTGCCCCAAGTGCGCCACCGGCAAGGTGTGCAAGGCGGGCGCCGACTGCCTGAGCCTCGTCTGTACGGCCGGCTGGTGTGACGCGGCCAAGTGCACGGACAAGGTGAAAAATGGCAAGGAGACCGACGTCGACTGTGGCGGCGGCACCTGCCCCAAGTGCGTCGACTCCAGGACATGCAGCCTGGGCAGCGACTGCGTCAGCGGGGTATGCCTGAACAACAAGTGCCAGACACCCAGCTGCACCGACAATGTTAAGAACGGCACGGAGACCGACACCGACTGCGGCGGCAGCACCTGCCCGGGCTGCGCGGCGGGCAAGGTGTGCGCCAAGGGCGTGGACTGCCTCAGCCTCATCTGCGTCAGCTCCCTGTGCAAGGCGGCCTCCTGCACGGACACGGTGAAGAACGGCAGCGAGACCGACGTGGACTGCGGCGGCGGCACCTGCCCCTCCTGCGTCACAGGCAAGACCTGCTCCCTCGGTACCGACTGCACCAGCGGGGTGTGCATCGGCAACAAGTGCAAGGCGGCCTCCTGCACGGACACGGTGAAGAACGGCAGCGAGACCGACGTGGACTGCGGCGGCGGCACCTGCCCCTCCTGCGTCACAGGCAAGACCTGCTCCCTCGGTACCGACTGCACCAGCGGGGTGTGCATCGGCAACAAGTGCAAGGCGGCCTCCTGCACGGACACGGTGAAGAACGGCACGGAGACCGACGTGGACTGCGGCGGCGGCACCTGCCCCACCTGCGCCACGGGCAAGACCTGCGCCAAGGCGGCGGACTGCGCCAGCGGGGTGTGCGCCGGCAACAAGTGCCAGGCGCCCAGCTGCACGGACACGGTGAAGAACGGGCTGGAGACCGACGTGGACTGCGGCGGCGGCACTTGCCCATCCTGCGTCACGGGAAAGACCTGCGCCAAGGGCAGCGACTGCGCGTCCAAGGTGTGCACCAACGGCAAGTGCATCGCGCCCAAGTGCACCGACGGGGTGTGCAACGGGACCGAGACCTGCGTGACCTGCGCAGGCGACTGCGGCGCGTGCGAGTGCACGCCCAACCAGACGAGCACCACCACCACTGGCTGCACCTCGTGCCAGCGCAAGACCCGCACCTGCCTGGCCACCGGCAAGTGGGGACCTTACGGCGCCTGCGCCGCATACGGCGCGTGCGGACCCCAGGGCACCACCCAGAGCCAGTCGTGCGGCAACTGCGGCACCCAGATCCGCACCTGCTCCAGCTCGTGCACCTGGGGCTCGTGGGGGACGTGCAACGGCCAGGGGTCCTGTAAGCCGAACACCACCCAGAGCCAGACCTGCGGGCTCTGCGGCACCCAGAAGCGCACCTGCAACAGCTCCTGCTACTGGGGCAGCTTCGGCTCCTGCACGGGCCAGGGGGTCTGCTCCTATGGCCAGAGCTCCTCACGCAGCTGCGGCCGTTGCGGCTATCAGACCCGCTACTGCACCAGCTCGTGCCAGTGGGGCGGCTATGGGGGCTGCCAGGCCCAGGGACCATGCTCTCCGAACCAGAAGCAGACCCAGTCGTGCGGCAACTGCGGCAGCCAGACCCGGACCTGCGGCTCCACTTGCTACTGGGGCGGCTGGAGCTATTGCAGCGGCCAGGGGGCCTGTAGTCCCAACAGCCAGAGCAGCTCGGGCTGCAACACATGCCAGGTCAAGCGGTGCACCAGCTCCTGCTCATGGCCCACCAAGTGCACCTCCTGCCAGTGCAGCAACTACACCTCGTGCCTGGCAGGCTTCCCCAACGTGTGCCAGACCGGCTACCACCTGATCAAGTACTCCTACAGCTACAGCTGCGGCGGCAGCTCCAGCTACAACAACCGCGTCACCTGCGCGCCCAACTGCGGCAGCTCGTTCACCATGTGCGGCAACACCTGCCCGTCGGGCTACTACCCGATCCAGTACAAGAAGGACTGCGCCAACTGCAGGTATGGTCGCTTCTCGAGCTGCTGGAATAACAACGCGGTGGTGTGCAAGCAGTACTGACCCGGCCGCCTCTCCCCCCGCACAGCGCAAACCCCGCCCCGCCCCTGTCCGCCTTGCGGATGGCGCCCATGCGGCTACGTTATGTGCCGGGGAGAGATCACATGACAGATGCAACGGATCAGGCAGGCGAGGTGCTGGTGCTGCTGGCGCACCCTGCGCTTCAGACGTCCAGGGTTAACCGCAGGCTGCTGGGTCAGGCGCTGGAGGTGCCCGGCGTGCTGGTGCGCGACCTCTACCAGCGGTACCCGGACTTCGACATCGTGGTGGAGCGGGAGCAGGCGCTGCTCTCGGCGTGCGGCGCGGTGGTGCTGCAGTTCCCGTTCTTCTGGTACAGCACACCGTCGATCCTCAAGGAGTACCAGGACCTGGTGTTGACCCACGGCTGGGCCTTCGGCAGCGGCGGCGATGCGCTGCAAGGCAAACCCCTGCAGTGCGTCATCTCCACCGGCGGCCAGGATTCGGCGTACCGGGAGGGCGGCTACAACAACTACACCATGGACGAGCTGCTCCGCCCGCTGGAGCAGACCGCGCGGCTTTGCGGCATGCAGTGGGCCGCGCCCTTCCTGGTGCAGGGCACCCACGCGCTCAGCGATGAACATCTGGGACGACGCTGCGAGGACTACCGCGAGTTGCTGGCCGGGCTGGTGCAGGGCGCCGGACGCGGCGACGGAGGAGGCTGAGTCATGCACGGACAGGGCTTCTTCATGCAGGCGTTCATCTACCTCGCGGCGGCGGCGGTGGCGGTGCCCCTGGCGCGGCGGCTGGGCCTCGGCTCGGTGCTCGGCTACCTGATGGCCGGCGTGGCCATCGGCCCCTTCGCGCTGGGGCTGGTGGGGGAGGAGGGCGCCGAGGTGATGCACTTCGCCGAGTTCGGCGTGGTGATGATGCTCTTCCTGGTGGGGCTGGAGCTGCGGCCGGCGCTGCTGTGGCGGCTGCGCGGACCGATCCTCGGCGCCGGCGGGGCCCAGGTGGCCACCACGACGCTGCTCATCTCGGGCGCTGCCCTCGCCGTGGGCCTTCCCTGGCGCGAGGCGCTGGCCGTGGGCATGCTCCTGTCGCTCTCCTCCACGGCGCTGGCGCTGCAATCGCTCAACGAAAAGGGCCTGCTCGGCACCGCGGGCGGGCAGACCGCCTTCGCCGTGCTGCTGCTGCAGGACCTGGCGGTCATCCCGATGTTGGCGGTGCTGCCGATGCTGGCCACGGCGGCGCCAGCGGCGGCCGGGGGCGGGCACCACTCGCTGGTGGAGGGGCTGCCGGGCTGGCTGCAGACCCTGGTTGTGCTGGGCGCGGTGGCGGCGGTGGTGGTGCTGGGGCGGTTCCTGGTGCGGCCAGCCTTTCGGTTCATAGCGGCGGCGCGGCTGCGGGAGCTGTTCACCGCCTTCGCCCTGCTGCTGGTCATCGGCATCGCGCTGCTGATGACCATGGTGGGGCTCAGCCCGGCCATGGGCACCTTCCTCGCCGGCGTGGTGCTGGCGGACAGCGAGTACCGGCACGAGCTGGAGGGGGACATCGAGCCGTTCAAGGGGCTGCTGCTGGGGGTGTTCTTCATCGCCGTGGGGGCCTCCATCGACTTCGGGCTGGTGGCCGCGCAGCCCGCGCTGGTGCTGGGGCTGGTGTGCGCGCTGGTAGCAGTGAAGCTGGGGGTGCAGCTCGGCGTGGGCAAGGGGGCGCGGCTGGGGCTGGATCACAACCTTGTGGCGTCGGTGTCCCTGGCTCAGGGGGGAGAGTTCGCCTTCGTGCTGTTCTCCTTCACCACCCAGGCGGGGGTGCTGCCCACGGAGCTGACGGCCACCCTCACGGTGGTGGTGGCGCTCTCCATGGCGCTGACGCCGCTGCTCACGGTGGCCAATGAGCGGCTGCTGATGCCTCGGGTGGGGACCCGGGAGAAGGGCGAGGAGCGCGAAGCAGACGAGATCCACGAGGAGAACCCGGTGATCCTGGCCGGCTTCGGCCGGGTGGGCAGCATCGTGGGGCGCTTCCTTCGCGCCAACGGCGTGCGGGTGACGGTGCTGGACCATGACGCGGATCATGTGGACCTGGTGCGGCGGCTCGGCATCGAGGCGTATTACGGCGACGCCACCCGCCTGGACCTGCTCCACGCCGCCGGGGCCGGCAACGCCCGGGCCATCATCCTGACCATCAACGATCACGAAAAGCTGATGGAGATGGTGCACACCATCCGGCGGCACTTCCCTGACATGTCCATCATCGCACGGGCGCCCGGGCGCCCGGAGGCCCATGACCTGATAGAGGCGGGCGTGGAGCATGTGGTGCGCGAGACCCTGGACGGCGCCCTGCGCATGGGCGCCGCCACGCTGGGTGAGCTGGGTACGCGGGCCTACGCCGCCCACCGCGCCGCGCGCATTTTCCGTCGCCGGGACGAGGCGCTCGTCCACGAGCAGCTGGGCCTCCGTCATGACCGCGACGATTACATCTCCCGGGCCCGCGAGCAGATCCGCACCCTCGAGGAGCTCATGCAGTCAGAGCTGCGCGAGGAGAGCATGCCGGTGCAGGACGAGGCGTGGGACACCGAGGCGCTGCGGCAGAAGCTCTCCGGCCCCGACGCGCTGAAGCGCTAGTCACTTCTTGGTGACTAGAGCAGCGCGGGCAGCGCCAGCGCGCCGACGGTGAGCACGGCCAGCACGATGAGCAGCAGGTTCAGCCGGCCCACGGCGGCGTCCACCGCCTTCTCCCGGGCCAGCTTGAGCGCGCCCGCCTCCAGGGCCTTCATCACGTCCACCCGCTCCACCCCGTCCTCGTCCCGGTTGGCGGCCTTGCGGCAGGTGGCCACGAGGCTGCCGCCGGCCTTCTCGGCCGCGAAGCCGCCGAGCTTGCGCACCCGGCGGGTGACGAAGTTCCCCTTGCCCTCGGCGCGGATGCCGTCCACCACGCCGTCCACCCGCTCCTCCACCTGCGGCAGGGTCAGGGCCAGCCTGTCAGGGCTCACGCCGGGCGCGCTGTCCAGGCTCGCCTGAACCTTGCCCATGAGCCGGTCCACGATCTGCTCCACGGTGATGGTCAGCGAGGACCTTAGGCCCCAGGTGGCCCCCATCAGCGCGCAGCCCGCCGCGGCCACCACGAAGGTGAAGCCGGCTCGTAGTGACGAGACCTGTGAGAACCGGGCAGCGAGCCAGAGGGTGGCCATGGCGAGCACGAGCCCGACGACGAGCCCCGCCGCGCCCCGTGACAGCGCGCGCCAGACCAGCCGCGTCACCTGGGCGGCGCTCCACTTCACCGCCTCCTTGCTCATGTCCACTGTGCGGGCCACGGCGCCACGTCCGCTGTTCTTCATGGCATCTCCTGTGGCAAATCTGATCCGGCTGCGCGGATGGGTCAACCGTGGATGCGCGGATCCACGGCCAGGGGGCAGGCGAGACCGGCGGCGCGGCGGGCGTCGCCGCGCTCCTGGATCACCCCCGGGCGAGGATCACCACTCGTAGCACACCTTGATCTTGGCGCCGTTCTGCGGGTACGGCTGCTTGAGCACTACCTTGTTGTTGGCGGCGTCGAAGGTCCACTGCTTGCCCTCGGTGGAGGGCTTGCCGTTGAAGGTGACCTTGATGGTGCCCTTGACCGGGGTCTTCTTCAGCGTCAGCTCGCTGGAGGCGGTCTTGGCCTCCTGGGCCAGCTGGGTGAACACCGCGCCGTAGTTGGCGCTGCAGATGTGAACCTTGATCCCGCCCGTCCAGTTGGACAGCGCGATGTAGTGCTTTCCGTCGTCGGCGGCGCACCCCTTGTCCACCAGCGCCACGATGCTGTGGAACTTGTAGTCCTTGTACCCGGTGCGCGCCTTGAGGAAGGCGTGGAAGGTGGTGGAGGTGGTCCCCTTGGCCTCGTCGTCGGTGACCACCACGAACCGGCGCACGCTGCCGGGGCGCATGAAGCCCTCGATGGTGCTGATGTTCTGCACGATGTTGCTCAGGGCGCTGTGGCTGCCCACGTACTTGTCGATCTGCTTGAAGCGGGTGTTGTCAGCGCAGTTGGCGCCGCCCAACGGCGGTGGGATGCAGATCTTGTTCTTGCCGGAGCTGCGGGTGGCGATGAGGGTGACCCGGTAGTCGACCTTGGCCCCGGCGATCTGCTTGGCGAAGCTGTTCATGTTGTTGCGCACGTTCTGGATGTCGCTGTTCATGGAGCCCGACTGGTCGATGGCGAAGACGATGTCGATGGGGCGCGCGCTCTGGCCGAAGGTGAAGTTGTCGCAGTGGTTGCGCTTGGGGCAGGGCAGGTCCTTGCCGTCACAGTCCTGGTCGATGCCGTCGCCGCACTTCTCGGCTACCGGCTTGACCGCGCCGGTGCAGGGCCCCCAGGTGCCGAACTCGCCCGTGCCGGTGCAGGTCTGCGTACCCTTCTTGCACAGCCCCTGGAGCTGCGCCGCCTGGCCCGGGAAGCAGGCCTGGGTGCTCTTGGGCTTGCACGAGCACCCCTCATCCACCTGCCCGTCCAGATCGTCGTCCAGGCCGTTGCAGGTCTCGGGCTTCTTGGCCAGCAGGTCAGGCTGGGACATGGCGCCGCTGTCAGGGTACATGCCGCCGCCGTCGGGCGCGGCGGCGCCCCCGTCCGTGTCGGTCCAGCCGCCCGCGCCGCCTCCGCCGCCGATGACGCTGCCGTCGCAGCCAGCCATGGAGCAGATCCCCAGGGCCAGGGCCAGGGCGGGGATGAAAGTGGGAGTTGTGCGGGTCATGTGCTCCTCCTGGCGCTGTTACACAGCAAGAGGGGTGCCGAAACGCGGATTGGCGGGCAGGTCCATGATCTCAGCAGGTTACAGCCGGTGCCGAAGACGGGCTGGTGCCAGCAGTCCCCACCTGGCCGGGGGGGGTGGGGCAATACCCCCCGCACAGGGGCCGCCCGGGCCCGGTGAGCGCGCCGATGCGGCGAGCCGCCACCGGGTGTCACCGGCCGGGGCCAGGAGTTGGAACGGTGGCCAGAGGGTATGATCCGCGCTACTCCACTATTGACGATGATCACAGCCCGAGGTCGCCGGGCTGGTAGCGCACGCATGACATGACCGAGATAATCGATACAGGCAGTTCACGACACTGGATCGCGGAGGACGGGATCCTCCGGGTGGTCATCGATACCGAGGCCGTGGAGATGGAGAACGCCCTGGCCTCCATGAAGGGCACGGCCGAGGTCCTCGACGGCCGCAAGCTCCCGGCCATCGTTGACATACGCAAGGTGAAGCGGACCCGGCGTGAGGCGAGGATCCGCGTGGCGGAGATGACCTCCAGGATGCACACCGCCATCGCGCTCATCGTGACCTCCGGGTTCAGCCGCGTGCTGGCCAACGTGTTCATCGGCGTCCTCGGCCCGAGCGTGCCGACCCAGGTGTTCACCTCCGAGGAAGCAGCGGTGGCGTGGATCCAGGAGATCGCGCCGTGAGCCCCACGGATGGAGCAGGCCACCCGGGCATCGATCCGCTGCTCGAGCTCGCCATGTGCTTCATGCGCAGGGAGTACGATGAGCGGATCGACGTGGATCGTTTCCAGGGGGACGACGCGATGATGGAGTTGGGCGTCGCGCTCAACCTGCTGGGCGATGAGCTCGACGCCACCACCGTGGACAAGCGCTTCGTCGACGGGATCCTGCGGGTGATGAACGATGCCCTGCTGGTGGTGGCACCGGACCTGACCGTGGTCATGGCGAACGAGGCGGCGGGCAGGGCGTTTGGCTATCCCCCCGGGGAGCTCCAGCGACTCTCCATTTCAGAGCTGCTGGACGAGGGCCAGATGCCAGATGACTGGTCCAGTCGCCTGCTCGGCGATGGCGCGGCCGAGGGGCTCGACCTGCTCTGTCGTCGCAGCGATGGCCAGCGGTTCTCGCTCTCCTTCAACGGCGCGTTGCTGCTGGACGAGGCCGGGGCGCCGCTTGTGTTCGTGCTGGTGGGGCGAGACATGATCCCGATCCGGCGCAGGGATGACCAGCTGAGGGAGCTCGGATACGCCGCGGCTCAATCAGAGGACGGGCTGGTGGTCGGCGCTCTGGAATCCGACGCCCAGTGGAGGGCGGTTTACGTCAACGACAAGTTCGCGGCCATTCACGGCTACATGCCAGGCGAGATGATCGGCCTGGCCCTGGGCGACCTGATGGCCCCGTCCATGGAGGAGACTCTGGGCGCGCTCCAGGAGGAGCTGAGGACTACCGGTGTCTGGCAGGGGGAGGTCGAGCGGCTGAGGAAAGACAGCAGCACCTTCCCGGCCCGGGTGTCGCTCACCGTGTTCAAGAACGCCAGCGGGGCGACCATGGCCGTGGGCAGCTGCCTCGACATCACCGCGCGCAAGGAGACCGAGGCAAAGCTACTTGAGGCCACGCGCCGGGCCGAGGCGGCCAACAGGGCAAAGGACGAATTCCTGGCCAACATGAGCCACGAGATCCGCACTCCTATGAACGGCGTGCTCGGCATGGCTGGCCTGCTGGCGGAGACAGACCTCGACACGCAGCAGCGGAGCCTGCTGCGCGACATGCAATCCAGCGCCAGGGGCCTGCTGGCGGTGATCAATGACATCCTCGACATCTCCAAGATCGAAGCCGGGCAGCTGCCCCTCAACGAGGCGCCCTTCGAGCCGCGCCGGGTGGTGGAGTCGGTGCGCGGTCTGCTGGAGGCAGACGCGGGGCGCCACTACACGATCCTGAAGTTTTTAACCTCCGAGCAGGTGCCGCGCAGCCTCGTGGGAGATGCCGCGCGCATCCGCCAGATACTGGTTAACCTGGTGAGCAACGCCATCCGGTTCACCGAAGCAGGCGCGGTGGACGTGAGCGTCGACTGCCCCCAGCGGGACGCGGACCGCGTCGTGCTGGAGGTTGCGGTGACGGACAACGGCGAGGGCATCCCGGAGGAGATGCTGGGCGAGATCTTCGAGAAGTTCACTCAGGTCGACGGGAGCCTCACGCGGCAGCATGGCGGCGCCGGCCTCGGGCTGCCCATCTCCAAGGAGCTCGTGGAGCTCATGGGCGGCGAGATCGGCGTGACGAGCGAGCCAGGGCAGGGCGCCAGGTTCTGGTTCTCCCTGCCGCTGGCCATCCACAGTTCCGCGCCCGTGGAGCAGCCCTCGGCCGCGCCCCACAGCCCCCGCGCGCTGGCCGCGCCAGGCACAGTGCTCGTGGTGGAGGACAACCCGATAAACCAGACCATCGCCTCGATGATCCTCCAGAAGCATGGCTGGGAGGTGATAACCGCAGAGCATGGCCAGCAGGCGCTCGACCTGCTGGAGGGGACCACCGTCGACGCCATCTTGATGGACGTCCAGATGCCGGTGATGGACGGCCTGACCGCCACCGCGCAGATCCGCGAGCGAGAGGGACACCGCCGGCACACCCCGATCATCGCCATGACGGCCCACGCCATGGTGGGCGATCGCGAGCGGTGTCTCGACGCTGGCATGGATGACTATGTCTCCAAGCCGGTGACTCCCGAGACCCTCCTCGGAGCCATCCACAGGCAGCTCCCCCGGTGAGCGCTTCAGGCTCACCTTCAGGAGCCCTTCCGGGTTGACCCCCGGCCCGATACCGGCGACACCTCGTTCATGACCCCTGCAGCGCCGACATCGCAGCCGGGCAGTGCGTCCGGGCGCACCTGGTTCCTGCTCCTGCTGTTGCTGCTGCTGGAGACCGCGCTGACTCAGGCGCTGCAGCCTCCCGGCGCCACCCCGGCGGAGCTGTTGCAGGACCTGATGATGCGCTGGGCCAGGCTGGCGGCGCTGGGCGCCCCTGCGCTTCTGCTGGGCGCCCTGGCCGCGCGCAGAGGCGGAGAGCGCCTCGCGCGGCTGGCGGCCCGGGTCCAGGCCGCCCTGGCCTGGCTCTGCGCCCCGGCCCGGGCCGCGCGCATCACCGCGGCTTACCTGGCGGCGCTGCCGCTGGCCGCTCACACGGTGGCCGCAGGCTACGACCTGGTCTGGACCGCGGCGGCGCTGTTCGCCCTGGCGGGCAGCGCGCTGGCGCTGGCGGCTGAATATCTGGCCTGGCGCCTGAGGTCCGGTCCGCTCCCGCGGCGGACCCATGTCGTGGGCCGCCTGCTGCACACGGCGCTGCTGCTGGGCCTGGTGTTTCTGGTGGTGCCTCGTGTCGGGGCCGCGAGGCCCTTGCTCTGGCCCCTGCTGGCGTGCGCCTGGCTGCTGGTGCCGGTGCCGCGCTTGCGCCCGCGCGCGCTGACCCGCGCGACGCTGCTGGTCGCCGCGCTGCTGCTGGCCGGTGGGGGCTTGCTGCTGGAAAACCAGCGCCCACAGCTGCGTCGGATTCACTCCGCCTATCGCCCCGCCAGCCTGGGCGGCTACCGCCTGCTGCGCCGCCTCACCGACCTGGACCAGGACGGCAGCTCCGGCCTGTTCGGCCTCGACTGCGACGACCTGGACAGCGAGCGCGCCCCGAAGCTGGACGACCTGCCCGACGACGGCGTGGATCAGAACTGCACCGGCGCCGACGCCTCGGTGGCGCGGGCCAAGCAGCGATTCGGCGGAGCAGGGCCCAGGGCCGCGTGGCCGCCCCTGGCCCGGGAGGGGGCACGCCCGCCAGACATCGTCCTGGTCACGGTGGACGCCATGCGCGCGGACCTGCTCGGCGCGCGGGGCGCCTCGCCGGCCATGCCGCGCACCGCGGCCTGGTCCCGCCGCTGCCACCGGTTCGACACCGCCCGGGTCAACGGCAACTTCACCGACCTGTCCCTGTTCTCACTGTTCAGCGGGATGCTCGTGCGCCACTTCTGGACCGGCAGCGAGGTGCTGACCCTCAAGGGCGACCTGGCCAGCGGCCGCCCATCCATCCCGCCCACCCTGGCCGAGGTCATCAAGCTGCGCGGCTACCAGACCGTGGCCACCGTCGCCCTGCAGCGGCTTCAGCCCTACCTGACCTACGGCTTCGATCGGGTGAACAAGCCCGGCGCCGCCGTGGGCAACCGGCCCACCCACCGCTGGACCCTGACCCACGCTCGCGCCCAGCGCGCGGCCCGGGACCCGAAGCGGCCGCTCTTTCAGTGGGTGCACCTGATGGACGTGCACGCGCCCTATGATGGCGGCACCGACCTCGCCGCCTACGCCCGCTCCGCCGCCCTGCTCGACGGGGCTCTGGCGTCATTTCTGTCGGAGCTGCCGGCCTCCGCCGTGGTGGTGCTCACCGCCGACCATGGCGAGGCGTTCGGCGAGCACGGCACCCGGGAGCATGGCTGGGTGTTGTTCGAGGAGGAGCTGCGCGTGCCGCTGGTGCTGTGCGCGCCGGCCGAGGACACGGGCCCGCCCCGGCGCGTGGCGACCCCTGTGGGCCTGGTGGACGTCATGCCCACGCTGCTCGACCTGGCCAGGGCGGCCGCACCGTACCCGCGCCACGGCGAGAGCCTGGCGCGACACCTGCGCGACCGAGCCCCCCTGCGCTCTCCCTGGGTGGTGTCCGAGGTGTTCACCCGCCACGCCAACACCCAGATCGCGCTGGTCTCAGGTCGCTGGAAGCTCTACCGCGACCTCGACGCCGAGTGGGAGGCGCTGTTCGACCTGCAGGCCGATCCGGGCGAGCGGCGCGAAGCGTCCGGGGACCACCCTGAACAGGCGGCGCGCATGCGGGCGCTGCTGGGCGAGATCCTGGACCAGGACCTCAACGCCTACCGCTCGTTCCGTATGGGCCAGCAGGACGTGCGCTCCAGCCGGCGGTAGCGATTAGGGTTTGGCCTCGTAGGCGCCCACGCTGGGGGGGGCGCCATAGCACCGCCCGGCCCGGTCGCCCTTCACCTCGGCCAGCGCCTTGCCCTTGCCCGCGGCGGGGGAGCCCGCGCTGATGGTGTAGTCCCCCTTGGCGGCGTCCGCGAACGCCGGGTCCTGGCCCACGATCCCGGCGCTCTCGGTCACCGGCAAGCTCGGCTTGGACGAGGCCGGCTTGTCGCTGGCGTACCACAGGTTGTTGGCGAAGGTGAAGGTCTTGGGCTCGGTGTTCGGGCCGATGTTCAGGTGGGTGCTGATGGTGCCGCGGGCGAAGTGGAACAGGTTGTTGATCACCCGCCCCTTGGACACCGGCAGGAAGGTGTACCCCGAGCCGGTCTTGGTCTCCTGCAAGATGCGAAGCAGCCACTTCTTGGGCGCCACGACGGTGTTGTTGGCGGCCAGGCAGTCCACGCAGCCCACGAAGGCGAACGGCGTGTTGCCGCCGACGATAAGGTTGGCGATGACCCGGATGCGTCGCGCCTCGGCGTTGGGCTGGGTCTTGGCCACTGGCGGCCGGAAGTATGTCAGCCCGGTGGAGCCGCCCATGTTCACCGCCCGGGCGCCGGCGTCCTTCATCAGGTTCCACCGAATCTCCAGGTCGGCGCTGCCGCCCTTGCACTGCACCGCGTTGCCCGACATGTCGACGAAGCTGTTGCGAGCGATGACCCCCCGGTGGCACCCCACATGGTCCACGCCGCTGCCCGATCCCTTGCCCCCGCACTTCTCGAAGGTGCTGTCGCGCACCACGTAGTCGTCCAGCCCGGACAGCTTGAGGCAGTCCTGGTTGCCGGTGCCGCCGATGTCATGGATGTGCAGCCGCTCGAACAGCAGGTAGCGCGCCGCGTCGGGGTTGCCATACTCGGAGCCGTCGTCGCAGTTGACGCCGTTGTTCTTGGCGCCCTTGACCTCCAGGTCGTGCAGCACCACGTACCTCGGCTTGACCAGGTGCACGCCCTCGTTGCCGCCGCTGATCACCGGCCTCTTGCCCCCCGGCGCGCCGCCGATCCAGATGGGCGCCGAGGCGCTGCCGGTCAGGCCGGTGACGGTGTTGCCGCCCGGGTAGGTCCCCGGCCCCAGGCGGATGGCGGCGCCGGGCTTCGCCTTCTGGGCGGCGGCCTTGATGGTGGCGTACGGCTTGGCCGCGCTCCCGTCGCCGGAGCTGTCGCTGCCCGACACGGCCACGTGGATCACCGCCGTGGGCTTCTTGCCGTCGGCGAAGCTCGGCACGGCCCCGCATACAGCGGCGCCGCCGCCGTCCGGCGATCCGCCGTCAGGGGCCAGCCCGTCCGCGCCGGACAGATCGGCCGCCGCGCCGTCAGCAGTCGCCATGTCCGCGGGGGCGCCCCCCTGATCCGTGGCGGCCGCGCCGTCGTCGCTGCAGGCAGCGAGCAGGGCCAGCGCCCCGCCCGCCAGGTAGAAGGTGCTACGCCGAAGTCTGCTCATGATCACCCCGCTGTCTTTCAGTCGCCCTTCACCGCCCAGTACCCGCGGGCCAGCAGCTTGGCCGCCGACAGCATGCGCATCTCCACCAGCCCCCCGGACCATGCGTTCTTCAGCCGCAGGTCCAGCAGCGGGCGGTAGGCGGCTCGCGAGACCAAAAATGGCCAGTACATCGTCGGCATCATCTTGCGCACCACCTCGTCTCTGCCGTCGAGGAAGTAGGTCGCCAGCTGGAGCAGGTCGATGAGCTTGTTGGAACGCTCGTCCAGCCAGGGGCTGGAGAAGGTCAGCTCGTTGTCCAGCTTGGCCCACTCCGCCTGGCTCCGCGGCTGCTCGAAGCCATGCTCCACGGCGGTCTTGAACAGGCGCGTGCCGGGCAGCGGGATGAACCGGTTCGGGTGGAAGTAGATGCACCGCGGGTTGTCCTCCGCCAGCTGGTACATCAGGTCCCGCGTCTCGAGCAGGTCCTCGAAGGTCTCCCCCGGCACCGCCATGATCCAGTTGTACGCCGCCACCACCTCCTCGAACCCGGCCAGGCGGCGGTTCGCCTCGAGGGACTGCTCCACGGTGATGCGCTTGTTCAGGATTCGCAGCACGTTGTCGGAGCCCGACTCCACGCCGATGTGCATCATGTGCCCGCCGCAGCGCACCAGCAGGCGGATGTCCTCGTCGGACAGGTCGAGGATCCGGTCGATACGGATACCCCGGAAGCCCCAGCGCGTCTCCGGGTGGTCCACCGCCGCCCGCTTCATGATGCCGAGGATATGCTCCGGCTTGACGAAGGAGTCGTCGTCGTAGAGGTAGAAATAGTTGACGCCCCAGCGCTGGCGCAAGTGCGCCATGTGCTCGTGCACCTCGGCCGGATCCAGCGGCACCCAGTGCTGCTTGAAGCCGCGGTAGAGCAGGGGCGAGATGCAGAACGAGCAGCCGCCGTGGCAGCCCAGGGAGGTGTAGATCGGGAACGCCCGGTCCTCCCCCGAGGCGATGTACTTCTCGATGTTCGGATCGATGAGCTGGTAGGGCACCTCGGTGTAGTGCAGCCGCTCAAAGCACTTGGGACGCGGGTTGTGCACCGTGCCGCCGGCGTCCCGATAGGACAGCCCCGGCACCTCGGCCAGGGGACCGCCGCCGCCCGCCAGGTAGTCCGCCAGGTCGGCCAGGGCCGCCGAGCCGTAGCCGCGCACCGCGAAGTCGGCGGCCTGCTCCTGCAAGATCTCCTCGGCGGCCACCGTCGGGTGCGGCCCGCCCCACACCACCGGCAGGCCGAACTCCCGGCGGGCGACGCTGGACACCTCCACAGAGTTGACCACCGGGATGCCGGACATCACCGACAGGCCCACCAGCATCACGTCCCCGCGGCCCAGCCGGGCGCGCAGCACCTCCCGCCAGTCCCACCGCGCCAGGCGCAGGTCGAGCAGCTCCACCCGGTGGCCTCGCTGCACCGCCCCGGCCGCGGCGTAGACCAGGCTGAGCGGGGCGTGGCGGATCACCGCGCCGGAGAAGCCCATGCGCGGCTGGATCAACAGCACCGTGCGCGCGTCGGAGCGGCTCATCGGTAGACCATTCCCTCCACCAGCGCCTCGGCCAGGCTCCGCCAGTGCGCCGCGAACCACTGGGGGCGCTTGTAGTATTCCCTGAAGGAGCGGTCCAGCAGCTCGCGCAGCTGGTCCGGCGACAGGTGATCGAGTCGCATCACCGGCTCGTACTCGGTGAACTCCTGCCAGTCCTGGGCGGTGATGCGGTCCTTGAGCCGCTCGTGCAGGACGGTGTTCGGGTACGGGGTGAGTACGCAGAACTGGGCGGTGAAGGTGTTCAGCTCCTGGGACAGGCGGATCGTCTCGAGGATCGAGGCCTCGGTGTCCGCGGGGAAGCCCACGATGTAGAACGCCGAGACCTTGATGCCGTGGCGCTCGCAGCTGCGCAGGGCGGCCTCGCTCTGGGCCTGGGCTGGGGTCTTGCGACCCACCTCGGTGAGGCTGTCGGTGGACGCCGACTCCACGCCCAGGTTCAGGGCGCGGCAGCCGGCCCGGGCCATCAGCCGGATCAGGTCGTCATCCAGCCGGTCGGTGCGCGTCTCGCAGGCCCACTCGAGCTTGATGCCGCGCCGGAGGATCTCCTCCAGCAGCTCCACCGTGGCCTTGCGGCTGGCGGTGAAGCAGGGATCCCGGAACAGCAGCGACCGCAGGCCGAAGGTGTTCTGGAGCTGCTCGATCTCGTTGATGACGTCCGCGGTCTCTCGCAGAAAATAACGCGACGAGTTGGCGGTGTAAGCGCAGTAGTCGCAGCTGTAGGGGCACCCCCGGCTGGCGAGGATCGGCAGGAACGGCTTGCGGGTGAGCATGGGCCAGTAGGCGTACTCATGCACCGGAAAGGGGCGCCAGTCCGGGTAGGGCAGGGCCGCGCAGTCGGCCTTCCCCTGGGTGCTGATGACCCCCTCCAGCTCGAGGCCCTGACGCAGGGCCGAGTCGAGCACCAGCTCCGCCTCGCCGGCGAGCACGAAGTCGGCCTCCTCCAGGAAGATCTCCGGCTTGATGGACGCGAAGGCGCCGGTGAAGCCCACCTGGCACCCCGGGTTCTGCGCCTTGATCCTCGCGGCGGCCTGGACCTCCTCCCGGTAGCAGACGATGGAGCTGGCGATGATCACCAGCTGCTCGCCGCGGATGTTGCAGTCCTTGTAGAAGCTGACCCGGTACCCGGCGCGCGCCAGCAGCCCCGAGATGTAGCCCAGGTGGACCACCGGCACGTTGATCATGCGCGCCTTGAGGCGGCTGATCAGGTGCCCGGTCATGCCCTCGCTGTCCATGGTGGAGCCGAAGGTCCCGGCCGTCTCCCGGTAGGCTGGCCGGCGGGTGTCCTTCAGGTCGATGAGCGCGGCGGTCTTCACTGCGCGGTTCCAGCGAGGGCGCCCCTGGAGAGCTCGCGCATGCGCGCGAACCAGCGGATGAAGCAGAGCAGGTTCCAGAGCTTGTAGGAGTGGTCCTCCTGGTGCGCCCGGTGCTCCCGCAGCAGGCGCTCCACCGGGGCGTAGTTCATCAGCCCGGTGGCCTCCACCTCGGCCTTGCTCAGCCGGTCACGGGTGAAGTCGTACAGCGGCCCGGCGAGCCAGTTGCCCAGGGGCACGGCGAAAGAGAGCTTGCGCCGGCGCCGCACGCTGGGGGGCAGCAGCGGGGCCACCGCCTTGCGCAGAAACGGCTTGGACTGCACGCCGCGCCACTTGCGCCGCACCGGCAGCGAGAAGATGAACTCCACCAGGCGATGGTCCATGAACGGCGCGCGGCTCTCCAGGGAGTGGGCCATGCCGATGCAGTCGGCCATGTACAGGCCCATGTCCTGCCACCAGATGGTCAGGTCTGCCAGGGAGAAGCGGTTGAAGACGTTCTTGATGCTCTGTCGCTTCAGGATCGGCCGGTAGGTGCGCTCGTAGGTGTCCATGTGGCGCTCGAGCGGCGTGCCGAGCAGCAGCTCGCGCTTCAGGTCGAAGGTGAAGATTGTGCGCCACCAGAAGTGTCGGTGCAGGGGATCCAGGTTGTGGGTCTCCATGTACTTGCGCACGATGTAGCTGGCTGGCATGCGGCCGAACTTGAGCGGCATCATGGCCGCCGCCGCGGGCAGCAGCGCCTTCTGCAGCAGGCTGTCCAGGGAGCGGGACGAGAGGGTGACCCTGTCCGCCAGGTAGGTGGGGTAGCCGAAGAGGAGCTCGTCGGCGCCGCCGCCGGTGAGCACCACCTTGAGGCCATGCTCCTGCGCCCGGCGCGACAGGGCGTTGAGCGGGATCATGGCCGGGTTCGCCAGCAGGTTGTCCGAGGCGAGGACCATGTCGTCCAGGTCGCGCACGGTGTCCATGGCCGAGCAGACCACAACCTCGTGGTCCACGCCGTCCATGAGCGAGGAGCGGAGCAGGGTCTCTGCCTCGTCGAACTCCGGATCCTGGAAGGTGGCGGTCAGCGCCTTTATCGGGTACGACGCGTACCGCTTCATGGAGGCCAGGATCGCCGAGGAGTCCACCCCCGCGCTGAGGAACAGCCCCACCGGATCGTCGCCCATCAGCCGTTTCTGCACGGCCTGGTCGAACAGCTCCAAAAACGCGCCGTGCAGATCCGGGCTCGACGCGTCCTCGGTGATCTTCAGGCTCCAGTAGCGGTGGACCGAGGTTGAGCCGTCGCCGTTGAAGACCTGGAAAGTGCCGGGCAGCACGCTCTCCACGTTCTCCAGCACCGATCCTGGCCCCGGCGTGTAGCCGAGGGTCAAAAAGTCGGACAGCTTCTCCAGGCTGGGCTGGAACGGCACCATGCCCGAGGCGAGCAGGGCCTTGAGCTCCGAGGCGAAGATCAGCCCCTCCGGGCCGTGGCGGTAAAAGATGGGCTTCTGGCCCAGCCTGTCCCGAGCCAGCAGCACCCGGTCGCGATCCTGGTCCCAGATCGCCACGGCGAACATGCCCTCCAGCATCTGAAAGCACTGCTCGCCGTAGAGCTGATAGCAGCGCAGGATCACCTCGGTGTCGCACGAGGTGCGCACGGGGGATCCGCGGAAGAGCAGCTCCTGGCGGAGCTGGCTGAAGTTGTAGATTTCGCCGTTGAACGAGACGTGGATCCGGCCGTCTTCGCTGGAGAAGGGCTGGTCACCATTGTCGATGTCCACGATGGCCAGCCTGCACGTGCCGATCCCCCGCGGTTTGCCGCCCTGATCGACGACGACGCCTTGCTGATCAGGCCCCCGGTGCACGATGGACCCCACCATGGCGTCCAGTCGCTCCCGGTGATCGGGCATAGGCTTGGTGGAAAAGAGGCCGCAGATTCCGCACATGGCTAGTTGGACAGGGCTGGTTGGGCTGGTTGGGTTGTCAAGAAGCTCTGGTCTCCCGCTCGGTGCAACAGAACCATTTCCCCCCAAATCCGCCACCGCTGAAGCTCTCCAGCGGCCTCGCAACCCCTGGTTTTTTCAACAACCGACGGCGTGTGATGTACCTTTAGCTACTCCCACTAAGGTATATGCCAGGCAGATGATCCGTCCACTGGAAAGTGTCCGCACCACCCACTACATGGTGCTGGTGTTGATCGCTCTGGTGGTGTCCGGGGTGCTGCTCGCGCGCATGGCGCGGCAGCCCATGCAGCCCATGAACTCGGTGTTCGGCAAGGGCGCCTACCACTACTACGAGCACGCCACGAGGCTGCACGCGTTGCAGACCTGGCGTGAGCTGGAGCGAGGCGGAGCGGCGTCCCTGACGCACAGAATGGATGACCTGGCCGAGATGGTGCGCGTCCTCGACCATGGCGGCGGCAACTTCACGCCGCTGCTGCACTTGACCGCCCTGGGGCTCGGCGCCATCACGGGACATCGGGCCGAGGAGGTGCTCTGGATCGGCCTGCTCTGGCTGCTGCTCCTGGCGGCATCCGTGGGCGCCTGCGCCAGGGCGATCTCCGGATCCAGCAGGGTGGGGATGGCCGCCATGGCTGCGGCGCTGCTGTTCCCCGCCGCCGCTGCCAGCGCCACACGCTACAGCTACGAGCTCCCCCTGGCGGCCATGGTGTGGGCCGCGGCAGCCGCGGGGCTCAACACCTGGGACCGCCGCCCGGTGCTCGGCGGTATCGGGGCGGGGGTGTTGCTCGCGCTCGCTCACCTGATCAAGTGGAACGCCATCCCGTTCGGCTATCCGCTGGTGGTGGCCGCGGCGTGCTGCCCCCACGGCCAGCATAAGCTGAGCTGGCGTCGGCGGGCGGCGGGCCTGGCCGTCACCGCCGCCGCCTGCTTCGTCTTCCTGGCCGCTTACCTGCGCGTGGCCGGCCCCGAGAGCCCCATGTACCGACTCTTCGCCCCGATCCTCCAGGGCGAGTGGCTCTCCTGGTTCGGCGCCGGCGGCGGCTCCACGAGCGGCGGGTTCTCCTCGTGGGTCCCGGTGGGCGCGGCCCAGGAGGCATCGCTCCCGTGGAAGCTGTTCTTCTATGTGCGCCAGACGATCTTCTCCCTCTTCTCTCCGCTGCTCTCGCTGTTCATCCTGGCGCTGCTGGCGCGGTGGGCGGCAGCCTCTCGTCGCGGGTGGCAGCTGTTGCCCGTGGCGGTTTTGACCCAGGTGGTGTTCCTGGTATTGATCATCAAGCCCCTGGACGACCGGTTCATCTTCACCGCCGCGCCAGCGCTGATCATCCTGGCCGTCATCGGCTGGTCCACCCTCCAGGTCCGGGCGCGTCGGGTGGTGGCGGCGCTCTACATCGCCGCCGCGCTGCTGGTGACCGCCGACTTCAACCTCGGGCTCAACATGCCGGGCCTCACGCCCCCCCGGGTGAGCTGGGAGCAGCAGGACTCCGCGCTGCCCGGGGACCTGCGCCTGGGGCAGTACGACTCCACGGGACAGCACGGCTGGTCCCACGCCAGCAACCAGAAGTCGAACTACCCGGCCGAGCGAGCGCGGCTCTGGCGGGGCATCTCCCGCTGCCGCGTGGAGCTGGTGCTGCTCAGCAAGGCAGGCGCGCCGGTGATCGATCCCGCCGGCGATGACGAATGGCTCCGCTACCGGTCCCTGTACGCCAGGGTGGAGGAGGGGGGACGCCCGCTCGACCTGCTGTACTTCGACGAGGGGCAGCACCAGAAGGGGCGCCTGGCCAGCAAGGGCCGGGTGCTCGGCTTCTCATCGGCGCCCGGCGGGGGGGACGCCAAACCGCAGCCGCCCTCCGTGGACGACGCGTGGCAGTGGCGGCTGGATCGGCTGGTGAAGCTGAAGGGGCCCGGGCGCACGCTCGGGATATGGGCGAGCGGCGATTCCACGCCTTGCCCGCCAGACGCCTTCTCGCCAGGCAAGGACTGAGGCGCGCCAGCTTTATCCCGCGGCTGCCTTCCAGATGTGAGCCTGCCCCTGCAGGAACAGGTAGAGCTGGCTGATGAGCAGGCCCCCGAGGCACAGCCGCAGCAGGAACTGCAACCATCGTGAGGTGGACGCCTGGATCGCCGCGGTGACCGCCCAGACCGAGCCGATGGCCATCAGCGGGTCCACCATGGCGAAGTAGTGGTAGCTGTAGGGGTAAGGCTGGCCGTCGGCGAGCTGCACTTTCTGCAGCACCAGCACCACCATGGTGAACCAGGCAACCGCGGCCCCCACCGCGGCGCCCACGGGCTGCGCCCGCCGCACCCCGGGCACGGCCCACAGCGCCAGCGCGCCGAGGAGCACCGGGTTGGACCAGCCGATGGTCATCCCGCCCATCTCCCCGCTGTGGGTACCTCGGTTGCCGAGGGCCTTGTACAGCCCCGGGTAGGTGGTGGCCATGAACAGCGAGACGAGCAGCAGGCCGCACAGGATCAACCCGAGCCGGTGCTCGGGGTACTGCACCAGCAGCGCCAGGAAGAGCCCGCCCAGGGCGAACCAGCAGAGCAGGTTCATCTCCACCACCATCAGCGCGGCCAGCACCCCCACCAGGGCCGAGCTCACGGTCCACTTTCGGCTGTAGTTCAGCACGCCGAAAACGCCCACGCACAGGATCAGCCCGGTCAGCGGGTACTGCTCGAAGGGGCGCTGGGCGCCGGGGATCAGGACGATGAGCAGCCCGGTGATCAGGGCGGGGCCGGGCCCGATCCACCGCCGCGCCACCAGGGAGAGCAGCAGCACCATGAGCACGTGCGCCGCGCCGGAGACCAGCAGCACCACGGCCTTGTTGTCGATGCCCGCCATGATGGCCGTGTAGTCCACTGAGGTCATGAACTCGCAGTAGAGCGGAGGGTGCACGTAGGGCACCCAGCCCCACGGTGGCTGCGGGCCGTGCACGTAATACTCGATGAGCGGGACGTTCAGCGAGCTGGTGCGCAGCCCGTGGTAGTGGGCCCAGGTCAGCAGCGTCGCGGCGAGCACCAGCGCGGCCAGGGCGAGGCCCCAGTACAGTCGCCAGCGGCTCTCTGGCTCGGCGCTTTGCGCGCCGGGATCGGGCTGGCCGTCAGGCATGTGGCCGGCTCCTAGGCGCCACGCTCCACCACCAGGTCTTCCATGACCAGCACCATGCGATCCAGCCCGGTGGCGAGGTACGCCCGCACCGCGTCCTCGGGAGTGCAGACGATGGGCTCCTCGTGCATGTTGAAGCTCGTGTTGATGATGCTCGGGATGCCGGTCAGCGCCTCGAAATGCTCCAGGATGCCGTGGTACACGGGCGCCTCGTCGGCGGAGATGATCTGCGGCCGGGCCGTGCCGTCCACGTGCACCGCCCCGCTGCACTTCTCCTTCATCTCCTCGGTGCAATGGAAGGCGGTGGCCATGAAGCGCGCCGGCGACTCGGCGCCCTCGATGTCCTTGTAGCACCGCCGCGCGTTCTCGGTTGTGGTCACCGGCGCGAAGGGCATGAACTCGCTGCGGCCGAGGGCGTCGTTGAGCCAGTCGTTGACCGATGGATCGTCAGGGCGGTAGAGCAGGGAGCGGTGCCCCAGCGCGCGCGGCCCGAGCTCCATGCGCCCGGCGAACCGGGCCACCACCTTGTCCTCGGAGAGCAGCTGCGCCATCTCCCGCGCGGGGTCGGGCATGGGCCGGCAGCGGAGCCCCGCCTCGGTGGCCGCCCGCTCGCACCGTTCGCGGGTGTAGCCAGGCCCCCAGTACATGTGGGGCAGCGACTTCGGCCCGCTTGTCTCCACCGCCAGGGCGGCGCCCATGGGCAGGCCGCCGTCGCCCATGTGGGGGTAGACATGGATCCCCTCGACCTCGGGCATGGAGTGCATGGCCTGGTTCAGCTTGACGTTGGCGAACACGCCCCCGGCCAGGCAGATGTGGCGCCTGCCGGTGCGCTGGATCCAGTGGCGCGTCAGGGCGCAGAACTCTCGCTCCAGGTTCTCCTGCAGCGCCGCGGCCACGTCCTCGCGGCTGTGGCCCTCGAGCAGCGCGAACAGCCCGCCGTCCTGCCGCGCGGGCAGGAGGTGGTTCAGGGTGGAGAGCCCCGGCCCCTCGAACCGGAGCATCTTTCGCATCACGGGCAGCAGCGGCTCGGGGTCGCCCATGGCGGCCAGGCCGGTGATCTTGCCCTCGTGGCGGTTCGGCTTGAAGCCGAGGTACTCGGTGACCCGCGAGTAGTAGGTGCTGATGGCGGAGAAGCCGCTCTGGCGGTACAGGCGCTCGTATGAGCCGTCCGGCTGGCCCAGCCCCACGGTGAGGGAGGTGGCGTCCCCCATGGCGTCGGCGGTGATGACCAGGCTCTCGGCGAAGGGCCCGGTGAGCATGGCGGAGCAGGCGTGGGATTCGTGGTGGTCCATGAGCCGGAGGTCGGCGTCGAGCGCCCGGCGCTCGAGGGAGCGCCGCAGCAGGGCGCGCGATGCCAGCTCCTCGAGCAGCTCGCCGCCAGGGATGCGGTTGAGCACCGACTGGTACGCCAGGTAGGCGTTGAGCATGTAGCTGAACTGGGACATCTCCTTGGCCAGGGTCCGGTGCAGCTGACGCGTGGCGCGCAGGGGCGTGGCAGGCGTGTAGCGGGTGCCGAAGATGATCAGGTCCAGCTCGTCGGGGTCGAGCCCGCCCTCCTGGAGGGTCAGGTTGATGGCCTGCCAGGGGAAGGCGTGGGTGTTCTTCTCCCGGTTCAGCCGCTCCTCGCTGACGGCGAAGACAGGCTCTCCGTCCACCACGAGGGCGGCCCCTGAGTCATGGTTGTCGGCGATGCCAAGGACGTTCAATTGGAGCCTCTTTGTTTTGCTGTGGCGTCTGCAGGCGGGTCGCCTCCGCCCCCCGCGTCGGCTGATGGCCCTCCCGCGGGAGGTGGATCCTCGTCGGTCGGGGCGGGATCGTCCGGCGCTGGTTCGGGTTCATCCTCGGGCGGCGGAGGCTCTTCCTGTGTCGGTAATTTATACAATCGGATCGGGGTCTGAGGTAGCCGCTTCATGTATTTCCTGAAGGTCATGCTCGACCGCAGCGGCGAAAAGAGCGGATCCCAGCGGATCTCTTTCTGGTTGAGCCGCTCGGCGAAGACCTCGGGGTCCCGGGCAGCCATGCGCAGCATCTTGATGGCGAGATCCACCTTGCGCCGCTGGGAGTAGATGGCCGCCAGGTTGAAGTAGGCGCCCCCATCCCTGGGGTCGGCCTTGACCTTCTGCCACAGGTCCCACTCCGCCAGATCGATCTTGTTGGCGTCCATCAGGGCGATGGCCCTGTTGAGGTGCACCTCGGGATCCTGCCCGATGGCCTCGGCCCTGTTCAGCGCCTCCAGGGCGGCATCGAACTGGCCAAGGTCCATGAGCACCGAGCCGAGCTTCATATACGCCTCCAGGCAGCCGGGCTGGTGCTTGATGACGTATCTGTACTGCTCCACCGCCTCCTTGAGTTGGCCGAGCTCGCGGGCGATCTCGCCGCGCAGGAACCTCAACTGGAGGTTCTTCGGTTGCTTGGCCGCCTCCTGCTCGGCGCCGGCGTTGGCCGCCTCCAGTTTGTTATCGAAGAAGAGGTCCCACAGCCCCATCACCTCGCTGTTATTGGTGGGCAGATCGTCGGTCTTGACCCACTGGGGCGGCGTGCCGTCGAAGGGGGGGGCCGCCGGCTTGTAGCGCTTCATTTGCGCGGGCGGCTCTGCCTCCTCGTCCGGCGCGGCGGTGATGTCGCGGTTTTTCTGGTAAACGGCGATCTCGGGCGGGTAGACCGGCGCCGGCTTGCCAGGCACCAGCGGGTCTGGCGCCTCGAGGTCGGGCTCGGTGACGACCTTGACCATGGTCAGGCCGCCGATGACCACCACCGGCATGAGCCAGACGAAGCCCTCCATGACGGATCTCATTGGCACGTGGTGCCTCGCGCGCGGCAAGGGGAGGAGGGCATCTTCGGGTGCCAGGCTAGCACGCCTCGCCATGCGGTGCATGGCTTACCGGCGCGGTGCTCGGCGGCGGAGGGTGAGGAGAGGGGAGGGCTACTTCGCCTTCGCCGTGTCCGGGTCGCAGGCGTCGCCGATGCCGTCGCCGTCGCTGTCCTGGTCGTTGGGGTTGGCGATCTTCGGGCAGTTGTCGTCAGAGTCCGGGATCTTGTCGCCGTCACTGTCAACGCCAGCGGCCGCCGGCTTCGCGGGCGCGTCCCCGCCGGAGGTTGCCGGTGGTGCCCCGCCGGTGGCGCCGCCGCTGCTGGCGCCGCCGCTCGTGCCCCCGCTCGTGCTCCCGCTCTGGCCAGAGATGCCGACCACGGCGATGCCCACGATGATCACCAGCGCCACCACGATCAAGATCAAGTTGCGGCGGGATCCGAGCAGCCGCTTCAGGACCGATCCGGACCTGAACGCCCGCTGCACCACGGCATCACTGCGGCTCAGGGCCTTGTGCAGCAGGTCGAACTGCACCTTGATGTTCTTCACATGAGCCTTGACCGCGCTCTTGTCGCCCGCGTTGGGGACCGGCGCGTACCAGGGGTCGCGCAGCGCGGCCAGCCGGAGGGTCTCCATGGTGGCCTGCCAGTGGCTCTGCTCCTTCTCCTTGGTGAGCCCCGGAGCGGGCTCGCCACCGTCCACGCCCATGGCATCGAACGCTGGCTGCGGCTTGCCGTCCTTGATGGCCAGGGTGCAGGCCAGGGCGTGCCAGCCGCGGTAGAGCATCTCCGCTGCCTCTACCCAGTACTCGTGAGCGCGAGTCATCATCGGCTCCGCGATGCCGAGCTGGCGCCACGCGCAGTCCAGCAGGTGGAGCGCGCGCTCCGCCTCGTCGCCCCGTCCATCGGCAGGCAGCGGCGCCGGCGCGCTCTCTTCTGGCTCGTCGCCTGCAGTCTCTGCGGCAGCCTGGTCAGCGGCAGCCGCCGCGGCCTGGAGGGCCTCCGCCTCGCCGGCATCTTGCTGGTCCGGCTCGGTCTCCGTCTCCCTGCTGGCTTCTTTCTTTGTTGCCATCACTCGCTGTTCCTCGGTCAGGTTCGGGTTACCTGTATCGTCGCAGGCTCGCCCGCACTCATTGGCTCGACCAAATTGTAGACACTGGGTAGAAATTTAGAGCGAAATGCCAGGACGGACAACTTCATTTGGCCTCCATGGCCGGGCTCGCTGCTTCCGGGCAATGGCGAGGCCCTGGCGCGCGTCCCAAAGCGAGGCGGCGGTAGCAGTGAGCAGGGCGTAAGAGTTTTCTCCTGACCAGCCGACTCTGATCTGCAATAATTTCCTGGAAAAATCGGCCATCCAGGTGGAAATCGCCCATGCGCGAGGAAGCACGACCCGATTCGAGTGAAGACTTGTCAGGCCAGGACGACGGGCCGCCGGAGGGGGAGGGCTCCGTGGAGAGCGCCCCGACGCCGGAAGAGATGTTGGCCATGTTGGAGGCGGCCCGCAGGCAGCTCGGGGCCGCCGAGCCGCTGCTATTCAGCGCGGCGGAGTATTGGCTCGAGGCCGCAGAGCACCTGTACCGGGGCTGGCACGCCCTCGGCTGCGCGCTGGCCAGCACGCAGGAGCGCGATCTGCCCGACCTCGATGACCTGGAGCGCGCGCTGCCGGCATCGCTGGAGCCGCTCATCGGGGCCCGGGGCGTGGAGCAGTGGTCGGAGTCCTTCGGCACCCTGGCGGCGGCGGTGAACCGTGAGCCGTGGTACGCCGCGCCAGACCTGCCTGCCGGGAGGCGAGAGGTGCGCCAGCGGGTGCGAGATGTCCGCACCCAGTTCAAGCTGCTGCAAGCGGCCATTTTGCGCGGGTCGGGGCCGGTCAAGCAGACAGTGCGACGGCTGCAGCCTCTGACCGCGACAGCCCGGCGCAAGCGCTTGATCAGGGCGCTGGTGGCCACGGTGGTGATGGTGGCCGGCATCGCCTGGATGGTGGTGTACGTGTTCGATCCGTTCAAGCCGCCCACGCGCGAAGACCACGGCCCCGACGTCCAGGTGGTGGAGGAAGATCTGGACGGTGACGGGCTGGACGATCACAACGAGAACTGCCCCAAGGTCCATAACCCCGACCAGCGCGATGCGGACGCCGACGGAGAGGGGGACCTGTGTGACCCCGACGTCAAGATCGAGATCGCCCGGCTGTCGGAGTTCAAGCTGGCGCGATCGCCAGCCGGGGCCGAGGGGAACATCCTGTTCACCGAGCTGGTGACCGTGGACCTGGGCGGGGTGAAGAAGCCGGTCAAGGTGAACATCGCCATGGCCGGTGGCAGCTGCTACGACCTGACCCTGTCCCTGGCCGGCGCCGACGTCGGTGCCCTGCTGCTCTGCCCGGAGGCCAAGGACGTGGCGCCGCTGCCCACCGCTGACGGCAAGAAGAAGAAGGACAGCGCCCCGCCAGGGATGGTGATCTATCAGAAGGCCTTGCCCGAGTCAGTGACCAAGTCGGGCGCGGACACCATCAAGATCAGGGCCAAGACCCTGGACGCCATGCACGCCCTCGGTCACCTGCTGCTGGTGGACTGATCCATGTGCGGCTTGGCCAGGTAGCTGCCCAGGGCGAGGTTGATGTTGAAGTAGCCCTTGAGGCACTCCGCCTTGACCACGCGCTTGTGGCGGCTCTTGAACCCGGGGATGGCCGCCTCCAGGTCGACCCCCTCGGGGTAGACGATGAGGGTGGATTTGGAGTAGCGAATCTCCGAGGGCACATCCACGCGGGCGGGGTTTTCTCTGTTCACCTCCGCCTCCACCACGTGGAAGTACCGCTTGTGGAAGGCGGCCACCGCCAGCTTCTGCAGCTCCCCGAGGGAGAGGATCCGGCGCACCTCGCGCTCCGGGAAACGAGACCCGGGCCAGTGCAGCGGGAAATAGTAAACGAACATGAACCGCTGGTTCTCGTCCTGCTGTCCCACCTCCCGCATCTCCTTGAGCAGCGCGTTGTGGAAGCAGCTCCGCACCGTGTTCGCGGCGTTCTGCAGGGCGCGGTCCTCGGGCTCGGTGCGGGTGAAGTACCAGGTCTGACTGAGCAGGGTCTTGGGGCCCTCCTCGGTGGTGAACGTTCGCAAGATTATGTTACGCAGCGGGTAGGCGTTGTGGAACGCGAACACGCCGATGACGAGCACCACCGCCACCGCCCGCCACCTCTTCGGCAGCCGGGTGAGCAGCCACCAGGACATGATCAACGTGATGGCCGGGTAGATCGGGTGGACGTAGCGCTCCATCTTTACGGCCATCAGGGTGAGCATCACCAGGCCGCCCCAGAACACGGCCATCAGCTCCTTGCTGGCGGGCGATCGCGGGGGCCGGTGCAGGCCGATGAGCCCGGGCAGGCCGATGAGGATCAGGGCGGGGGAGAAGCCGAGCAGGATGAACGACGGGATCGAAAGGGCCCACGGGATGTTCCAGGAGCCCAGTGAGGCGCAGTCCACCGCCTTGTTGCCGCCCACGAAGTGGAAGACGAAGGCGCGGTAGATGTCGTCGGTGATGTCCTTGTCCAGGACGAACCGCTCAACCGCCAAAAAGGCGAGCAGGCACACCACCGTGCTCAGCAGCGCGAGCCCCAGCACCCTGGCCCGTTGTCCCCGCTTGCTGAGGCCCTGGAACAGGGCATACGCCGAGGGGATGAACAGGTACAGGGCGTAGGTCATCTTGGCCAGCAGGCCGCCGGCAGAGCAGAGGGCGAAGGCCAAACACGCGCCGGGCTTTGTGAACCCCTCGGTTCGCCAGAGCATGAGGAACCCGAGGGTGGTCATGGCGATGAGCGGGAAGTCCAGGTGGTAGGCGAAGCTGGTCACCAGCATCGAAGGGTTCAGCGCCACCAACACCGCGGCGAGCAGGCCGATGCGGCCGTCCTCCAGGTTCCCCATGCGCCGCCCCATGAAGTAGAGGGCCACCACCAGCACCAGGAAGAACATCGCGTTGACCACCTGGGGCAACGAGACAGAGATGGGATCAAGCAGCGCCACCGGGAGCACCGAGGCGAGGTACACGCCGATGGGCCACTGGCCGTAGAACACCGGGTACTGGCGCTCCGGCACCTCATTGAAGAAGGGGTCCTTGATCTTGTCGTCCGACAGGGTGAAGCGCTTGTAGACCTGGTGAGCGTTGTAGATGTGGTCGCCCTGGTCGTCGTACGACTGGGCCGAGATCAAGTTGGCGCCCTGCATGTGGTAGACCCGCGGCAAGGTCCAGCCCAGGGCGATGGCCAGCAGCAGCAGGACATGCGCGAGGTAGGGCCAGCGCAGGGCCCGGTTGATATGGAAGATGATCTTCATGGTGGTGGCCACAGGCCCGCGCAGCTGGGCCGGAGCACAAATTATATCACCGGGGTGCAGCCATGCCATGACGCCAAGTCCGGGCGGGGCGGCTGTGATTCGACGCCGACGCCTGGCGGCGCCGCCAGGAATTCTTGCCCCATGACCGCGCCCCCGCTGGAAGGGGGGCGAAACGGGATGCAATAATACCGGTAATGACCGGCCTGACGGAGAGCATATCCCGTCGCGGTGGCCGCAGGTTCGAGGTGCTCCTCTTTCTGCTGACCGCGGCCCTGGTGGGCGTGCGCAATTATATCTGGTCCCGCACCGGCAGCATGGCGAGCCACCTGGCGGAGCTGGCCGACTCGGTGACGGCGCTGCGCGCGGGCCCATTCGCGGTCAAGGGCGTGGAGATCGCGGATACGGGCCTCTCCATCGGTGGGCCTGTCTACGCCTGGCTCAACGCGCCGGCGCTGCTGTTCGACAACCCGGTGCGCGGGGTGGAGTGGACTTACCTGATCTACATGGTGGCCGCCCTGGGGGTGTGGATCTTCTGCCCAACCGAGCCGCTGCTGCCTCGGCGGACCCGACTGGTGGCCGCGTTGCCGCTGGCGCTCTTTTGCGAGCTTCATGTGGAGTTGATCGAGAACACCACCCTTCTGGGTATCCTCGCCGTCCCCCTGTTCGTGGTGTTCCTCAACGGCCTGCGCGCGCGCTCCGCCTGGCGCATGCTGGCGCCCGGTGTGCTGGCGGGGTTCTCCTTGCAGGTGCATGTCATGACGCTCTTCCTGCTGCCGATCCTCGGGTTGGGGGTGCTCGCGCGCCGGGAGCGATGGCTCCAGCGCGGCCTGGCGCTCGGGCTCGGCCTGGCGGTGGTGGTGCTGGCCTTCCTTCGGGCGTACTCGGGCGAGTCGGGGGTCGCCGAGGGGAGCGCCTGGAGCTGGCTTCAGTTGCAGTCCTGGATGGGGCCGATTCAGACGCGGGCTGTCGCCCTGGTGGCCTACCCCGCGGCGCTGCTCGGGATCGGCGTCACCGCCGCGCGCTGGGTGCGTCGCCCCGCCGCGAGCCTCGGCGCCACCCTGGCCGTGATCTGGCTCCTGGCGGGGATCACCCTGATCTGTGTGGGGTACGCGTACAACCCGGTGGAGGCGTTCGACCCCTACGCGGCGTTGCCCTTCGAGTGGCTCGCGCCACTGGTTGCCGTGGACCTGGAGCATCGCTTCGCGCTGGTGAACCCTGCCAGGGCCGTGCTGATGGCGGTGGCCGCCATCTGGATTCACGAACGGGTCAGCGGGTGGCTGGCCCGTCCCGGGGTGAGCCTGCCCGGGCCTCATGTGCTGTCGCTATGGGTCGGCGTGGCGGCCCTGCTGCACATGGGCTGGCACGCCCGGGCGATCCACGGGGCGGAGCCGCGGCTGCGCGACGGTCACAGGCCGGCGCATAACTACCGCCTGCGCGGCGACCTGCTGCTGACCCGGCCAGCGCCGCTGCAGTACCACCGGAAGGACGGGCCCGAGGCGCACGGCCTGGAGGAGGCCCTGGATGAGAACCTGTACGCGCTGCGCGCCTGGCATGACCTGTCTGTCTACGAGACCGGGCCGGGAGCTGGCGCGAAGCTGGTGGTGGCGGCGCCGAGCCTCGAGGGGTTCGACCTGGGTCAACTCGCCGGCGCCCGCCCCCTTGGCGACGGCTTTCGATTGCCAGGCTGCCGGCCGGCGGGGACGGACACGAGCCCCAGCCGCCGCTGGGCCAGCTGCAGGTTCGTCAGGCCAGGACAGGGGGACCTGGTGCTCATCAGCGCCGAGACCCGGGACCGCGACCCGGCGAGCTTGAAGGTGCGGCTCGGCTCGGCCTCGGCGCCGCTGCGCCGCGTGGCCCACGCTCGCTATGTCCTGGTGGATGACCGGGTGGTGGGCTGGCACCTGTACCTGCTCCCGCCCACGACCCGCGACCCGGTCCAGCTCCGGGTCACCGGGATTTAGGAGCCACAGGCTCTTAACGTCTGCCGCCGGGGGTGAGCCCCGGGCAGGCGGGCCGTCCCGGCAAGGACCAGATGGCCAGGCGCGGCCAGCCCTCAATGAGCGTCACAAGGTGCTCCAGCTTCCAGTGCGCCAGGGACTTGCAGCTGGCCGGCAGGGGGGTAGCGGCATCAACGCCCGCCGCTGATACGCTCAGCGCCATGGTCAGGTTGCCCGGCAGCGGACCGTTGCAGTTGTGGTGCAGGGCGCGCCGGCCCTGGGACTCCTGCCAGCGGGCGAGCAGAAACCGGTATTGCAGCCAGTGGGTGTCCCCCCTGGGGGTGACGAGGGGGTAGTTGAACGCCGGCATGATCACCTCGGTGGCCTTGCAGCGCCTGAGAATGTCCCACACCGCCTCGCGCAGCTCCTGCCGGTCGTCCTCCTGGGACAGCGCGTGGGCCCAGCCGCGATGGCCCACCGAATCGCCCAGCCCGAGGAACAGGCCGGCGCTGCTGCCGCCTTTGTTGCCGGCGAGGGGGGGGGCCGAGGCGGGTGGCAGCGGCGTGCCCAGGTTGAAGTTGAGCAGCACCGCCAGAGCCGCCACGATGTAGGCGCCCGCCAGGACGCTCCTGGGGCGCGGCCGCAGGGCCCCCCATCCGAGGCAGGCGATGAGGATTATCGCCGGCGTGCAGGTCAGGATGAACCGGTCGTCAAGGGTGCGGATGGCCACCACCAAAAAGAGCCACTGTCCCAGCACGACCCCCAGGAGCAGGGGCCACCCGCGACGGCTAAGCGTGAGCCACACGCAGAACATGCCCGCCACGAACAGGGAGAGGAGCGGCGAGAGCAGGGTGGACACCGTCCGGCCCGGATAGAACATCAAGCGCCGAGCGGTGAGGATCCCCGAGTCGAACAGCGACAGGGACCGCTGCGCCAGACCATCGGTGCCCGCGGTCGCCGCGCTGGCCCCGGCCCCGCCGGTGGCCTCGTGCTGGGTCTGGAGCGCGGCCTGCAGCGAGTGAGGCGAGCCGATGACATTGAGGAAGAGCGCCACGCCGCCTGCCATCACCGCCAGGGTGACGGTCAGGGCGATGGCGCGCCGACCGACCCTCCAGATCTTGCCCCTGTTGGCGCAGACCGCGGCCGAGGCGGCCATGGAGACGCCGAAGGGCAGGGCGGTCCACTTGATCAGGCAGGCCAGTACCAGCAGCGCGCCCGCCGCGATGCCGCCAGCCACGGGCCGTCGGTCCCAGGTGGCGAGCCCCACCCAGACGGCTGCCCAGAGCGTGGCGGTCATGGGCAGGTCGTAGTAGTAACGGCTGGCGCAGCCCACGGCAGCCGGCAGCAGCAGGGTGGCCGTACCCGCGGCCAGCCCGACGGTGGCGCTCCCTGACATGGCCCTGGCGCAGCCCCCCACGGCCAGGGCCAGGAGGAACAGCCAGGCGATGCCGGTCCAGAGGACCTCCTGGGCCGAGTGCCCGGTCACCATGCCCGCGGCCGCGGTGAGCAGGTGCAGCACGGGAGGGTACGCCCCGTCGGTGATCTTGAGCACCTGCGGTACCTGGTCCGCCCGCAGGGTGAGCAGGTCCCCGAGCACGTGCAGCCTGTCGGCGTGCTCGATGTACTGCGCCGAGCCGTCACCGTAGGGCTGCATCGGGCCCTGGTGCAGCCGCCCGAGTACGATGGCTGCCACGGTCAGGGCCACGAGGTACGGCAGGTAGCTCATGGCCCGCTGCTTGATCCAGGTGACGTCGATCATGGATTGGGGCCGATGGAACTCCGGCCAGAGCGAGCAAAGGGGGACATGGTCTGGGTACAACTCGATTATACAGTCGCTCGGCTGCTCGCCGCACAATAAAGGTGCGACTTGCTTGGCTTATCTGAATGCGTCTAAGCTGAGTTTGCTGCCCAAGTGAGCGGCGGGAACTTGAGCTTGTTTGAGGGTGAACCTACGATCATTGCCACGGGGTGGCGCGGCTTGCTGGCCAGGCTGAGGAGCCTGGGGAAGTACCCTGTAACCTGGGTCGTGCTGGTGCTCGTCTGCACCGGCGGCCTGATCCTGAGCCGCATCTGCGCCCAACCGATCCAGCCTTACGGCGCGTCGGGCGCTCACTATATCGAGCATGAAGAGCGGCTGTTGCTGGTGCAGAAGTGGCGAGCGGGTCAGTTCGATTCGCTGCCAGATTTTCTGATCCAGGCAGATGGCATGAGCTACCCCCCGATGCTTCACCTGCTCACCTCGTGCGCGGGCAGCGTCACGGGCCACGCCGCGGAGCAGGTGCTCTGGACCGGCCTGGTTTGGTTCATGCTGCTGGCGCTGGCCCTGGCCGGCGTGGCCTGGGGCCTCACGCGGCGACGGGACATGGCCGCAGCCGCCGCGGTGGGCACCATGCTGCTGCCCGCGGTGCAGGGCATGGCCGCCCGGTACTATTTCGACCTGCCCATGACGGCCATGACCTGGATGGCCGTTGCGGCGCTGTTGACGCTCTGGCGCAGGCACCCGCTGGTGGCCGGCGTGGCCAGCGCCGCGTGCCTGGTGGCGGCCACGCTGATCAAATACACGGCCATGCCGTACGGCGCGCTGATGCTCGTGGGCGCGCTGATGTGCCGCATGCCGGGAGGGCAGCAGCGGGGCCGGCAGCTGGGCAGGCGCCTGCTGGTCGGGGCGATCTGCGCCGGCCTGGCAGGCTTCTTCATTGGCTGGTTCATCATCAACAGCGGGTCCTTCTCCGACGGGACCCTGGTGTTCGGCGATCCGAGGCCAACCGGGTTCCTGGCTGACCAGGTCCAGCGCTTGCCCGGCATGTTTCAGCTGCTGGCCAGGCGCGTGCTGGTGGAGCTGTCGACCCTGTCGCTGGCCAAGATCGCCTGGTACCCCATGGCCTTCACCTTCAATATCTTCTCGCCGGCTCTGACCTTGCTGGTGGCGCCCCTCATTTGGGTGTGGCTGCGGCGCAACCGGGCAGGGCTCCCGCTGGTGGCGATGACGGTGATCCCCCAGCTCGGGTTCGTCACCATCGGGCTGCTCATCCGGGATGAACGGTTCGCCATGACCATGGCCCCAGCCCTGGTGCTGGCCGCGGCCCTCGGCTGGGGGACGCTGCCCCGGCGGCGCCGGCGCCAGGTGGGTGCCGTGGCCCTGGCCGCTGGGCTGCTGGTGGCCGCGGATTTCCACCTCTCGCCGCGGGCCCCGTGGAATGCCCCCGTGGTGGTCTACGGTGGGCAGGGGCCCCTACCAGCCATTACGGCGCGCGGCCCGGGGGCGAGCAGCTCCTTCGAGCAGCGCGGCTGGGCCCGACGGGACGCGGTCATCGACGCGGAGGCAGCCTGGCTGGAGCAGCTCTGGTCCGTGATGGCGCGCTGCCAGTCGAGGTTTGTGGCCAACGTGGCGGACGTGTCGGTGGCTGGAGGTCCGTTCTACCTGCGCTACAGGGCAGCGCTGTCGCGGCTGAGGGGAGAGGGGTGGGTCGAGGAGATCATGGTGCTCGCCGATTATCAGCTGGGCGGCCGCGCGTTCTGGTGGCCGCATCCAGACAACACGCACCCGGACATCTACTCCATCGGGGGCTGGAGACTGGACATGCTCGACGAGGACAGCCCGGGGCAGGCGTCCGCGTGGAAGGACCCCGAGGCGATGAAGGCGCTGCTCGAGGCGAGCCGCATGCCCGCGCAGGTGCTGACCCGCTTCCGCCCGCCGTTGATGTTTGTGCGCAGCTGGAGCGGCATGAGCGGGGCCCTGCACAGGGACGGTTGGCTGCCCGTGGGACCGCTGACGGACCTCACGGGCGAGGTCCGGGGGTGGGTCCACTTCCACCCCACCACCCCGTGCCGCGGACCGGGCGCCCGGGACAGGCACGGGCGCGCGCCGGGAGGAGAGCAGGAGACGGCCCACTGATGCTAAGGTTGCAGCAGACGCAGATCCTCCGGTGAACGAACATGGCCGCCCGCGCGAAAAAACCCTGGCTCCTGTACTACATCCCCCCGGTGCTGCTGGCCGCCTTTCTGGCCTACCGCGTGGTGGCCATCACCACGGGCCCGAGCGGCGGCGCGGGGACCATCGCAGATGCCACGAGCGACGCTGGCCCGCCCGCAGCCCCGACAAAGTCGATCAAGGAGTACCTGGCCGATCCCAAGGTGGCCGCGGGCAAGGATGAGAAGCCCGTGCCGCCGCAGTGGGACAAGCTGGGCACTTACAAGCCGAAGCAGGCACCCTTCGGCGGCAAGCCTCCCAGGGCGGTCCTGGCCAGGGATCTGCCGGGCGCGAACCCCGAGACAAAGCAGATCTGGTTGCTGCTGGACGACGGCCAGTTCGACGCCCTGCGCTCCGAGGTGGCCAAGCTGAGGGCCAAGGAGCCGACCAACCTGCAGGCCATGTTCCTGGCGGGCGAGGGGTTCAAGAACTCGGGTGAGAACGTCAAGGCGCAGAAGCTGTTCGAGCAGATAATCGCCCAGGTGCCGGGCGCGGTGCGGGCCTACGTTCGTCGAGGGTCGGTGCTGCTCAACCAGGGCAAGTACCGCGAAGCCGTCAGCTCCTTCACCCACGCCGCGGTCATCGCCCCGGACGCGGAGATCCACAACAACCGGGGCATGGCGCTGTGCGACATGGGCCGCTACCAGGAGGCGGAGCATGACCTGTGGAAGCTGAGCCTCGCCGAGCCGGACCAGGGCAACGGCTTCTACATGCTCGCCCTGGTGCACGCCAACCGCAAGGACCCCAAGGGCGCGGTGCGCCTGCTGCGCTTCGCCGCCCGTGACCCGCTGTACTTCCGCGATCGCATGCACCAGGAGGCGATGTTCAAGGACCCGGGCTGGGACAAGATCCGCAACCGGGACGAGTTCCAGAAGTACCTCTCCCGCCTGCCTGCCAAGGAGCTGCCCCACGAGGAGATCGAGGAGGAGCCGGAGGAGGAGGACGTGGAGGCCGAGGCCGAGGCCGAGGGGCGGAAGGCGAAGCCGTGACCGCGCTTCGCGCGAAACAAAAAACAAGGAACAAAGAACTCTGAACTAAAAATGGAATCCCGGGCAGGCCCTGGGCATCTGGCCTTGGCTTCACGCTTTGACGGCTCCGGGGAGTCGAGCGCATTTCATTGCACTACTTTCTTATTTCTCGTTTTTTGTTCCTTATTTCTTGTTTTCTTTTCCCGCCAAATGCCGCGTAAAAAACTTAACCACCTGCGTGGTCTCCCCTCTGGGACTCTCGCTCTGGTAGCCGTAATCGCGCTTCTCGGTGGGCACCACGTCCTCGCAGCTGTGCCAGATCTGGTCGTGGTAGTAGGCCAGCTGGGGCACGGTCTCGCAGTGGGTGCCGGGGGGCTCGCCCTCGTGGCTGCAGCCGTAGTCGAGGAAGTTGGGGTAGGTGTCGAACAGGTTGGCGCCGAAGTCGAGGCTGATCACCGGCATGATCATGGCGGGTGAGCAGCCGCCCGAGTGGCTCAGCAGGCCGATCTTGCCCGGCTCCACCAGCCCCTCCTCCTTGAGGTGCTTGACCACCAGGCTGGTCTCGTAGACCCGCATCCCCATGAGGGTGAAGCCGTTGTAGGCCATGTCGAGGGTGACCTGCAGCTCCGCCTTGCCGCAGTTGAAGGCCCTGAAGGTCACTGTGGTCACCAGGAACCCAGCCTTGGCCAGGCTGGCGCCGAAGAAGTCGTCTCGCAGCTTCTCCGCCGTGTCGTTGTGCCCTGGCAGGATCAGCACCGCGGGCTTGCCGGGCAGGGGCTCGTGGGGGTTGAGGATGATGATCTTGACCGGCCCTACCTCCGGGTCTTCCAGCAGCAGGGCGCGCTCCTCGTACTTCTCGTGGTCCTTGGTGGCGAGCTCCTTGTACGGCAGGGGGCGGTCCTTGAGGCCCTGCATCAAGAAGGCAATGTTCAGCTCCTGCAGGATGGTCTTCTTCAGGTGGGGCGACTTCTTCAGCTTGTCGCCGTCCAGGGCGTCGCCCGCGGATTTGCAGGAAGCGATCCACTGGGCCTTGCTCATCTTCTTGCCGCGCTTGGCGTGCCGGTCCATGAACCGGTAGTAGGGCGCCACGGTCAGGTACGGCTTCCAGTCGGGCTGATCCTTCTCGTCAGGGGAGTCCACCGGCCCGGCGGCGCCGGGCTCCTTGACCTCCGGCTTGAACATGGGGGCCAGCAGATAGGACAGCACGATGAGCCACAGCAAAACGGCAGAGATGACGAAGGAGATCAACCTGTGGTTCATGGGCCCTCCGCTGCTGCGGGGGAAGGTCAGGCGGCCGGGTGTGGCGCCACGCCGTGCTGCTGCCAGGATAGCAGACCGAAGGCGCCAGCCATAATGGCGAGGTCCATCAATATCCAGCCGCTGCGCACGGACTTGATCTTGTTCATCACGAAGTCAGGGCGGAAGTAGAACCGCTTGTAGGCCTGGTTCAGCAGGTCGTCCAGGCGCTCCCGCGGGACCGGGAAGACGCCCTCGGGGGCGGTGAAGTTGAGCCGATCCTCGTCCCAGACCAGGCCGTGCTCCCGCGACAGGACGGATCCAGCCAGCGGGTAGTAGTCGAAGAACATGGCCCAGTGGGGATTGAGCTCGATGCTCAGGTCGATGGTCTTCTGGATCTCGTCCTCGCTCTCGGTGGGGAAGCCGAGGATGAAGTTGGCGATGAGCTCCACCCTGGCCCGCTTCGCAGCGCGGAATGATCGCCGCACATCGGCGAGGGTGATCTTCTTGCACACCATCTCCAGCAGCCGCTCGCTGCCGCTCTCCACGCCCACCTCCAGGCGGTAGCAGCCGGCGCGCTTCATCTTGCGCAGCAGCGGCTCGCGCATGTGGTCCACCCGCGCGGTGCACAGCCACTTGAACTTCTCGCCGCTGCGCAGCACCAGCTCGAGGAACTGGTCGAGCACCTTGCGGTTGACCATGAACACGTCGTCGATGAAGCGGATGTCGGTGATTCCGTGGTCACGCTTCACCTGGCGAACCTCCTCCAGGATGCTCTCGGCTGAGCGGAAGCGCATGGGGCCGATGTGCACGCCTTTTTCGCAGAAGGTGCATGAGTAGGGGCACCCCCGGTGAGTGAAGATGCTGGTGGAGTGGAGCTGGCGCTTGAACGCGGGGCCGCCCCGGTAATTCTTCACCGGCAGCAGGTGCCGGGCGGGGAAGGGCACATGGTCCGGCGATACCATGGGTGGCCGCCTGAACCGGCGCGTGTCCGCGCCGCGTGGGATGATCCCGAGCTCGTCCGGGATTGTCGGCCAGGAGGCGCAGAACGACGGCAAGGTGTACTCGGCCTCGCCCACGAACAGCGCGTCGAAGCAGTCGAGCCGCTGGTAGCGGGCGGCGCTGGTGGTGACGTCAGCTCCGCCCGCGATGAGCGGGGTGCCAGGGGGCAAGCGGTCCCGAAGGTCCTGCGCCAGCCTGGCCATGCCGTCGAAGGCGGGAGAGAGGCTGCCGAGCCCTACCAGGTCCGGCTGGTGGGCGCAGATGAAGCTGGCCAGGTCTTCTGGCTGGGGCAAGTTCAGGTCAAGCACCTTGACCTGGTGTCCCGCCCTCATGAGCGCGGAGGCGATGTAAAGGAGACCCAGGGGCGGCAAGTGGGAGCGGCCGATGCGCTCGAAGGTGGTCTGCGCTGGCACCCTCGGGTGTATCAGGATGATACGCATGCCGCTGCTGTGCATTGGTGCTCCAAACCCCACGAGTATTGAATCGGACCCATGAAACCTAACACGGCCTCGGGAACGGGCAAAAAGTCAATTCTGAATCCGCTGCATCAGGACCACGCCTCCGAGATCCTCCTTCGGTCGATATAGCTTTTTGAGGTAAGCGTGAACCAGGGGGACTAGCTTCTCCTGCGGGATGCCGTCCACCCTGAACAGGTCGGCGAAGCGGAACACCCACCGCGGCTTCGTGCGCTCCAGATCTGCGATGGTGCGCCACTGGCCCTCCCGGGTGGCGGCGTCGAAGGCCTGGACATGGCGGGTGGGCAATGGCCGGTCGGAGAGGAAATAATAGATCCCCTCCAGCGGGTAGTACATCACCCCATCTCCAGGGGGCAGGGCCGCTGCGCGGGCGGTCACCTTCTTCACCTGGCGGGCCAGCCGCGGGCGCATCCGCACCGCGCCGATGCGGGGCCCCGTGACCTCGGTCGGGGTCAGGGGGCCGGTCACGCCCTGCCGCCTGGATAGGGCCTGCTCGAGCTCCAGAGGCGTCCGGGTGCGGCCGGGCGCGTCGAGCAACGCGAGGCCGGCGACCAGCAGCCCCGCTGCCGCCAGGGCGGTCCAGCGGCGCGCGTTCCAGGTCAAGGCCAGGGTGAGCGGCAGGACCGCCATTGGCACCGCGCCGTAGAACCACAGGTGGTACAGATCGCTGCGCCCCAGGGCGCCCCTGAACAGCAGCGCGCTGGCCACCGCGGCCACCAGCAGGCCGCGGCGCCCGGGCTGGCGAAGCCCGGGGCCACAGAGCGCCACGCCGAGGGCAGCCCACACCGCGAGGGGCGGCAGCGCGGACCAGGCCGCGTCGGCGAGATCGGCAGGTGCGTGGGCCCCGAAGACGCCCTGGCGGTTGACGAACAGCCCGGCCAGATCGGGGTAGGGGAGCGCCTGGTAACCGAGGGCCGACAGGGAGAGCAGGTCGAAGGCTTGGGCCAGCATATCTCCCACTGCGCCGGACAGAAGCACCGGCCATAGCAGCAGCGCGGCGGCGGCCACCGCGCCGGCTCCGGCGGCGAGCCAGCCCCGCAGGGGCGCGCGCCCCGCCACCAGCGCCACCAGCGCAGTGGCAAGGGCCACCGCGGCCACGTCGAAGGAGAAGAGCCCGCCCAGGGCGAGCAGCGCCCCCCCTGCGGCGAACCGCCACACGCCGGCCGTGCGGCGGCACGCCGCCAGCAGCAGGGCGCCGGGGAGCAGCCCGAGGCAGGGCCTGAGCAGCACCGAGTTGAGGTGAGGCACGAAGGGTGGGTAGACCACCGCGGCCGCCGCGGCTGCGGCCAGGCCCGCCCAGGCGGCGTGCGGGCCGCCAACCACCAGCCGCACCGTGAGCCCCACGGTCAGGATACCGAGCCCATGCAGGACCAGCACCAGCGCCCGCGCCGCGGCCACGGTGTCGCCGAAGATGCGCAACCACAGATCCAGCCCGTGGATCATCACCGGCCCGTAGGGGAAGGCCAGGTCGGTGTACAGCACGCGGCCGGTGCGCAGCGCCTGGACTGCCCCAAGGTAGACGCCCTCTTCGGCCTCGAAGCCGAAAGAGCTCCACGGGTTGACCTGTCGCACGAGGTCCGATGTGCCCGCCGACAGCAGGGCCACCGCGCCCATCAGAGCCCAGGGGAGGTAGCGAAGCCACCCGCCGGCAGGTTCCAGGGGAGCAGGCGCCGGCTCAGGTGCGGTGCGCACGCCGCCTGCGAGCCGCCACCCGAGCCACAGCCCCAGGGGGACCAGCACGGTGCCGAGCAAGAAGGCCCTTGTCTCCTGCGCCTTGTCATATCCGTCGAGCACGACCCTCGAGATGAGCCCCGCGGCCGCGTCGGGGCCCTGGGCCGGCGCCACCAGGGGCAGCAGGAACCGGGCGCACAGAAACCAGCAGGCCAGACCTGCCAGGAAGCCGAGTGCGCCGCCAGCCAGCGGGGCGAGGCCCGATCCCGCCCCTGGCCGGGTCGCGCCGTCAGATGATGTCGCGGAGGGGAGCAAAGGAGTATTATAAATGGGCCCGGTCGATAGTAAGAATAGAATAGGTAAGGTCGGCACATCTTTTGGAGCCGGGAAGGAACAACGGGAGAGGTGGAATGGAGTTGATGCACAACCGGCTGATTCAGGCGGGGCTGCTCTCGATGGCGGTCATGGCCCTGGCCGCAGGGCAGGTTAGCTGCCGCAAGGAGCCGCGGCGCGCCGCGAAGGCCGAGACGAAGCCAGCAACAACCGCTCCGGCGCCTGCCGATGCGCCCGCGGTGAAGCCAGCAACTGGCCCCGCCAGCAAAGTCCCTGTCGTGCCGGCCAAGACCAGTGTGACGGTGACCGCGGGGGACAGCGTCCCTGGCAAGGCGCTGGTGCAGGAGGTGCCCGCGCCCGGGGTCAACCCGACGGGCAGGCCAGGTTCGCGCAAGATGGTGGTGGTGGTGGACATGGCAAAGGCAAAGTCCGCGGCCAAGGGGGACAGTCTGGTCTCCCGCGCCAACAACCTGCTGCGAGAGGGCAAGCTGGGCCGCGCGCTGAAGATCTGCAAGGACGGCCTGAAGCTCTACCCGCGCTCCAGCGTGCTCAAGACCTGCGTGGGGCAGGTGCAGCTCAACCGCGGTGAGCTGGCCGCGGCCATCAAGACCTTCACCGAGGCCCGGAGCCTGGACAGCACCAACGTGGGCGCCACCATCGGCCTCGGCATCGCCCTGGGCGACAGCGGCAAGCCAAAGCAGGCAGCGCGTCAGCTGCGCCGGGCCGTGGCCCTGGACCCGAACAACTTCAACGCGCACCTGAACCTCGGCTACGCTCTGACCGACCAGGAGCGCTACGAGGACGCCACGGTGTTCTTCAAGAACGCGGTGGCCCTCAACAAGAGCAGCATCGAGGCTCACGTGGAGCTGGGCCTGGCCCAGATGGAGACCGGCAAGAACGACGAGGCCGTGGCGACCCTGCAGCAGGCAACCAGCCTCGGGCCCACCGAGCCTTCGGCCCATATCGCCCTCGGAATGGCCCTGAGCAACCAGGGCGAGGCCGAGAAGGCGGTGACGCCGCTGACAAAGGCCATCACCCTGGAGCCGCAAAACTACGAGGCGCACCTGAACATGGGCCTCGCGAAGAATGACCTCGGCCTGCTGGTGGAGGCCGCGGCCGCGTTCCGCAAGGCCGTGCAGATCCAGCCCCAGGCGCTCAAGACGCGCTGCTTCCTGGCCATCGTGCTGCGCAAGGCGGGCGCGTTCAAGGACGCCAAGAAGGCTCACCAGGAGGCCGTGGACCTGGCGGGCAAGATTGCCCGCCCCTGCCAGGCGTTCATGGAAGAGCTGGGCATCGACGAGACCGGCGGCACCGCCACCCCCTGAGCTCCCTTCACAACACCCAAAACCTGCCGAATTAACGGCCGAAATTCGCCCTCCATGGCTTGACTTTTTCTGCCCCAGGTACTATACTTAACCCTCCGAAATAAATCACAAAAAGGCCCATTCATGACCCTCGAAAATCCAATCGAGAACGCGCCCGATCTGTCCCACGATTCGACCGACAAGCTGGCTGACGAGATCGCCATCCTGTCCGCCCATATCCAGGCCGCCACCTGCCGGCTGTTGCTGCTGATAGCGGAGATGGACCGGCGTGAGGGGTGGGCCGACCTGGGCTTCGTATCGTGCGCGCACTGGCTCTCTTACCGTACCGGAGACCGCCTGGACACGGCCCGGGAGAAGGTGCGCGTGGCCCGCAAGCTGGTGGACTGCCCCCTGGTGCTGGAGGCGTTCTCACAGGCGCGAATCTCCTATTCCAAGGCGCGGGCCATAACCCGCATCGTCACACCGGAGAACGAGGCCACCCTGCTGGAGTACGCCCTGGACGGTTCAGCCTCACAGCTGGAGCGCATCGTGAAAT
>CAZEFW010000075.1:0-42563 GCA_964511535.1 uncultured Myxococcales bacterium | reverse complement strand
CGGAGGGGCGCCGCACAACCAAAGCGACCCAACGGAACGCGAGCCCTCCCCCCGGAGGGGCGCCGCACAACCAAAGCGACCCAACGGAACGCGAGCCCTCCCCCCGGAGGGGCGCCGCACAACCAAAGCGACCCAACGGAACGCGAGCCCTCCCCCCGGGAGGGGCGCCGCACAACCATAGCGACCCAACGGAACGCGAGCCCTCCCCCCGGAGGGGCGCCGGGGCACTCGGACGCGGACGTCCACGAGCAGATCGGTCGTCCACGTCGACGATGAACGTCTACATCCAGGTTGGCGTTGGTCTATTTTCTGATAGCCAGCCGCTTGTGCCACACCAGCGCGTTTTCCGCTTCACCGTCGTCGTTGGTCAGGTGGCGGGCCAGGCGGCCGGTGACGCGGTACTCCAGGGCGTTGAACATCTGGGCGGACCAGGTGTCCTGGTCCGACGAGATGCCGAACATATTGTTGACGCCCTGGGGCTCCAGCTCGGCCTGCATCTGCTCTGCGGCGGTGACCGCAAGGCGCAGGGCCGGTACGCTGTCGGGTAGCGGCGAGAAGGCGATGACCGCGTGGCCGAACGACTCGTCGATCTCTGCGCAGGCCCAGCCTTCCTTGTTGCGCAGCCACGCTCGCAGCACCACGTCGGGGTTGGCGGTGCGTCCGAAAGGCAGCGCCCGCAGGTGGCCGTTGACGCCCAGCATGAAGTCCTCGATCGCCATGAAGTTGTTGCTCAACTTCGTGCGGATCCGGTCACGCTTGCCCAGGTTATCCACCGTCTCCTGCTCGATGGGCGTCTTGGGCAGCGGCGAGGAGGGGCCGACGGGGCTGCCGTCGTCCTCGTAGACCCTGCTCATGACGTAGGCATCTGCGGTGCGGAAGAAGGAAGGGTAGACGCCTTCACGCGATAACCCGGCCCCTCGCCAGCTGCCGGTGTCCTGCTTCTCCACCAAGGTGAATACCTTGCGCAGGCCGCGCTTTGCGGCCAGATTGTCAAGGATCTCGCGCTTGTCGTCGTAGTTGCCCACCCGAAAATCCATGAACCTCAGGTGTCGATGGGCGTTGTTGATGAGAAGGCGCATGTTCATCTCGCCTTGTTTCACCATCAGCTCTTCGACGTTTCCGGCCTCGCTCACTGGTCTGCCTCCAACTGCTTGATCTCCCGCGATCCTGCTGTTTTTTCACGGAGATCGGACCGATCGCTCCCCATTCTCAGAACGGGTCGCTTATCACGCGCCGTGCAGAGTGTCAACACGGCGTCCGTAGTACGGCCCTCGTGGGGCGAGGATCCACCCCTCGATCACGTAAAAACAGTTGCCAGGCGAGGGCCAGAGTTCTTATCTCAAGTCTGCACAAACGCTGGAGTTGAAATGGATCAAATCGTCATCAAGGGGGGCAAGCGGCTGGTGGGCGAGGTGAAGGTCAACGGCGCGAAGAACGCCGCCCTGCCGATCATCGCCTCGGCCATCCTCACCGGCGGGCAGAACCGGATCAAGAACGTGCCAGCCCTCAAGGATGTCCAGACCATGGCCGACGTGCTGCGGGGCATGGGCGCCGAGGTGACCGGCAAGCGGACCCTCAACATCTCCACCTCGTGCATCAAGGAGCTGGAGGCGCCCTACGACCTGGTGCGCACCATGCGCGCGTCGGTGCTGGTGCTCGGCCCGTTGGTGGCCCGCCACGGCCGCGCCCGGGTGTCGCTGCCCGGCGGCTGCGCCATCGGCGCCCGGCCCATCGATCAGCACCTCAAGGGGCTCGAGGCCATGGGAGCGAAGATCGAGCTGCGCGAGGGGTATGTCGAGGCCACCTGCAAGCGCCTGCGGGGCGCGTCCATCGTTTGCGACATCGCCACCGTCACAGGCACCATGAACCTGATGATGGCGGCCAGCCTGGCCCGCGGCCGCACCACCATCGAGAACGCCGCGCGCGAGCCCGAGGTGGAGGAGCTGGCCTGTATCCTGAACAAGATGGGCGCGCACATCTCCGGCGCCGGCACCTCGGTGATCAACATCGAGGGCGTGGATGACCTTCAGCCGGTGGAGCACGCCATCATCGCCGACCGAATCGAGGCGGGCACCCTGATGGTGGCCGCCGCCATCACCAGGGGCGATGTCCTGGTGCGCGGCTGCCTGCCAGAGCACCTCGAGGCGGTCACGGCCAAGCTCACCGAGGCGGGCGTGAAGGTGGAGCCGGCGCCGGGAGGGGTGCGCGTGCGGGCCAGGGGGCCCTTCGCGCCGGTGGATGTCACCACCCAGCCCCACCCCGGTTACCCCACCGACATGCAGGCCCAGATGATGGTGCTGCTCTGCCTGGCCCGGGGACGCAGCGTGGTGACCGAGACGATCTTCGAGAACCGCTTCATGCACGTGCCCGAGCTGTGCCGGATGGGCGCCGACATCGCCATCTCGGGTCGCGTGGCGGCGGTGCGCGGGCCGACGAAGCTCTCCGGCGCCACGGTCATGGCCTCGGATCTGCGCGCGTCGGCGGCCCTGGTGCTGGCCGGCCTGGTGGCCCGGGGCACCACCAAGGTCCGGCGCGTCTACCACCTCGATCGGGGCTACGAACGCATCGAAAAGCGGCTGCGCGCCCTGGGGGCCAACGTCCGGCGCGTCAAGGAGTAGCCGCGGCTCGAGATCGATCCGGACGCGAAGCATTTTGATCTCATGGGCGGTTTCGTGGTAGCTCAAGGGTAATGAAGTTGCGGCAGTCCACAGACCAGGCAGAGTCCATCGTCAAGGGAATCAGGCGTCACCCGCGCTGCGTGCACCAGGCGCTGATCCAGGGCGAGGACCAGCTCAAGCGGCTACATGACTCATTGCCCAGGCTGGTGCCATACCAGCGGCGAAAGTACGCCGGCTTCTTGCCGATCCTGGACTGGGACCATCACCTGCCCACGCGCACCATCACCCTGCGCATCTACGCCTACTACAAGACGGACGCCATGGAGGAGGGGGAGGGCCACTATGTCTCGCGCTGTCGCCAGATCGAGGCGCGGGACCGCTTCCCCGAGTTCGACGTGCCCGACTTCGCCGACCTGCCCGCTGACGAGGCTTACGAGGTGGTGCTCGAGGAGAACGGGGAGGTGTCCCAGATCCAGCTGTCGAGCGAGTGGCGCCGCAACATCGAGCAGGACAGCGCCACCAAGGCGCGCAACGTGGTGCGCAAGTCCGAGGAGTACAAGCGCATCAGCCAGGACAAGAACCGGCCCGACTTCCTGGGCGACCTGGAGGCGCGCAGCTGGACCCCCCCGTGCGAGGGGGGCCATGACCGCTGGACCGTGGATGTGTGGTACCTGCTGGAATACAACGGCATGATGGGCAAGGGCCTGAGCTTCCTGGTGGACCTGGAGTCCAAGAAGGTGGTCAACGTCAGGGAGTTCGTGCTGCGGTCGCAATAGCGAACGCTGCGCGTTCGCGGCTTGAGGCTGTGAGGCTTGAGGCTTGAGGGGAGTTAGTCTCGGGCACTTGTTGCAGTAGCGAAGGCTTCGCGTTCACGGCTTGAGGCTGTGAGGCTTGAGGGTATTTAGCCTGTGGCACTTGCACCTCAAGCCTCAAGTCTCAAGTCTCAAGTCTCAAGTCTCAAGCCTGCTGTTCGTTCCATCCCCGCTTCTTCAGGATCTCCTCCGCTGCCGACTCTCCTGCGCGGTAGCTCGAGCGCACCAGGGGGCCGGCGGTGACCAGGTCGAAGCCCATGGCCCGGGCCTCGGCCGCCAGGTCGTCGAACAGAGCCGGGGCGAGGTAGCGCCGCACCGGCGCGTGGCCCCGGGTGGGCTGTAAGTACTGGCCCATGGCCACCCAGTTCACGCCCGCCGCGCGCAGGTCGGTCAGGGTGCGCACCACCTCCTCGTCGGTCTCTCCCATGCCGAGCAGCAGGGCGCTCTTGGTCAGTCGGGCGCCGGCCAGGGCCGCGTAGCTCCGCAGCACCTGCAGCGAGCCGTCGTAGGAGCAGCCGGCGTGGCGCACCAGCGGCGTCAGCCCGCGGGTCGTCTCCAGGTTGTGGCCCAGGACGGCGGCGCCGCTGTCCACCACGGTACGCACCGCCGCCTCGTCTCCCTGGAAGTCGGGGGTCAGCACCTCCACCAGCAGCGACGGGATGCGCCGGCGCGCCGCGCGCACCGTGGCGGCGAAGTGCTCCGCGCCGCCCAGGGGCAGGTCGTCCCGGGTCACCGAGGTGAGCACCAGGTAGCGAAGCCCCATCTCGGCGGCGGCCTCGGCCACCCGGGCCGGCTCGTCAGGGTCGGGCGCGCCGGCCGGGGGCGCGTCGCTCACGGCGCAGAACCGGCAGCCGCGGCTGCAGCGATCACCGAGCACCATGAAGGTGGCCGTGCCTCCGCCCCAGCACTCGGCCGCGTTGGGGCAGCGGGCCTCCTCGCACACGGTGTGCAGCCCGTGGCGCCCGAGGCGGCGCCGCGTCTCGTAGTAGCTGCCATCGCCGGGCAGCTTGACCTTGAGCCAGTCCGGCCTTCTGGGGGCAGAGCTCATCTCCCACCTACATAGCACATCAGTTGCGGCCTGGATCGCTGATGGGATACCGTTCGGGTTATGCCCCGCCTCACTCCTCTCCTGCTGGCGCTGTCGCTGCTGTGCCTCGCCGGCCCCGCCGCGGCTGACCCGGTGGACCTGCTCACCGCGGACAGCCAGGTGTTCCTCCAGCAAAACGGCGCCGCGGACGTGATCTACAGCCTCACCTTCCGGGACAACGAGGGCCGCAATGCCATCCGCAAGGTGGGCCAGTTCTACGAGCCGTTGCACTTCACGCGCGCCTTCCTGCGCGAGGGCGAGCGCCGCGATGAGGTGACCACCGCGTCGCTGGGCGGCGGCTACTACCGGGTGGCCTTCGCCAGGCCCACCCGCTCCGGCGGCCGCTACACCCTCGAGCTGCACTTCCGCATGAACCACCGCTTCGCCGACCCCACGAGCCGTCAGGGCAAGCAGCTGCTGGCGGTCTGGTACAACCCGGTGCGCTGGTCGCTGCCGCTGCAGAAATCCATCATCCGCCTGGTGCTGCCGCTGCCGCTGCCGGCGCAGGTGAAGCAGCACGAGCAGATCACCCCCGAGATGGTGAACGACCTCGGCCTGATCACCGACGCCCAGAACAAGCTGACCCATGACAAGTGGGCCATGGTCTACAGCGACTACGAGGAGCGCCGGCTGCTGACCATCTACGCAGAGCGGCACCAGCTGGCTCGCGAGGGCGTGCACATGGTGAAGGTGTTCATCCCGCGCGAGACGCTGCCGAAGCTGTCGGCCACCAGGGACATCGAGGCGGGCGGCGGCGCCGTCGCCGAGATGCTGCGCTCCCGGGGCGCGGCCACCATGGTCTCGGAGCGCTACACCCTGAGCACCAACACGCGGCTGGCGGGCAGCAGCCGACCGGGCGCCAGCGTCACCGCCGCGCTCACCTTCGTCGAGGGGGGCGAGCGCAACTTCATGCCGCGGCCCCCGCTGAAGCTGAACCTGGAGCGGCGCGGCGCGGCCAGCTGCACCGTCAAGCTCGGCGGCGAGTCGGTGGGCTGCCGCGTGGGCAAAAAGAGCCTGGTCTTCGACCAGCCCTCCAGGCCTGGCCAGACCGTCGACCTGACCTACACCGCGACCTACCTGTACCCCTCGTTCGCCAGCACCACGGTGCAGGAGGGCACGGCGCTGTTCATGGTCTCCTTCCGCGGCGTCCCGGCCAGCTTCGCCCGGCGAGAGCAGGTCAAGACGTCGGAGGTGACGGTGCGAAGCGGCCTGCCGCTGGCGGCGGACATCCCCAGGGACCGGCTGCTGGAGGCCGCCGCGCACCTGCCGCTGGCCCTGGTGGACCCGGCGCGGGCGCAGGTCCAGGTCAGCTCGCGGCGCGCCGACTGGAACAAGGCAGGGCTGAGCGACCTTGCGCAGCACTACCCGGACTTCTCGGAGGTCAAGAGCGGCGAGTGCGTGGTGGAGGCGCCGCGTCGCGGCGACCTGAGCGCGCCGGCGCAGCTGTCGGTGCTGCTGCCGGCGATACCGCTGGGTGTGGCGGTGGGCGCCGGCACGTCTCTGCGCATGCTGGCGGGCAAGCTGACCTCCGGCCGCTCCTTCAGCGCGTGGGATCGGGCGCAGGTCTGGCGCCTGCTGAGCCTGCTGCTGTTCTACCTGGTGGCGGCGTTCATCCTCAACAGCCTGCTGCTGCTGTTCTGGCTGGCCGCGGTGGGCTGGGTGCTCTGGATCATCGACAAGATCGCGGGCACCACCTTCGCCCGCGACACCCTGCTGCCGGCGGGCAAGTTCAAGATCATCCACCCCACCCGCGGGACCCTGCTCGGCTGGACCGGGCTGCTGTTCCCATTGCGGCTGGTGTGGCTGCTGATCAGCGGGGTGATCGCCGTCGGCGTGTGGGTGCTGCGGCTGCACCCGATGCTGGCGATACACCTCAAGAAGCAGGGGGTGGAGTATGTCTCGCCCGAGATCACGGTGGCCACGTTCCAGAAGGAGGGCTTCGTGCCCGAACTGCCGGCCGAGGAGGCTGCCATGGTGCTTGGGCGGCCGATCAAGGCGATCAACCTGCTGGTGCTGGGCATGCAGCAGCGGGGCGTGATCCGGCTGCTGAGCCGCAACCCGCTGCAGCTTCAGGTGGTGGACAAGGCCGCGGCGTCAGGGGCGGCGGAGCAGGCGCTGCTGGACAACCTCACCGAGGAGGGGACCCTGGGCCGGCAGGGCGTGCAGGCGGTGCTCGCGGCGCTCAACGAGCAGCTGCGGCCGCGGATCTGGCGGGCCGACATGGAGGCCACCGAGCAGCGTCAGCGCGCCCGGGCCAGCGACGCGTGGGAGCGGCTGCGCAGGCTGCCGCCGCCCCGGCGCACCGACTACTTCAACGGCCACTACGGCGAGCTCTACCTGGGCGAGACCTTCTTTCAGGACCTGGGCGAGGCCATGCCGGCGCTGCCAGCAGAGGCCCCCATCGACTCGCCCCTGTCGGCCCTGAGCGGCTCGCGAGAGGTCCAGACCCTCGGCGGGGGCGTGCGCAAGGTGCAGCAGATGGCCGAGGGAGTGGTGGAGAGCATCGAGTCCGGGGCGAAGGCCACGGTGGATCGCATCGAGGGGCTGTTCAACTTCGACGGCGAGGCAGCGGGCGCGGTGGCAGCGGCCGAGGCGGGGGGCGAGCACGGCGCGGCGCTGGCAGCCATCGCCCAGTCGGTGGCGGTGGGGTACGACGCGTGTCACTCGGCGTGTCACTCGGCGTGTCACTCGGCGTGTCACTCGGCCTGCCACTCGGCGTGTCACTCGGCCTGCGCCTGTCACTCGGCGTGCCACTCGGCCTGCGTCTCGTCCTGCGCAGGGAGTTTCTGAGCGGATGCGGGTGTTCAGGAGGATGATCAGGCTGGGCGCCGCGGCCCTGGCTCCGCTGGTGGGGCTGTCCGGCGCCGGGTGCAACAAGGCCAGCCCGGGCGGGGCCGCGCCGCCCACCGACCCGGGGCCCCCGCCCGCGGTCAAGAAGAAGCCCGCGCCGACGCCGCGGACCGGGGCGCACCTCGGGCGCATCGAGCAGGTCACCGCCGAGGCCAGGGCGGTGGCGTCGGGCGCGCGGGGGCAGCACCCGTTCGACCGGGCGGGCAAGGAGAAGCTGCTGGCCGCGCTGCGAGGGGTGGAGCAGGACGTGGACGCGCTGGCGGCGGCGGGCCAGGTGAGCCAGGGGGCTGCTGGCCTGTGGAAGCAGGACCTGCGCCAGCTGTCGGGCAAGGTCAGCGGCTACAGGCCCACCGAGATGCGCATGGCCAGCTGCTACGAGCCGATGCCCATGCCGGTGCCGGCCAAGGACAGCCTGGTGCGGCTCAAGCTGCGCGCTGACGCGCTGGGCAGGCTGGCCGCGGCCGAGAAGCTCAACGCGCGGGTGGTGCGGCGGGTGCTCCGGCAGGTGAGGGCGGACCTGGCGGTGCTCGAGCAGCAGGAGGCTGTGGCGGCGCTGGGCGACGCGGCGAAGGTGGCCGAGGCGCGCGCCCTGGCCAAAAGCGTCAGGGCGGACCTGGACAGGATTCAGGCGCGGCTGCCCGGGGGAGACGCGGACCGCTCCGCGCGGTAACGCTGGATCTGAAGGCCGCAGCGCGGCGCTCCCCGCGCTGCCCGCGTCGGTGCCGCGCTACCGCTCGCCGCGGATGAAGGGCAAGCCGAGCCCGGCCGGGGCGCGGCGGGTCATCTTGCCCCCGCGGCTGGCCAGGACCAGCACGGCGATGGTGAACAGGTAGGGCAGCATGTCGAGGAAGTAGCCAAGGTTCGGGTTGCGAAACAGGGGCAGCTGCTCCACGCCCTGCAGGTCCAGCGGCAGGCGGCGGATGGCGCCGAACAGGTAGGCTCCCCAGGCGGCGCGCACCGGCTCCCAGCCGGCGAAGATCACCAGCCCCACGGCGATCCACCCCTGGCCCGAGGTGATCCCCTCGACCCACCCCGGCGTGATGGCCAGGCTGAGCGACGCGCCGGCCAGGCCGGCCAGGGCGCCGCCCACCGCCACGTGGGCCAGGCGCACGCGCGCCACGTCGTAGCCCTGGGCGTCGGCCGCGGCCGGCGCCTCGCCCACCGCCCGCAGCACCAGCCCCCAGCGGGTGCGATGGATGTACAGCCACGCCAGGGGCACCAGCGCCATGCCCACGTAGACCACCAGGTTCTGCTGGAACAGCACCGGGCCCAGCAGCGGCAGGCCCGCCAGGCCGGCCACCCGCACCATGGGCATGCGGGGCGCGCCGGTGACGCCCACCGCGGGCGCGCCCACCACGGCCGAGAGGCCGGCGCAGAAAAAGCCGAGCCCCAGCCCCGAGACCACCTGGTCGCCCACCATGCGCACGGCCACCCCGCCGTGCCACAGGGCCGCCGCCGCGCACACGGCCATGGCCGCGGCCACCCCGGCGGCGAGCGAGCCGGTCTCGTGGGCCACACGGAAGCCCACGGCCGCGCCCAGCAGCATCATGCCGTCCACCCCCAGGTTGAGCACCCCGGACCGCTCGGCGAGCAGCTCGCCCACCGTGGCCATGAGCAGCGGCGTGCCCCGGGCCACCCCGGCGCCCAGCAGGTTCTCCACGAACCGGATCATGAGCGCACCTCCCCGGCGGCGGCCTTCAGGCGCACCCGGTAGCGGATCAGCAGGTCCCCGGCCACGGTGACCAGCATCAGCAGGCCCTGCAGCATCATGGCGATGCCCCCCGGCTGCACCTCCTTGGCCCCCACCAGCAGGGCGCCGAACAGCACCGCGGCCAGCAGCACGCCCAGCGGGTGCAGGCGGGCCAGCCACGCCACGGCGATGGCCACGAAGCCGTAGCCCGGGCTGAAGCGGTCCTGCAGCCGGTGCACCACGCCGGCGACCTCGCAGAAGCCGGCGAGGCCGGCCAACGCCCCGGACAGCGCCATGGCCCAGAAGGTGCGCGCCGCCACGCTCAGCCCCATGTAGCGCGCCGCAGGGGCGGAGTCGCCCAGCACCCGCAGCTCGAAGCCCCAGGCGGTGCGGCCGAGCAGCAGGTGCAGCCCGACGCAGCAGGCCAGGGCCAGCAGGAACCCCGCGTGGGCAGTCAGCCCGGACAGCGCCGGCGCGGCGTCGGCCCAGTCGCTCAGCCGGGGCAGCCAGGCCGCCCGGGGCAGCAGCGGGGTCAGGGGGAAGCCGCCCTCGCTCCAGGGCCCGAAGATGAAGTACTTGAGCCACTGCTGCGCCACGTAGACCAGCATCAGGCTGCTGATGATCTCGCTGACCCCCAGCCGCGCCCGCAGCGCGCCGGCCAGCGCGCCCCAGGCGCCGCCGGCCAGCGTGGCGCACAGGGCCATGACCGCCAGCAGCAGGGGCGAGGGCAGGGCGGTCAGCGGCCCGCCGAAGCTGGCCACACCCGCCGCCGCCCAGGCGCCCATCAGCAGCTGCCCCTCGGCGCCCACGTTCCACAGGCGGGCGCGAAAGGCCACCGCGCAGCCGAGGCCGCACAGGATCAACGGCGTGGCCTTGACCGCGGTGTCCGACAGGGCGTACGGGCCGCCCAGCAGCCCGGCGCGGAACAGCGCGACGTAGGCCGCCAGGGGATCCACCTCGCACATGCGAAGCAGCACGGCGCCCAGCACCAGCGCCAGGGCCACGGCGCCGGCGGTGACGGCCGCGGTGAGCCCCGCGCTGCTGTGCACCCGCGGTATCAGCTCCAGCCGGCTCATGCGGTCATCAACCTGCCGATGCGGGCCCGGTCGGCCTCGGGGCGGTCAAAGATCCCGGCCAGGGCGCCGTCGCGCATCACCGCGATCCGGTCGGACAGCGCCATCACCTCGTCCAGGTCCTCGGAGCAGAGCAGCACCGCCGCCCCGCGTGCTTTGGCCTCGAGCAGGCGCTGGCGCACCTGCGCCGTGGCCCAGGCGTCCAGCCCCCGGGTGGGCTGCATGGCCAGCAGCACCCGCGGCTCGCCGGCCAGCTCCCGGGCCACCACCAGCTTCTGGATGTTCCCCCCCGACAGCACGCCGGCGCGTTGATCCAGGCCGGTGGTGTTCACCTGGAGCTGCCGCAGCTGCCGGCGCAGGTCGTCGTCCTTGCCGCGCAGGTCGAGCCACGGCCCGCGGCGGCAGGCAGGGGACCGGTAGTCGCGCAGCAGCAGGTTCTCCCTGACCGTCAGGCCGGGCGCGGTGCCGGTGTGGTTGCGGTCCTCGGGGATGTAGCGCAGGCCTGCCGCCACGCGCGCCGCGGGTGGGGACGCGCCCAGCTCGCGGCCGTCCAGCTCCACCGCGCCGCCCAGCAGGGGCCGGGTGCCGGCCAGGGCCTCCATCAGCGGGAGCTGGCCGTTGCCTGCCACGCCAGCCAGGCCCACGATCTCCCCGGCGTGCAGCTGCAGGTCGATCCCCTTGACCGCGGCGGCGCGGCGAGGGTCACGCACCTGCACCCCGCGCAGGCGCAGCACCGCCTCCCCGGGCGCGCGCTCCGGACGCCGAAGCTCCAGCGACACCTCGCGCCCCACCATCTCGGCCGCCAGGGTGGCCCCGTCCACCGCGTCCATGTCGTCGTGCCGCGCCACCACCTCGCCACGCCGCATCACTGTCAGGCGGCTGGCCACCCCCTGCACCTCGGCCAGCTTGTGGCTGATGAGCACCACCGCGCAGCCCTGCTGCCGCAGCCGCTCGATGGACGACATCAGGCCCTCGGCCTCCACCGGGCCGAGCACCGCGGTGGGCTCGTCGAGGATCATCACCCGCGCGCCGCGACAGAGCACCCGCAGGATCTCCACCCGCTGCTGCTCGCCCACGGTGAGGGCCTCCACGGGCTGGTCCAGGTCGAGGCCGCCGAAGCCGAGCGCCTCGGCCTGCTCCGCCATGCGCCGCAGCAGCGCGCGGGGGCGCAGCAGCGCCGGGATGCGGGCGGCGCCCAGCAGGATGTTCTCCGCCGCGGTGAGCCCGGGGGCCAGCATGAAGTGCTGGTGCACCATGCCCACCCCGGCATCCATGGCCTGGCGCGGGCTGCTGTGCACCACCCGCTGCCCGTCGAGCTCCACGGTGCCGCCGTCCGGGCGGTGCAGCCCGCACAGCACGCTCATCACGGTGGACTTGCCCGCGCCGTTTTCCCCCAGCAGCGCGTGCACCTCGCCGGGGTACAGGTCCAGATCCACCCCGCGCACCGCGTGCACCTCGCCGAAGCGCTTGTGCAAGTTGCGCATCCTGACCAGCGGAGTCGTCACGGCAGCTTGCTCTCGGTCCCCAGGTCTCAAGCCTCAAGTCTCAGGCCTCAGGCCTCAGGCCTCAAGTCTCAAGTCTCAAGTCCCAAGTCCCAAGCCTCAAGCCTCAAGTCTCAAGTCTCAAGTCTCAAGCCTCAAGTCTCAGGCCTCAAGCCTCAAGCCTCAAGTCTCAAGCCTATCTCTTCGGGATCTGCCCCACCACGCCCTCTGCCAGCCAGTTCATGCACACCTCGCAGCCGGGCAGCCCCTCGAGGTCCTTCTGGGTCATCTTCTTGCCCTCGGCCAGCACCACCTTGCCTGTGTTGTCCGACAGCGGGCCGGCGAAGATGTCGAAGCGCGTCAGCTCGCCCGCCGTCATCTTCGCCCGCAGCGCCTTGACCTTCGCGACGGTCGCGGCGGGGATCCCGCCGGGCGGCGTCTGGCCCTGCTCGAAGCCGTGGAGCCCCACGATGCCGCTGGCCACGTCCAGGTAGTAGGACTTCGCGGTCCACTGCTCGTCGAGGATGGCGTTGACCTGATTGACGTAGATCGGCCCCCAGTTCCAGTACGGCACGGTCAGGCAGTGCTCCGGCGCCACGGCGCAGGCGTTCTCCGAGTCGTAGCCCACGGCCCACTTGCCCGCGTCCTTGGCCGCCACGATGGGCCCCGAGGTGTCGGCGCCGGTGATCACCACGTGGGCTCCGGCCTTGAGCAGCGAGTCAGCCGCCTCCCGCTCCTTGGTCGGATCGAACCAGGAGTTGATCCAGCGGATCTCCATGGTGCATTTGGGGCACGCCTCGCGCACACCCAGGGCCAGGGCGTTGCCCAGCCGGATCACCTCGGGGATGGGGAACGGCGCGATGTAGCCCACCTTGCGCTGGCCGTCGGCCTCGGCCCGGGCACCGGCGATGATGCCGGCCAGGTACTTCATCGCCTCCATGGCGCCGAACAGGTTGGCGAAGTTCGTGTCGTTCGCCTTGTGTCCCGAGACATGCAGGAACTTGACCTTCGGGAACTCGGCGGCCACCGCCTCCATGGCGTCCTGGTAGCCGAACGACGTGCCCACCACCAGGTTGAAGCCCTTGCGCGCCAGGCCGCGGATCACCTGCTCCGCCTCCGCCCCTTCGCCCACGGACTCGATGTACACCGTGTGCACGCCCTTGACGTTGGCCTCCAGGTGCTTGCGCCCCTGGTCATGGGCATAAGTCCACCCGCCGTCCCCCACCGGGCCCACATAGACGAACGCCACGTTGAACGCCCCCTCCTTGACCTGGGGCATCCGCTTCTTCTCCGGCGCTGACGTGGACGGAGACCCTGTCGTGGCCGCGGGCTTGCCTCCACCCTCGCCCTTGCCCTTGCCCCCCTGCTGCTTGCACTCACACCCCGGCGCCCAGGCGAGCACCAACAACAGGACGGACATCAGAGTCCCGGATCTCATCTTCTCCTCCTGTGCAAAAGGGGAATGGGCTCGAGGGTGCGACTACAGGCGGTCGAGGAAGGTCACCATGCGGTCGGCCTCCACGCGGGGCGCGTACAGCTCCACCTGGCGGGTGCCGCACTCGAAGCGCACCATCCGGTTGAGGGCCAGGCCGGCGGGCTTGATGTTGTGCACGTCGTTCAGGTCGCCGATGACGCCGCCGGCCGGGCCGGAGCGCCGCAGCCAGAGCCAGCTGATCTGCCCGTCCGGGGAGATGTGCAGCCAGCGATGGTGCCGGATGACGCCCATGTAGTGCAGGATGGTGTGCAGGCCGACGCCCGCGTGCAGGCCGCGGGGGATCTTGTACAGGCCGTCCACCTTGAGCCATTCGATCATGAAGTGAGTCAGCATCGTCTCGTTCCCTGAAATGTGGTTTCAGAGTATGGATACGCTCCGCGAGGGTCAAGTTACGCCTCGGCTCCACGGCGAACGTCAGTCCAGAAAGGATGATCCAGATCAAGCCGTGGGCATGGTCAAGGGGGCGCCAGGTATGTTACTGCACAAATACCCACAACCCTGTGGGACAATTGGGACGCGGCCGCCGCTCGGGCGGCCCCCCGAAAGCTGTGGAGGTACCTGGAAATGCGAGCTTACCCTTCGATAATTTGCCTCACCGCGCTGCTGGCGCTGACCCTGGCCTGCTCTGACGACGACCCCGGCGCGGCGGCCGACGCCGGCCCCGGGGGCGAGGCCGGCGTGGACGTCGGCCCGAGCGGCGATGGCGGGGGGGGCTCCACTTCAGGCCCGAAGCGGCACACCTGCGCCAACCCGGCGCTGACGGCGCCGGCCAAGGGCACCTGCACGGTGACCAAGGGCAGCGGCACCGGCGTGCTGCTGCGCGGCACCGTCCTGGGCCCTGCAGATGTTTACGAAAATGGGCACCTGCTCATCTCCGGGGGCAAGGTCGCCTGCGCCGGGTGCGACTGCTCCAAGGACGCGGCGTACAAGGACGCCACGGTGGTGGCCTGCGCCAAGGGGGTCATCTCCCCCGGGCTTATCAACACCCACGACCACCTGGGCTGGACCACCCTGTCGCCCAAGCCCACCACCTCGCGCTACGACCACCGCCACGAGTGGCGCAAGGGCAAAAACGGCAAGCCGAAGCTGTCGGTGGGGGCGAGCAATTACAAGAGCGAGGCCGTGGCCTGGGGCGAGCTGCGCATGCTCATCGGCGGGGCCACCTCCATGATGGGGGCCAACAGCGGGGCCAAAGGCCTGGTGCGCAACCTGGACGGCAAGACCGAGGGGCTGAGCGCCAAGCCGGTGCAGGACTCCACCTTCCCCCTGGGTGACTCGGGCGGCTCCATGTGCAAGGGCAGCACCAGCTGCTACAGCTACGTGCCCAAGAAATCCCAGGTCAAGGGCTACGCCATGTGGGTGGGCCACGTGGCCGAGGGCGGCCGCCACGAGGCGCGCAACGAGTTTCTGGCGCTGAGCGGGCAGCTGTCCGGCACCGAGAACGTCATGGGGGCCAACACGTCCCTCATCCACGCCATCGGGCTGAACGCCCAGGACTCACAGAAGGTGGCCGCGGCCGGGGCCAAGGTGATCTGGTCGCCGCGCTCCAACATCTCGCTGTACGGCTACACCGCGCCGGTGGTGATGATGCACAACCTGGGCGTGCGGCTCGCCCTGGGTACCGACTGGACCCCGTCCGGCTCCATGAACATGCTGCGTGAGCTGGCGTGCGCCGGCTACATGAACGACAAGCACTACGGCGGGCACTTCAAGCCGTACCAGCTGTGGGCCATGGCAACCGAGATAGCGGCCGAGTCCATGGGTATGCAAAAGGAGCTGGGCCAGCTCAAGAGCGGCTACTGGGCCGACATCTCCGTGTTCGACGGCAGCAAGCTGGGTTCGGGCGACTGGCAGCACAAGGCTGTGGTCACCGCCACCGTCAAGGATGTCGTGCTGGTGCTGCGCGCGGGCAAGGTGCTGCACGGCGACACCGAGCTGGTCAAGGCGCTGGACAGCGCCGGGGGCAGCGGCTGCGAGGCGCTCTCGGACTGCCTGAGCGGCAAGTCGGTGTGCGCCAAGAACGAGACCGGCAAGACCCTGTCGGAGCTCAAGACCGCGGCCACCAAGACCAGCGCGCCCTACGCGCTGTTCTTCTGCAAGACGCCGGACAGCGAGCCCACCTGCGTGCCGTCTCGGCCCAGCGAGTACGACTGCAGCAAGACCACGGCGGGGGACGCCGACTGCGACGGGGTGCAGGACACCGCGGACACCTGCACCAAGTTCTTCAACCCGATCTGCCTGATGCACAGCGGCAAGCAGCCGGACACCGAGGGCGACAAGGTGGGCGACGAGTGCGACACCTGCCCCTTCGACACGGCCAACACCACGCCGTGCAAGACCAAGAAGCCGGACCCCGACGACATCGACGGCGACGGACACAAGAACGCCGTGGACAACTGCCCCTACGTGGCCAACAAGGACCAGAAGGACACCGACGGCGACAAGAAGGGCGACGCCTGCGACCCGTGCCCCACCTACAAGAACCCGGGCACCGCGCCCTGCCTGCTGACGGTCAAGTCGATCCGCGACCCCTACTCCAAGACCCGGCCCACCGACGGTGACAAGGTGCAGCTGCAGAAGGTGGTGGTCACCAGCCTGCCCGGCTCGAGCAGCACCACCAAGGGCTTCTACGTGCGCGAGGGTGTGGGCGCCTTCGAGGCGATCTACATCTACACCGGCAAGGCGAGCCCGCAGAAAGACACCGCGGGCACCACGCTCAAGCTTGGCGACGAGCTGTCCATCGAGGGCAAGTTCGAGTGGTGGAACTCCATCGACGAGATCAAGCCCACCTCCATCAAGGTGACCAAGGCCGGCGCGGCCGCCCCGGCGCCCGTGGCGATCAAGACCAAGCAGCTCAAGTGGGGGATCGAGGCGGAGAAGTGGGAGAGCCACCTGATCAAGGTGTCCAAGGTGAAGGTGGCCGTGGCGCCCACCAGCAAGGACGACAACTTCTGGGTCACCGACGAGGCGAGCAACACCTGCAGCGGCACCCTGCCCAGCTGCACCCAGGTGGGCGACTTCTACTACGACGGCGGCAAGACCAACGGCAAGCCCGCCAACGGCACCGCCGCCTTCAAGAAGGGCGACACCTGCACCTCCATCACCGGCGTCATCAACGGCTTCGGCAACAAGTACGCCCTCGAGCCCGCCACCGACGCCGGCTTCGTCTGCCCCTAAAGTGTCAAGTAGGGGGGTCAGACCCCCCTACTTGACACTTTATCTGGCGTCCGCCGCTTCGGACGTTCAACGCGCCTCCGGCGGAGCCCGCCGTGCTCGCCTCCTACGGAGGCTCCGCGATGAAGCGGCGGGCTGGGTCTGACCCCTACACTTGACATTTTTTTAGAAGCGCAGGGCCAGCGAGCGCATGCCCTCTTCCATGCCGTCGAGGTCCAGGGGATCCTGGCGGTCGATGTGCAGGGCGCGGTAGATCTCGATGGCGGTGCGGCGGTCGCTGTGGCCGTCGCCCAGGGTCGAAATCTCCCAGGCGTTTTCGCGCAGCATGCTGATGTAGCCGTTGAGGGTGCAGGCGCGGTCGATCCAGTAGCGGATCTTGAACGCCGCCCGGTCCTCGGGGCCCTCGAGGATCGTCTTGAGCCGCCCCTCGAGATCCTCGAGCGCCGCGGCCGCGCACTCGGCGTGGCCGGCCAGGGCCTCCTCGGTGACCTCACCCAGGCACTGCCACAGCTCGGCCAGCAGGTTTTTGTGAAGCCCGCGCACCGCGAAGTCGCGCAGCACCTGGGCGCACAGGGTGTTGTGCGACCCCTCCCAGCTCTCGAGCACGATGGCGTCCCGGTACAGCCGCGGCAGCGGGGAGAAGTCCTCGATGGTGCCGTTGCCCCCCAGCACCTCGATCCCCTTGCGCACGGCGTCGCTGCACAGCCGTGAGGTCCAGTACTTGTTCATCATCACCAGCACCCGGCGCGCTCCGTCGAAGGCCTGGGCGTCCTCGTCGCCCCGGGCGATGCGGTCGCCCAGGTCGATGAGCCGGAAGGTGGTGGCCACCGCCGCGTAGGTCATCACCTTGATCTCGCCCAGCAGCCGCTGCACCAGGGGGAAGTCCATCAGCGGCTGGCCGAACGCCTTGCGGAACTGGGCGTAGGTCTGCCCCTCGAGGAACGCGCGGTGCATCATGCCGCAGGCCGCCACGGCGTTGTGCACCCGGGAGGTGTCGAGCACGATGCTCACGAGGTTCTTGAAGCCCGCGTCGGGCGCCCCGATGGGCTCGGCCAGCGCGCCGTTGAACTCTATCTCGGCGGTGGGCAGCGAGCGGGTGCCGAGCTTGTCCTTCAGCCGGCGGATGGAGAAGTTATTCGGCTGGCCGTTGATGATGCGCGGCACCAGGAACAGCCCCAGCCCGCCGGTCCCCTCGGCGGCGTCGGTGACCCGCGCCGAGACCACGAACACCCCGGCGTCGGCCACCGAGCAGAACCACTTCTCGCCGAACAGCCGGTACAGCTGGCCGTCGTAGCCTTCGTGCTGCTCCTCGGGCATCGCCTCGCAGCTGTTGGCCCCCACATCGCTGCCGCCCTGCACCTCGGTGACGAACTGCGAGGCGTGCATGCGGCGGGAGAAGTCGGTCTCGGTCAGCAGCTGCAGGTACTGCTCCTGCTGGCTCTCGCTCCCCACCGCCTGCAGCAGCTTGACCAGGCCGGCGGTGCACGCCACGGGGCAGGCATGCCCCACCTCGCCGTTGTGCGCGATGAAGTAGCCCAGCGCCGTCGACAGCAGCTCGTTGCCCGGCTCGCGCAGCATCTCCAGCACGCCGGTGCTCCACACGTGCGCGCCCAGCTCCACAGCCGCCGGCGAGAAGACGATCTCCTCCACCGGTACGCCGAACGGGTCGTGCTCGCGCAGCCGCGGCTCGTTGTAGCCGTGGTTCAGCTCGGCGGCCAGCTCGTCCATGCGCCCGGCGGACATGCCCGCGGCCCGGTTCAGCCGGGGCCAGTGCTCGTGGTACCGCTCGCCGAGGTACATCTGCAGCACGAGCTGGAAGTTGGGGTCGGCCTCCAGGTAGTTGGCGGCCTTGCCGTTGTGCCACGAGGTCAGGTCGTTGCGGGACAGCTGGGCGGCGGATGGTTGGTCTGACATGCAAGAGCTCCAGGGTGAGGCCGGCGCTGGCTGCGGAACCAGAGGGCCGGCCGGGGCGTCAGCTGAGCTGGGTCACCGACTCGCCGGTGTGTACGTTCTGGATCGCGGCGGCCAGTAGCGGCGCCACCGAGACCACGCTGATCTTGTCGATTTGCTTCTCCCGCGGCAGGGGGATCGTGTCGGTGGAGATGAGCCGGTCGATCTTGGACCTGGCCACCCGGTCCACCGCGGGCCCGCTGAGCACCGGGTGGGTCACGGCGGCGGCCACGCTCTTGGCGCCGTTGGTGATCAGCACGTCGGCCGCCTCCACCAGCGTGCCCGCCGTGTCAGCCATGTCGTCCACCAGGACGCAGTCGCGGCCCTCCACCTCGCCCACCAGGTGCATGGTGCGAGCCTTGGCCGGCGAGCCGCGCCGCCGGTCGATGAGCGCCATGTTGCCGCCCAGCCCCATGGTGAACACGCTGGCCAGCTCCACGCCGCCGGCGTCGGGAGAGACCACCACCGGCTCCTTGAGCTCCTGCCCGCGCAGGTAGTCGATGAGGATCGCCTCGGTGCGCAGGTGGTCCACCGGCATGTCGAAGAACCCCTGGATCTGCGCCGCGTGGATGTCGATGGTGATCACCCGATCCACCCCCACCGAGGTGAGCATGTTGGCCACCACCTTGGCCGAGATCGGCACCCGCGGCCGCACCTGGCGGTCCTGGCGGCAGTAGCCCATGTAGGGCATCACAACGTTGACCCGCGCCGCCGACGCCCGCCGGCAGGCGTCCACCATCAGCATCAGCTCCATCAGGTTGTCGTTGCCGGGGTACGAGGTGCTCTGCATCAGGAAGACGTCGTGGTCCCGCACGCTCTCGTTGATCGCCACGTACACCTCGCCGTCGGAGAACCGACGCACCTCGGCGTCGCTCACCTCGGTCTGGAGGATCTTGGCCACCGAGTGGCAGAGCTGCGGGTTGGAGCTTCCGGTAAAGAGCTTCAGGCTGCGCATGGTCAACAATCTCCTACGCGCGGGCGGTCAGCTTGCGCTCCACCGCCTTTAGCGCGGCCCTGGCGATCTCCCAGGGGGTCAGGCCGAAGTATGACAGCAGATCCTTTGGAGTGCCCGAGCGGCCGAACGTATCCTGCACCCCGATGCGCTCCAGGGGCACCGGCGTGCAGCGCAGCAGCACGTCGCCCACCGCGTCCCCCAGGCCGCCGATGACGCTGTGCTCCTCGGCGGTGACCGCCGCGCCCGTCTCCCTGGCGCAGGCGCAGATCAGGTGCTCGTCGATGGGCTTGACCGTGATCGGGTCGACCACCCGGGCGCTGATCCCCTCGCCAGCCAGCAGGTCGGCCGCCTCCAGGGCGGTGTGCACCATCCAGCCCACGGCGAAGATGGTCACGTCGTCGCCCTCGCGCACCACCCACCCCTTGCCCACCTTCAGCGGCTCCTCCGACGGAAAGAGCACCGGCAGCTTCTCCCTCGACAGCCGGATGTACACCGGGCCCGGGTAATAGGCCGCCGCCATCACCGCCTTGCGCGTGGTCACCGCGTCGCTCGGCACGATGACGGTCATCGAGGGGATGGCCCGCATGATGGCGATGTCCTCCATCGCCTGGTGCGAGGCGCCGTCCTTGCCCACGGTGAGCCCGCCGTGGGTGCCCACCAGGTTGACGTTGCACCCCGGCATGGCCACCGCCTGGCGCACCTGCTCCCAGCAGCGCCCGGTGACGAAGATGGCGAACGACGAGGCGAAGGCGATCTTGCCCGCCAGGGACATGCCCGCCGCGGTGCAGATCATGTCCTGCTCGCTGATCCCCATGTTGAAGAACCGGTCGGGGAAGGTCTCGGAGAACGGCCGGGTGCAGGTGGAGCCGCTCAGGTCGGCGTCCAGCACCACCAGCTCGCGGCTCAGCCGCCCGAGCTGCACCAGCGTCAGGCCGTACTCCTCGCGCGTGGAGAGGATCATCCGCGCTCCCCCTCGCCCAGCTCGGCCAGGGCCAGGGCCAGCTCCTCGTCGTTTGGCGCCTTGCCATGCCACCCCACCTGGTTCTCGGCGAAGGAGACCCCCTTGCCCTTGGTGGTGGCCGCGATGAGCGCTGAAGGCTTGCCCCGGCGCTCCCGGCAGTGCGCGAGCGCCTCGAGCAGGGCCCCCAGGTCGTGGCCGTCCACCTCCTCGGCGTACCAGCCGAACGCCTCGAACTTGGCCTTGAGCGGCTCGACCCCCATCACCCGCTCCACCGGGCCGTCGATCTGCAGCCCGTTGTTGTCCACGATGGCGCACAGGTTGTCGGTGTGATAGTGGGCGGCGCTCATGGCCGCCTCCCACACCTGGCCCTCCTGGCACTCGCCGTCGCCCAGCAGCGCATAGACCCGCGGCTCGCGGTCGCCCGGCTTGTTGCGCGCGCCCGGGTCGCGCATCACCAGCGCCATGCCGTGGGCGATGGACAGCCCCATGCCGAGGGAGCCGGTGGACGCCTCCACCCCGGGGCACCGGCGGCTGTCCGGGTGCCCCTGCAGGATGCTGTTGATGTTGCGCAGCCGGTCGAGGTTGCGCTGGGTGATGTAGCCGCTCTCGCGCAGCACCGCGTACAGGGCCGGCGCGGCGTGCCCCTTGGACAGGATGAAGCGGTCACGCCGGGGCCAGTCGGCGAAGATGGAGAAGTGCCGCATCTCGGCGAAGTAGAGCGACACCAGGATCTCCACGCACGACAGCGACGAGCCGGTGTGGCCCGAGGCGGCGCGGTGAATCATCCTCAGGATGGAGACCCGGACGCGCCGTGCGATCTCGGTCAACTCGTCGAGGCTGCGGTCGGGCGTTGGCTGGATGTCCAGGTTGGTCATCGGCGGTGATCGAACTCTAGCGCATCGGCCCGAGCAGGACCACCACCAACCAGCGCCAGTCCCACACGCCAAACGCCACCCCCAGCAGGGACCCCACCGCCAGGTCCGAGGGGTAGTGCACCCCGGTGTGCAGCCGGGAGTAGGTCACGAGCAAAGCCCACGGCAGCGCGGCGGGCCACAGCGGGTGGCCGAGCATGAACAACCCCACCGCCAGGGCCACGGCGGTGGACGCGTGGGTCGACGGCATGGAGGCGTCCACCGGGCGCAGCCCCTGGGGCCTGTGGCCGTCGAGGGCCTCGTAGGGGCGCGGCCGCCGCCACACCCGCTTGAGCACCTGCCCCACCCCCAGCGAGAGGAAGGCGCCCAGCATGGCCGCCAGCAGCCCCTGCAGCCGCGGGATGCCGCCGAATCCGAGCAGGTAGAGCAGCATCAACACGCCAGCGGAGGAGAACCAGACATAGCCGGTGCCGGAGAAGCTGAGCAGCACGAACAGCCAGTCGAGCCAGGGCCGCCTGTAGCGCGCCGCGCTGGCCACGGCCAGGCGGTCGAGCCGGTCGATGCGCTGGAGCAGGGAGGCCATGGGAGAGCTAGCATAGCGGCGGCGCTGCCGGGTGCACTATGATAATGAGATGCTGCGACCCCGGCGCCTCCTCACATGGCTGCTCTGCCTCGCCCTGGCCCTGGCCAGCGGCTGCTTGCGCGCCGGCTTCGGGCGCCAGGATGATGGCGGCGCTCCGGCGGACGGCCCGGCAGGCAAGAAGGACGGTCACCGCGCGCCGGCGGACGGCCCGGGAGGCAAAAAGGACCGGGGCAACCAGGACCTGGGCAAAAATCCCGCGGATCAGTCCCCCGCCGGGGACGGGGCCGCCGGCTTCACGGTCACCCTGCTGGCCCCGCCGGCGGGCTGGACCGGGCCGGTGGCCGACGTGACCTTCAGCTTCAACGCCAAGAGCGCCTCCCCGCTGGTCAAGTGCACGCTGCTGCTGGACGGAAAGCTGGACATGAGCGGGCCCGACGCCAGCCCCCTGGTGCGCCGGGCCATCCCCGACGGCGCGCACACCTGGAACGTGCTGTGCGAGGACAAGGCGGGCCGCAAGGCCAAGGCGGCCAGTGCGCGCTCCTTCACCTCCACCCCCATCAAGGTGACCGGCTGCAAAAAGAGCGGCTGGATCAAGGGCGCCAAGTACCGGCTGGCCAACGACATCGCCAAGGCCTCCGGCGACTGCTTTGTCATCGGCGCCGAGGGGGTGTGGCTGGACGGCGGGGGCCGCACCGTGATCTCCACCCTGCGCCGGGACGTGCTGTACGCTCGCGGCGCCAGCCGCGCGCTGACCGCGCTCGACAACAACAACGGCAGCGCCAGCTCGTCGGGGGTGCTGTTCACCGATGGCTGGAAAGACCCCAACGCCAAGAAGAGCTTCGGCGGCGAACCGGCAGCGGCGGACCTGGACGGTGACGGCGACCTGGACCTGCTGGTGCCCCTGGTCAGCGGCCCATTTTACGTCTACCTCAACGACGGCAAGGGCGGCTTCGGAGCCAAGCATGTCTGGTCCCCCACGGGCAACAGCTACATCGAGCCCCGCGTCCTGGACTGGAACCTGGACGGCAAGGCGGACCTGATGCTGGCCAGCTGGGGCAACAAGGAGCGCTTCTACTGGGGCACCGGCGGCGCCGGCCTGTTCGGCGGCCCCACCCTGGTTGGGATGGGGACCTACACCCGGCACCTCGACCTGGGCGACTTCAACGCCGACGGCCGCATGGATCTCATCGCCTCCAACGCGCTGCCCGGGGCGGACGACGGCCGCCGCCACCTGGTGCTCAACCTGCTCAACGGCACCAGCAAGAGCCCCACCTTCAAGGACGCCTGGATCTCCGCGAAGTCGCAGGACTCGGGCGCCTGGCCGGTCTACGTGGCGGACTTCGACGGCGACGGCGACCTGGACCTGCTCACCACGCGCATCAACGGCACCACTGATCGCCGCTGCCGCGTCCGGCTCAACAGCGGCGGCGGCTCCCTGGCGGCCTCCAAGCTGACGGTCTCGTACTGCGAAGCGCTGGGCGTGGCCAACATGGACAAGGACAGCGACACCGACCTGGTGCTGGCCCTGCTCGACGCCAAGACCGGAAAGCGCAAGACCGTCGCGGTGATGCGCAACGACGGCAAGGCCAACTTCACCGTGGACCAGAACATCGCGGTGCCGATCAGCGAGAACGTCATGGTCGCGGTGGGCGACATGGAGGGCGACCGGTTCCCGGAGCTGGTCACCGGCGCGCGCGAGACCGCGGGGATGCTCACCGTGCACGGCCGCAAGGCGGCGGGCGCGGTCTTCGTCCAGCGCTGGCCCGACAAGTCCAAGTTCTCATACAGGGCGATCCAGCTGCGCGACATGGACGCCGACGGCCTGCTCGACATGATGGTCTCCCGCGTCTCCGGCACCAGCCAGCAGCTGGTCTACATGAAGAACAAGGGCGCCACCGGCTTCGGCCCGGCGTGGATGTCTCTCTCGTCGGGCAAGGATCCCAACTACCCCGTGAGGGTGGTGGGCGATCTGCACGCGGCCCCGGCCACCGGCGTGCGTATCACCGCCAAGGGCGGCCGGGTGACCGGCTTCGCCGAGCTGCGCGGGTTCTCCATCGGGCTGGACCTGGCCGGCACGGGCGTGGTGGCCCAGAGCGTGGTGGTCACCGACCCGGACCGCCACGGCCTGCTGATCCGGGCGGGTGGGGTCAAGGCGCGCCTGATCACGGTGCGCCGCCTGCACCGCGGCGTCGGCCTGACGGTGCGCAACGCCGCGAACGTGGCGGTGGCTGACAGCGTCTTTTGCGCCACGCCGGGCAGCGGCCGCCAGACCACGCTGAGCAGCTACTGCGTGGGCGCCACCAGCCTGAGCGGCAAGGGCAACCGGCTGCTGCTGAACAACGGCTGCAAGGGCCTCGGCTACTCAACCTGCCGGTGAGATGCAGTACTCCGCGGTGACCCGCACCTCCACCCGGTGCTTGTGCACGATGGAGAAGCCGAGCTCGTCCTTGAGGGAGCGGCTCTTGCGCCTGGCCACGGAGTAGGCGTTGAGCTCCGTGACATGGTGCTGCACCGGCTCGCGCGCGCCCGCCTCGGTGAGCCGGTGCAGGGGCCCGAGCTGTACGCCGGCGGCCTCCGCAGCGGCCTCCGCCTTTTCGCGCGCCTGCACCGCGCACTCCTGCAGCAGCTCGGTCTGGGCCCTGCGCAGGCCCTCGTCGTAGCCCCACTCCAGCCGGGTCAGCGTGGCGGCCTTCAGCCCGGTGGTCAGCTCCAGGATGTCCGCCAGCAGCTCCAGATCCCGGCAGCGCACCCGCAGGCCGTACAGCGCCGACGAGCTGCGGGAAAACAGCCCCTTGTCGGTGAAGGCCTGGATGTCCTCCACCGAGACGCAGTCGTCCTGCAGCCCGAGCCCGCGCAGCCCGTCGACCAGGGCGCGCACCTCGCGGGCCTTCTTCAGCGCCTCGGCGCCGGAGAAGAGCGCATCGCCGCGGATGTCCACCAGCAGGTCCGCGCGATCAGCGGGCACCTCGCGGTCGGCGCGGTACTGCACGACGATCAGGTCCAAAGGTTCGCTCATGGGCTTCTCCTGTGACAGCGAACGATGATACCGCACAGGTCTCCCTTGCGCCCCCCCGGGCATCGCGGTCAACATATAGGGTCTCGAGGAGCCAAAAGATGCGCATCTGTCCCCCTGTCCTGGCCACGGCCATCGTCCTGTTTTCCACCTCTGCCCTGGCCGCGCCCAGCGCGGTGCGGGTCTCCATCACCGGGGACGCGAGCAGCGATGTAGGCGTGGCCTGGAGCACCTACTCCGGCACCGCCGAGGCGAACATCCGCTACGGCACGGCAAAGGGCGCGCTGACCCAGACCCAGAAGGGGATCATGTCGAAAGTGAGCTCCACCCTGGGCACGGTGAGCGAGGTGACCCTCAAGGGGCTGAACCCGGACACCACCTACTACTACCAGGTGGGCGGCAGCTCTGGCGGCTGGAGCCAGATCTACAACTTCAAGACGGGCCCCAAGCCGCACAAGCAGTGCGGCAAGCTCAACTTCGTGGTGTTCGGCGACAGCCGCGCCGAGAGTTGGCAGGGCGACCTTGGATCCTCGATGATGTGGGCCACCCTGCTGGGCAAGGCGGCCAAGCTCAATCCGGCCTTCGTCCTGCACGGCGGCGACATCGTGCACGACGGCAAGAAGCAGAAGCAGTGGTACAACCACCTCAAGCGCTCGTCCGCCGTGAGCCACCGGATCCCGCTGATGTACGCCCTGGGCAACCATGACGACGGCCCCGGACAGGGCGAGGGCGCCAACTACAACCGGATCTTCAACCTACCCCGGGCGTCCAAGGCCCTGGGCGGCAGCGGCACCGAGGACTACTTCGCGTTTACCGCCGGGCCGGTCATCGTGGCCTCGGTCTCCACCGAGTCGTACAGCACGGGCAGCCCCAAGTTCACCGACCAGGCCAAGTGGCTGGACAAGGTGCTGACCAACAACCCGAAGCGCTGGAAGTTCGTCATCCTGCACCGGCCGATCTACACCGAAAAGGGGCTGTTCGGCCACGCGCCCAACGAGGCGGGCCACAACGCCGCGTTCGTCAAGGTGATCAACAAGCACCACGTGGACATCGTGTTCCAGAGCCACAACCACTTCTACGAGCGCTGGGCCCCGAGCAAGTGCTCCAACCCGGGCAGCACCAAGCTGTGCTCCACCGGTTCGTACGACACCGGCACGGTCTACATCACCACCGGCGGCGCGGGCGCGTTCCCGATCTTCGTGCCCGGGTTCACCAACAAGAACCGGATCAAGGTCTCCGGGGAGCACCACTACATCCACATTGAGATCAACAACCAGAGCCTGAAGCTGACCACCCTGAACAACGGCGGCAAGAAGCTCGACGCGGTCAACTGGTCCAAGAAGGTGACCCAGCCGGATCCCTGCCTCACTCCGCCCAAGCCGGACGCCGGGGTGGCGGCCGACGCGGCGCCGCCCACCGCTGACAGCAGCGGCCCGGCGGCCGATCTGGCGGTCAGCGCGGACAGCGCCGGGACCCAGGCCGACGGCGCCGGCTCCAAGCCGGACAGCGGCGCCGCCGCGGGGGATACGGGCGCCACCGCCGCGGACAGCGGGGGCACCACGCCACCGGCCACCGGGGATGACGGCTGCTCCTGCCAGGCCGGGGGCGGCAGCGGCCCGGCTGGATCGATTTTGCTTGTGTTGCTGCTGGGGCTTCTGGGAAGCTGGATCCGTTGCCCCAACAGAAAAAGAAGACGATCCTCGCGGTAGACGACGAGCCGGACATTCTCGCGTCGGTTAGCTGCATCCTCGAATCGCGCTACCGCGTGCGCACCGCCACCGACGGTCAGGAGGCGCTCGAGGCGATCCGCGCCCGGGAGCCCGACCTGCTGCTGGTGGACCAGATGATGCCGCGCATGAGCGGCTCGGAGCTGCTGCACGTCATCAAGGGGGACCTCGACACCTGCTACCTGCCGGTGATCATGCTCAGCTGCCGGGGCAGCCTGGAGGACCGGGTGTCCGGCCTGGAGGACGGGGCGGACGATTACATCGTCAAGCCGTTCGACGCCACCGAGCTGCTGGCCCGGGTGCACACGCTGCTGCGGCGCACCGAGCGCGACATCGCGGCCAACCCGCTGACTCGCCTGCCCGGAAACATCTCGATCCAGGCCGCCCTGGAGGCGCGGCTCGAGCGCCAGACGCGGTTCGCCGTGTTGCACGCGGACCTGGATCACTTCAAGGCCTTCAACGACCGGTTCGGCTTCGACCGCGGGGATCAGGTGATCCGCGAGACCGGGCAGATCCTGCGCCGCGCCGCCAAGGAGCATGGCGCGGCGGGCGACTTCATCGGCCATATCGGTGGAGACGACTTCGTGGTGGTCACCGCGCCGGAGGCGGGAGAGCCGGTGGGCGACAGCATCATCGCCCAGTTCGACGACCGCGTCCCGGCCTGGTACCCCGCCGAGGACATCGCGCGGGGCGGCATCGCGGTGCAGAACCGCAAGGGCGAGATGGAGCAATACCCGCTGCTGTCCATCTCCATCGGCATGGTCTCCAACGCCACGCGTGACCTGCACCATGTGGGCGAGATCAGCAGGATCGGCGCGGAGCTCAAGCGGTTCGCCAAGACCTTCCCTCACAGCGTCCTGGTCAGGGACCGGAGGCGCGACTCCGAGCTGTCGCGGTAGCCAGGGAGACGCCTCGCCGGCCGCTCGCCAGGCCCTCCGCAGGGCCCGCCCGACGTTGACGCATCGCGCCCCTGCGTGGTACTGATTTTCGAACGATCGTTCGAACGAAATCGATGCCCGGAAAGACAAAGAAAAAGCGCCCCGCCGCGCCCCTGACGCGCTTTGATCGCAAGCTGGCCAGCATCCTGTCAGCCGCCGCCGAGGAGTTCGCCGCAGAGGGGTACGACCGGGCCTCCATCCGGGGCGTGGCCCGCCGCGCCGGGGTGAGCGTGGCCGGGCTGTACTACTACGTGCGCTCCAAGGAGGAGCTGCTGTTCCAGATCCAGTACCATGTCTTCGACGACCTGGTGGCGGACTACCTGGCCAAGAGCGAGGGGATCGAGGATCCAGAGCAGCGCCTCGAGCTGCTGGTGCGGCGCCACCTGGAGCGGTTCTGGGCCAACATGGCCGAGCTCACGGTGTGCTCCAGGGAGCTCGACCGCCTCGAAGGGGATCTGCGGCGCCGGGTGATGGTCAAGCAGCGCGAGTACTACAACATCGTGCGCCGGCTATTCTCCGAGCTGCAGCAGCGGGAGGGGGGCGACGGCGGCGGCGTGCCTCCACGCACCGCGGCGCTGGCCCTGTTCGGCTCCATCAACTGGGTCTTCACCTGGTACCGGCCCGAGCGGGCGCCGTCAGCGTCTCGCATGGCCCGCGACCTGCTGCAGATCTACCTGCGCGGCGCGCTGCCCCCGCGGCAGGCGCCGGCCGCCGGCGGCGAGGGTGCCGCGTGAGCGCGCCGCAGCCGTCCCCCGAGGCGCGGGGCTACACCCGCTGCTTCATCGCCGACGAGCCGCGCCTGTCCGAGGCCACCGAGGCCTACCGGGAGCTCGGCTTCGAGGTGCTGCTGCTGCCGGTGCCGCCGGGCGACGCTGAGTGCACCGAGTGCATGGCCAGGGACCCGGACCGCTACCGGGTCATCTACACGCGAAAGAGGAGCGACTGATGTCGAAGCGAGAGGTCACCGTGCGCCCCATGCGCCAGCAGGACAAGGACACGCTGGTGGAGATAGACAGCCACTCGTCCGGTGAGCCGCGCGCCGAGTACCTGATGGCCAAGTTCAAGCTGGCCCTGGCCGGGGAGCCCGGCATGGTCATCGCCCTGGTGGCCGAGGTGGACGGCGAGGTGGCCGGGTTCCTCATGGGGGAGCTGATCATGGGCGAGTTCGGCATCCCCCAGAGCGTGGCCACGGTGGACACCGTGGGCGTGGTGCTCGACCGGCGCGGGGCGGGGGTGGGCCGGCGGCTGATGGAGGCGTTTCTGGAGCGCGCACGGGAGCACGGCGTGGAGCGGGTGCGCACCATCGTGGGGTGGGACCAGTGGGATCTGATGAGCTACTTCCGCGCCAACGGCTTCGCCCCCGGCACCAGCGTGGTGCTGGAGCGGGAGCTGTGAGGACCCGGCCGTGAAGCTTGTGCTCAACGGGGCCCCGGCCACCGCGCCCGAGGGGCTCACGGTGGCGGCGCTGCTGGAGCGCGAGGGGGAGCCGGCGGGCCATGTGCTGGTGGAGATCAACCGGATGTTCGTCCCCCCGGGCCAGCACGCCACGCGGGTGTTGCGCGATGGGGACGAGGTGGAGATCATCCTCCCGGCGTTCGGGGGGTAACCGAGGAAAGACGACATGCACTCATCCATGCTCATGCCGCGCTTCGACTTCGAGGCGCCCGCCACCGTCGAGGCCGCGCTGGACCTGCTGGGCGGCACCCGGGGCGAGGCCCAGGTGCTGGCCGGCGGGACCGACCTGCTGGTGAAGATCAAACAGAAGGTGCTGCGGCCGCGGCTGGTGGTGTCGCTGGGGCGCGTGCCGGCCCTGGACGAGATCAGCGCCAGCGCGGCCAGCGGGGCGCTGCGGCTGGGGCCGCTGTGCACCATGGCGACCCTGGCCACTGCCCCCTGGCAGGTGCCCGGGCTGCAGGCCCTGGCCGAGGGTGCGGCGGTGGTGGGCGGGCCCATCATCCGCAACCGCGCCACGGTGGGGGGCAACATCGTCACCGCCCGGCCCTGCGCCGACTCGGTGGCGCCGCTGATGGCCCTGGACGCCGAGCTGGAGCTGCGCAACACGCAGTGGGAGCGCACCCACGCCCTCGACGGCTTCATCAACGGCCCGGGGTCCACGGAGATCCGCCCCGACGAGCTGCTGGTGAGCGTCCGCGTCCCGCCGCGCCCTGCCGGCCGCACGGGCAGCGCCTATATCAAGATCGGGCGCCGCGCGGCCATGGAGGTGACCATCGCCGGCTGCGCGGCGAGCGTGGACCTGGACGACGGCGGCCAGGTGGCGCGGGCGCGGCTGGTCTACACCTCGGTGGCGCCGGTGCCGGTGCGCCTGCGCAAGGCCGAGCTGGTGGTTGAGGGGCAGGAGCCCACGGCCGCGGCGCTGGCCGAGGCGGGCGCGGTGGCCCGGCAGAGCGTGATCCCCATCGACGACATGCGCGCCCCGGCGGCCTATCGCCGCCAGGTCGTGGAGGTGCTCACCCGCAGGGCCCTGGCGCGGGCCGTACAGCGCGCTGGCCAGGAGGTGGCGTCATGAAGCGGCTGCTGAAGCTGACGGTCAACGGCCAGGTGCATGAGCTGGCCGCGGCGCCCAACCAGACCCTGCTCGACCTGCTGCGGCGGGACCTGAGCCTCACCGGCACCAAGCACGGCTGCGGCGAGGGGGACTGCGGCGCCTGCGTGGTGCTGCTCGACGGGCTGCCGGTCAACGCCTGCCTGGTGCTGGCGCTGGAGTGCGAGGGCCGGCAGGTGCTGACCATCGAGGGCGTGGCCACGGGGCCGGCCCTGCACCCGGTGCAGGACGCCTTCGTGGAGGCCGGCGCGGTGCAGTGCGGCTACTGCACGCCAGGCATGGTGCTGACCGCCCTGGACCTGCTGGGGCGCATCCCCGATCCCACCGAGGCCGAGGTGCGCCACGCCATCAGCGGCAACCTGTGCCGCTGCACCGGCTACTCCAAGATCGTCGAGGCGATCCTGCTGGCCGCCGCGCGATTGAAGGAAGGGCAGGAGGTGGCGATATGAGCGGCAAGCGAGACTACGCCGTCGTGGGCGGCCGCGGCCGCCGGCTGGACGGCCCGGAGAAGGTCACCGGGGCGGCGCTTTACGCTGACGACCTGACGCGCCCCAACATGCTGTACGGCGCGCTGCTGCACAGCCCCATCGCCCACGGGCGCATCGTGCGCATCGACACGCGCGCGGCCGAGGCCCTGGCCGGCGTGGAGGCGGTGATCTGCGCCAGGGACATACCCGACGTGCGCTTCGGCGTCTCGCCGGCGCGCTACGACGAGCGGGTGTTCTGCCAGGAGACCGTGCGCTATGTGGGCGACGAGGTGGCGGCGGTGGCGGCGGTGGATGAGCAGACCGCGCTGCAGGCGCTGGAGCTGATCGAGGTGGAGTACGAGGAGCTCCCGCCGGTGCTGGATCACGCGGTGGCGCTGGCCGAGGACGCGGCCCAGGTGCACCCGAACTACCCGGGCAACATCTGCGCCCAGGTGGAGCAGGAGTTCGGCGACCTGGAGGCGGCCCGGGACGAGGCGTACGTGGTGCGCACCGGGCGCATGAGCAACAAGATGCAGAACGGCGCCTTCCTCGAGCCCCAGTGCGCCCTGGCCGAGGCGGACCGCGACGGCCGGCTGACCCTCTGGTCGTCCACCCAGTCCACGCACTACGTGGCGCGCACCGTGTCCATGGTCACGGGCCTGCCCGAGCACCGGGTGCGGGTCATCATGCCGAGGGTGGGCGGCGGCTTCGGGCCCAAGGCGGCCGCGTCGTCCATGGAGCTGGCCACCTGCTTCCTGGCGCTGAAGACCGGCCGGCCGGTCAAGACCACCTTCACCCGCGAGCAGGTGTTCTGGCACAGCCGCGCGCGGCACCAGTTCTTCCACGAGATGACCCTCGGCGTGGATCGCCAGGGCAAGCTGCTGTTTCTGGACCACGAGGCGGTGCTCGACGGCGGGGCGTACGCCTCGTTCGGCATCGCCACGGTGTACTACGCCGGCAGCCTGCTCGGCGCGCCGTACCGGCTGCCGGCCATGCGCTACAAGGGCGTGCGGGCGGTGACCAACAAGCCGGCCAGCGGGGCGCAGCGCGGACACGGCGGAGTCATCGCGCGGGCGCTGTTCGAGCAGCAGCTCGACCTCATCGCGCGGGACCTGGGCATGGACCCGGTGGACCTCCGGTTGCGCAACGTGATGGAGGCGGGCGACGAGACGGTCAACAACCTCGCCATGAGCTCCCTCGGCATGAAGGAGTGCCTCGAGGCGGTGCAGAAGAGCTCCGGCTGGGCGGCCAAGCGCAAGGGCGAGCGGGCCGAGGGGCGCGGCATCGGCGTGGCGTGCGGGTTTTTCGTGTCGGGGGCGGGCTACCCGATCTATCGCTCGCGCACGCCCCACTGCACGGTGGAGGTGAAGCTGGATGAGGTGGGCGGCGGCGTGGAGGTGCGAAGCGGGGCGGCGGAGATCGGCCAGGGGGTCGAGACCATGCTGGCCACGGTGGTGGCCGAGACCCTGGGAATCCCGGTTCAGCGAGTGCGCGTGCGAAGCGGCGACAGCGACCTGTCGCTCGACCTGGGCGCCTACTCCAGCCGCACCACGCTGATGACGGGGCACGCTGCGAGGGAGGCGGCCGAGGGCGCGCGGGCGCAGCTGCTGGACGCGGCCGCGGCGGTGCTGGGCGTGCTGGCCTCCGAGCTGGAGATCCGCGACGACCGGCTCTGGGTGCAGGGGGGCGCAGGGGAGATCGATGCGCTGCGCACCGACTACATCAAGGAGCACCGGGGGTGGCTGCAGCAACCCGGGGGCGACCACCTGACGTTTACCGAGCTGTCGCGGCTGGCCTTTCTGGAGCTCGGCACCATCGTGGCGGTGGGGCGCTACAGTCCGCCGGAGCTGGGGGGCAAGTTCAAGGGCGCGGCGGTGGGCACCTCGCCGGCGTACGGCTGCTCGGCCCAGGTGGCCGAGGTGCAGGTGGACCACGAGACCGGCGAGATCCAGGTGCAGCGCATCACCGCGGCGCACGACTGCGGCCAGGCCATCAACCGCACCCAGGTGGAGGGGCAGATGCAGGGGTGCACCTCCATGGGGCTGGGCGAGGCGTTGATGGAGGAGGTGGTGTTCGACGAGCAGGGCAAGGTGCTCAACCCCACCATGGCGGACTACAAGATCCCCACCGCCCTGGACATGCCGCCGGTGGACACCCTGGTCATCGAGAGCGACGAGCCCAACGGGCCGTTCGGGGCCAAGGAGGTGGGGGAGGGCGGCATCATGCCGGTGATCCCGGCCATCCTCAACGCCATCCATGACGCGACGGGCGTGACCATCGACGAGCTGCCGGCGACCCCGGCGCGGATCCTGGCGGGGCTCGGGAGCGAGGAACAGGGGACAGGGGACAAGGAATGATGAATGGGGCGCGTTGAAGGGGCTCAGGTGAAGCGCGTCCTGCTCGTCTCTCCTCGCAGCCCGGCAAATTTCTGGGACATGCGCGGCACCGTCCAGGCGGTGGGGGCCCGGTCGCTCATGCCGAGCCCGGCGCTGGCCACGCTGGTGGCGTTGACGCCAACGGACCTGCCGATCCAGTACGACTACTGCGACGAGCACCTGGACGCCCTGGACCCGGGCGCGCAGTGCGACCTGCTGGCCTTGACCGGGTTTTCGCTGCACGGCGCGCGGCTGGCCGAGATCTCGGCGGCGTTTCGGGCGCGAGGCATCCCGGTGGCTCTGGGAGGTCCCATGGCCACCGCCGATCCGGACGGGGCGCGGGCGCTGTGCGACCACCTGTTCATGGGTGAGGCGGAGTACACCTGGCCGCGGTTTCTGCGTGACTGGGTGGCGGGCGAGGCTCGCGACACCTACGCGCAGGACACCGCCGTGGACCTCAAGGACAGCCCGGCGCCGGACTGGCGCTTCGTGCGGGGCAAGGACCACCTGTACATGACCGTGCAGGCCAGCCGCGGCTGCCCCAACAAGTGCGACTTCTGCGCGGCGCAGCTGATGGTGGGCGCGCACCACCGGGTCAAGTCCATCGACCAGATCATGGCGGAGATCGAGGCGGTGCGCCGGGCCGGGGCCGAGGTGATCTTCTTCTCCGAGGACAACTTCCATGTGCGCCGGTCGTTCACGACGGCGCTGCTGCAGCGGATCATCGAATACAACACCGCGCTGGAAAACCCGGTGCAGTTCTCCTGCCAGGCGTCGGTGCGCATCACCGACGACGAACAGATCTTGCAGCTGCTGGCCGACGCGCGCTTCTCGGTGGTGTTCCTCGGCGTGGAGAGCCTGCGCGAGCGCTGCCTGCAGGAGGTGAGCAAGGGGCACTTGTACCGCGCGGATCTGGCCGAGCGCATGCGCCGGCTCTCGTCGTTCGGGCTGCTGCCGTTCATCGGCATGATGGTGGGCTTCGACAACGACGACGAGCACACCTTCGAGGAGATCGAGGACTTCTTGGAGCAGACCGGCTCGCCGCTGTGCTCCATCAGCATCCTCACCGCGCCGGACGGCACGCCGCTGTACGAGCGCATGGCCGCCGCCGACCGCATCGCCGCGCCCTTTTCGGGGCGCTGGCACTTCTCCAGCAACATCCGCCACCCCCGCTGGAGCGCCGAGGAGCTCACGGCCCGTCATCGAGACCTGTTCTCCCGGCTCTACGAACCGGCGGCGTTTGAGCGGCGGACGCAGCGCTGGCTCGACGGGGTGAGCTACTTTCCGGACCTGTACCAAAACCGCCGCCGGTCGTTCAGGAGCTGGGGCAAGCTGGGCCACCTGGTGCGCCACTACACCACCCGCGCGCCGCTGCCGCTGCGCCGGCAGTTCTTCCGCATGCTCTACCGCACCCTGCGCGCTGACCCGCGCCTGACCCGCAAGGTCATCACCGTGCTGACCCAGTACCTGCACTACCACAGCTTCGTCTCGGACCCCGACTGGCGCACCTCCACCCGGTCCTCCACGTAGGCGTGGGCCCGGGCGTGGGCGATCGGGCACGCCTGTTGCACTAACCCGTGCTGTCGGTCTCACGACGTTGTCTTTCGCAACAGGTCGGATCTGGAGGTGCGCCCAATGAAAAGAGGGTTGTGGTTGATCTTTGTCATTTCTGTGACGGTTCCGCCCGGCATCGCCCGCGGTGACGCGGACGACCTGAACCAGGCCAAGGCGACCTTCCAGGTGGCCAAGGCGATGTACGACGCGAGGCGGTTCAAAGAGGCGGTGGTGGAGCTCAAGAAGGCCTACGACCTGTCGCCCAGGACTCCGTTGTTGCGTTACATCGCGGACTGTTACGCCAGGACGGCGCAGCACGAGCAGGCCGTGGAGTACTACACCCGCTATGTCAATCGCTCGCCGGAGGGGCCCCAGCGGGACGCGGCCCAAAAGGCCCTTGATCAGCAGAAGCAACAGCTGGCCAGCCAGCGCGAGCGCGCCAACGCTGGCAAGAAGATCCCGGTGGCCCTGATGCCTACCGGCATGGATGATGAAAATCCCAACGAGCAGGCGCCTGCGCCCGGTGCGAACCTCGCCTCGACCACCATCGCGCCCCCCAGCGACGACGGTCGCGCCATGAAGATCGCCAAGTGGTCCACGGCCGCGGTGGGGCTGGTGGGCCTGGCCATGGGCGTGACCTTCAACCGCCTGGCCGCATCCAAGGCCGACGAGCTGCGCGAGGACATCAAGTCCGAGTGCCCGCCCGGCGTCGTCAGCTGCGCGGGCAACCCGAAGCTCAACACGCCGGTGGTCTCCTACAGCCTGGAGCACTACCACATGCAGGAGAGCATGGACAGCCACAACAAGGCGGCCGTGGCCAGCTTCATCATCGGGGGCGCCTCGGCGGCGACCTCCATCGTGCTGTTCATCGTGGACTCGCTGCGCGACGACCGGCGGGCCGCCGCGGCTGCCGCGCGCCGCGTGACCGTGGCCCCGGTGATCGACGGGCAGAATGTTGGCTTCTCCGGCCAGGTGAGGTTCTGAGATGAGTTTGCGCGCAATGGTGAGCCTGCTGGGCCTGCTTATGATCCTGCTGTCCGGGTGCGTGGAGGCAGACCTCGGCGAGGCGCCGGTGTTCTGCAACGAGGGGCGGCCCCGCTGCCCCAATGGTTATGTCTGCCACAAGTACAACAACGGCACCGAGCACTGCCTCAAGGAGGGCTCGGACCGGCTGGGCCAGGCCAACCCGGGCGTGACCCGCGCGGACGCGGGCGCCACCTACACAGATTAGCCCTCGCCCCCGCGGCGGTATATCCTTCGGCCATGACCCTGCGCGAGCTGCTGGATCTGGCCGGAAACCAGAGCACCCTGCTGTTGATCATCTTCGGCGGTCTGCCCGTCCTGACCTTCGTGCTCGGGCTGCTGCACGGCAAGGGCCGCGGGGGATTGGTGCCCTGGAGCTGGGCCTACGCCGCCATCGTCTATGCTGTGTGCGTGCCCGGCATGTTCGCGGGAGTGGTGGCGGGCTACGCGCTGTTCTTCACCAACGAGAACCTGCTGGACGTCAACGCGCTGGTCTACATCCTGCCGGTGATCTCCATGGTGGTGACCCTGGCGTTGATAGGCCGCAACGTGCGCTTCGAGCGGATCCCCGGCTTCGGCCGCATCGGGGGGCTGATGTTGATCCTCGGCCTGTCGTTCGGGCTCGTGCTGGCCCTGCACAAGATGCGCATCTGGCTGGTGTTCGGCGGGTCGATGTTCAACCTGCTGCTGGCGGTCGTCGGCGCGTTCGTGTTGTTCCGCGTGGGGGGCCACCTGCTGTTCGGCCGCAGGCGCTAGCCGAACTCCGCCTCGAACTTCTCCCGGTCCCACCCCTCCACCACGGCGAGGTTGTAGCGCTTCTGGTTATCCGGATCGTTGACCATCACCAGGCCGCGCAGGCGGTCATCACGGTAGTAGCCGCACAGGTACCCATCGCCGGCCCAGCTGCGCACCACCTCGAAGTCCGCCTCCTGCTCCGGGGCGGGGCGGTCGAGGGCGAAGAAGTAATCACCGAAGAGCTTCACCTTGAGCCGGAACGGCCGGTAGGCGTAGGTCTCGTCGCTGCCCATGGCGTTGAGCCCGGCCACCCGGCCCTGCTCCATGGCGTGGCGCCACAGGTAGGTCACGCGTCCGTCGGGGTGCTGGGCCATGTCACCGGCGGCGAGGATGCCGGGATGTGAGGCGCGCAGCTGCGCGTCCACCACGACGCCGCGGTCCACGGTCAGGCCCGCCTCGCGAGCCAGCTCGACGTTGACCCGGGTGCCGATGCAGAACGCCGCCAGGTCGCACCGCTCGCTGCCTCCGCTGTCGCCGAAGTGGACCTGCAGCCCGGCCCCGTCCGGGGCCACCCTCGACACGGTCAGCCCGGGCCGCACGGTCACGCCGTTTTGCTCCAGCGTCCGCAGCAGCATGCGCTGCCCCTCGTCGTCCAGCTCCTCGGCCAGCGGCGCGGCCGTGTCCCCGGCGAGGGTGACCTGCTTGCCCATGCGCGCAAGCTGCTCGGCCACCTCCACGCCCATGGCGCCCATGCCGATGACCAGCGCCCTGTGCACCGACCCGGCGCTGGCAGCCGCGCGCAGCGCCTCCACCTGCTGGATGTTGTGGGCGTGGTGTACGCGGGCGGTGACCTCCGGGGGCAGGGGGAGCTCGTTGGCCCGGGCGCCGGTGGCCAGCACCAGGCGGTCGAAGCCCACCACGGTCCCGTCCTCCAGCTCCACCGCCCGCGCAGCCGGCTCGACGCGGGTGGCGCGCAGGCCCAGGCGCAGATCAAAGCCCTGCTGCCGCCACCAGCCCTCGTCTTGCAGGGCGAAGGCGTCGCGTTCGAAGCCCCGGGCGAATGACTTGCTCACCTTGGTGCGCTTGTAGGGCAGGCGCGGCTCGGCGCTGATCAGCAGGGTCTCGCCGCCGCGGCCTCGCTCCGCTATGGCGCGGGCCGCCTCAACGCCGGCGGCTGCTCCGCCCAGGATCACTATTTTTTTGTGCAGGTCCAAGCTGAGCCTCTCCTGTGGTCAGCGGCAGCAGAAGGCCTGCCGCAGCTTGTAGTCCGGCGCGTTGGCGGCCCAGTGCGCCGCGTTCGAGGCGCTCTTTACGCCGATGCGCATGCACTGCGGGTAGCTCACCACGCCCGCGTACTTCCGCTGCACGAAGGCTGCCATGTCCTTGGTGCAATGCCAGGCGATGGTGGGCGCCTTGGTCACCGCGCCCGAGCATGAGCCGCACACCTGATCCGTTGGCGCGTGGGGGACGCCGGCGGACAGCACGCAGCCGGCGATCCAGGAGGTCTCGGTGCCGGGCGGCCCCGCTGCTTGCCCGAAGCGCTTGCGATACTCGCTGGCCTTGCACAGCCGCCAGCCCGGGCCGCACATGCTCTCGGCCTGGCACTGATCGAGCCAGGGGCTGCTGGACAGGCGGCAGACGACCATTCGGTTGCTGAAGGTCATGTGAGCAGCGGCCAGCGGGGCGGCGCAGGGGGCGTGCGGCCCGTCGGGGACAGCGGGCGGGTGGTCTACCGGGGCAGCGGTATCCCGGCTGGCGCGATCCGCCCCGGGGGCGGCATGGTCAGCCGGGGGCCGGGCGCTGTCCGTCGGGCCGCCGTCCATGGGGGCCACGGGGACCGTCCGGTTGCCGCAGGCGGGAAGCAGGGCCAGGGCCAGGGCCAGGGCCAGGGCCGATGTGTTGGGTTTTATTTGCAACCGGTTTTACCCAGAGGGGTGCCCTTGTCGCCCGCCGAGCCGTTCCACTTGTTGGTCTCGGTGCACCAGCTGGACGGGACGTTCTTGTTGGACCCCGGCGTCTTGACCGACAGGCTGGCGCCGGTGGGGATCGACAGGGACTTGGTGTAGGTAAACGAGTCCATCACCTTGCCCTTTTCGTCCAGCAGGAACACCTCGTCGGAGGTATTGGCCAGGTAGAACTTGGTGTAGGCATAGGCCACCGGGGCGCCACCGTTCTGCGCCTTGTCCTTGGAACGGCCGAGCACCAGGAACCCCTTGGGCGGCACGTACAGCGGCCCGCTGTGAGCCAGCTTGTGCTTGTCGGTGCCGTTGTCCTTGAGCGTCCAGCCGTTGATGTTCACCTTGGCTGCGCCCGGGTTGTACAGCTCGAGCCACTCGCCGTTGGCATCGCTCACGGTTTTCGGGTCGGCCATGAACTCGGTGATCAGGATCTCGATCGGTCCCGGCACAGTGCCCGTGTCCTTCTTGATCACCGGCCCATCCTTCTTCCCGCCGGGGCCGTCCTTCTTCGGGCCGGGCCCGTCCTTCTTCCCGCCGGGCCCGTCCTTCTTCCCGCCGGGCCCGTCCTTCTTCCCGCCGAGCCCGTCCTTCTTCACGGGCCCGCCGTCGGTGGGCAAGTAGCTCGAGCCCTCGCGCACGCACACCCTGGCCTGGCAGACATAGCCGGCCGGGCATTTAGGAGTGCCCGAATTGCAGTAGAAAGGCGCATCGCCCAGATCCATGGGCGAGCAGCCGGTGTGGACGAGGGCCAGCAACGCGAGCGCGCCGGCCATGTACAGCGCGCGGGACATACGTGCCCCTATCATCGGGGATCGGCCCCGCGATGCTCAAGGAGTTCCTGGAGGCTCCCGGTCAGCGCCGGGGTCCGGCTGCCCGTCGCGGCGCGCCAGCGCGCTGGTGTCGCGCGGCGGCGTGGCGCGGGATCCGCTCGGCCCGGTGCACGGTGAGCGTGTGGGCGCCGAACTCCTCCTCCACCACGCCCTCGAGCACGTAGGGCAGCTTCCAGTCGAGGATGTTGCAGAAGCGTCGGTAGGCGTCGGGGAAGAAGGTGGTCTCCACCAGGGCGGTCTCGTCCTCGAAGGTGAGGAACTCCATCGGCTCGCCCTTCTTGGTGGGCACCAGCTTGCCCGCGATGAGCCAGCCGGCCACGCGCACGCGCCGGCCCACGTGGCGGTGCAGCTCGGCGGCCGGCAGGATGCCGCGGCCGCGCAGGCGGTGGGCGTAGAGCACCATCGGGTGGCGGTCGCACAAAAAGCCGAGGGCCTCGTACTGCCGCCGCAGCAGGGCCAGCTCCTCGTCGGGGGGCAGCGGCGGGTCGTCCACGGGCGCCGGCCCCGCGAACAGGTCGCCCGTGGCTGCCTGCCGGCGACGGCCGCGCTTGCCCGCTGCCGGGCCGCCCCCCCGTCGCCGGGCGTGGGCGTCGCCGCGCCGCCAGCGCAGCAGCCGCCAGAGCAGCTCGGCCCGCCCCGCGCCGTCGGCCAGGGCATCGCAGGCGCCGGCGTTGATCAGCGCCCGCGCCTCCTCCTCGTCGGGGCGCACCCGGGACATGAAGTCGTCGAAGCCGCAGAAGGGCCGCCGCTGGCGCTGCTGCAGCACGCGCCCGCGGGTCTTCTGTCCCAGGGACTTGATCGACTGCAGCCCCACGCGCAATGCCCCGCGGCGGCCGTGCCAGCGCTCGCGGCTGCGGTTGACGTCGGGCGGGCGCACGGTCAGCCCCATGCGCCGGGCCTCGGACACGTAGGCGAAGGTGCTGTAGAAGCCGCCCTGGTTGGAGATCACCGCGGACATGAACTCCGCCGGGTGGTGCACCTTGAGGTACGCCGCCTGGAACGAGACCCGCGCGTAGGACGCGCTGTGGGGCTTGCAGAACGAGTAGCCCTCGAACGAGCGCATCATCCGCCAGATCTCTTCGGCGGTCTCGTGGTCCACGCCGCGCGCGCGGGTGCCGTCGAGGAACCGCTCGTGGAACCGGGCCAGGGTGCGCTCCTTGTCCTTCTTGCCGAGGATCTTGCGCAGGGCGTCGGCGTCCACGTGGGAGAAGCCGGCCAGGGCCACGGCCGTGCGCGAGACGTCCTCCTGGTAGACCATGATGCCGTAGGTCTCGCTCAGCACGCCCGCCAGGCGCGGGTGCAGCGGCAGCCACGAGCCGCCCCGCAGGCGGCGCACATACTCGCGGATGTACTCGTTGGCCGCCGGGCGGATGATGCTGCTGTGGATCACCAGGTGCTCGAAGTCCCCCTTCTGGGTGCGCTTCTGCAGCAGGCGCATGGCCGGGCTCTCGATGTAGAAGCAGCCCATGGTGGCGCCGCGGGCCACGGCGCGCTGGGTTGCGGGGTCGTCCTCTGGCTCCCAGCGGCGCTCGTCGAAGGGCGCCTTGTTTTCGCGCAGGCCGGTGATGGCGTCGCGGATCACCGCCAGGCTGCGGTTGCCGAGCAGGTCGATCTTGACCAGGCCGCTCTCCTCCACGCCGTCCTTCTCCCAGTGCACGATGGGCACCCCCTTGGGCGCGGTCTCGATGGGCACGTGGTGGGTGATGGGGCGCGGGGTGATGATCATGCCGCCCGAGTGCACCGACAGGTGGCGCGGCGTGCCCACCAGGGCCTGGGCGATGCGCAGGATCGACGGCCACGGCTCGCCCAGGGGCACGTCGGGGTTCTTGCGCGCCTCGTCGCGGGCCGCGTCGAGGGGATCCTTGCCCCGGGCCTCCTCGCTCCAGTACATCGGCATGCGCTTGACCACGCGGGAGATCTCGCGCTCGGTGATGCCGTGGGTCCGGGCCGCCTCGCGCAGGGCCAGGCGCGGCTGGAACAGCACCTGGTTGCACACCATGGCGGCGTGGCCGGCGTGGCGCTCGAGCACCCAGGCCAGCAGGTCGTCCCGCTCGTCCCAGGCGAAGTCGATGTCGATGTCGGGCGGGTCGGTGCGGCCCGGGTTGAGGAAGCGCTCGAAGTACAGCCGGTGCTTGAGCGGGCAGACGTTGGTGATGCCCAGGCAGTAGGCCACCAGCGAGGCGGCGCCGGAGCCGCGGCCGCAGATGCGCGGGCTCTGGCCCACGATCTCCCGAACCACCAGGAAGTAGCTGGAGAAGCCCATGTTGCCGATGACCGACAGCTCGTGCTCCAGGCGCTCCACCGCGGCCTCGGTCAGGTCCTCGCCGTAGCGCCAGCGGGCCCCGCGGTAGGCCTCCTCGCGCAGCACGGCGTCGGCGCCGCGGCCCAGATCGTCGTTCCATGGGGGCAGGATGATCTCGGTGGAGGGGCCGGCAAACGCGCAGCGCTCGGCCAGCGCGGCGGCGTTGCGCAGCGCCTCGGGCATGGTGGCGAAGCTGTCGCGGTAGCGCGCGGGGGCGGCGAGGTAGGCGTCGGCCGGGGCGGCATCACGCGGGGTGAGGCGGGCCAGGGTGGTGCGCAGGGCGATGGCCCGCAGCACGCGGTGCAGGGCGTGCTCGTCGTCGTCGCCCATGACGCTGCCCGGCACGGCCACCAGGCCGAGGCCCAGGCGGCGGGCCGCGCGGCGTGTCTGCGGAGGCACGGTGGAGGGCCGACGGGGCAGGGGCACGGCCAGGTCCAGCTCCGCGTCGCGCAGGCGCTGCAGCAGCGGCGGGTCGGTGGCCAGCACCGCGAGGCCATCGCCCAGCTCGGGCAGCGCCTCGCCCAGGCGGAACGCCTCGCGCTGGCGGTGCCGCCGGCTGACCAGGCGGCACAGGTTCTGGTAGCCACGCCCGGAGCGCACCAGGCAGACCGCGCGCCTGGGAGTGTCCGTCTCTGCGAGGGTGGCGCCGACGATGGGGCGCAGCCCGTGGCGTCGGGCGTGGCGCAAAAAGGGCCACAGGCCGTACAGGTTGTCCATGTCAGCCATGGCCAGCGTGCGGTAGCCGAGCTGCGCGGCGCGCTCGCACAGGGCGGCGGGCGAGGCGGTGCCCTGCAGCAGCGAGAAGTGCGATCGTGTCCACAGCGCGCTATCCATCATGGCCTCGGTTGTTGGATCGGGAGTCTGGAGTCCGGGGTCGACAGTCGACAGGCCCCGCTCCTGCCCTTACCGGTGCCTCCTGACCAGCCCGGTGAGCATGGCGCAGACGCGGCTGGACAGCGCCATCAACGGTTCGACATCGGCGACCTCGGCCAAACCCAGCGTACACAGCACCTCCGCGACAACGGCCACCTCCCCAGCCTCGCCCAGGGCCTCCTCGTAGCGCTGCCGCTTCATGCCCGACGAGAAGCGGTTGGCCCCCTCCCCGATGAGCAGCACCGTGTTGCCAGACGACCGCAGCAGGTGGTCTGCGTAGCTGCGGTACCCACGAGGAACCGCATCCGCCAGCGGCCGGGCCAGCCGAGCCACCTCCAGGGCCAGGCCATAGACATGGAGCTTGTGGTGGGAGAATGGAAGATTGGTGCCATCGGTCATATGAGCCTCCTTTTGGTCTGTCGAGCGAAGCCGCCGCCCTCGCCCCGCCAGGGGCGGCGGCGAAGCCGACAGACCAAAAGGAGGCAAGTGTCCGAAAGACACGAGCCAAAGCGAGAGCCCGAAGGGCGCGAGCGCGCAAGGCGCGAGCCGAAGCGAGAGCCCGAAGGGCGCGAGCGCGCAAGGCGCGAGCCGAAGCGAGTGTCCG
>CAZEFW010000074.1:0-42806 GCA_964511535.1 uncultured Myxococcales bacterium | reverse complement strand
CATCGTTCTCGTACTCGTCCTCGTGAAACACCGCCAGCGGGTGCAACGGCACCAGCGCTCCGGGCCCGCCGAAATAGAGCTGGCCTGGTACCACGGAGACGGTGGTCAGGGAGGACAGGCTGGCTGAGATTTCCGAGGCCAACGGCACGCTGAACATGCCCGTGAGATCCTGCCACGCGATATTCGATTCATCGGAGCCGATGTCCCGTTGCCTGGGGCAGACCAGCCGCAGCTTGCCGAAGAGCTCCGGGCGGGAGAGCACCACCTGCAGCGCCTCCAGCAGCAGGGCCCCCATGCGCTCGTACCAGCGGGTCCGTCGCTGGGCAGCGTGGGCCATGACCTCGTTGCGGTAGGACACCACCAGCCCGAAGAAGCCGAGGAGCCCCTGTCGTTTGGCGGTGCGGGCCACCTCGGTAGAGACCACCCCCGCGTCGGCGGCCTCCTGGGCGAATCGCTCCACGGCTTCCCAGTTGCGCTGCTTCTCCTGGAGCCGCTTGAGGTAGGGGCCCAGGGGCAACAAGGTCGCGTCAGGCCTGCTGGCCAGCTCCTGATTGGTCGCGCGCAGGAAGCTGAGCCAGTGGCCCAGGGAAGGGAGCGCCAGGCTCTCCAGCTCCCCGGCGACCTTTCCTCCGGGTTGTAGCGCCCGGTCCAGCCAGAGTCCGATGCGCAGGGTGGCCGCCAGCTTCATCGAAACCTCGGCCAGATAGAACGCGTTGTTGTGCTTGTCCACGGCGGACTTGCCGTTGAGCGCCCGCCGCAGGACCTGGGCCAGCGGCAGGGGAAGCGTGCTGAGCAGCTCTGTCAACTCCAACTGTCCCTCCATCGGCCCCATGCTCGAGCAATATCATCTGCAGCGAGGTCCGGGACATGACTCACGGTGGCGTCGTGTGCCTGCGAGTCGCCCCACCTCATAGCCTTCCCCCCGCCTCCCGTCGTAAACTCCTCGCATAATACTTGAGGAGAGCGGCGATGCGGCGAAATGTCTTATTGGCGGGGGTCCTGCTGCTGTGGGCCTGCAGCGACGACGACGGCACCACCACCCTGGACGGCGGGGCGCCGCCCGACACGGGGGGCGGCGGGGCCGAGGCCTCGGTGGACACCGGCGCGCCCGACACCGGGCTGCCCACCTGCGGCACGGCCATGGGCAGCATCCCGTCCACCGCCACGGAGCTGAAGTGGGATGACGGCACGCCCACGTCGTACGTGCGCAAGCAGACCTGGACCATCACCAGCGCCAACAAGAACAAGTACGAGCTGGCCAAGATCGGCCTGTTCGAGGGGGTGGCCTTCGAGCTCAAGCACCCGGCCAAGATCGTCGGCGCCAAGGTGATGTGGGCCGGCGCGCCCACGGATCCCAAGGCGACCCTCCAGCTCGGGCTGTACCGGGACTTCGGCACCAACGGCTTCGACTGGTGGCAGAAGACCCCGCTCTGGACCGGCACCCGCTGCGTGCGCGACCACAAAGACAAGCAGTGGCTGACCTACAAGTTCGACAAGCCGGTGGAGGTCAAGAAGCCGGGGCTGGTGTTCATCGCCCAGAGCGGCGAGAAGGCGACCTCCCCCGGGTTCTACTTCTCCAACTCCACGGTGACCAAGTGCAGCAAGTGGGGCGACTGCCGCAGCGCCATCAACATCCCCAAGGCCCCCGACGGCTGGAACGGGCTGACCTTCCAGCTGCAGTACCCCTTCATGGTGCGCCTGTACGTGCAGTACACCGACAGCGTCAAGCCGGCGGACACCGTCTTCCAGAAGTCCGCCACCGCGCCGTCGGGCAAGCACATCGCCTGGGGCGACTACGACAACGACGGCTACGACGACGCCCTGATAGGGGGCAAGCTGTACCACAACGTCAAGGGCACGCTCACCGACGTGAACAAGGCCTCGGGCGTCGGCGGCCTCGGCTTCACCCCCACCAGCGGCGCGTGGGGCGACTACGACAACGACGGCTGCCTCGACGTCCTGCTCTTCTCCGAGGCGTACAACCGCGCCGAGGTGCTGATGAAGGGGGACTGCAAGGGCAAGTTCACCGACGTGACAAAGACGGCGGGCATCACCGACAAGCAGACCTACCACCAGTGCCAGTCCAAGGCGGCCAACACCATGTCCCCCACGGCGGCGGCGGCCTGGTTCGACCTGGACAACGACGGGTACCTCGACATCTACATGGCCAACTCGGTGTGCTGGGGCACGCCGGAGTATTTCTATATCGACACGATCTGGCGCAACAAGGGGGACGGCACCTTCGAGGAGCTGTCGCAGAAAAAGGGCTTCTCGAAGGACAAGCGCTTCTCCCGCGGCGTGGCGCCCGCGGACTACGACGACGACGGCGACACCGACCTGTTCGTCAACGCCTACCGGCTGCAGGCCAACTACCTGTTCGTCAACAACGGCGACGGCACGGTGACCGACAAGGCGTCGGACAACGGCGCGGCGGGCGTGCCCTACGCGCTGCCGGCCACCACCTACTATGGCCACACCATCGGCGCGGCCTGGGGCGACCTGGACAACGACGGCGACCTCGACCTGGTGGCCGCCAACCTGGCCCACCCGCGCTTCTTCAACTTCTCGGACAAGACCCAGCTGCTGCTCAACGACGGCAAGGGCAAGTTCACCGACGCGGCCGGCGACTGGAAGGACGCCACCAGCGCCTCGGGGCTGCTGTACCGCGAGACCCACTCGGTGCCGGTGCTGGCCGACTTCAACAACGACGGCAACCTCGACATGGTGATCACCGCCGTGTACGACGGGCGCCCCACCGACTTCTACTGGGGCAAGGGCAAGGCAACGTTCGACGAGGACAACTACCACGCGGGCATCACCACCTCCAACGGCTGGGGCATCGCCGCGGCCGACGTGGACAACGACGGCGACCAGGACATCCACGCCACCAACCTGTATGTCAACGGCGTCACCGGCAGCAAGAAGGGCAAGTGGCTCCAGGTGCGGGCCATGGCCAAGACCAAGTGCAACCGCATGGCCATCGGCGCCAACGTGCGGGTCACCGCCGGCGGCAAGACCTACCTGCGCCATGTACAGGGCGGCACCGGCAAGGGGGGCCAGGACTCCATGTACCTGCACTTCGGCCTCGGCGCCGCCGCCAGCGTGGACAAGGTGGAGGTCTCGTTCCCGGGCAAGACGCCGACCAAGGTGACCTACAAGGGGCCGTTCACCACCAACCAGCGGCTGTGGGTCTATGATGATGGGACGGTGACGAAAGGGTGGGCGCCGAAATAGAAAGAAAACAAAGAACAAAGAACAAAGAACAAAAAATGAAAAATGGGCGCGGAGCCTCCCTCGATTCCGGTACATATCCGAAAATGAAAGCTGCGCTCCGCGAGGGCCGAGCTTCGGTTGCCCGCTCACCGGTCCGTTCAAAATTTCTTGTTTCTTGTTTCTTGTTCCTGATTTTTTGTTCTTCTGGCTGCCCTGCTGACCGGCCCGTACCTCCGCCTGCTCCCACTCCCGTCGCCAAACAGCCCTCCATCAAGCAGCGCCCCACGCGCCTGACCCACATCGCCGGCTCCACCGAAAAAATGGAGCAGCTCATCGGCGATCATGACCGTCACCTGGGCAGATGGACGGGGAACCGTACGCGCCATCGCTACGGTATCGTCGGGGCGGACCTCGGCTCCAGCTTCGAGCACAAGGGGCGGCTGGTGGTGCTGTTTGGCGACACCATCGGCCCCGGAGGCGGCGACGCCGTGGCCTACAGCGACACGGTGGATCCTTCGGACGGCTTCTTCCTCAAGTTCCCGCGCAACCGGGCGGGCGGCCACCTGCGGGTGATGCCCGACGGCAAGCTGATGCGCGGCTTCGAGGTGCCGGTGGCGGGCGTGTCGGTGGGGGGCGTGCCGTACATCTTCTGCAAGCGCGGTTGGACCCGCGACGGGGACACCGACCGGACGAGCCTGGTGCGCTGGGACGAGGCGGCGCGCAGCTTCACCACGGTGCGCGAGGTGTCGCGGCGGCCGTGGGGCAAGTTCATCAAGATCGCCGCGCGGAAGGCGCCCGCCGGGTTGAAGGGGCTGCCGGGCGAGGGTGAACATTTCCTGCTGTGGGGCACCGGCAGGTACCGCAAGAGCCGCGCTTACCTGGCCGCGGTGAAGACCACGGAGCTGACCCGGGAGAACCGCACGTACTACTTCACCGGCGTGGGCGCGGACGGGGCGCCGCGCTGGAGCCTGCACGAGGCCAAGGCGCAGCCGGTGGTGAGCGATGACCAGACCATGGGCGACATCTCGGTGACCTATGTGGCCGAGCTGAAGCGCTGGATCATGACTCACGACAGCCGGGCGCCGCGCGGGATCCTCTTCCGCCACGCGCCAGCGCCCTGGGGGCCGTGGAGCGCGGGCCAGGTGATCTTCAATGCTCGACGCGACGGGCTGGGGCTGTTCATCCACCGGGCCAACAGCGGCGACGGGCTGGCGCGGCCGGTCATCGGCAAGAAGGCCCGGGCCAACCCCGAGGCGGTGCAGGGCGGGGCCTACGCGCCCTACATGGTGGAGCGGTTCACCCGGGTGGCGGGCGGGCGGCTGGTGGTGCATTTCGTCATGTCCACCTGGAACCCGTACGTGGTGGTGCTCATGCGCGCCCAGTTCAAGGTAGAGTGATCCGTATGGACAGAAGATCATTCTTGCAGATGGCCGGCGCGGGGGCTGCCTCGCTGATGGCCCCCGGCGCCCTGGCGGCCCGGCGGCCCAACGTGATCCTGCTGGTGTCGGACGACCAGGGGTACGCCGACGTCGGGGCCTACGGCTGCCGCGACATCCCGACCCCCAACATCGACAGCATCGCCCGGGGCGGCGTGCGCTTCACCGACGGGTATGTCACCTGCCCCCTGTGCAGCCCTTCGCGCGCGGGCATGCTCACCGGGCGGTACCAGCAGCGGTTCGGCCACGAGTTCAACACAGGGCTGCCGCGGCGGGTGCTGCGCGACCGCATCGGCCTGGCGGCCACGGAGCTGACCCTGGGGGACGCCCTGGGGGACGCGGGCTATGTCACCGGCCTGTTCGGCAAGTGGCACCTCGGCATGAACCCGGAGTTTCACCCGCGCCGGCGAGGGTTCGACGAGTTCTTCGGCTTCCTGGCCGGGGGGCACCCGTACTTCGAGCGGCAGGGCGGGCCGGGGAACAACCCGATCTATCGCGGGGTCAAGCAGGTGAAGGAGCCCCGGTACCTGACCACCGCGCTGGGGCAGGAGGCAGCGGCCTTCGTCAAGCGCCGCAAGGACAAGCCGTTCTTCCTCTACCTGCCATTCAACGCGCCCCACAAGCCGATGGAGGCGCCGCAGGCGTACCTCGACCGGTTCGGGCGCATCGCCGACCCGAAGCGCCGCACCTACGCCGCCATGGTGGCCGCCATGGACGACGCCATCGGCGAGGTGCTCCGGGCCGTGAGCAGCGCGGGGCTGGACAAGGACACGCTGATCTTCTTCCTGTCCGACAACGGCGGGGCGACTCTGGCCAACGGCTCCAGCAACAGCCCGCTTCGCAGCCACAAGGGCGCGCTGTACGAGGGCGGGGTGCGCGTGCCGTTCGTGGCGCGGTGGAAGGGGCGGATCCCGGCGGGCAAGGTGGTACGCCAGCCGGTCAGCGCGCTGGACATCTTCCCCACCGCCCTGGCGGCTGCGGGGGCCAGGGCGCCAGGGGCCACGGTGCTCGACGGCATCAACCTGCTGCCCCACCTGGACGGAAGCGCCGACAAGGCGGTGCCGGAGCGCCCGCTGTTCTGGCGGCTCGGCGCGCGCCATGCCATGCGCCAGGGCCGGTGGAAGCTGGTCAAGCGTCGCGGGCGTCCTGCCGAGCTGTACGATCTGGCGGGGGATCTTGGGGAACAGAACGACCTGGCCGGCCAGCAGCCGGCGGTGGTGCGCAAGCTCTCGGCCACCATGGCCTCGTGGCAGAGCATGATGGGATCCCCGCGGTGGCAACCCCAGCAGCGGGGTGGCAAGAAGAGAAGGCGGCGTCTCCGGCGGGGTCGGGGGCGGCGGCGTTTCCGCAAACGCGGCGGTTTCTAAATCCGAAACCTTTAAATTCCAGGCATTTGAATCGGTTCTTTGATTTTTGAAGAGCGGCCTCTGTTTGGGGGCTGGGGCCCCCCTTTTGCGGAGTGGCCATTGAAGTTTCTACTTTTTGGAGTCCTCGATCTGGCTCAATCAAGTAATTTCAGGTGGTTATGAGTTGGCCCGGATGATGCTTATTGGGACAGGCAGGAGGACACAGCATGCACCGGATCATCATCATCCTCGGCCTCATCATCATCTGCACTTCCACCGCATCTGCCAGGGAGCCGTACCTGGCTCGCAACCTGGAGTCGATGTACAAGGGCAAGATCTCGGGGATCTCCAAGCCTCACCCCAACGTGGTCAAGCAGCTGCGCACCGCCGCGGGCGGCAAGATCCGCGGGCCGGTGTACGTGGTGCGCTACGGCACCAAGGCGGCGCAGAAGCTCACCTCCATGATGAAGGGCAAGGGCTTCGGCATGATCTACAAGGGCAGCGCCTGGACCGGCCACAACATGGCCTGGCTCGGCGGCAAGTTCACCGACTCGGTGCCCGGTCGCTACGCGTTCTCCAACGGCGACAAGACCCGCTGGCATGACTTCCGCCCCCTGGCCGAGCGCGCTCAGCTGGTGGCGGCGTTCGACATCGGCTCCGGCCCGCTGAACAAGGCCATCGCCCACGCGTCGAAGATGGCCAGGGACAAGAAGGTCTGCGGCGCAGACTGCGCCGGCTACGTCAAGGACATCGGCAAGGCCACCGCCGACTTCGCCGCCAAGGAGTCCCCCAACAGCGGCATCGCCCGCCTGGGCACCCACCTCAAGCGCTACCTCGCGCCCACCCCGCTGCGCAACGCCACCCTCAAGGAGGCCGACGCGGTCATCCTGATGACCCCCAAGCATGACTGGCGCAAGCCGGAGCACGAGTCGTACAACATCAACGACTGGAATGGGAAGAAGTAAGGCGTCGCTGCGCGACGCCGGCTTCAGACTTCAGGCTTCAGGCTTCAGGCCTAATAGCCTTGAGACTTGAGGCTTGAGCCTTGAGCCTTGAGACTCAAGGGTGAGGCCGGAGTGTTCGGTCTTCCCCCTCTGCCACCACCGCCTCCTACCATTTTTTGTTTTTTGCTTTCAGTCGCCCTTCAGCATCTTCTCCGCTGCCCCCACCGTCGCCTTGATCACCTTCACCGCGAAGTCATGGTCCAGGGTTTCCACCGCGTCCTGGCCCTTGCCGCAGTGATAGTACGGGTTCCTGAAGTTGGCCGTGTCCGTGATCATCATGGCCGGGTAGCTCTGCATGAAGAAGGCGGCGTGGTCTGACCGCAGCAACCCCAGCGCCAGCGGGCTCTTCTTGACCGCCTCGGAGAAGTTGATGCTGTACAGCTTCAGCCCCAGCTGATCCGCCATCCGGGCCAGGTGCCCCACCGCCGCCTTGCTGTGTCCGGCGCTGTCGTCGTCGTGCACCGCCAGGATGAAGTCGCCGCGGTCCTGGTTGGCCTTCTGCTTGGCAGCCAGGTCGGGGGCGAGCTTCTCGAAGCCGGCGGGAAACGACTGCGAGTTGGCCGCGTCGCTGCGGTAGCCGAGCATCTCGAACACGAAGGCTTCCACGATCTTGTCTCCCCGCAGCTTGGCCTTCTTGGCGTACTCCACGGACCCCTTCAGCCCCTTCTCCTCCTCGTCCCAGCAGGCCACGGTCAGGGTGCGCTTGAACGGGCCCTGAGCCGCCAGCACCCGGGCCGCCTCCAGGGTGCCAGCGACGCCGGTGCCGTTGTCGTCGGCCCCTTTGCAGCCGCTGACGCTGTCGTAGTGCGCCGATATCAGCACCTCCTCGGCCGCGCTGCTGGTGCCCGCCAGCTTGCCCACCACGTTGACGCCGGTGTCGTACTTGTGCTGCTCCACCGTGAAGCCGAGCTGGCTGAACTTCAGCCGGCACAGCTCGCGGGTGGCGGCGTGGTGGGCCGACCCGGGGGGACGAGGCGCCGCGGCGATGGTCTTGAGGTCCACGAGGTATCGCGTCCTGTCAACGGCGGCGGCCGGGCCGGATAGGTCCGGCGTGCCGTCGCTGCAGCCGGCCAGGGCAGGGGCCAAAACCAGGATGAGTACGAGGGGCGAGGGGCGCATGCTGGCAGCCTATCACGGCGCCGCCAGGGCCGCGGCCGGGACCAGGGCCAGGGTTTTGGGGTAACATCCAGCACCATGCTCCCATTGGATGCCCCTGGCGCAGGTGAGGATCTGTTGCAGGTGGCGCGTACCGTGCGTCGCTGGGCAGATCGAGAGGTGGTCCCACACAGAACGACCCATGGCGAGGACGCCGAGGCGCTGCTTGAGCCCGCCTTCGCGGTGCTCCGCGAGGAGGTGGGGCTCGGCGAGATGCTCCACGCCGAAGAGGCCGTCACGGACGACGCGGCTGACGAGGCGCTGCTCTGGGCCCTCTGCCTGGAGCAGGTGGGCCGGGCGGATTGCGGCCTCGGCCTGCTGCTTGCGGTGGAACTGTCCCTCGACCGCGTCGGCGCGGACTACGGCACCGAGCGCCTCGCCCCGGTGCTGCCCCGCCTGCCGGTGGGCGACCAGGTCGGCCTGGAGTCCCTGGGCGGCAGGGCGCCCCAGGCCACGGCGCGGCAGGAGGCGGACACCTGGCTCGTGACCGGCGAGCAGCTGTCGCCCCTGTGCAGCGGGGCCGCGGCGCGCAGCTTCGCCGTGGTGTGCGCGGAGCCCGACGCTGCCGAGCCCCTGGTGGCGCTGGTCCCGGTACAGGCCCCCGGCGTCTCGGTGGGGCCGCCGATCCTCCAGACCGGCCTCGCCGCGGCCACCAACGCCCGGGTCAGCCTCGCCGACGCGCCCGCAGAGGGCGTGCTCCCCTTCGGCCCACGCGAGCGCGCCCTGCTCGACCGGTGGCTTCAGCTGGCCTGCTCCGGAGTCTGCACCGGCGCCCTGCAGATGGGCCTGGAGATCCTCACCGACTGGGCAGAGTCGCGGGTGATCAAGGGCAAGGGGCAGCCGTTCATTCACAACCCGCTCATCGCCGAGGTGATGGCCGAGGTGGCCGAGGCGCTGATGGTGTGCCGCGCCCTGCTGCAGGACCTGGCCCGGCGCATGGAAACCGACGGCGGGTCAGCGGCCGCGGGCGTCGCGTGGCGCCACATCTCCACCACGGTGGAGCACGCCCTGGGCAGGGCCATGGAGCTGATGGGCTCGGCCGGTTACGCCCGCGAGTGGCAGCTGGAGCGCTACTGGCGCGACGTGCGGGCCCTGCGCGGCCTGCTCGGCTCGCCCACCCTGGCCCGCGTGGCCCTGGCCACCGAGCTGTTCGGCTCCAAGGGGGTGCTGGCATGAAGTCCATCGATCAGATCACCCGTCCGCTGGAGTACCTCTCACCCCTGGACCGCATCCTCGGCCCGCTGGTGCGCAAGTGGGCCGACGAGGAGGTGATCCCCCACCGCCGCAGCTATGACGAGGACTGGCGTCACCACCGCATCATCGAGCCGGCCTTCCGCAAGCTGATGGTGGACCTCGGCCTGCAGCGGTTGCTCTTCCCCAGGGAGGTGGGCGGCTGGGGCCTCGGCACCTCGGGCTACCTGGGCACGGGCGCCTTCCGCATCTTCGAGGAGGTCGCCCGGGCAGACTCGGCCATGGCCGTGGCCTTCGGCGTCACCTTCTGGCCGCTGGTGATGATCTGCAACGAGCCCCACGTCAACCTGCGCCTCGCCAGGGAGGTGGCGCCCATGTTCTGCGAGGGGGACGAGCCGTGCTTCGCTGCCAACGCCATGACCGAGCCCCAGGGCGGCGCGGACATCGAGAACCTCGACCTGCTGGGCGGCAGCACCATCCAGACCTCGGCGCGGCTGGACGGCGACGAGTGGGTGATCAACGGCCACAAGCTGTGGCCCACCAACTCCGGGGGCGTGGCCAGGCTGTTCGGCGTGGTCTGCTCCACCAACCCGGGCTCCGATGACCCGGATGACTTCGCCCTCATCTTCGTCCCCGCCGACGCCGAGGGCGTGACCCAGGGGGCGCCCTACGAGAAGGCGGGCATGGCCGCCGACAAGAACGGCGATGTCTGGTTCGAGGACGTGCGCGTGCCGGCCTGGTACCGCGCCTGCGGGCCCGGGGATGACCTGGAGTACTTCAAGGAGGTCATCTCCTTCGGCAACCTCGGCTCCATCGCCTTCGTCTCGGGGGTGCTGCTTGATCTGTACGAGACCCTCGGGCGGTTCACGTCGCGGGTTAAGGTGGGATCGCGGCCGCTGCAGGAGCATGACGCGGTGGCCGCCGTGCTGGCGGACATCATCAGGGACGTCGAGGTGATCCGCATCACCGGCTACCAGTACGCGCGCATGCTCGACCGGCCGGACCTGTACGGCGCGCGATGGTCCGACGAGCTGGTGGCCAAGGGCAGGGCGTACAAGGCCTTCGCCTGCGACCGGGGCATGGAGGCGCTCTCTGCCGCGCTGGACCTGATGGAGCAGCGCGGGGTGGAGCGCGACGGCGACCTGGAGAAGCACTGGCGCGACCTGAAGATCATCCAGCTCTGGATGGGCGGCAAGCAGCTGTGCCAGATGGAGATCGCGCGCTGGTTCTTCGACTGCCAGACCCTCTGAGGAGCGACGCTATATGACGATCCAGCAGAAAGGATGGTTCGAGCTCGGGGGCAGGGTGGCCCGGGCGTTGCTTTCGTCGCCGCGGTTCAGGGCGCGGCTGCAGCGGGCCCTGGACGGTGTCGACCCCGCGGGCGCGGTGGAGCTGGTGCGCTCCCTGCTCTGGACCGATCCCGAGGTGCCCATGAGCGTGCTCGGCACGGCGCCCCGGCTGGCCAACGCCGGGATCCTGGCCCTGGGGACCGCGGCAGCGGAGCTCTCCTGGGTCTCCCGCGACATGGCCGCGAAGGTGGCGGCCGACCTGTGGGACGAGGTGCAGCTCGACGAGCTGGAGGACACCTGGGAGCTCTGCCTCGAGCGGTTCTTCGATCTGTCACCGTCGGAGGCGGGCTTCAAGCTGGCCTCCGGCGCCCTGGCCCTGCTGCTCGGCGCGCTGGAGCGCGAGCTGGAGCGCGACCCCGACGCGGGCGCCAGGCTGGCGGCCCTGCTGGACGACCACCCTCGCGTCAAGGAGGTGCTGACGAGATGACCGCCCCAAACCCGACCGACGCGCCGGCCTCGGTGCTGGTGGCCCGCGAGCTGCTGCGCACCCCCATGATCCGATCCTTCCTGCGGGACGCCCTCAACGAGGACGCCGACGCCGCGCCGGCGCTATGCCAGGTGGTCCTGCAGGAGGACCCCCAGCTGGCGCTGGACCTGGCCGCCGCGATGCCGGACCGCATCAACGCCGCGGCAGAGGCCGCGGCCGAGCTGGCCGACACCCTGGATCGCTTCCCCACCACCCTGACGCGCGAGGCCGCGCAGCAGTGGGCCGCCGCCCTGGACGGCGAGGCCATCGACGCGCACCTGTCCCGGCTGCTCGCCTCGGTCTGGCGTCACCTGTGGCAGGACCCCGAGAGCCGCGCGCTCCTGCTGGAGGCCCTGGGCCAGGCAGCCAACCGGCGGCTGGAGCGGCTGGTGGAGGCGATGGAGCAGGAGCCCGGTCGCTTCACCGATCCGCCGGAGCAGCTGGCAAGCGCCATGCTCGAGCGGCTCGACTTCGGCCTGGTGCGCCGCGCCCTGGCGGTGATCCTGGAGCAGGGGCAGGGACCGCTGGCCCGGGTGATCGGCCAGGCCATGTCCCGGCCCGTTGTGGTGGCCAACCTGGTTGGGGCGGCGCCGCCCGTGGTCAACACGCTGCTGCGCGCCGGCGCCGAGGCGGCCGAGCGCCTGGATCTGCCGCCGGAGGTGCTGGCCAGCGCCCTGTTCAACCTGCTGGAGCAGCTCGACCTGGAGCAGGTCGCGCGGCTGGTCAACGGCGCGGCGACGCGGGTGGAAGAGGCGCACCGCGGCAACCTGATCCTGGGCCGTCACGAGCCGGCGTTCTTGCCCCTGGCGCGGCGCCTGCTGGAGGGGCTCGTGGCCCGATTCGACCTGGACGCCCTGCACGCCGCCGCTGTCGCCCTTGGGGAGGACCTGGAGACGGCGCTCACCGCGTGGCAGGAGGTCGGCGAGCGCCGGCCCGATCTGGCGCTGGACCGGCTGGCTCGGCTGCTCCCCGCCCTGGCGGCGCCGGCCTGGCCCGCCGTCCGACAGCTGCTGGTGCGCGAGGCGCCCCGTCGAGCGGGGCCGCTTGCTGGCGCCGCGCTCCAGGGCCTGGTGGCGTCGCTGGAGCGCGACCCCGCGCTGGTGGGGCGGATCCTGGGTCAGGCCCTGGATACGGCCGAGCCGGAGCGGGTCGGTAAGGCCGTGGGCGCCGCGCTGGGGCAGGTGGCGGACGTCTTCGCCGACCGGCCCGAGCTGCGCGAGGCGATCACGCGCCCGCTGTTGGAGGCGCTTCAACGGCTGCTGCGTGACCAGCTCAGCGCCCTGGGCAGCCGCCTGCGCGGCGGCGCCAGCGAGGCCCCCGACCCGGAGGAGAAGCCGCGCCGCCGCGGCGCCCCCGGTCGCCTGGTGGGGCGGCTCATGCGGCGAGGACGCAGGAGGGATGAACCATGACCGGCGACAGCCCTGGCATCACATGGTCGCAGGTGGTGCAGCAGGCCGACACCCTGCGCCCCGCTGTCCTGGATCAGTTCCTCGAGGGCGGCGGCCTGGCGGTGGGGTTCACCTGCGCGGCCACGCCGGTGGAGATCTTCGACGCCGCGGGGGTGCTGCCCTACCGCATCCGCGCCCTGGGGCGCCAGGAGCGCAACCTGGCCGACTCCCGCATGTCCCGCTTCAACTGCTCCTACTGCCGCTCATGCCTCCAGCTCTGTATGGAGGGGGAGTTCGACTTCCTGGCGGGCGTGGTGGAGACCAACGGCTGCGATCACCTGCGCGGCATGTTCGAGAACTGGCAGGTCCAGCAGCCGGACCGCTTCTTTCACTACCTGCGGGTGCCGCACCTGACCCACGCCGACGCCCTGGCCGTGTTCCGCGAGGAGCTCGGCCTGCTGCGGGACGCGGTGGCGGCGCTGGCTGGACGCGACGTGACCGACGAGGACATCGCCGCGGCCACCGCGCTGCGGGCGGAGAACCGCGCGCTGATGGCGGAGCTGGTGAGCCTGCGCGAGCGATCTCGCCCGGGCCTGACCGGCGCCGAGACCCTCGCCCTGCAGCTGCTGGAGTCCGCCTCGCCGCCGCACGCCTTCGGCGAGACGCTCAGGGGGCTGCTGCCAGCCACCCGGCAGCGCCAGCTCGCGCCCCGGCGCGCGCGGCTCTTCCTGGGGGGCAGCGCCACCGACGAGCTGCCCCTGCTGGAGCGGCTGGAGCAGGTGGGCGTGCACTTCGTGGCAGACGGGCTGTGCTACGGCGCCCGGGGCGCGCCCCTGACCATTCCCGAGGACGGCGACGCGCTGGACCGGCTGGCGGGGGCTTACCTGGGCGGGCTGTATTGCCCCCGCATGTTCGAGGATTACCCCCGGCGGCTGGAGCATTACCTGGCCTGCGCCCGGCGAGCCGGCGCCCACGGCGCGCTGCTGATGCACAACAAGTTTTGCGACCTGCACGGCGTGGACAACGTGCAGCTGCGCAACGACATGGAGGCCGCGGGGCTGCCGGTGCTGCTGGTTGAAAAGGAGTACGGCGCGGCGGCGGATCTCGGGCGGCTCGAGACGCGCCTGCAAGCCTTCCTGGAGCGAATCGGCCGTTGAGCGTGAGCCCCCGCACGAGCGCGCTGCTGCGGCCCATGGTGGCGCTGTCGTTGATCCTCGTGGCCGCGGTGGCTCTGCGCTGCCGGTTCATCGCCGACGTGTTCGTCAAGGGGGCGGTGCTGCCCTGGGGCTCCGACTCCATGTACCACCTCTGGCGCATCGAGGCCGCGGTGAAGCAGGGCGCTGTGCCGAGGGTGGACCCCTTCGTCAACGCGCCCGACGGCGCGCGGGTGATCTACCCGGACGGCTTCGACGCGCTGCTGGCCGGCGTGGCCCGCCTGAGCGCCGGCGCAGACGCGGATCGGTTCACCGTGCAGGTCATCGTCATGTGCGCGGTGACCCTGCTGGGCGCCGGCGCGGTGGCCGCGGGCTGGGCGGCGGCGAGGCGCTGCGTGGGCTCCGGTGCGGCGCTGCTCGCGGCGTTCATCCTGGCCCTGCTGCCGTCCCACGCGTTCCTCACCGTGCTCGGGCGGGTGGACCACCATGTCTTCGAGGCCGCGCTGCCGCCGCTGGCCCTGCTGGCGCTTGCCCGGCTGCTCGAGCCTGGCCAGCGCGCCGTGTGGCCAGCGGTTTTGATCTCCGGGGCGCTGCTGGGGGCGCTGCACTACCTGGTCCCCGCCGCGCCGCTTCACCTGGCGGCCGTGGCCGCCGCGCTCTGGGCGCTGGCCCTGCGCGGGGCGCTGGCCCGGGATGCCGGGGTCGTGCGCTACCTGCTGGCGTGCGCCGCCGGCGCTGGCGTGGCCGCCCTGGTGACCCTGCCCGACGCGCTCACCCGGCAGGGCTGGGCAGCCTACGAGCCGTCGTGGCTCATGACGGGGCTGCTGGTGGCCGCGGCGGCGGGGTGCGCCCTGCTGGCCCTGGCGGCCCGGCGTGGTCCCGCGGCCTTCATCGGCGTGTCGGTGGTGCTGGGCCTGGCCGCGGCGGCCGCGGCTGCGGGCGCCCTTGAGCGCGGGATCGGGTTCGTGGCCCGGGAGGGCACCCTGTCGCTGGTGGTGGAGTCGGGCCCGCTTTGGGCCCAGCCCCTGACCGCGCTGCGCGAAAACACCTGGCTGCTGCTTGCCGCGCCGGTGTTGCTCTGGCTGCTCTGTCGTCGCGCGCCGCCCGCCCGCTTCGCCCTCGGCGCGCTCGGCCTCGTGGGCTTCGCGCTCACGGCCCTGCAATTGCGCTTCGTGGTGGCCCTGATGGTGCCCCTGGCCGTGGCCGCGGCCCACGCCGCCGCGCGCTGCCAGGAAGCGCTCGCCCGCCGCACCTCGGCGCGCCTGGCCACCGCCGCCGTGGCCCTGGCCCTGGCCTCGGCCCTGGGCCCCGCCCTGTGGTCCTACGCCCACACGACCCTGCTCGCCCGGCGCAGCCTGGCCCTGTTCGACGCCGCGGCCTGGATGCGCGACAACACGCCCGCGGCCGGGGCGCGCCTGCCCGGGGCGCGCGCCCCGTACACCGTGGCGGCGGGCTCCAGCGCCGGCAACCTGCTGGCCTACATGGCCCGCCGGCCGGTGCTCGCCTCGGCCATGTACCACGCCGACTACGAGCGCGGGCTGCACGCCGCCATCGAGGTGCTCTACGGCGACAACCCCGACGCAGCGGTGCATCGCCGCAAGGTGCGCTACGTGCTGGTGGAGGCCACCGACCCGAAGCTCACCCGGTTTCACCGCCGCCTGGTGGGGCTGACCCCGCGGCCACCCGGGCCGTTTTTGGCGGGGCACTTCTTCCAGACCGAGGGGTCGATGGTCACGCGCAAGGGGGCGGGGGGGCGCACCGTGGTTGCCCCCGGCCGCGCGCACTGGCGCCTGGTCTACGATTCGCCCTACGCCCTGACCGGCGGGCGCAAGCCGGTGCCCGCTTTGAAGATCTTCGAGCGCGTACCGGGCGCTCGCATCACCGGCGCCTGCGCGGGCGGAGGCCCGGTGTTGGCGCGCACTGTTCAGCGGAGCAACCGGGGCCGGCGCTTTGCGTTCGTGCACCTGGCCCGCTGCCGCCGCGGCGCGTTCTCCATGCGGTTCCCCTACGCCGGGGAGGTGCAGCTCAGGGGCGCCCACGCCCGCGCCGTGAAGGTATCCCCCGAGGCGGTGACCGGGGGGCGCCAGGTGGAAGCGAAGGAGGGAAAATGATGGAGAGCAGGAGCAGCGCGCCTGTGCAAGGGGAGGGGCTGTTCGCCCGGCTCACGGAACTGACCGAGGTGATCCTCGCCCTGCCCGACAGGATCTCGGACCACGAGCTGGAGGGCCTGCTGGAGCTGATGCCGCCGGACACCGCCCGCGCGGTGGGGGCGGTGTTCGTGCCCCGGGTGCGCCCCGTGGGCATCAGCTTCCTCAAGCTGCTGGCCGGCTGGATTCAGGAGGTGCGACACGCCAGGGACCAGGGCAAGAAGGTGATCCTGATCCCGTTCAACTTCCCCCCGGAGGTGATCCGCGTGTTCAAGGGCGCGGTGCCCCTGACCTGCGAGGTGCTCACCACCCTGGCCGTGGCCACCCTCGAGGGGCAGGGGGAGCGCTACTGGGACCACGCCATGGCCCTGGGCATCCCCGACTTCCTCTGCTCCTCCTCCACGGTGGCCCTCGGGTCCATGCTGTCTGGGCGGGACTTCGAGCCGGACGGCATCGTGCAAGCCACCGCCGGGGCGTGCGACGCCAACAGCAAGATCCACGAGTTCGCCGCCCGCACCCTGGAGGTGCCCCAGTTCTTCGTCGAGAAGCCCGCGGACGACTCCCCCCGCGGCGCGGAGCAGCACCGGCGCTACTTCCGCCGCTTCATGGCGGAGCTGGAGCAGTTCATCGGCGAGGAGCTGGACGAGCAGCACATGCGCGAGGTGCTCACGCAGGTGGACCGCGGCGGCCAGGCGTTCGCCGATCTGCAGGACCTGCGGCGCTTCCGCCCCTGCCCGGTGCCGAACCTGTTCACGCTCTACAGCTACGCGGTGCGCTTCTCCAGCTGGGGCACCGAGGAGGCTGCCGAGGTGGCGGAGGAGATGGTGGCCCTGAGCCGCGCGCGGCTGGAGCGGGGCGACTACCCGGCGCCCAGGGAGGTGCCGCGCTGCCTCTGGCTCTACACCGGCTACTACTTCGATCTGTGGGGGCTGTTCAACTGGATGGAGGAGAGCGGCATCTCCTACCTAGACGACGCCCTGGCGCTGTTCGCGCATGTGCCGCCGGATCTGACCAGCAAGGAGACCATGCTCGACGGCCTGGCCACCACGGTGTTCGACTACCCGATGACGCGGCAAATGGGCGCGTCGTCCATGTCGGCCATGTGGATGGAGGACATGGTGGGCGCCATCAAGGACCTGGGCGCCACCTTCACCATCTTCTCGGGCCACCACGCCTGCAAGCAGACCTGGAGCGTGTTCTCCAGGGTGCGCGAGGAGATCACCCGGCGCACGGGCGTGCCGGTGCTCACCCTGCAAGGCGACTCCTGGAACCGCCGCATCACCCCGGTGGAGTCGCTGCAGCAGGAGATCGGCACCTTCGTCAACACGGTGGTGGCCCCGCGCCAGCGGAGCGGGAGGCGGCGGCGCCGGCGCAAGAAGCCCCCGGCAGGGTCAGCCTGATGATCGCCTGCGGCGTGGACATCGGCTCGCTCACCGCCCAGGCCGTGTTGGTGGACGACGCGGGCGCCATCCTGGCCCACTGCAACCGGCGGGCGCGGCCCTCGCCCGTGGACTCGGCGCGGGAGGTGCTCGACGGCGCGGCGGCGGCGGCGGCGGTGGGGCGCGGCGACATCGGCGCCACGGTGGCCACCGGCTACGGGCGCCAGAAGCTGGTGGAGGTGGGCCTGGCCCGGGCCCACGTGAGCGAGATCTCGTGCCACGGCGCCGGGGCGTTTCACCAGCTGCCCGGCGCCCGCACGGTCATCGACATCGGCGGCCAGGACGCCAAGGTGATCCGCCTCGACCCGTCGGGCGAGCTGGGCGACTTCGTCATGAACGACAAGTGCGCCTCGGGTACGGGCCGGTTTCTGGAGGTGATGGCCCGCACCCTGGAGGTGGACCTGGAGCGGCTGGGGCAGATGGCGCTCCAGGCCGCCGAGCCGACCCCGCTGTCGGCGAGGTGCAGCATCTTCTGCGAGACCGAGGTGCTGCACCACCTGCAGCGCGGGGTGGACGCCGCGGCGCTGGCGGCGGGCATCTGCCGCGCCATGGCCGACCGGGTGGCGGCCCTGACCCGGCGCCTGGGAGCCGAACCTGCGGTGACCATGACCGGGGGCGTGGCCAAGAACGACGGCGTACGCCGGGAGCTGGAGCGACTGCTGGGCCAGCGCCTGGTGCCGCTGCCCCGCGACCCCCAGGTGATGGGCGCCCTGGGCGCGGCGCTGCACGCCTTGCGGGGTGCAGCATGATCACCCTCGGCGTGGACGCGGGCAGCGTGCTGTGCAAGGTGGTGGTGCTGGCGGATCGCGAGCCGGCGGCGAGCGGCGAGGCGCCGAGCGGGGCGAAGCTCGCCGAGGGGGCGGCCGCGCAGCTGGCGGCGGCCCTGGAGGCCGCGTCGGTGGACCGGACGGCGACAGCGGGCCTGGCGGCCACCGGGCGCTACCGTGAGTCGGTGGCGGGGGCCGACCTGCGCGAGGAGGAGCTGGCCTGCATCGGCTGGGCGGCCCGGGAGTACCTGCCCGAGGTGGAGCAGGTGATCGACATCGGCGGCCAGAGCATCACCGCGCTGTCGCTGGACGCCGAGGGGGAGGTGCTGGACTTCGTGCGCAACGACAAGTGCGCCTCGGGCAGCGGCCGCTTCCTGGAGGTGATGTCCGAGGCCCTGGGCATGGGCGTCGCCGGGCTGGACCAGGCGGCGGCCGCCGCGGCGCGCACCGCGCCCATCAGCGATCAGTGCGGCGTGTTCGTGGAGAGCGAGGTGGTGAGCCTGCTCAACGCCGAGGAGCCGCCCGCCAACATCGCCGCCGGGCTGTGCGAGGCGGTGGCGCGCATCGTGGCGGCCCAGGCCAGGAGGCTCGGGGGGCCGGGGCGCTTCACCATCACCGGCAGCGTGGGTCGGCTGGAGGCCGTCACCGCCCGCGTGGCTTCCATGCTCGACGGCGAGTATCAGCCCTTCCCGCGGGACCCGGGCCTTGCGGCGGCGCTGGGGGCGGCGCTCATCGCCGCCGACGAGCTCTGAGCCGTGGCCCTGTTCGACGGAGTGCTCGCCATGGTCGCGGAGCGCGCGGTGGGCTGGCAGGATGCCGGCGCGCTGCGAGAGCTGCCCGCGGAGCCTTGGCCCGCGGGGCGCACCCTGCTGCTGCGGCATGACACCGGCCTGGAGCTCGGGCCGCCGGGCGAGCCGTCGAACCTGATCCTCGCCTGGACCGCCCAGGGGGCCATGGCCGGCGGGACCTCGGCGCGCCTGGTGGGGCCCGACCTGGAAGAGGCGGCCGCCCGGGGCGCTGGACGTCTCCCGCTGGGCCTGGTGGTGGTGGTCGCCGGCGACCTGCCGGACCGGTACGCCAGCCACACCGCCCTGCGCGACGCGCTGCTCTCCACCGAGCTGTCAGGGGTGATGCTGCGGCACCTGCCGGCAGGGCAGGGCGTCTGGCTGCGGGTCGGGCGGCAGGCGCTGGAGCAGGGGATCGACGCGGCCGCCCTGTGCGGCGGCCTGGCGCGCAACCTGGCCGAGGTGCCTGGCGTGCGCGGGGTGGAGGTGACCCTGGTCACCGGCCCGCCAGAGCGTGTCGCCGCGCTGACGCCGGCGGCGCGGGCTGCGGCGCAGCTGGTCGAGGCGCTGTTCCGCATGGAGCACGAGGACCTGGAGATGGCCTGCGAGGCGTGCGACCTGAGCGAGCTGTGCGACAACGTGGAGGAGCTGCGCCGGGCTCACCAGCGGATCACCACTACCCCGCCGTCAAGGTGATGTTGCAGGTCTTGGTCTTGTCTCCGCAGCTCAGCGTGATGGTCTTGCCCGACAGCGTCCCGACGCAGTCGGGGATGCCGCGGCTGGCATAACCGATACATTTGATCTTGTTCGCGCTGTCGAGTGAGCAGGCCCAGCCCGTGAAGGGCGCGGTGAGGCCAAAGCTGCAGCCGAGCTGAGTCAACGACACCGACTTGCCCTGGTGGGATGAATCGCAGTGAGCGGTGATCTTCCAGGGGCCGGAGATCATGGGGCACGGTGGGTAGAGGTCCCGGCCCAGGTCCGGGCCCAGGTCCCGGCCCAGGTCCCGGGCCAGGTCTCCGCCCAGGTCAAGCCTCTTGTCATCGTCCTCCCCGTCGTCCGAGCAGGACAGCGACAGCGGTACCAGGGCAGAGGCCACGAGCAGCATCACGGCGCACAGCGCGGGTCGCATCGGTTCGGCCTCCCTGAGGTGATGCCCCAGTATAGCAGGGAGTCGATGTGGACAGAGGCTGGCCGCGTCGCGTCCAGGTCGTCTCAGCGGCGGTGCACGGTGTAGGCGTGGTTGCCCAGGTACTTCACCCAGTTGTAGGAGCGCTTGATGATGCGCTTGGAGTACTTTTCGCTGTAGCTGGGCGATGTGCTGTAGACGTAGGTCTTCTCCTCGGCGCCGCCGTCGTAGATCGAGTCGCGCACGTAGAAGATGCCCTTGTTTGAGCAGCCGCGCTGGGCTGCCATGTGCTTCTTGATCTTGTCGATGTAGCTGGTGGCGCCCTTCTTCTGGAAGTACTGAAGCGAGGACTGGACCATGGGGCAGCCGGTGGTGGTCACGGTGTCGTCGTAGCCCACCACGATGTCGGCGTGCCAGTACAGGTAGTGGTTGTAGAGCACGACGACCGGCGCGTTCTTGGTCCTGAGCTCCCACTTGATGCGCTCCACCATGTCGTCGGTCATGAGCCCAACGTTCCAGACGCTGTTCTTGCTCTTGAGCGGGTCGACGTAGATGGTTGTGCGCGCGGCCTTGGGCGTGGGCACCAGCTGTTGCTGCCAGTTGGTGGGCAGCTTGTTGAGCCAGTTGTAGTAGGCGCTCAGGTAGGCGCCCGAGTCGGTGGATTTGGCCTCGGAGACCGAGCCGCTGGAGTCCTTGACCAGGTAGCCCACGGTGAAGGGGTAGTCCTTGTCCAGCATGGAGCCGCCCAGGGACTCGTAGGCGTAGATCAGGTCCATGATGGTGCGCTTCATGGCCGAGGTGGGCACGTAGCGGCTGGCGTTGATCAGGAACCGCTCCGACAGGTCGGTCTTGCCCTTGTACTTGATGTCCGCGGCGCGCTTGCCCTGGTTCATCAGGATCTCCATGGCGCCGGTGTTGGACATGAACAGGCAGGTGCCGGCGTCCAGCTGATTGGGCGAGGCGAACACGTAGGGCATCAGGTCGGTGTCCTTTGCATAAGGCGCGTCGGCGATGGTCCCGGCGTCGGCGAGCTGGAGGGTCAGGCTGAGCAGGTCGCCCTGGCCGCGGGCGCCCGCCTTGTAGCCGATGGCGGCCTGGCAGGCGCCGGCCGCGGCGCCCATGCACAGCTCCACTGTGCGGCCGTCGGGCCCGGCGAGCCGACCCACGGTCTGCGGACCGCGCGGGGTGGCGGCCATGACGCGGCTCCCCTGCAGGGTCAGCGGCTGGGCCAGCTCGGCCACCACCGGGCGCTCCATGCCCGCGCTGGCCCAGGCGAGGTCGAGGCCACCAGCCGGCCCGACGCTGGCCACCAGGCGGCCCGGGCCCGGGCGCTTGAGGCCCGCGCCCGGCTGCGGCATCAGGTCAGCCACGGTGAGAGCATCGCTCGCCACCCGGTACTCGCTGTACACCTCGGCGCCGGCCGAGGCGAGCGGGTTGAGGCTCGAGGTGTCGGTGACGCCGTTGTGCTCCACCGTGAGCCACTTGATCTTCTTAAGCCCGGAGAGCTTGGCCAGCTCGCCGCTGGGCAGCTTGTTCCAGTCCAGGTTGAGCCAGGCCAGGCCGGACAGGCCCTTGAGCGGCTCCAGGCTCTTGATCTGGTTGTGCGACAGCCCCAGGCGCGTGAGCCGGGTCAGACCCTTGAGCGGCTCCAGGCTGACGATCTTGTTGCTGCCCAGCTGCAGCGAGGTGAGACCGGTGAGGCCGGCCAGCGCCTTGATGTCGGCGATCTCGTTCTCCCACAGGGAGAGATCCGTCAGGCCGGTGGCATGCTCCAGCCCGCCCAGGCTGGTGATGCCCGCCGCCTGGCACTCCAGGGTGGTCAGACCCTTGAGGTCAGCAGGCATGATATCTCCGGACGGCTTCTTCAACCGCGCCCGGACGCAGGTCTCCAGCCCCTTGTGGGCGAAGGTCACCGGCGCGGGGCCATTGTCCGGCTTGGCGGCGCCAGCGTCCCCGGCAGCGCCATGCTGATCAATGTCCTCGCCCGGGTCGCAGGCGACGCACAGGCACAGGGCAAAAAGGGTAAGCGCGACATTGATTCGGGCTGGGCTCATCACGGGCATCGTCTCCTCCTGGTTCGAACAGGAGACAGGCCCCGAACGCGCCTGTAGCAGCCGCGGCGGTCAGAAAATGACAACACGGCGAGATGAAAAGGATAATAATTGGGCATGACCCGGGTTGTGGCCATCTGCGGCAAGGGGGGGGCAGGCAAGACCTCCATCTCGGCCATGCTCGTGCGGGCCGCGCTGCGGCATCGGCCTCGCTGGCGGGTGCTCGCCGTTGACGCGGACCCTGCCGGCGGGCTGCACCTGGCGCTCGGCGTGGAGCCGGCGCGCAGCCTGAACGACCTGCGGCGGGAAGTGGCGGCGGAGGCCGCCGGGGGCAAGGTCGACCGGGCGGCCCTGGGCGCCACTGCCGACTACCGGCTGATGGAGTTGTTGGAGGAGCGCGAGCGGCTCGCGCTGCTGGCGGTGGGGCGGCCCGAGGAGAAGGGGTGCTACTGCGCGCTCAACAGCCTGCTCAGGGAGTCGCTGGAGGGGCTGGCCGCGGGGTTCGACCTGACCGTGGTGGACGCCGAGGCCGGCGTGGAGCAGGTCAACCGGCGGGTAATGCGGGCCGTGAGCCACCTGCTGCTGGTGAGCGATCCCACGCGCAAGGGGGTGCGAGTGGCCGCGGCGGTGGCCGAGGTCGCGCGCCGGTCGGTGGGTCCGCACGTGGCCGGGCTGGTGATCAACCGCGCGGGCCAGGACGCCGATCTGGTGCGGCGCCTGGCCGCGGAGGTGAAGGTGCCGCTGCTCGGTGTGGTGCCCGCGGACGAGCGGGTGGGACACCACGACGCGGAGGGGATATCCTTCCTGGAGATGCGGGACGGGCCGGCGCCGGGGGCGGTGGCGAGCCTGCTGCTCGAGGGGGGGTTCCTCTAGCGCGGTGATGGAGGTCTGAGATGCTCGTGGTCATTGGGAACTTGCTCTGGTTCATCCTGGGGGGCGGCATCGTCGCGTGGGCCGGCTGGGTCATCACCGGCATCTTGCTCTGCATCACCGTGGTGGGGATCCCCTTCGCGCTGGCCTCCTGGCGCATCGCGCGGTTCGCGGCGTTCCCGTTCGGCAAGGACCTGGTGGATCTGCAGGACGTGGGAGAGAAGCCGATCATCGGCACCGGCGTGGCCAACTTCCTCTGGATCATCCTGGCCGGCGTTTGGCTCACCATCGGGCACGCGGTGGCGGGCGTGGGCTACGCCGTGACCATCGTGGGGATCCCGTTCGCCCTTGCGCACTTCAAGCTGGCCGCCATCTCCTTCGCGCCGCTGGGCAAGAAGGTCGTCTATCGCTGAGGCTGTAATAGTCCATAAAGTTGCTAGACTAAGCATGAGCAACCGGAGGGTGCGCGCTCATGCTTGCAAAAATCACCACTATTTCAGCTGCTTTTGCCCTGGTCATGCTTGCCACCGCGCCGGCTGGCGCCGATGGAGTTGCCCGCTCGGCCTCGGATTCCGGCGCCATGTTCAAGGGCAAGCCGCTGGTCAAGGGCACCTTGCTCGCGGACGTGAAGCGCGCGGGCAGGGGATCCACCTTCAGGGCCGGGGTGCTGTTCAAGATGGCCCCGGGCTGGCACATCTACTGGCGCAACCCCGGTGATTCCGGGCTGCCCACGCGCCTGATCTGGTTCGCCAGGGGCGCGCGCTTCGGCGACCAGGTTTGGCCCATGCCGCTGGTGCGTCGAGACGCCCGCGCGGCCATGACGACCTATGAATACGGCGGCCAGACCCTGATCTCCGTTCCGGTCACCGTGGGCAAGAAGCACGAGGGCGCGGCGCTGGACCTGCGGGTGCGGGTTCACCTCCTCGCCTGCAAAAAGGTCTGCATCAAGGGTGTGCTGGCCATGCGGCGCTCCGTGCCGGTGGGGGCGCTCCAGGAGGCCATGTCGCCGGAGGAGCTGTGGACCTTCAAGCGATTCAGCGACCACCTGCCGCGGCCGGCCAACCAGCTCGGCTATGCCCAGCGCTGGAGCGTGGTGGACGAGGAGGACCGCGAGCCGGGCAATGTCAGGATCCGCGCGGAGTTGAAATGCAAGGGCAGCGGGTGTCCCCAGCTGCTGGCGCCTGCTGTGCCGGCCAGCGCGTATCTGCCGCTGTCGGGCGCGCTGGAGTCGGTGATTGTGGAGAGCGTGCAGGTGGTGCGTGGAGGCAAGGGGCTGAGGGTGCTGCTGTCCGCCGAGTTCGATCCGGAGGGCGCCACGGGGAGCCTGGACTTCAAGGGGATCTTCTCGCTCAGGAGCAAGGGGGGTGGCCCGGTGGCCCTGGAGGTCAGCGGCGCGGTGCCGCGGCCCAAGGAGCGCAACGACGCGTGAGGCGCGGACGCGTAACTGTAATGCGTCCCCTTTTCTCGACTTCTTAACTTCTGAAGAGCGTCCCCGTTATTTGAGGGGCTCCGGCATGGGGCGGTCGGGCAGGGCGGGGAGGTTGCGCTGGAGGTTGAAGGCCTGGCCCAGGGTGCGGACGTTGTTCTTGCGGGCCATGGCGAAGAAGACATCTCCGGTGGCCTCGGCGTCGTACATGGCGTCGTGGTGGTTGCGCTGGTTGACGCGGAACGCCTTGGACAGCTTGGCCAGCCCGGCGCCGTTCTTGTAGTGATGGCGGCTCATGAGGTGCGTATCCAGGATCAGCCCCCGTGGGGTGGGCAGGTCGACCCCGATGCGCGCGAAGTTGGACTTCATCCATGCCCAGTCCATCTTGATGGCGCTCTGGCCGATGAGCACCCGGCCGTCCATCAGCTTGAGCAGCTGCTTCGCCGACTGCTCGAAGCGCGGCGAGCTGGCCAGGTTCTTGGGGGTCAGGCCGGTGAGCTTCTGCACATGCTTGTTGATGTACACGTCCGGCTTGATCTTGATGGAGCCGGTCTTCACCTTCTTGCCGCCCTTGTAGATGGTGTAGCCGAACTGGGTGATCTCGTCCCAGCCGCTCTTGAAGGTGCCGTTGCCCTTGTTGTACTTGCCCGCGCGGCCGCTGGTGGCCTCCAGGTCGAAGGCCAGGAACTCCACCTTGGACAGCGGCGTGTTCGGGTTGATGCGCTTGGTCTGGCGCAGCTTGTTCGCCATGCCCTGCAGCTTGCCGATCTTCGCGCCCTTCTTGTACCAGCCGCTTCGCACCAGCCGCTTGAACATCGGGTGCTTGCCGCGGAACGTGGGGTCGTAGTTGATGTTCCTCTTCTTGCCCTTGTTCTCCACCCGCCGGCTCAGCAGCCTGCTGTGCTCGGTGTACAGCACGCCACGCCAGCGGGCCTTGCTCCCGGGGGAGAGCCTGTGGGTCTTTTTGTTGGCCCAGCCACGGTAGAGTTGAAGCGCGCGGCCGCCCACGCCCCGCTTTGTGCTCACCCGCTCGGCCCAGGCCTGCGGGGCGATCAGCATCAGCGCCATCAGCGCCAGGAGAAACAATCGTCGCATGGCGCCACAGGTTGCAACACGCCTGCCAATAGCCCGCCTTGAAATCATTGAAAAAACAGAAATCCAGGGGGCGCTGAACCTCTCCGATAATCGAATGGGTGGCAGCTGATCGAGCCGGCATGGGCGGCCACCAGCTCATGCGAGACATGAGGTTTTCGCCGGGACCTTGGCAGTGTAAAATTACACTACAAGGGAGAATGGCCAGGATCCGCCTCATCACAATCATCGCCGTCCTGCTGTTGGTACCCGGCGCCGCCGGGCTGGGCTACCTGGTGGGCCACCAGCAAGGCCGGAATGAATCCAGCGGCCAGGACATGGGCGAGGACGGCGCAGCGGACTATCTGAACATCTTTCTGAAGCACCCCCGGGTGGTGGACAACGCCCGCCCCATCACCGCCGTGGAGCTCGACCGCCGCCTGGAGAAGATCCGCTCCGGCTACAGCGAGCCGGCCCCCGATCTGAAAGCGGACGCCCTGCGCCGGACAATCCTCCAGCAGCTGAACATGGAATTCCTCATGCCGCGCCTGGCGCAGGTCAAGCCGTGCGCTTACGGCGGCGAGGTGCGCCAGGTGGGCAACCACCTGCGGCAGATGGTCTACATCCATGACGAGTACATCGGCAGGCTCCGGGGCATCCTGCTCACCCCGAAGGGCGAGGGGCCCTTCCCGGCGGTGGTGGTGGTCCACGGCCACTCGGACACCGCCGAGCGCTACCTCGAGCGCTGGCGCGGCGCAGACTTTGCCGAGCGGGGCTACGTGGCCCTCGTGCTGAACATGAGGGCCAACGAGGGCAACGAGATCGAGGACCGCGTGACCCGCAGCTTGCTGCTCCAGGGGCACAGCTTCATGACCGTCCGCGTCTACGAGATGGTCCTCGGCCTGCGCTACCTGGAGCAGCTCCCGTCGGTGGCCCGCGGCCGCGTGGGCCTCATCGGCCAGTCAGGCGGCGGCGTGGCCGGCAACCTGGCCGTGCGCCTCGGCTTCCCCTTTCGCGCCTATGTCACGGACTGCAACGGCAGCTACTACAACGTCACCGAGGACGAGGGCACGCTGCTTGACGAGAACCTGCCGGGCCTGCACCCCCACGGCGGCCAGATCAACGACCTTTCCACCCTCGCCCTGCCGGCCCTGCAGGTGGAGTACGGGCTGTTCGGCAGCGAAGCAGGGATGCGGAAGGTGCTCGCCTTCTTCGACCGGCACCTCAAGCCGGTGGCGCCGGCCGCCCGGGCTCCGAGCCAGGGACCGATCAGTCCCCGGACACTTTGAGCACCACCGTCTGCTTGCTGGCGCTCTTGGGCAGCTTGACCCAGGTCCACTTGCTCTGGGTGTCGCTGTACCAGCCGTCGGACTTGTTCTGGAAGCCCTTGTAGTCCTGGTGCGTGGTCTGGGTCTTGCCGTCCAGGGTGACCGAGTCATGGGCAGCGTCGGCGCGCACCCGCAGGATCACCGGCGCCGCGGCCTTGCTGATGGTCACGGTGGTCTCGCCGCTGGCGGTGACCGCGGTGATGGTGGTCTTGGAGCTGTCCTTGTCGTGCAGGGTGAAGCTGCTCTGCGTCTTGGACGGCCAGATGAGCAGGGTCAGGTACCCCTTTGAAGCCTTGGTCCCCAGCCCCGCCACGTCGGCCTCCACCTCCGCGGGGATGATGGCGCCCTCGCGCGCGAAGATCGGGATCCGCTGCTGGTTGGTGGCGTCGTACTGCTTGAGGGTGGTACCCCCTGCCACGGCCGCGTCGGCCGGCTTCCACCAGTCGTACCAGCGGGACCCCGCGGGCAGCGGCACGTCGCGCTTGCCGGTCTTGTCCAGGATCGGCGCCACCAGCAGGGCCTGGCCCACGGTGTAGCGGTAGTCACCGGGCCAGTCCTTCTCGGCGCCCACCGGGAAGATGATGCTCGTCTTGTTGGCGTACGCCTCCTGGGCCAGGGAGTACCAGAACGGCACCATCTCGTGGTGCAGGTGCGACCAGTACCGGTAGATGGCCACCGTCTCTGTGGTCTTGGGCGTGACTGTCCAGGGCGTCAGGTTGCCCCGGCCGTGCAGCTGGAAGAAGGGCGACATGCCGCCCACGGCCACCCAGCGGACGAAGTTATCCTGGCTGAAGGGCACCGCCTTGGCCGTGTTGGTGTCGTCGAAGTCGAGGTAGCCGCCCACGTCCGAGCCCACCACGACGTAGTTCTTCTTCGCCGAGCGGAACATGTGGTCCAGAGCGTCGGCCAGGCCGATCCAGTCCCGGCGGTTGTCACCGGCCCACACCACCGGCGCGTGCTCGGGCCTGGCGAAGAAGCGCCCGTCGAAGGTGTAGGACTTGTCGTAGCCTCGCACCATGGTGAGGAACTCTGCGCCGCGCTTCTTGACCCCGTAGGCCCACATGGAGCGGTAGTACTCCTCGCTGTAGGCCTGGTGGGTCACGTCGCCCTTGGCGGTCTTGATCGGCTTTTTCTGGTCGATGTACTCCTCGCCGAAGTCGAGCTTCCAGCCGTCGATGCCCATGTCGAGCACATGGTCCTGCTGCTTCTGCCACCACTCCAGCGCCACCGGGTTGAAGAAGTCGATGCCGCCGCCGAACCCCTTCCACCAGGTGTAGGCGAACCCGCCGTTGACCATGAAGCCGCACTTGTCTGCCACGGGCCAGTTGGGCGACGGGTTTTCGTAGGTGTCCCCGCCGGTCTCCAGGTCGAAGCTCTTGGAGTTGATCATCTGGGTCACCCACATCACCACCTTGACCTTCTTGGCGTGCATGTCGGCCACCATCTGCTTGAACTTGGGGTACCGCTTGTCGTTGGGGATGAAGGTGTTGTAGTTGGTCTCCCACGGCGAGTCGATGACCAGCACCCCCACCGGGATGTCACGCTGGATGAAGCCGTTGACGAAGTCGTAGCTGTCCTTGCCGGTGGAGATGTCCTTGGAGATCCACGGCTCGAAGGCCCAGCGCGGGGTGTAGATCCTGGGGGTCGGCACGGCGGCGGCCTTGGTGGTGGGGCAGGTGATGCCCGCCTCGGCGGTGGCCGCGTCGGCGGCGCCGGTGTCGTTCTGGATCGCGGCGTCGAGGGTGGGCGAGGTGTCATCGCTGCAGGCCAGGGTGAAGGGCATGGCGAGGGCCAGGGCCAGGGCCAGGGTCAGGGTCAGGGGAGGGCGGCGCATGGGATCAACTCCTGTCTGGTTGCGGGGCGACCGCGGGATGATAGCCTTTGCTCCGCATCCACCCCAAGTCGATCAGGAGGAACCATGAGCCAGGCAACCGAGACCGTGACCGCCACCGTCGCCCGCTGGGTGGCGAGCCTCGAGCCGTCCCACATCCCGGACGAGGTGATGGCCGCAGCGCGGCGGTTTCTGCTCGACTCGGTGGGCTGCGCCCTGGGCGGCTCGCAGCAGGAGGACGTGGCGCTGATGCAGCGGACCCTGGACCAGGTGGCAGGCGATGGGCCGTGCACCGCCCTGGTCACGGGGCAGAAGCTGGACGCCCTGTCCGCCTCCCTGCTCAACGCGCTGTTGATCCGGGTGATGGACTACAACGACATCTACTGGCAGCAGGACCCGAGCCACCCGTCGGACATCATCCCCGCCGCCATGGCCGCCGCCGAGCTGGCCGACGCCACGGTGGCCGACATGCTGGTGGGCATCGTGGTGGCCTACGAGCTGGAGCAGCGGCTGTGCGAGATCTCTTTCCCCGGCATCCGCGAGCTGGGCTGGCACCACGCCACCCTCACCGCCGTGGCCGCCGCCGCGGCAGCGGGCAAGGTGCTGGGCCTGGACGCGGATCAGCTGCAGCACGCCATGGGGATCAGCGGCTCGCGGCACTGCACCACCGGCTCGGTCACCGCCGGCAAGCTGACCATGATGAAGAACACCGTGGACCCGCTGGCCACCCAGTCCGGCGTGCTGGCCGCGCTTATGGCCCGCGAGGGGTACACCGGCCCGGAGCATGTGCTCGACGGCAAGGAGGGCTTCAGCCATGTGTTTGACAGCGAGTGGCGCTTCGACGTCCTCACCGAGGGTTTGGGAGACGCTGATCAGTGGCGCATCCTGCGCTGCGGCATGAAGTTCTTTCCCACCGAGGCGCTGACCCACGCCCCCCTGTCCGCGGTGCTCGACCTGGTGCAGACCCATGATCTGAAGCCGGACGACATCCAGCAGGTGACCATCCACTCCCTGGCCCGGGCGGCTGACATCCTGGCCGATCCGTCCAAGTACGATCCGCGCTCCAAGGAGACCGCGGACCACTCGCTGCCCTACGTGGTGGCGGCCGCCCTGGTGGACCGCCAGGTGACGCCCCGGCAGTTCGACCAGGACCGGATCATGGACCCGGTGATCCGCGCCCAGCTGCCCAAGGTGAAGGTGGTGGCCGATGCGGAGATCGAGGCGCTGTTCCCCGGCCTGCAGCGGGTGCGGGTGGAGATTCAGACCACCGACGGCCGCACCGTGGACAACCAGCTCGACTACCCCAAGGGCGATCCGCGCAACCCGCTGACCGACGAGGAGCTGTGGGGCAAGGTCACGGCGCTGGGCCGGGGGGTGGTGGCGGATGATAAGCTGCAGGCCATGCGTGAGCTGATCCTCTCGGGAGACGCCGGCGGCAGCGCCCGGGCATTCATGGCGGTGCTCGCCGCGTGATCCTCGACCTGCTGGTGTTCCTGCTCTGCGCCGGGGGACCGTGGCTCTTCCCGGGCCCGTGGCCCATGGCCGCGGCGGGCGCCGGCATCGTCACCTGGTTCGTGCTCGTGCAGCCCACCTGGCGCAAGCTGTTGCCGTTTTTCCTGACAGTGGGCCTGGTACTGAACCTGGTGGCCACCATCGTGGTCTACTCGCTGCGCTGAACCGATTGAACCAAGAATAGACCGTCCCCCCGCATCAAACGTATATTCGAAGGCGTCCACCGTAAACGAGGAGGATCGGATGACCGTACGACGCGCTGGATGGATCTGTGCGATTTCATTGATGGTGGGGGGGTGCCCGGCCGACAAGAAGAAACCTGCGGCCCCGGACAAGGGGGCGGCCAAGCCGCCGCCCAGCAAGGTGGTCAAGAAGAAGCCGAAGCCGCCGATCGATGAGGCAGCGGGCAAGCCGGGCGAGAAGAAGGTCGTGCCGCCGTTGAAGGCTGCCGACGCGCCTGGTCCCTCCAAGCGGCAGGGCGGAGACAAGGCCCGCGCCGCCGACCTGGCCAAGAAGGTCGACAACTACTTCGTCGGCCACGCGGGCAAGCGGATCTACATCCAGGTGGACAAGCCGCTGTACAAGCCGGGCGAGACCATCTGGATCCGCTCCTGGGACCTGCGCGCGCGCACCCTGGACGCCAACCTCGACACCCCCGGCCTGCACTACCAGCTCGTGAGCCCCAAGGGCGCGGTGGTGCTGCGCAAGCGGGTGCGCCTGGAGCAGGGCGTGGCCCACAACGACTTCATCATCCCGGAGGGCGTTCAGGGGGGCGAGTACAAGCTGCGCGCCATCTCCTTCGACGGCCACAAGGAGGAGCGGCCCATCATCGTCAGCACCTACGAGCCGCCCCGGGTGAAGAAGAAGCTGGAGTTCCTGCGCAAGGCGTACGGCGCCGGCGACCAGGTCAGCGCCACCATCGAGGTCAAGCGCCCCACCGGCGAGCCGCTCAAGGAGCACCCGCTGGTGGCGGCCGTGCGCATCGACAACCGCGACCTGCCCCGGGTCAAGGTGCGGACCAACGAGCTGGGCGGCGCGGTGATCAGGTTCAAGCTGCCCAGGAAGATGGAGCTGGGCGATGGCCTGCTCACGGTGCTGGTGAGCGAGAGCGGCGTGACCGAGTCGGTCTCCAAGCGGATCCCGATCATCCTCAAGAAGGTCAAGCTCTCCTTCTTCCCCGAGGGGGGCCAGCTGGTGGCCGGCGTGCCGACGCGGGTCTACTTCGAGGCCAAGAACATGATCGGCAAGCCGGCCGACATCGAGGGCCGCATCGAGGACGACCACGGCGTGGCGGTGGCCAAGTTCCGCTCCTACCACCACGGCCGGGGGCGCTTCGCGTTCATCCCGGCCACCGGCCGGTCCTACCGCGCGGTGGTCACCCGCCCGGTGGGCGTCACCGAGCGCTTCAGCCTGCCCATCTCGCTGGACGAGGGGTGCGTGCTCAACAGCTACGATGACTTCGACGGCCAGGCCGACGCCCTGCGCGTGTCGGTGCGCTGCAGCGCTGCCCGCACCGTGACGGTGGTGGGCGTGCTGCGCGAGAACGTCGTCGACACAGCCACGGTGAGCGTGCCCGAGGGCGAGCCCGCGGTGGTCTACCTGAACAACAAGGACCCGAAGGTGAACAAGGCCCAGGGCGTGGTGCGCGTCACCGTCTTTGGCGAGGGCGATGAGCCGCTGGCCGAGCGGCTGGTCTACCGCAACCGCCGGGCGCTGCTCAAGGTGAAGGTGGAGCCGCACAAGAAGGCCTACACCCCGCGCGAGCAGGTGACCCTCAAGGTCACCACCTCCGGCGCCGACGGCAAGCCGGTGCCTGCCGAGCTGGCCCTGTCCGTGGTGGACGACACGGTGATCTCTTTCGCCGACGACAAGACCGGCCACATGCTGAGCCGGCTGTACCTGGAGCAGGAGATCCCGGGCAAGGTGGAGGAGCCGAAGGTGCTGTTCGACCTGACCGAGAAGAAGGCAGCGAGAGGCATGGACATGCTCATGGGCACCCGCGGCTGGCGCAAGTTCAACTGGCAGCCGGTGCTCAACCCGCCAGACCCCAACGTGCTGCATGAATCGGGAGAGGGCGGCGCCGCCACGGGCAAGGGCGGCGTGGGCATCATCGGCAAGCTGCGCAACGTGCTGCGCGGCGGCCGGCGCCAGCGCGTGGAAGATCTCATGGCCCCCGCCATGGAGCGGGTCGCAGGCGCGGGCCCGGAGAAGGCGAAGAAGAAGGCCCCGCGCAAGCCGATGGCCGCGAAGCCAGCGGCCGCGCCGCCCATGGGCAAGGCCGAGGCCAAGCCGCGGCCCAAGCCCAAGCCGGCCGCGCCGCGTAGACGCGCCGCTCGCCGGCCCATGCCCGCTCCCGAGCCGCCCATGGAGGCGCCCGCGGACGACCCGGCACCGGCCAAGCAGATGGCCGCGCCGGCGGTGGCCGCGGATCGCCTGGTCGCCAAGGAGGCCAAGGCCATGGCCAACGAGCAGGACAAGGACTGGGCCCAGGCCGGGCGTGAGAAGGCCGACATGGCCGAGGACGAGGAGGCGCCCGAGCTGCTGCGCCGTCGCCCTCGCCGCGTGGGCTGGGCCAAGGTCCGCGTGTTCCCCGCGCCGATCTACACCGCCGCGGCAGAGGGCCCGCGCACCGACTTCCGCGAGACCGTCCACTGGGTGCCGCGCGTGGCCACGGGCAAGGACGGCACCGCCACGGTGTCGTTCTACCTCTCCGACGCGGTCACCTCGTTTCGGGTGTTCGCCGAGGGGGCGGGCGCCGGGCTGCTGGGCCGCAAGGAGCAGGTGTTCAAGTCGAGCCTGCCCTTCTCCATGAGCATCAAGCTGCCGCTCGAGGTGAGCGCCGGCGACAAGCTCAAGCTGCCGCTGACCCTGACCAACGAGACGGACAAGCCGCTGGAGGTGGCCGTCAAGGCCGCCTTCGGCAAGCTGCTCGAGGCCGCGGGCGACTCCGCGGCGGCGCGCACCTTCAAGCTCCCCGCGGGCAAGGGCGAGAGCCTGTTCTACGACGTGCAGGTCACCGGCAAGCGCGGCAAGAGCAAGGTCCAGGTGCTGGCCACCGCCGGCAACCTGAAGGACGAGTTCACCCGCGAGGTGACGGTGGTGCCGGTGGGCTTCCCCCAGGAGGCCTCCTTCTCGGGCGAGGTGTCCGGCGCCGGCGCGAAGCACAGCCTCGACCTGGGCCAGGCGGTCCCCGGCTCGGTCACCGCCAGCGTGCGGCTCTACCCGTCGCCGGTCTCCAGCATGATCAGCGGCCTCGACGGCATGCTGCGCCAGCCGTCCGGCTGCTTCGAGCAGGCCTCGAGCACCAACTACCCCAACGTGATGGTGATGCGCTACCTCAAGGAGCACGACATCTCCGACGTGGCGCTGCTCCAGCGCAGCAAGGGCCTGCTCGACAAGGGGTACCGCAAGCTGGTGGGCTACGAGAGCCCGAAGAAGGGGTACGAGTGGTTCGGCGGGCACCCGGGCCACGAGGCGCTCACCGCCTACGGCCTGCTGGAGTTCGTGGACATGAAGGAGGTGCACGGCGCGGTGGACGAGGCGATGATCCGCCGCACCGTGGCCTGGCTCAAGGCGCGCCGCGACGGCAAGGGCGGCTTCCAGCGCAACGCCAAGGCCCTCGACAGCTTCGGCCGCGCCTCGGCCGAGGTGACCACGGCCTACATCATGTACAGCCTCACCGAGGCGGGCATCACCGATCTGCCGCTGGAGCTCAAGGGCCAGAAGAGCCTGGCCGCCACAACCCGCGACCCGTACCTGCTGGCCCTGACTGCCAACACGCTGCTCAACGTGCCCGCCCTGCGCGGGGCGGGCAAGGCGGCGGCCCGCCGCCTGGCCGGCATGCAGGCCGGCAGCGGCGCCTTCACCGGCGCCAGCCACAGCATCACCCGCTCCGGCGGCAAGAACCTGACCATCGAGACCACCGCCCTGGCCATCATGGCCATGATCAAGGCCGGCGGCCAGAGCGCCAAGGTGCGCGGGGCCATCAAATGGCTCAACGAGAACCGCGGCGGCTACGGCCAGTGGGGCGCGACCCAGGCCACGGTGCTCGGGCTCAAGGCGCTGCTGTACTACGTCAAGGCGTCCAAGCAGATGCGCTTCCCCGGCAAGGTGACGGTGAAGATCAACGGCAAGGAGGTGGAGAGCTTCGCCTTCGCCGCGGGCCGCCGCGAGCCGATCCTGTTCAAGGACCTGGGCCAGCACCTCACCTCGGGCAAGAACGACATCGCGCTGGCCTACGCCGGCAAGGGCGAGCTGCCCTACAGCATCGCGGTCTCCTACCGCTCGGCGCGGCCGGCCACCAGCGACAAGGCCACGGTCACCCTGACCACCGCGCTGCAGAAGTCCGCGGTGAAGATGGGCGAGACCGTGCGCATGGACGCGGTGGTGAAGAACAAGACCAAGGACGGCCAGCCCATGACCCTGGCCCGCGTCGGCCTGCCTGGCGGGCTCACCTTCCAGACCTGGCAGCTCAAGGAGCTTCGGGACAAGAAGCTCATCGCCTTTTACGAGACCCGCGCGCGGGAGGTGATCCTCTACTTCCGCCAGCTCAAGCCGTCCGAGGAGCGCAAGGTGCCCATCGATCTCGTGGCCACAGTGCCGGGCGAGTACACCGGCCCGGCCTCCAGCGCCTACCTGTACTACACCGACGAGCACAAGACCTGGAACGACCCGGCCAAGGTGACCGTCGCCCCCTGAGTGGGGCGCCGGATACGGGACCTCAGCTGGACAACAGCGTGGGGGATCCCCTCCGCCCAAACTTCCATCCATCAGGTGCTCATGGGCAATATAAAGAGGAAGTACCGCCCCATCGCCGAGTGCGAAGTGTGTCGCGAGCTGGGCGAAGTCCAGACCAGCTTCTACAAGCACGGCTGGCCCGAACAGACCCGGGGCCTCCCCGTGGCGGCCGGCCGCCTGGTGCCCGACCCGGACGAAGAATACGGCAGCCGCAAAACCATTATCCAGCGCTGCCCGGTGTGCGGAATGCACTACAAGTACCGGCTCGACTACGACTACGACGTCACTGGCTCGGAGGATGAGGAGACCCTGTCACGCCTGACCCCTGTCCAGGCCAGGAAGCAGATGAGTCAGCAGGAGTACGACTGGTGGATGGAGCACCTGGAGCAGGACAAGGATCACCCGGACGAAAAGACCAGGCTCCACGCCCGAAGGGCGATGGCGGACCACCAGGAGGCCGAGAAGGCCCGGGCCGCCCGCAGGTCCAGAGCGCGCCGAAAGAAGCGCTGACCAGGGAGGCCCGGGAGCTGTAAGAGGAGGCGCCCCGGCAGGGGGCGCCCGGGGTGAAGCTACTTCTTGTTGCCCAGCGGGCAGCTGCCGAGCCCGCGCAGCACCGGCTTGCCCAGGGGGGTCCCCCCGAGGCCGCCCGCCTTGACCTTCGTCTTGATCTTCATGACGCTACCTGCCCTTGCGCTTGACGCCCAGGGGGGAGGTCGCGATTCCGCCGGCCTTGATCTTGGTCTTGATCTTCATGTCTGCCTCCTTTGTTGGTGGAACTCGAACCAACAAGGTTCAAAGTCCATGCCAGGTGGCGGAGTTTTGGCCAGATTGAAAATACAGGGTAAATCGGCACTCCAGGCGAGGGCAGTGGAACCTGTAGGTAACACCAGGCGCTGCGATGGCGAGACCTGGAGGTAACAGCTACCGATCCACCTTGCGGATCAGCTGGTACAGGTGCTTGCGGCTCAGGCCGGCGGCGCGGGCGGCCTTTGTCAGGTTGTCCGGGTTCTGCTGGAGCAGCACCTGGATGTACTCCCGGTCGAAGGTGGCCAGCAGCTGCTCCTTGGCCTCCTTGTAGGGCAGGGCCAGCAATCCCGGCAGGATGGGCGACTCGCCGGAGGCGGTGCTCTTGCCCACCGGCCCGAGGTTGAACACCAGCTCGTCGAAGCGGGCCGGCGCAGCGCCGGGGCGGTTGGCCAGGGTGGCGGCGCGCAGCAAGTTGTTGCGCAGCTCGCGCACGTTGCCCGGCCAGTCGTAGGAGAGCAGCTTGTTCAGGTTCTCCCCGGAGATGTCGTCATCCGGCGCCAGGATGCCGTCCAGGAAGTGGCGGATGAGCAGCGGGACATCCTCACGCCGCCGGTTGAGCGGCGGCAGCGTCACCCGGAACACCTCCAGCCGGAACAGCAGGTCACCGCGGAAGCGGCCTTGCCCCACCTCGTCTGCCAGCACGCGGTTGGTGGCCGCCAGCACCCGCACGTCCACCTTGCGCGGCGAGTCGCTGCCCACGGCGCGGATCTCGCCGGTCTCGAGCACCCGCAGCAGCTTGGGCTGAAGCTCCAGGGGGAGCTCGCCGATCTCGTCCAGGCAGATGGTGCCGCCGTCGGCCTCCTGAAACAGCCCGGGCCGCTCGTCCACCGCGCCGGAGAAGGCGCCGCGGGCGTGGCCGAACAGCTCGCTCTCGGCCAGGTCCCGCGGGACAGAGCCGCAGTCGAACACCACGTACGGACCGTCAGCCCGGTCGGACGCCGCGTGGATCGACCGCGCGGCCAGCTCCTTGCCGGTGCCGCTCTCCCCCTCGATGAGCACGGTGAGGTCCGTGAGCGCCACCCGCTCCATCAGCGCGAACTGCTCGCGCATGAGCAGGCTCTTGCCGATGAGCTCGCCGAACTGGATCGCGTCGGAGGGGGCCACCTCCTGCTGGTGCCACCTCGGGTAGATGGCCAGCACCGTGTCGCCCATGCGCACCGGCGCGCCCACGGGCACCGCGCCCTCGTTGACCCGGACGCCGCCGAGGAAGGTGCCGTTGAAGCTGCCGAGGTCCCGCACCACCACGCCGCCGGCGGTGCTGCGGAACACGGCGTGCAGCCGGGAGACCGCCTGGTCAGCCAGCGTGATGGCGCAGCGGTCGTCGCTGCCCACCTCCGCGTCGGTCTCCAGCGGATACTCGCGGCCCTGGTCCGGGCCCTCGAGCACCACGATTTTCACCGGATCGGTGAACGCCCCCGGCGTCGGGTAGTCCCCCACCGGCAGCTCCGTCTTGATGGAACGCTGTCGCCTGTCTGCCATGAAGCTCACACCGTATCGAATTATGGCTGGAAGAATGCCAGGAATGCCAGGAAGCCACAATTGTCCGGACGCCGCCGAAAAGCTGCGCGACAGGTCCTACCGGTCGCAGCCCCGCCGTCTCCTGCGTGCTATCGTCACCCGGTGAATCGACGACCAGCACCGGGGCAGAGTTCATGAGCGCGTCAGCCAGGCCAATCCGCCGCATCCTGTTCGTCAGGCCCCCCGCGCACCTTTGGCCCATCATCAACGAGTCCGATAACTTCCTGCTGCCCCTGGCGTTCCCCTGCATCGCGGCCTACCTGCGCCAGCAGCAGCCCGATCTACACATCCGCATCGTCGACTGCCTGCCGCTGAAGATCGGCTGGCGCAAGTTGCGAAAGGTCATCGCCGAGGAGCGCCCCGATCTGGTGGGCGTGGGCGAGATGATCGTCTACATGCAGGAGGGCATGAAGGTGGCCTCCATGGCCAAGGAGTTCGACCCGGACGTGGTCACTGTGGCCGGCGGGCACTTCCACTCCCACATGGCCGGCTACACCCTGGAGACCTTCCCCGACGTGGACTACGTGGTGCGCTACGAGGGGGAGCAGCCGTTCCACCAGCTGGTGCGCGCGCTCAACGGCGACGGCAAGGTGGAGCAGGTGCCGAGCCTCGCCTACCGCGGCCCGGACGGCGCCGCGAAGCTCACGCCGCCTGCGCCCCTGGCCGATCTGGACCGGCTCCCGCCGCCCGCCTACGACCTGATGCCGATCCGCAGCTACTCCCCCTTCGGCATGCTCTGGCCCCGAGCGGCCACCATCCAGGGCAGCCGCGGCTGCACGTTCAGCTGTGAGTTCTGCTCCTGGAACGCCATGGAGAACGAGCATGTGCAGCAGCCCGACGGCCACATGGAGGTGGTGCCCCACCGGCGGCAGAAGTCGGTGGCGCGCACGCTGGAGGAGATCGACCTGCTCTACGGCAAGTACAAGGTGCGCTACCTGTTCTGGGCCGACGGCACCTGGAACGCGGACAACGAGTGGCTCGACGAGCTGTGCAGCGAGATCATCCGCCGCCGCTACAAGCTCGGCTGGTGGGCCTTCGTGCGCGCTGACCTGCTGCTGGAGCAGGAGAAGCTGGGCATCCTGGAGAAGATGGTGCGCGCCGGCTTCCGCCACACTCTGTTCGGTGGCGAGCGGCCGGTGCAGAGCGAGCTGGACAGCCTGGGCAAGCCGAACCTCTCGTGGGAGGCGCTGCCCGCGGCGTGCAAGCTGCTCAGGGAGAAGTACCCCGAGGTGTTTCGCCAGGCCACCTTCGTCACCGGCATCCGCTCCGAGTCGGAGGCGTCCCTCGAGCGCCTGGCAGCCTACTCCCGCGCCTGCCGCCTAGACTTCGCCGCCTATCACCCGGTGCAGCCCTACCCGGGCACCGCCCTGTGGGAGGAGGCCCAGGCCAACGGCTGGATCGAGGAGCAGAACTTCGCAAACTTCGACATGTTCTACCCGGTGATGTCCACCGAGCACCTGACCCGGGCGCAGGTGGCCAGCATGACGGCCAAGATCACCCGCGACTTCGTCATCAAGCAGCCCCATCGCTACCTGGCGGGCATGACCTCGCGCCACATCATCCGCCGCCGGCTGCACTGGTGGTTCGCCTTCTCCATCGGCCGGGCCATGGCCCATGATCTGGGCCAGACCCTGCGCGGCCAGAAGCAGTTCGAGGGGTTCTCGGGCATCCACCGGCTGTGGAAGCCCCGCTGGTACGACAAGTAGGGCAGGGGCTCGTCCCCCCCCACTTCGCTCAGATCGCGACCTCGTCCAGGAACTCGCCGAACCCGTCCAGGTCCAGCTGCTGCTGGGAGTCGGAGCGGGCCGCGCCCGGCCAGGGGTGCACCTCCACCATCAGGCCCTGGGCCCCGGCGGCGAGGGCGGCCCGGCCCAGGGAGGCCAGGATGTCCCGCCGCCCGGCGGCGTGGCTCACGTCCACCAGCACCGGCAGGTAGCTCATGCCCCGCAGCAGCGGCACGGCGGAGATGTCGAGGGTGTTGCGGGTCTGGCCCTCGAAGGTGCGGATCCCCCGCTCGCACAGGATGATCTGCTCGTTGCCCTGCGCCGCGATGTACTCGGCCGCGTTGAGCAGCTCGTCCAGGGTGGCCGACAGCCCCCGCTTGAGCAGCACCGGCTTGCCGCACCCCCCCACCTCCCGCAGCAGCGGGGAGTTGTACATGTTGCGAGAGCCCACCTGGAGGATGTCCACGTGGTCCGCCACGAGCCCCACGGTGCGCGTGTCCATCACCTCGCTCACGGTGACCAGCCCGTGCCGCCGTCCCACGCGCTGCAGGATCTGGAGCCCCTGCTCGCCGTGGCCCTGAAACGCGTAGGGCGATGAGCGCGGCTTGAACGCCCCGCCGCGCAGGAACCCCACGCCGCGCTTCACCAGCAGCCGCGCCACCGCCTCCATCTGCGCCTCGTCCTCCACCGAGCATGGCCCGGCCACCAGCACCGGCTCGCGCCCCACGGCCTTGCCCCGCACCTCCACCACCAGGTCCTCGTCGCGGCGCGCCCGGCTCACGATGAGCTCCCCGTCGCGCTGCTCGCGCATCAGCTCGCGCGACGCGCGGTAGATATGCTGAAACAGCTCGCGCACGGCCCGGTCCGAAAACGGCCCCGGGTTGTCCTGCAGCAGCTGCTCGGTCATGGCCTGCTCCCGGGCAGGGGAGAAGATGGCCATGCCCCCCCGCGCCTTGACCTTCTGCACCCGCTGCACCAGCCGCGCCCGCTGGCTCAAGAGGGCCAGCAGCTCGCCGTTGCAGGCGTCGATCTCTGCCCTCAGGTGCTCCAGCTGATCTTGCCTGTCGTCGTTTTTCGCCATAATGGACCGCTCATGGGGCAGCAACGGTGAGTCTACACCATGTGGAGGCCCCAGGATCCGCCGGCGATGTCGGCCTTCGGCCAGGGGTTTTCGGGCGCGTCGGCCGAGCATTGCGGGCAGGAGAGAGGGGGGCTCCACATGGCGCCCAAAGAGCCCGCAACGCAATGTTGCACGCCATGCAACGCTCTAAATTCCAAAAACTACATAACATTCCATACATATCAACAAAGACCTACTAATACACAGTACTTAACGAGATTAACGCGACATTACGTATGAAAAAGTACACCTGATCTTGTTGACGCATAAATTACATCGAAGTTATAGGAGAATTAAGACCGGCGGATGGAGCCACGCGAAAAATGAGACTCGGAAGACGGGCCAGGTACTCCATAAGGATGATGATGGGTATCGGCAAGATCGCCGGTCGCCGCAACCCGGTCTCCACCAAGGTCATCTCAAATTACTCTGGAATTTCAAGGCGTTATCTTGAGCAGCTGACCGTTTCGCTCAAGAACGCGGGCCTGATCAAGGGCCACTGCGGACGGGGCGGCGGCTACACCCTGGCGCGGCACGCTCACGATATCTCCCTCGGCGAGATCCTCACCGCCGCGGTGGGGCCGGTTCACATCGCGGAATGCGCCAACGACACCGAGAATTGCCTCCACGCTGATTTCTGCAGTTGCCGCCTGTTCTACCTGCTGCTGGACCGGCAGCTGAACACGCTGTTCCGTTCATTCACCCTGGCTGACCTGCTCGAGGAGGAGGGCACCCGAAGGATCCAGGACGCCATCGCGAGCCTGGACGACGGGATCCCTCTGTCGGACGCGCCAGCGGGGACATGGCTTTCAACCGAAAACGACTGTCCCAGGAGCTAGACCATGAAAGAAGTGAAGATCAAGAACACCACCGTGAGGCTGGTACAGGGCGATGTCACGGACATGGAGGTGGAGGCCTTCGTGTTCTACGCAGCCGAGGATCTCAAGCTTGGCACCGGCTACGGCAACGCCATCGCCATGCGCGCCGGCCCCACCGTTCAGAAGGCCCTGGACGAGGTGGGCGGCGCCAAGACCACCGACGTCGTGGTCACCGAGGCCGGCGAGATGAAGGCCTCCCACATCCTGCACGCCGTGGGCCCCAAGTTCATGGAGCAGGACATGGAGAAGCTGCTCAAGCAGACCATCGCCAACCTGTTCAAGGTGGCGGAGGAGAAGGGGTTCAAGCAGGTGGCCATGCCGCCGCTGGGCGCCGGCTTCTACGGTCTGCCCCTGGACCAGTGCACCGCGCTGATGGTGCAGGCGGTCAAGGAGTACGCCAGCGGCGACGCCAAGGTGGGCGAGGTGATCCTGTGCGCCCTCGATAACCGTGAATACAAGCCCTTCGAGACCTGCTTTAACGGCCTCGGCTGATCAAAGGAGAAATCATCATGAAGAGTGAACTGCTTCTATTCGCCGAGGGCACCCTGCAAGAGGTAGCCCTGGTGATCATGGCCTGCGTCTACTGCACCCGCCTCTGGTGGTTGTTCCGCTTCAAGGGGATCAAGGAGCGCCAGGCCCGCACCGGCCGCCTGGACACCAGCCGGCTCAAGGGCTCGGTCTACTCCCTGTTCAACATCGTCATGCCCTGGGGCATGGAGAGCACCCGCACCAAGCCGTTCTTCTACGCCCAGTTCGTGATGTTCCACGTCGGCGTGGTGGCCGCCATCGGCCTCTCCTTCCTCATCCCCTACGCGCCGGGCCTGCTGACGCCCCACGCGCCCATGGTCTCCAACGTGATCCAGATCCTGTGCTTCGTGGCCTGCGCCATCGGCCTGATGCGCATGGTTCGCCGCCTGACCAACAAGCATGTCAAGGCCATCAGCACCCCGGACGACTACTTCTCGCTGATCCTGCTCACCGTCTGGTTCGCCTTCGCCGGGCTGTCGGCCCACAACGCCGCGGTGGCGGGGGCCGAGGCCATCCAGCTGACCTACTTCGTGCTCACCGCCTTCTTCCTGATCTACGTGCCGTTCTCCAAGATCAGCCACTACCTGTACTACCCGTTCACCCGCTGGTGGCTGGGCCGGACTCTGGGCCATCGGGGCGTCTACCCGATGCAGTTCGGTCCGAAGCCTGCGTCTGCCGTTGACCTGAAAGCCAAAGTCCAGCTCGCCGAGCAGAAGGGAGCGTAAAGAAAATGGAACAGACCAGAAGCTACAAGGCCCAACAATTCATCGATCGCCTGCCCAAGAAGCTGTCCCGCCAGCTGGTGGGCTCCCTGGTAGGCTGCGTGCACTGCGGCATGTGCACCGAGTCATGCCACTACGTGCTGGCCAACCCCGACGACCCGACCTACGCCCCGGCTTACAAGGCTGACAAGCTGCGCCAGGTGTTCAAGCGCCACATCGACTGGACCGGGCGCGTATTCCCCTGGTGGGTCCACGCCAAGACCGTGACCACCGACGAGGAGCTGGAGGAGCTCAAGGACATCGCCTTCGGCAAGTGCACCAACTGCCGGCGCTGCACCATCAACTGCCCCATGGGCGTGGACTTCGCCACCGCCAACCGCGTCATGCGCGGCCTGCTGGTGCACTGCGGCGTCATGCCCGAGGGCGTGGCCGTTGTCTCCAAGGACCAGTGGGAGATCGGCAACCAGATGGGCGTGCTCAAGGAAGACTACATCGACACCATCGAGTGGATGTCCGAGGAGCTGGTGGACGACGTGGAGGATGAGGCGGCCGCCATCCCCATCGACAAGGAGGACGCCGACGTCGTCTACTCCATCAACCCGCGCGAGGTGAAGTACGACCCGCGCTCCATCTCCGACGCTGCCAAGATCTTCTGGGCCGCCGGCGAGAACTGGACCATGCCCTCCGAGGGCTGGGACATGACCAACTTCGGCCTCT
>CAZEFW010000073.1:0-43116 GCA_964511535.1 uncultured Myxococcales bacterium | reverse complement strand
AATCCCGGAGCTGCTGCGGCGTGAGCGTTGACGGCGAGACCAACGAGAACTCCCGCGCGTGGAGCCTCACGGCCTTGAGCGCGAAATCGACCAGGACCTGGACCCGGCGTGAGGCCTGGTAGCAGACGTCCGCGGTGTGCCTGGCCTCCGCCGTTCGGTGCAGGTTGATCTGGGTCCGCCAGGCCCAGGTGGTGAGCAGGCCCAGGAGCAATGTTGTCGCGATGGGAGCAGCGAGGACGGCCAGCGTTTTGGGCGGATTATGGGTCATCACGCCGGGTGATTCTAACCTCCCTTCTCCTCCAGCTCCCGCAGCTTCCGCAGGAAGCCGAGGGCAGACTGGCGCGTGGCCGCGCTCATGAGCTGCTCCATCGACTTTTCGGACATCTTCAGTTTGCGCTGGACCCGCTTCTGGTACGCGTTCTTCAACACCTCTAGCAGCTCATCTGTCTCCGCGGGCTTCTGCAGATAGCCGTACGAACCTGCCTGGGTGCACGATACCGCGGACTCCACCGAACCATGCCCGGTGAGGATGATCACCTCGATGAAGGGGTGCTTCTTCTTGAGGATCTCCAGCACCTCCTCCCCCGTGATTCCCGGCATCTTGAGGTCCACCAGGGCCAGATCGAATTCCTGCTTGTCGGCCAGGTCAACCGCCTCCTGGCCCGAGGTCACCGCCGTGACGTCGAAGTCCCGCATGGTGAGACGCTGGGAGATGGTTTCGAGGAATCGAACCTCATCGTCCACCACCAGCAGCTTGATTTTATTACTCATGGAATCCTCCTTAGAGTCCATCCATCTGTCGGCGGCCAGGGAGCGCCAGGCCCCGGAGTAGAAGGGACTCTAACATTTTTGCCACCATCAGCTTGATCTTGCTTCTCAATTGGCCTGTTCACAACACCCTCACGATTTGCCTTTCTTTATCGGGAACATGACGGTGAAGGTCGTCCCGACGCCCTCCTCGCTGCTGACCTCGATGCGCCCGCCAAGGGACTTGATGATCCCGTAGCTGATGGAGAGGCCCAGTCCGGTCCCCTTGCCCACGCCCTTGGTGGTGAAGAAGGGGAAGAAGACGTTCTCCAACAGCTCGGTGCTCATGCCGCAGCCGGTGTCCGCCACGTCGAAGCTGACGTGGTCGCCGTCCAGCCGCGACCGCACGGTGATGCGACCCGGGCCGTCCATGGCGTCGATGGCGTTGTTCAGCAGGTTGTGCAGCACCTGCTGCATCTGGTTGATGTTCCCCAGGGCGGGGGGCAGACCCTCGGTGTACTCCCGGGTCACCTCGATGTTCGAGGTCCTCAGCTTGGTGTTCTTGAGGGCCAGCACCTCGTCCAGAAACTCGTTGATGTCCACGGGCTCCAGCTCTGCGTCGTGCTTGCGGGCGAAGGCCATGAGCTGGCGGGTGATGGTCCGCCCCCGAATGGCCGCGGCCTTGATGGCCTCCAGGCGCTCGCGGAAGTCGTCGGGGTCCACCTCCAGCCCGAACTCCGGGTCCAGCACGTCCCGCATCATCCCTGCTTCCTCGTAGATGATTGCGAGGGGGTTGTTGATCTCGTGGGCCACCCCGGTGGCCATCTCCCCCACCGAGGCCAGCTTGGCCGCGTTGAATAGTTGGCCCCGCAAGTCTGTCCTCGAGCGGTCCGCGACCTCCAGCCTGTTGACGATGGTGTGCGTGCGGCGGACCACCAGGACCACCACGATGGCGAGCGCCAGCAGCAGTATCCCCAGCAGCGCGAGCCTGGACCGGGCGACGGGCTGGAGGGCAATGTCCGCGGGGACCCTCACCACCAGGCCCCAGTCCACCACCGAGAACCAGGCCGTGGCCGCCAGGTAACGTTCGCCGCCGTCGTCCATCTCCTCCACCGGCGTCTCCTCGGATTTGATGCACTTGCCCACCACCTTCTGCCCCACGCTCCCGGTCCTCGAGGAGGTCTGTCGCTTCCCCTCCAGGTTGATGACGAAGGCCTCGGCGTCCTGCATGTGGATCGCCCGGCCGACGTAGTCCGCGAACTTCTCCGGGTCCACGCTGGTGCGCAGGGTCCACTTCTCCCCTGCCATGCTCTTCTGCACCGCGATGATGAAGTGCGGGCGGCCACGGAACCCGAGGAAGACATCGCTGACGAAGGCCCCCTGGTCGCCGCGGCTCACCTCGCGGAACCACCGCTCCTTGCTGTAGTCCTTGCCGCGCAGCTGAGAATGGGGCCCGGCGTATGCCACGAGCCGGCCGCCGGGGTTGAACAGCCCCACGTCCACGAAGGTGGGGCTCTTCCGCCGCAAGCTGTCGAGGAGCGTGCCCATCTGCTGGTCAGAAGAGGGCAGCAGCGTCGGCCGGAAGGCGCTCTTGGTGTTGTAGATGCGCTCCTGCAGGAACATGCTGACCGTATTGCGCTTGCTCTCCGCCATGGCCCGCAGGTGGGCGTCGATGCCCTGGCGGAGGGTCTTGTTGTACTGGTAGTGGAAGTAGGCAGACAGGAGGACCAGCGGCGTGATGTAGGTGACCAGGAGCTGCCAGCGCAGCTTCCGCCGCAAGGCGTGGAAGTATTGGCGATCATGTCCGTGTCCGTCCGAAAAGGGTGACTCGATCTGATCGTCCTGCAGGTGACTGGCCATGTCGTCCCTCGAGCCGCTGGTGACCGGACGGCGCAGCGAGGTCCGATCACCTTTTCGATTTCACTCGACAATATTGTTGGGAAGGCTCGGCGGGAGGTATCGCTGGTCTTTCCAAATCTCACTGGGGGAAAGCACCATTGAGTTGTGGTTGTTACCGCTACAAGACCGGCGCCATCAATCTTCCGTGTCCTGGTTGGACTGAATCGACCCGCGGAGCTCTCTGAGGACCTCCTTGCCGGGCATGACGATGCGGTTCAGCGATGAGCTCCGGCGAGCGACGATGACCGAGCAGTGCGCCTGCTGGGCCACCATTGAGGAGAAGGCGCCCACCTCGCTCGTTTCCAGCAAGGTCTTCTGGGTCGCGCCGACCACCAGCAGGTCCAGGTCGCGGGATCGATCCACGATGGCCTCGAGCGGGCTGTCGTGCAGCAAGATCTCGGTGGCGTAGGGGACAGCGTCGCCGTGCTGGCGGATGGCCTCCACCTGGACCTGGCGAGCGTGAGCCAGGTGCTCGGGCCTGTGCTGCCGGGGCATGACGTTGAGGTAGATCACCCGGGCGCCGTACTGCGAGGCCAGGGTGCTGGCGACGCGCACCATGAGGGGCAGGTTGGACTGCCCCCCCAGCGCGACGCCGATGCGGCGCGGCGCGGCGTCATGTTTCAGCTGCAGGAACACGAGGTGGGCTCCGGAGCGCGAGACCACCTCCTGCAGCAGCCTGGACGGGCTGGAATCATCCTCGGCGCTCCAGCCCATGACGATGAGCTGGCACCGCTCCTCCACGGCGGCGTGCTGGATGGCGTCGGCGAGGCTCCTGGCAGCCCGGACCACCGGGCGGATGGGCATGTCCTGGGTGGCCGCGGCCCTGTTCGCTTTCTTGAGCACCCGCACGGCCTCGCGGGTCTCATCCGGGCTGAGCAGCACCTCGCGTGGGGACTGCTCCTCGGACGACAGGATGACGTTGAGGGCCACGATCTCGCCGCCCTCCTCGGGCGTCAGCGCCCTGGAGATGGAGAAGAGCGACTCCTGGGTGCGCGGGTTGGCCATGGGCACGAGGATCCGCTCTCCGCGCAGGAGCAGGGGCACCCACGCCTCGTCCCCCAGGGCCACGCTGTGCCCTGACTGGGCCCGCCGCTCCGAGGAGAAGGAGTAGCTGAAGAAGACCACGCAGCCCGCGGCCACCACCATGCCGCCGAAGAGCAGGGAGTCCCAGTCGAGGGTCATCAGCAGCCCGGCGTTGGCCACCAGCGCGGCCCAGGGGATGGCGCGGCGCCACCGGGGCACGCGGGCCTCGTCCTGCTCTTCAGCCAGGCGGTAGAGGCGATCCAGCGCAACCGAGATGGGGAGCATGGAGAAGAGCAGCGCGAAGTTCGCCGCCTTGGCGATGAAGGTCAGGTCGGCCAGCAGGACCACGGCCACGGTGGCCCCGGCGCCCAGGAGCAGGCCGAACTCGGGCACGCCGGTGGCCTTGGAGACGGTGCCCACCCGCCCGGGCAGCAGCCGGTCACGCCCCATGGCGAACAGCTGGCGCCCCTGGCTGAGCAGCGTGCCGTTGAGCGCGGCGGCCGATGCCAGGACGCCGCCGGCGATGATCAGGGCCGCGCCCCACTTGCCCAGCAGGCCTCGCGAGGCCACCAGCACCAGCGGCGCGTCGGACCTGGCCAGCTCGCGCCAGTCCACGGCCCCCACCGAGACCACGGCGACGAGCACGTAAAAGGCGAAGGCCACGGCCAGGGACAGGACCATGGCCCGGGGCACGGTGCGCTCCGCGTCCCGGGTCTCCTCGGCGTTGTTGGCGATGAGCTGATAGCCGAAGAAGGAGATGTAGATCAGCGAGATGGCCGCCCCCACCCCCGGGATCCCCTTGGGGAAGGCGGGCACGAAGTTGCTGGCCTGAACCGCCGGCAGCGTGGCCAGCGCCAGCACGAGCAGCACGAGCATGTTGCCCCAGGTGAGGATGCGCTGAACCCGGTCGCCGCCCTGTCCGCCTCGTCGCAGCATCAGGTAGAGCAGGGCCACCAGCGCCGCGGCCATGCCCTTGAGCGCCCAGGTGGAGCTCGCCAGCCGGGCGGGCAGGACCGCCCCGGCGTACGACGCGAAGCCGGTGGCGTACAGGGCGCAGGCGAAGATGCTGCCCACGGCCAGGTGCCACCCCACCATGAAACCCCAGAACGGCCCCAGCTGCCGGTAGGCGTAGATGTACCCGCCGCCGGAGATGGGGAGCCGGCGGGCGAAGTCGGCGAACATGAGCACCGACAGGAACGTGAGGGCGCCGCAGACGATGTAGGAGACCCACATGGCCGGCCCGGCCTCGGCCGCGGCGATGCCCACGAGCACGTAGAGCCCGGCCCCCATGAGCGACCCCAGCCCGAGGGTGGTGGCCGCCAGGAGCCCCATGGTCTTGTCGAACTTTGCCCGCTTGCTCCGCTCGGCGAGGCGCGCGTTCAGATCATTTTCTTGGTGATGGTCGCTCACGCTGGTCTGGTTCAGTTGTATTTGCGGTGACAGTCTCCTCGACTCTATCACTTGAGAAGTACAACTTGACCCGCTCCAGGCCATCAATCGAGCCGGCGACGGTGATGTAGTCGCCCAGCGCGATGTGGGTGTAGCCGTTGCAGAGCACGACCTCGCCGCGGCGCCTCAGCGACAGGACATGGACCCCTGGCGGCAGCCTGAGGTCACGGATGGCCATCCCGTCCAGATCCGGGTCGAGGAGCTCGACGCCTATGACGTCCAGGCCTTCATCCATGCCCATGACGAGGGAGGCCGCGTCCGGGGATGTCACGAAGTTCTCCATCAGCTCCACCACGGCGGTGCTCGGATCGATGATGTGCGCCCCGAGCTCGTGGAACTTGTCATAGTTGGCGTGCTCGTTGAGGTGGACCACGATGTCGTTGGTGCCGAACTTCTCAAAGGCCATCTGCGCCACCCCGTAGCTCTCCTCGTCCGAGAGCATCAGGACCACGGCCTCGACCTTGTCGAGCTGCAGCGGCTTGAGATCGTCCAGCGAGATGCCCTTGATCGGCAGGATGTGGACGCCGTCGGTGGGCACCGTGAGCTCGTCGAGGGCGTTGGCCCGCCTGGAGGCGACGGTGACCTCCCAGCCCTCCAGCTGCAGCTGCTTGGCCAGCATGATCGACTGGTCGTACAGGCCGAAGATCACGGCGTCATGCTCGCCGTTGAAGCTGCGCTCCTCGGCCTTCTTGTGCGACTCGCCGACCAGGGTGATGACCCACTTGAACAGGGGCGGCCCGACGATCTGGTTCAGCACGATCACCGCGGTCATGATGGTGGCGAAGGGGAGCCCGGCCTGGGGGAACATCTCGGCCGCCGCCTTGGCGAGCCCGAGCCCGACGCCGGCCTGGGTGACGAACGCCATCCAGTTGATCCGGTTGTAGCGCCAGGGGTCCCCGGCCAGCATTCCGCCGCCCAATGAGCCGATGAAGATGCCCAGGAGCCGCACGAAGAACAGGATGACGGCGATGCCCCAGGTGGTGGCCAGGACCTTGAGGTCCAGGCAGGCGCCGGTGAGCGTGAAGAACACGATGAAGATGGTGGGGCCCACGTCGCTCAGCAGCCGGCCGAACTCGGCGCGGCACTTGGTGAAGTTGGCCACCAGGAAGCCGGCGATCATGCACACGAGCAAGGGCTCGATGTGGACCTCGAAGCCAATAATCTGGTGCCCCTCGGAGCGGAGCCAGGACGACAGCAGAAATACCCCGAAGCCGGCCAGCAGGATCAAGCTTGTCTTGATGGCCGGCTGCCAGCGGCTCCTCAGGATCCCCTGGAGGATCTTGCCCAGCACGCCGCCCATCAGCCCGGACGCGCCGAGGTTGGCCAGGAGCGCCAGGACGAAGCCGAAGCTCATGGCCGCGCCCGAGAAGAGCGTGCTGGCCACCGAGGAGCAGATGGAGAAGATCGTGATGACCACCACGTCCATGACGATGGTCACGCTGAGGGCCACCTGGGTGAAGCGGCCCTTGGCCCGCATCTCCGCGATGACCGCGATGGCCGACGAGGGGGATCTGGCCACCAGGATGGCCCCGGCCAGGATGGCCACGGCGATGCGCCCCGCGGCGCTCATCTCCTTCATGAAGGGGATGTGCGACGACAACAGGAACACCGAGATGCTGCCGAGGGTGAAGGTGGCCGCCACGAGGCCGAAGGTGATCCAGGCGATGCTCCTGACCCTGCTGCGCAGCTCGTTGAGGCGCAGCTCGCTGCCGGCCGCGAAGGCGATATAGACCAGGCAGAGCTGGTCGAGGAACTTCATTTTTTGGGGCGTGTCGTCGGGCAGCATGCCCAGGACGAAGGGGCCCACGATGACGCCACATGCCAAAAACCCGGTGATCAGGGGCAGCCTGATCCGCGTGAAGAATGCACCGATCTTTTCCGAGGCGAGGGCGACGATCCCAAAGCTGACGAGGAGGATGACGTAATCGGTGTCGATGCTCATGGTCGACAACAGGCTATCCGCCTCACCTTGGACATAAAGGGAGTGACTCGCCAAATGGATGAGGTGAAACACCGAATTGGCCTGTAGCGGAAAACGCCACCGCGACACCGGCCGCGGGGCCGAAGAGCGCCTGTAGCGAAATCCGCTACGCGGGAGGCGTTGAATCAACCACACCAGCACGACGATTCTCGCCATCGATCTTTGGCGGTCCTGCCGATGGAAAAACATGCCCATTTCTCGAAACTGATACGGGTGAAAAAACCAGCGCTAACGTCATAGGAGCCAAAGGCAAATGGGCGGAAAGCAAGTCACGATAGTCAAAGAAACGGAGCCTACGCGCCCGATCAAGGTCCTGCTGGTGGATGATGAGGACCGCTTCAGGAGCAGCCTCGCCGATCGGCTGGCCCTGAGAGAATTCAATGTCTCCGAGGCAGCCAACGGCGAGGAGGCGATCCGGGCGGTGCGCCTGAACCGCCCGGACGTGGTGCTCCTCGACCTGACCATGCCCGAGATGAGCGGGGAGGCCGTGCTCAAGGAGATCAAGGCCATCGATCAGGAGGTGCAGGTCATCATCCTGACCGGGCATGGCTCCATCGAGTCGGCCAAGGAGACGGGCAAGCTGGACGCCTTCGCCTACCTGGAGAAGCCGTGCGAGCTCGAGACCACCATCGACAAGATCAAGGAGGCCTTCCAGGAGGAGCGCTTCGCCCTGGCCAAGGCGGAGATGTTCCCCATCGAGGCGCCCTCCATCTTCGGCAAGCTCTGGGGCGTCCAGAACTTCCGCCCCGGCGTCATCGCGCTGGCCGGGTTGATCATCTTCGGGGCGTATGTGGTCCCACCGCCGGAGAAGATGGTGAATCTCCTCGCCATTGAAAAATCCGGGGACAGGGCCAACGACAAAAACAACGGGTTTTCTGGTTACAGCAAGATGAGAAAAGGCGAGACCATCGCCGACTTCCACGCCCGCAAGTCGGGCATCAAGATTTACGACACGAAGCCCGTGTCGGACGCCAAGGGAGGTAAGGGGTACAGGTACAAGAACCCCGAGGAGGTGGCCAGGTCCGCCTTGATCATGGTCGGCGTGCTGTTCGCGGCCGCGCTGCTGTGGGGCACGGGGGCGCTGCCCATCGGCATCACAGCGCTGTCCATCGGGATGTTCATGTACTTCTTCCGGGTGTTCTCGCCCGAGGTCGTGGCGGACGCTTACGCCAAGGACGCGGTGGTGTTCATCATGGGGGTCATCGCCATGGCCAAGGGGATCGCCAAGACAGGGCTGGACCGGCGAATAGGGATACTCCTGTTAGGCACCAGCCGATCCATCACGATGTTCCTGTTCCTGTTCTGCCCCCTGATGGCGGTGACCGCGTCCTTCATCTCGGCCAACGCGATGATCGTCTTCGTCATCCCAATCCTCGTCCAGGTCTACATGAAGACCCACCCGGGCAAGGAGAGCGGCAAGGACAAGTCACTGGCGGTGGTGCTGCTGCTGGCCACCTGCTTCGCGGCCAACGCGGGCGGCCCGGGCTCCCCCTCGGCCGGCGGGCGCAACGCCCTGATGGTGGGCATCCTCGATGACTACGGTCAGGCACCGACCTTCGGCGAGTGGGTGATGTACGGGCTGCCGTTCGTCCCGGTGATGACCCTCGTCATCGCCGCCTACTTTTTCCTTCGCTTCCGCAAGACCGTCCGGGGCATGGATGTGAACATCGCGTCCATGGTTCGGGATGAGTCCGAGAAGATCGGGAAGATGACCAAGAAGGAGTACGTCACCGGCGCCATCCTGGCCTCCGTGATCTTGCTCTGGATCACCGCCAGCAAGACCCTCGGCATGGGCGGCCCGGTGCTCTTCGGCCTGGTGGCCCTGGCGGTGTTCCGCATCATCGGCTGGCGGGAGATCAACTCCATCAACTGGGATGTGGTGGCGCTATATGCCGGCGCCTGCGCAATGGGCAAGGGGCTCGCTGATACGGGCGCGGCGATCTGGCTGGCCAACAGCTTCGTCAACGCCTTGCCGGAGTTCATGAGCAGCGGCGAGGGCCTGGCCATCGCGGTGAGCTTCTTCACTGGAGCCCTGACCAACATCATGAGCGACGGCGCCACGGTCTCCGCCGTGGGCCCGCTGGTGGTCCCCATGGCCATGCAGACAGGTACGCCCACCTGGATGGTGGGCCTCTCCTGCGCCTTTTCGTCCTCGTTCGCCAACTGCCTCATCATCGGGACGCCGGCCAACGCCATCGCGTACGCGTTCGCCCGCGACAGTGAGACAGGCGAACAGCTCGTGTCCCTCGGGGACTTCCTCAAGCATGGCCTGGTGATCACCAGCCTGATGTTCCTCGTGCTGTGGCTCTGGACGTTCTACGGCTACTGGAGAGTCATTGGGTTCTGACAGGGGCATGGGCTGAATGGGAGGTGAACCATGAGCCAAGCGATCAGCGTGCTCCTGGTGGATGATGAGGAGGATCTGGTCCGATACCTGGCCAGGCGGCTCTCCGGCAAGGGGTTCGAGGTGTCAGGGCACACCGCGGGGGTAGATGCCCTGGCCGCGGCGGCGGAGCGAGACTTCGACGTGGCCGTGGTGGATCACCGAATGCCGGGCATGGACGGGGATGAGGTGACCGAGAAGCTGCTCCAGCACGACCCGACGCTGAAGATCATCATCCTCACGGGGCACGCCTCCAACACCTCGGCGCAGGAGTTCAGCGCCAGGGGAGCGTTCCGCTACCTGGCCAAGCCCCACGACTTCGACGCTCTGGTCAACGTGATCACTGAGGCCGGCGAGGTGCGCCGCGGCCAGCTCCGCGAGCAGTTCGAGGAGGAGATGGAGGAGATCCTGGCCCGCCGTGATACCAGCCCGCAGGAGCTCCTGACCCGGTGGCGGGAGCTGCAGCAGAAGTACGGCCAGTAGGCGCCATGGGGAAGGCCCGAAGTGACCAGTGACGACGGCCCCGCCAATCCGCCCTCATATTTCCGAGGGCTGGTCAAACCGCGCTCCATCCGCTACTGAGTAGGCTCGGGTTCACACTCTTCAGACGAAGAAGCGACGAGTGCCTGATGAGATCCTCGAGGTGCATTACACAGGCTTTGACGCCGCCTGCCCGGCCTGCGGATCCGGGCAGGCTCCCTGCGAGTGCCTGGTTTCCCATGGCCTTGATGCTGGGGCTCGCCTCGTGGGCCTGCGAGCCGGGGGTGGAAGGCCAGGACCCCAACCGCGACTCGGGGCCGCTGGACCACGCCGCCCCCCTCGACAACGCGACGCCCCCGGACCAGGTGGGGCCTCTGGACAGGGCAGCGGCGCCCAAGGACATGACAGCCTCCCTGGACAGGGCTACCCGGGACCTGCCGCTTCCTCCGGACCAGGCGGCCCTGGACCTGGCGCTTCCTCCGGACCAGGCGGCCCTGGACCTGGCGCTTCCCCCCGACCAGGCGGCCCTGGACCTGGCGCTCCCTCCGGACCAGGCGCCTCCCCCCGATTCCGGGACCCCGGTGCACCTCAAGAAGAAGGTGCACAGCGAGACCCTGCTGTTCGACCCGGCCAAGGACAAGTTCAACATCAGCTACCACTCCTTCCGCATCCCGGCCATCACGCGCACCAAGGCCGGGACCCTGCTGGCCTTCGTGGAGGGGCGGGCCTGCTCCAGCGCAGATTTCGGCAACATCAACATGGTCTACAAGCGCTCCACCGATCACGGGAAGACCTGGAGCAAGCTGGCCGAGGTGGTGGGGGCGGGGCCGGGCACCTGGGGGAACCCCACGCCGGTCTCGGACATGGTCACCGGCACCGTCTGGCTGTTCATGTCCTTCAACGCCGAAAACATCAGCCAGTACGGCAAGGCCAACCCCTGCACCGGGAAGGCCACCAAGAAGGTGGGCCCCGGGGACCGTGCCGTGTACGTCTCCAAGAGCACCGACGACGGCAAGACCTGGAGCAAGCCGGTCAACATGACCGCGACTCTGCAGCCCGCTGGCAGGGCCTGGGACGCCGTGGGGCCCGGTATCGGCATTCAGACCAGCGTCGCCAACAAGGGGCGGCTGATCATCCCGGCCATCAACCGCAACATCTATAGCGACGACCACGGCAAGACCTGGAAGATGAAGGCGATCCCCACGGGCACCAGCGAGGGCGCCGTGGTCGAGCTGTCCAGCGGCGCGCTGATGCGCAACGACCGCGCAGTGGGCTCGACCTGGTCCACCGCCAAGCGACGCTGGGTGTCCAGCGGGACCATCGCGGGGAGCTTCGTGGCGTTCAAGCCGCACAACACCCTGCTCGATCCCAGGTGCCAGGGGTCCATCCTGCGCTACACGGTGGCGCCCAGCCGCGTCCTGTTCCTCAACCCGGCCTCCACCATCAGCCGTTGTAAGATGCGGGTCCGCATCAGCTACGACGACGGCAAGACCTGGGCGCGCAGCCGCCGGGTCCACGACTACATGACCGAGGCCCTGTCCTGCGCGCAGCACCGCGGCGGCTACTCCAGCATGATCAAGACCGCCGACTTCCACGTCGCCGCGCTCATGGAGCGGGGCGGCACGAACCACTCCGTGGAGTTCCACCGCTTCAACCTGCCCTGGATCCTCAACGGGACGCCGGAGCCCTGACACAGAACAAGCGCGGTCACCTGCTGCGGCGAGCGAGCTGCGTTGGCTGAGCAGCGTCGCTCACCTCACCGTACGGCACACCACGAGTGCAGCTGGCGAGTAGAGCCATGAAATTCCAAGACTGGCACGCCAGAGTGACGAAAATCTGTGGTCCTGGCGTCGGGGGAAGTCTTCAACGATTTGATAATAAAGGTTTCTGATGTTGGTACGCCCTGTGCTCTTCCTGGCGCAAACCGGAGGGACTCCATGCGCCATAGCTTACTCACGCTCTTGTTTGCCTTGATCGCCGCCAGCTGCGGAGGCCGCGCACTTCCCGCGGAGGGGGGCGGCCCTGACGGGGGAGTTGATCCCCACGGCGACAGTGGCACTGGCCCCCTGGGCAAGGTCACTGTTACCACTGATCGGTCGTCCTACGGCACCAGCCAACGGGCTTGGGTCCGGGTAAATAACGGCACCAAGGATTCCATCTGGCTCACCGGGTGCTCTTTTTACAGTCGGCAGTTCCGGCCCGGCGCCCTGGGGGCGTGGCAGGACAAGGGTCCGGACCGGCTGTGCGGATGGGTGGGCGAGGCGGTGGAGGTCAAGCCCGGCGCCTCACGCAGCCAGGAGACCGGTTTTACCGAGCCGGGCCAGTGGCGGCTGGCCGCGCGGTATGGCCTGGGGTGCAAGAAAGGCCACGCCATGAACGCAAAGCACTGCGCCAGCCTTCATCATGTGTTGTCCACCGCGGTGACAGTGAAGGTTGATAAGCAGACCTGCGAGGAGCTGGACAGGCAGTACCGGGCCGCCCTGGAGCCGGCCAAAAAGTGCAACCCATGGATCAACACGGTCCAGTGCCGGGAGAAGGTCAATAGCGGCCTGGCTTGTGGCTGTCCGCTCTTTGTGCAGGCGACCAAGCACCTCAACGAGCTTTCCCAAAAGTGGTCGGCCTGGATGTGTCCCCAGCTGGTTACCCCCTGCAGCGTGAAGTGCACGCCGCCAGCGCCGGCTTACTGTGGGAAGGATGGCCGGTGCACTACCGGCAGGTAGGGGGCCTTGAGCGCTCCAGCAGGTTCGATCTCCAGGACGGCGGCTTGATCACGGCGAGGCGGCGGCCCCCCCGAGAGCCCCGGACAGTCCACGCGCCTTGCCCTCCCCGACATCGTGGTTACGTTGATCTGGCCTCACGCACTGGACATCGCCGCGTGACGGCCAGGGACTCGCCATTGCCACGGGTGCGCCCGGGGAGGTGAACCATGAGCGCTCAGGAGCAATCCCTCAACACGGGCACCACCGATCCTCGGGCGCCTGCCGCCGGGGCGCGCGGCCAGGGCAGGCGGGCGGCCATCCGCCGGGCGGAGAGGCTGGCCAGGCTGATGGACGACGCCTACCTCGACCCGCTCATCGGCCTGCTCCTGCCCGGCGCGGGGGACCTGATCACGCTGGCGCCGAGCCTCTACATCGTGCTGGTCGGGTGGCGCAGCGGCGTGCCGAAGGCGGTGCTGGCGCGCATGCTCCTCAACCTCGCCCTCGACACCCTGGCCGGCAGCGTGCCGCTGATCGGCGACCTGTTCGACCTCGGGTACAAGGCGAACAAGCGCAACGCCGCGCTGCTGCGCGAGCACCATGGCAGCGATGGCGGGGGCGGCGAGGCCAGGGGGTGGCTCGAGGTGGGCGGCGCGGTGCTGCTGTTGTCCTTCGCCCTGCTGATCCCCGTCGGCGTCCTCGCCGGCGTGCTGGTGGCCCTCTTCGGGTAGGGCCCCCCCCCGCGCCGATGGCGGCGACTCGAGCGAGGCCTCCGGTGCGGTGGACGCCGTCGGGAATTGCGCCGATGAAGTTGGACAGGGTCGCGCTCCCGGGGAGCGCGCAAGCTGATTGCTGCTCAGTGGTCTCGCAGAAGTTGCATGCAAGCTGCTCGCACGTGCAAGTCGCCTTGCGATGGCTTATTACTTCCTCAGTTCCGCGACCGACAACAGCTCATGGGCATGACATGGGACGGCTCGCGGGAGATGTTGCGGGCGTGTGCCCGGACTGCCCGGCCAGGCGCGGCCGCAGCGAGGGGTAAGCCGCCAGAAGACTCTCACACGAGACATCGGGAATGAGCCCCAAAACCCATAAGCGAGGAGATTCAAAGTGAGTTCAAAATGTTGTGGCCCTGACAAGATGTGCTCGTTGACCTGCTGCCCCTGCGATCTCGACGTCGAAAAGATCAAGCCGCTGGTCAACCAGCCCAAGTTCATCTGCACTTCCTGCGGGCGCGTCGCCAACGAGGACAAGAACCTCTGCAAGCCGCAACCGCTGCACTGAGCAGGGGAGCTCAACCGCGCTGCCCAGGACGAGTCCGGTGCCGCTCGTCGAAGCGGCACCGGTCGTTCAGTCTTTCTCCACCATCCTCATGGCGCCACCCGCAGGACGGCCAGGGCCATGCTCGCCAGCAGGTAGACCGTCCCCGGCAACAAGACCAGGCCGAACAGGGCCAGCCCCGCCATGGCAAAGGCGACATGGCGGGCAGGCCGCTTCCTGCCCGCGTGATGATTCCTCCGGCGCTCCTGCATCCCATCACCTCCTTGTCCCCAAGCGCTATTCTTCAGTTCCATTGAGCCGCGCCGCGCGATCGATATCCACGATGGTGATCCCCACCATGTACTCTGTGGTCGCGTAGCGGGGTGATCCTCATAAGCTTGTTGCAGATGTTCCCCAGGCGCTCGCCCTCGTGCAGGATTATTTGCGCGAGCCTGTGGCTGGTGGAGTCCGGCTCGGCGTGCCGCTGAAGCATGCCGGCCAGGAGCATGTCGGCATGCTGTCCAGTACGGACAGGAGAAAGGCACTGGAAACAGGTGGCGCGCGGTTCATGGCCCATCCTCGATCTGGGCGCACTCCATGGGCACGCCGCTGGCCACCTCCAGGCAGTGGGGCAGGGCAGGCATGATGGCCTCGAGCTGCTCCTGCACCGCCTTCGGGCTGCCCGAGAGGTTGACGATGAGGCTCTGGCCGCGCATGGCGCAGACTCCGCGGGAGAGCATGGCCCGCGGGGTGTTGGCCAGGCCTGCGGCGCGCATGGCCTCGGCCAGGCCTGGCACCTCCCGATCGCTCACGTCCAGGGTCGCCTCCGGGGTCACGTCCCTGGGCGAGACCCCGGTCCCGCCGGTGGTGACCACCAGGTCGCACACGACCTGGTCGCACAGCCGGCGCAGCTCTGCCGCGATGGATTCCTTGTCGTCCGGGAGCAGCCGGCGCGCCACCAGGTCCACGCCGAGGCCCCGCTCCAGCAGCGACGCGGCCGTGTCGCCGCCCAGGTCCTGGCGCTGGCCGGTGGCGCCCTTGTCGCTCAGGGTCAGCACCGCCACGCGTGTGCGGTTCAGCTCCGGCTTGACCATCACCGGGTCGCCCGCCTCCACGTGGCCGCCCCGGCGCACCCGGGCGAACAGGCCGAGGCGGGGCATGATGCAGTCTCCGGCCTGGCGGTAGATGGCGCAGCGGGTGTGGCACTCCTTGCCCCGCTGGGTGATCTGAAGCAGCGCGTTTGGGCCAACGCGGATCCGCGCCCCGATGGAGAGGGCCCCCAGGTCCAGGCCCCTCACTACCAGGTTCTCACCGAAGGCGCCCGGCGCCAGGGTCAGCCCCTTGGCGCGCATCATGTCCACGTCAGCGTCGTCCAGCAAGCTCACCTGACGGTGCCACGAGCCGGCGTGAGCGTCACCCTGCAGGCCATGCCCCACGACGAGGTCGCCATGCTCCACCGCCGCCTTCTGCAGCCCCTTCTTTTCACTCAAACACACCGCCACCAGCTCCCCCGCGGGGGGGCGCAACGCTCTCTCCATGTTCACTGTCTCCCTCCGTGGAACTGAAACTTCACCCGCTCGCCCGTCTCCAGCTGGTGCTCTCCCGGCTCGATCCTGATGTAGCCGTTGGCCAGCTGCTTGAAGTAGAGGTCCGCCGACCCGCTGCCCGGCAAGGGCAGCACCTTGAGCCCGCCATCACCGAAGCGCCCGTTGGCCAGCAGGAACAGGGTCCGGCTCGTCTTCGCCTCCAGGGGGCGGGTCAGGATCCCCGAATGGACCGGGGTTCGCGCGGGGCGCCCGGCCATCTTCTGCGCCGCGGGCAGCACGTACTGCTCAAAGCAGAGGTGGCTGGCCAGGGGGTTGCCAGGCAGGCCGAAGTAGAGCTGCTCCCCCTTCCTGCCGAACAGCAGCGGCTTGCCCGGTTTCTGGGCCACCTTGTGGAACAGCAGGCTCACCCCGTGCTCCTTCAGCGCATCGGGCACCAGGTCGTACCGCCCCATGGAGACGCCGCCGGTGAGCATGACGATGTCGGCCCGCCGGGCCTTCCGGAGGGCCTCGGACAGGCTGGCCATGGAGTCCGCCGCGCCGCTCGTCAGCGACGGCAAGAACCCGGCCCGCCTGGCCTGAGCCATGAGCATCGGCCCGTTGGAGTCGAAGATCTGATAGTCCGCCGGCTGCTCGTCCGGCCTGCACAGCTCGCTGCCCGTGGCGATGATCGCCATCAGGGGCGGGCGAAAGATCTTCACCCGCTGTTTGCCGGCGGCGGCCAGCACCGCCGCGCTGAGCGGCGTGATCGGCTGCCCCTGCTCCAGCACCCTGGATCCCGCCAGGCAGTCGCAGCCTCGCCGGGCGATGTGTTTGCCCGGCGCCAGGGGCTCGGGCAGCTGGACGCGGCCCTCTGCCACGGTGGTGTCCTCCACCGGGACCACCACCTCCGCCCCTTCAGGGCAGGACGCGCCGGTCATGATCTGTACGCAGCTCCCCGCCTGTACCGAAACCGCGGGCGCTTGCCCGGCGGCCACTTCGCCCACCAGCTGCACCTTCTTGCCAGCGTCTTCCAGCCGCGTGGCGTAGCCGTCCATCATGGCGCGAGGAAAGGGCGGGGCGTCGCGGTCTGCGTGCACCGGCTCCGCCAGGATCATGCCTTCGGCGGCGCTCGTCGGGATGTCGAAGGGCTCCAGCCTCGCCGCGTTGGCGCGGACGACGTCGAGGGCGCGGTCAGGCGAGATCATGTTGAGCATCGGATCCTCCATCAGGTCAGCGAGAGCAGTGAGATGCCCTGGGTCAGGTACCGGGCCGCGAGGCCACATGCGGTCACGGCCAGCAGCCCCTCGATGGCGCGCGCCGGCAGCAGCCGCTGCATCCGCGCGCCGAGGTACATGCCGGCCAGGCCGCCGGCGCCCATGGAGAGACCGAGGGGGTAATCTGGCCCGGCGCCCACGCCGCCCAGGTGTGGGGCGAGGAGCGAGAAGAAGGCCAGGCCGGTGATGGACGTGACCAGGGAGCCGCACAGGGTGGCGCCGGCGGTGGTGTGCACCGGCAGCCGGAACACCGAGACCAGCAGCGGCGCCAACAGCGAGCCGCCGCCCACCCCGTAGGTGCCGCCCACCACCCCCACCAGCAGGGCCACGCCGAACAGCACCGGCGCGGTCACCCGGTGGTCCTGCCCGGCGAAGCGGTAGACGATGGTCCTGCCGTGGAGGGTGATGGCGGAGACGGCCATGGCTCCAGGGGATGCGTGCCGGGCCGATGCGCGGCGACCGGCGATGGCCTTGTGCACCAGCTTCGCCCCGATAAAGAGCAGTACGCACCCGGCGAAGACCTTGAACCGGGCCGGGTCGGGCAGCAGGAAGAGCCGCGCGGCCGAGCCGACGAGCACGCCGGGCACGGTGCCGGCGGCCAGGCACAGGGCAAGGGGCCAGACCATGCGCTCCTCGCGCGTGTACCGCAGCACGCCGGCCGGGACCGCGACCATGTTGAACAGGTGGTTGGTGGCGGTGACCCCGGGCCCCGAGAGGCCGAGCACGCTGATCTGGAACGGGAGCAGCAGAAATGCGCCGGAGACCCCTGCGGTGGAGCAGAGCAGGGCGATGACCATGGCCGCCGCCGGTGGGAGCAGAGAGAGCGTGGTCAGCTGGTCCACGACTCAGCCCCCGATGGAGACCATCTGTCGCGCTGGCCAGGCCGACGCGTCGTCGCGCGGGCCTGCATCCTGCCCGGCCAGGGTTCGGGCCACCTCTTGCGGGCTCGCCCCGGACAGATCGAAGGACCGGGAGCTGCGCAGGCAAGGGGTGAGCTGTCCGCGCGAGTCGAGCCGCAGCCGGTCGCAGGTCCCGCAGAACGGGTGAGAGACAGCCGAGATGAACCCCACCGGGATCTTCCGCCCGGCCACCACCAGCAGGTGTCGCCGGGCCGTGCCCGACCGCGGCAATGGACCTATATAATTAATCTCACGCCGGATCCGATCCAGCGCCGCGCTGGCGGAGAGGTGCTCGGCCTCGTACATCGCTGCCGCGCACCCCACGGGCATCAACTCGATGAACCGGATCTCGGCGCCGAGGCTGGCAGCGTGGCGCACGAGCGCCGGCAGCGCATCGCCGTTGACGGTGCGCTGCAGCACCGCGTTGAGCTTCAACTTCTCGAAGCCCGCCTCGCGCGCCGCCTCGATCCCCCGCAGCACCGGCGCGAGCCGCGCTCCGGTAAGCGCCTTGAACCGCGCCGGATCCAGGCTGTCCAGGCTGATGTTCAGCCGGCTGATGCCCGCGGCCTTCAGCGGCGCCGCCAGCCGCGCCAGGGCAGCGCCGTTGGTGGTGGCGGCGAGGGTGGCCCCGGGGATCTCCCCGCGGATCCGCTCCACCAGGTCGATCAGGTCACGCCGCATCAGCGGCTCGCCGCCGGTGAGGCGGATCTTCCTCAGCGGGCGGCACAGGTGGATGCGACGAACGATCTCCACCAGGCGGGGGGCGTCCAGCGCAGCAGCTTGCTGGGGCGAGGCCGATCCTGCCGGCGCGCAGTAGCGACAGCGCAGATTGCAGCGGTCGGTGACCGAGAGCCGCAGGTAGGCGGGGCGAGGAGGGGTGTTGTGAGTATATGCTTCCAACGCTGGACTCCTTTCCAAGCACGGGAGGCGCGCCGGTTTCCCGGGGCACCCTCTCGGTCGCGGCGCCCTGTCCCGTGTGGATTTAGGCGCCGTGACTCGGAGTCTTTCGAGGACATCTTCTTACAAGAGCCATGCCGGGATGGGCCTTGCTCGGCCCGAGATCCTCTATTGGAGGCTCTGAACAGTGCCTGTGGCGAAGAAGCCCAAGATCCCGGGCGAGGCGGATGTTCCCGATCGGTAACGTTTCGGCCATGGGCGGCATGCCTGGCGTTACCAGGGCGAACCCTGATTATTCTCTGGAGGATTTTTACACCTGGCGGCGATCCAGTGGCTGGCCCACCGAGTCGCTGAATCATGCTCAGGCCCTCTGCCTGGTGCCCGGGCGTCCGCTTCGTTCTCATGTGGCACCGCAATTGCTAAGTCGGGCGGGCAAAGCGTATCGACGCGCCCTGGAAAGCATCCGGGGCCAGATTGTTGACTCCGGCCGAGCGAGGCCAGGGAGGTGCCAATGGGCGATTTTGATCGAAGAGGATTTATGAAAATTTCAGGGGCCGGGCTGGGTGGCTTGCTCGTCATGGAGACCCTGGGCTGTTCTGACGACACCGACCCGCCGGTGGGCAGCGACGGCGGGACCGACGGGAGCACCCCGGACATGGGTGTGGACAAGGGGCCCACAACGGATGGGCCGGCAGGCGAGGGGATCCTCGCCGACGGCACCACCCCGGACGCGTTCGTCACCCCCGACGACATGTTCAAGGGTTGGCCCACGGCGTTCACCGCGACCACCATCCCCACCACCTGCTGGATCGGCAAGCAGGACTGCGGCATGCTGGCCACGGTCCTGACCCAGACCATCAAGGGCAAGAAGGTCTCGCGCATCGCCGCCCTCAACGGCAACCCGGCGAACCCGCGCAACAACGGCGCGCTCTGTCCCAAGGGCCAGGCGCAGCTCCAGGCGATCTACGACTTCAACCGGATCAAGTGGCCCCTGCAGCGGACCAACGCCAAGGGTCAGCCCGGCACCTTCAAGAAGGTGAGCTGGGCCGTGGCCCTGGCCGCGCTCCAGGCGCAGATCGCGAGCGCCAAGGCGAAGAAGAAGAAGATCCTGTGGCAGAAGGGCCGCTCCAAGGCCAAGAGCTTCTACGACAAGGCCTTCGTGGACGCCATGAACGCCGCCGGTTACTCCACCGTGAAGATCGGCCACGGCACCTACTGCTCCGACTCCGGCTACCGCGCCGCGGAGTACACTCTCGGCTACCACGGGGTCATCAGCCCCGACCTGGCCCACACCCAGTACATCTTCTCCTGGGGCTGGGGCATGACCACCTCGGGCGGCAACAAGTTCTGCTGGCTCACCTGGCCGCAGAAATACGTCAAGGCCCGGGCCCGCTCCACCAACCCGCTCAAGAAGGTCGTGGCTCTCGACCCGAACCGCCGCGGCACCGGCCCCCACGCAGAGGAGTGGTACGCCAACCGCCCCGGCAGCGACGTGGCCTTCTTCCTCGGCATCGCCAACTACCTGGTCAACAACACCAAGACCGGCTTCGCCAGCGGCCTCGTCGACGAGACCTACCTGAACAACCACTCCAACGCGCCGTTCCTGGTGGCTGACGACGGCAAGATCCTCATGGCCAGCGGCAAGGAGCAGGTCTGGGACAAGACCACCAATGGCGCCAAGGCGTACGACGCCAGCGGCGTGGTGCCCGTGCTGTCCCCGGGGGCCAAGACCATCGGCGGCAAGACCTACAAGACCGCCTACGACCGGTTCAAGGACCATGTCAAGACCAACACCCCCTCCTGGGCGGACACCCAGTGCGGCATCCCCGCCGGCACCGTCAAGAAGATCGCGGCCGAGCTGTTCGACGCCGCCAAGATCGGGTCCTTCATCACCATCGACGGCAAGAAGCTGCCCTACCGCCCCGTCTCGATGATGGCGTACCATGTCTCCCAGCAGGAGACCGGCTTCCAGGCCATGCGTATTGCCATGATGGTCTACCAGCTGCTGGGCGCCATCGACGTGCCGGGCGGTATCCAGGTCGACTTCGCCGCCAAGGAGCTCTACAAGAACTGGCCGAAGCTCAACAGCGTCACCCCGGCCACCAGCAACCTCGACTTCACCCTCAAGGGCTCCAAGTTCTTCCCGATCAACTCGGCCTGCCCCTCCTTCTTCCACAAGGTGCAGCTCAACCCGGCCAAGTACGACGTGGACACCTCGAGCATCCCGACCATGGCGATCCTGCACATGGTCGACCCGACGGTGGCGTTCACCGACTCCAAGGTGATCCAGGCCGGCTACAAGAAGTTCGAGTACGTGGCGGCGATCCAGCCGTGGCTCAGCGAGACGGCTGACTTCTACGCCGACCTGATCCTGCCCGCGGCCACCCTCGAGAAGTTCGAGGGCCCCATCAGCTGCAAGACCGCCGACGAGAGCGCCACGACCCTGCGCGTGCCGCCGGTCGACCCGCTGTGGGAGAGCAAGGGCGAGATCGACATCTACCTCGACATCGCCGAGAAGGGCGGCTTCCTGGCCGGCTACATCGGTCAGATCAACAAGCAGCTCAAGCTGACCACCTTCGCCCTGTCCACGAGCAAGAAGCCCACCAGCAAGCAGATCTTCGACGCCTGGGCCAAGCAGCAGGGCCTCACCGGCGGCATCAGCTTCTTCACCGCCAACGGCGCCAAGGGTGTGACCCCCACATCGACGCACACGGCGGCCAAGAAGTACTCCGGCGCGCAGAACTACCACGGCGCCCGGCACCGCTTCTACGGCGAGTCGCTGCTGACCTATCAGAACGCGATGAAGAAGGCCGGCGTGAGCGCGGTCTACTACCAGGACTACACGGCGTTCCCCACCTGGCGGCCGCCCACCATGTGGGGCTCCACCAGCAAGGGGTACAACCTGCACCTGCTGAGCCACAAGAAGGTGGAGTTCAAGCAGAGCCGGGCCTCATTCGTGCCGGTGCTGGCGGAGATCGCGCCCAAGCAGGAGCTGATCATGAACCCCAAGACGGCCACCACGCTCGGGCTCAAGGAGGGCACGGCCGTGTGGGTCGAGTCGCACCACGCCCTGACCAACGAGACGCGCAAGGTCAAGACCACGGTGACCCTCTCCGAGGGGCTCAGGCCTGACACTGTGTCCATGTCGCACCACTACGGCCTGACCAGCCACCCGTCGGCCACGGGCCAGGGGCCGTCCCCCAACAACCTGTTCTACGGGGACGAGGGTTACATCCAGTGCACCAACGACGCGTCATTTCACGTGATGGTCAAGGTCACCAAGGCTTAAAGGAGGCATCCGATGGCAATTTATGGAATGGCAATCGATCTCGCCAAGTGCATGGGGTGCCGGGGCTGCATGCTGGCGTGCAAGATGGAAAACGGCACGCCCGCGGGCCACTTCTTCATGTACACCTTCCGCTTCACCGAGGGTACTTACCCCAACAGCAAGTTGCGGTTCTTGCCGCGACCGTGCATGCACTGCGAGAGTCCGCCCTGCGTGTCGGCCTGCAAGCAGGACGCCCGGATCAAGTGGAAGGACGGCCGGGTGATGACCGACGTGGACAAGTGCACCGGCGACCGCTCATGTGAGAAGGCGTGCCCCTACGGGGTCAACTACTTCAACATCGACGATCCGGCGAAGAACCAGTACCTCGACTGGAACAACACCAACGCCGCGCTGAGCGGCATGTACCCCCACTGGCATCCGAACCTGGTCAAGAAGTACACCTGGGCCGCGGATCCCAAGACGAAGGACCGCCGCGTCGCAGGCGCCGGGTACCGCAAGAACACCGTGGGCAAGTGCACCTTCTGCGCGCACCGTATCGAGAACGGCGTCAAGGAGACCGCCTGCATGCAGACATGCCCGGCGGGGGCCATCATCTTCGGTGACCTGAGCGACTCCAACAGCGCCGTGAGCAAGGCCATCGCCGCGGCCAAGACCAAGTTCAAGCTCCAGGCATCATCGGGCACCAAGCCGAGGGTCACCTACCTCAACGGCACGGAGCCTGCCAGCGCTGCCAAGCTGATCGAGATCGCGCCGGTGAAGAAGGGCATCCAGTCCAAGGGTGACGCCAAGCTTGGCGGAGGTACGATCCCGTGGAAGTAACAATGCCAGACGCAGCCGGTGTGCTGCTGAGGCAGGCGCTGTACAGGTTCTGCGCAGGGGCGCTGCTCTACCCCGAGCCCGAGCGGGTCAAAACGCTCAGGGAGGGGGGAGCGTGGCTGGCGGAGAACCTGGACAGCGCCGAGCTGCCGCCGGAGGTGCGGCAGCGTCTTGAGCGGATCATCAGCTGGTACCAACAGCTCGACGATGACCTGACAGAGGTGGAGGGCCAGTGGGTCCGGCTGTTCGGCGTCAGCCGGACGGCGTTTTGCTACCCCTACGAGGGGGGCATGATTGAGCCCCAGATGGTGGGCGTGCTGCAGGCAGGCCTGCAGCAGGAGTACGCCGAGGCGGGGCTCACCGCCCTGCCCGACGAGACCCCTGATCATGTGTCGGTGGAGCTGGAGTTCATGTCATTCCTCTGCGGCCTCGAGGGCGAGGCGCTGCGCAGAGAGAGCGAGGACCTGCGGCAGCGGGTGCTGGTGCGGCAACACCGGTTCCTCAACGATCACCTGTGCCGCTGGCTGCCCGGGTTGACGGAGCGGGTGCAGAAAGCGGAGGGGCAGATGTTCACCGACATCTGCGTCGTGGCAGAGGCGTTGGCCGGGTTGGAGCGGGACAGGACCGCAGAGGTGGAAGCATGCGCGGAGACGGGGTGATTGGACCTCCACTGAAGGGTGCGTTGTACTGCTTTCTCGCCGAGGCGTACCTCGCGCCGCCTGGCGAAGAGCTGCTGGCGCGGGCCAAGGACCGCCACCTCTGGGAGGCGGTCGGCATGGCCCTGGGGGAGGCGCCGGTCGCCGGGCTGCGTGCCTTCGCGGCCTGTGAACACAAGGCCCCGGAGGACGGACTCGAGGCCGCCTTTGGCGAGATATTGAGCACGAAGAAGCCCGCCTCTCTCACCCCCCACGAGTTGTCGCCCCTGCGCGGCAGCCTGCCCGAGCAGCTGGGAGAGGACATGGACTTCATGCGCTACCTCTGTTCCCAGGAGGTGGAAGCTCGGGCCGAAGGGGAGCGGGAGCTCGAAGCCGAGATCCAGCGGGTCCGCCGCGCGTTCGTCCTGGATCACCTGAGCCGCTGGGTAGATGACGCGAGCCGGGAGATCGAGCGGGTCGACCGCTCGGGGCTCTACAACGGTATCGCGACGCTGACCCGGGGAATGGTCGCGCTGGAGCTTGCTTCAGCAGCTGTGGCGGCCGCCTGACGCGAGCTCGCCGTAGGAGGAGTAGACGATGTTTGGACTCGGCACCACGGAGCTGCTGATCATCTTCGGTATTCTGATCTTGCTGTTTGGATCCAGCCGGCTGCCCGCGCTGGCTCGGTCGGCGGGGGAGGCGATCCGGGCGCTCAAGCAGAGCACAAGCCCCGACGAGGAGGGCGAGCAACTGCAGCAGCTGCCCAGGGAATGACCGCCGGCGTTTATTCTGCATGTGCAAGCGCTTGTGGCGTCAGGCCTCATTGTCCCGGATAATGAAAGTCCATGGAGGCGCCGATGCGCATCCTTCTGGTTGAAGATGACAGGCTCGTGCGGATCCCCTTGCGGGATGCCCTCGCCGACGAGGGGTACGAGGTCACCGAGGCGGAGGACGGCAAAACCGCCATGGACACCATCAACCGGGAGACCTTCGACCTGCTGTTGACGGATATCCGGCTCCCGGGCGCCAACGGGATGCAGATCTTCGAGCACCTGCGGGCCACCCAGCCGACATGCCTCGCTGTCCTGATGACCGCCTACGGGCGCGTGGAGGACGCGGTGAAGGTGATCCAGGAGGGGGCGTGCGATTACATCACCAAGCCATTCGACACCGGCGAGCTGGTGCTCCGGCTGCAGCGCCTGCAGCAGGAGGCCATGTTTCGGTCGGTGTTGGCCGGCGCCGCGGCTCCCGAGGCGTGCGGCACCAGGCCTGAGGCAGCCCGGACCCGGATGGTGGGCGAGAGCGCCCCAATGGTGCAGGTCAAGCAGCGCATCGAGGCCGCGGCCAGCGCCGGCGTCTCGGTCCTCATCACCGGCGAGACCGGCACGGGGAAGGAGCTGTGCGTGCAGATGCTGCACTGCCAGCGGGAGCGCCCCGGCCCGCTGCTCACGGTGAACTGCGCGGCCATCCCCGGGGAGTTGTTCGAGGCAGAGATGTTCGGCCACGAACGCGGCGCCTTCACCGGGGCCGACCGACGGCGCGAGGGCAAGTTCAAGGCTGCCGACGGCGGGACCCTCTTCCTGGACGAGGTGGGGGAGCTGCCGCTGGAGCACCAGGCCAAGCTGCTGCGCGCCATCGAGACGGGCAGCTTCGAGCCGGTGGGCAGCAATCGCTCGGTGGCCGCCGACGTGTGGGTCCTGGCCGCCACCAACCGCGACCTCTCCACGGAAGTGGACTCGGGCGCGTTTCGGCAGGACCTGTTCTACCGCCTCAACGTGATCGAGATCGCCGTGCCGCCGCTGCGGGACCGGCGCGAGGATATCCCGCTGCTGGTGAGCGACTTCCTGCGCGCGGCGGCCACGCGCCAGCAGGTGGAGATGCCGGAGCTGTCGCCCCGGGCCATCTCGGCGCTGATGACCCACACCTACCCGGGCAACGTGCGCGAGCTGCTCCATGCGCTGGAGCATGGCCTGGCGCTGGCGCGGGGAGGCGCCGTCTCGGTGGAGCACCTGCCCCCCACCTTCCGCGGCCCCGATCTCGGGGGCGCGCTGGACGACGGGGACAGCCAGCTGCCCCTGGGGCGGGCGGTGCGGCAGTTCGAGCAGAGCTACATCAAGCGGGTGCTGCAGCAGGTGGAGGGCAAGAAATCAGAGGCCGCCCGCCTGCTCGGCATCTCACGCAAGAGCCTCTGGCAGAAGCTCAAGCGGGAGTGAGCCCGGCGGCGCGTGGGCCGCGCCGCACCGGCAGCCAGACCGTGGCCACGGTGCCGCCCGTGGGCGGAAACTCGAACGCCAGCTCCCCGTCGTGGGCCTCGGCGATGCCCCGGGTCACGGAGAGCCCGAGGCCGGTACCTTCTCCCTCCGGCTTGGTGGTGAAGAAGGGATCCACGATCTTGTCCCGGAGCTCGGCCGGGATGCCCGGGCCCTGGTCGTGCACCTGCAACCCCACCGCCGCGCGCCGATGGCAGGCCTCCATTTGGATGACGCCGCCCCTGGGGGTGACATGCATGGCGTTGATCAGCAGGTTGAGCAGGGCCTGGTCCAGCTGCCCCACGTCCCCATGGACCACCATCTCCCCCATGTCTCCCGGGTTCACCTCCAGGCGGACATGGGCCGTGGACAGCATGGGCCTGGCCAGCCGCGCTGCGCTCTCCATCAGCTCCGCCACCCTGTGCGGGGACCTGCGCGGCGGGCGCACGCGGGAGAAGTCGAGCAGCTGCCGCACCACCGCCTGGATGCGATCCAGCGCCTCGGACATGAGCTCGTGGTAGGCCTCCCGTCGCGCGGAAGGGAGCTCCACCTTGCGCAGGTGGCCCAGGCAGCTCTTGAGGCCGGCCAGGGGGTTGTTCACCTCGTGGGCCACGCCCGCCACCAGCGTGCCCAGGGAGGCCAGCTTCTCGGTCTGCATCTGCTCCCTGCTGGCGCGGTCCTGCTCCAGGTGGGCAACGTGCAGGCGCTGGCGCATCTCGTTTACCTGCCGGGTCAGGATCCCGAACTCGTCCGGAGCAGACTCTGGAAGCGGCTCCGGTCGCTCCGCCGGGTTGAGGGACTGCATCGCCCGCACCAGGCGGTCCACCGGGCGCGCGACCCTGCGCCCCACCAGGAAGGCGGCCAGGATCCCCGAGAGGATCACCCCCAGGGCCAGGGACCCGAGGGAGATGGCGAGCCTGCGACGGGGCGGGCCGAGTACGTGCAGGTTCATGCCGATGCGGACGGTGCTCTGGCCCGCGCTGATCATGGGCAGGGAGATGTCGAGGTAGCGCGCGTTGCCGGCATTGACCACCAGCGGCTCGTCGTGGTGCCTCATGGCCAACAGCGCCCTGGGCGTGCCTTCCCTGAACGATGAGGCAAGCACCCGGTCTCCTTGCTGGATGAAGCAGTACCCTACGTCCCCCGAGCCGGCCGCCGCCTCAACCAGCTCGTGCAGGGTTACGCGGTCGCCGATCAGCAGCGCGTTGGCCCCCTGCTTCGCCACCATCTGGGCCAGGGCCCGCCCCTCCTGCAGCAGGCCCAGCGACAGGGCCGCGGAGGTGGTGCGGTTGGCCACCACCAGGTGGATGGAGTGGGTCAGGATAACCCCGACGATGCCGAAGGCGGCGAGCTTGACCCAAAGCCGGTTGCGCAGCTCCGGAGGGCGCGTGGTGGCCTCCGGGCTGCTCAGCGCTCGGTCTTCCATAGCAGCTTGGCGCTGTCGTACAGCCCGGACTCCGCCTCGCCGAAGCGCTCCATACCGAGCCGGCCCATCAGCTTCTTGCCCTCTGCCGAGGTGTGCAGCGACAGCAGGGCGCGCTTCCACTTTGCTCGGTCCGCGCGGCTGACATGCGGCGCGGCCACCACGGGGGGCATGCCGAAGGGCTGGGAGGTCTCCAGCACCCGCAGGTCGCGCACCAGCTCCGGCTGCCGGTCCTTGATGAAGTCGAAGATCAACGCGTCCACGGCGGCGGCGTCGGCGGCCCCGGACCGCACGCTGGTGATGGCGCGGTCGTGGCTGCCCACGAAGGTGTACGCCCTGAAGAAGGAGTCCTTGTCCTTGCCCAGGCTCAGCACCCGGGAGTGCGGGTACAGGTAGCCGGTGAGGGAGAGCGGATCGGTGAAGGCGAACCGGGCGCCCGCGAGCTGGGCGAAGTCCCTATACCGCGAGGTCTCCTTGACCAGGACATAGGAGCGGTAGGTCATCACCCCGTCCACCACCGGGGCGGCCAGGACCTCCACTCCGGACCCATCCTGGCTCGGGTGGGTGAAGCCGCCGGTGCAGACGAAGGCGAACTCCATCTTGCCGCTGGCCAGCTGCTTGTTGACCTGGCCGTAGGAGCGGCCGTGGATCAGGGTGGCCTTCTGCCCGGCCTTCTGACCGAGCAGATCCACCAGGCGGCGGTAGTCCCGGTTCGCCTCCTGGGGCGTGATCATGGCCGCCAGGGCGAAGCGGGTGCGGTCCGCCCCGGGGTTCGGCTTGGCCTCGGCCACGCGCTCCTCGAAGTCGACCTCTTTCGTGGCGTAGGGCAGGTCCTTGCAGCCCAGCCCCGTGAAGACGACCAGGACCCCCCCCATGAGGACCAGCCCCCTTCTGTTATGCCAGGAGTTGTGCATGAGATTCATCTTAGCTCCTATTCCCGCCGCGCACACGTCGCAACCAGGGGCGCCGCAGGGTTGAAGAGTCCCTGGAGGGCCGGGGCTGGACTGCCCTGCAGAGCCAGGCGCGGCGGGCTCACGCGTGGCTTATCGGTAACACCCCGCCGTGACGCGGGGAGATCCGACGTTACCGTGCAGTAGCGCCTAGACGGGCGATCTACATCTCGCCCAGGGCCATCAGCGCATCCGGGATTTCGGGCTTCTCCTCCTCCTCGGCCATCACCTCGTGGCAGATGTCGCAGTCCTGGCGGATGACCTTGTCCTCATCGCCCTTCACGGCGTGCTCGTCGTCGTGGCAGCGGAAGCACCCCTCGGTGGTCAGCCGGTGGCCCAGGTGGCTGGGGTAGGTGCCCCAGGTGATCTTCATCTCGGGGAATATGTTCCGCTGGTATATGGCTGCCAGCTCCCTGGCTGCGCGCTCGATGCTGGCCTTTTTGTCCCGAAACACCTCCGGCGCCTTGCCCTTGTAGAAGTCCAGCAGCGCCTTGGTGAACCGGGCCTCGGCCTCGGCGGAGTCCGGCAGATTCAGCTTGAGCAGCTTCTCCCCCTCCTTGCGGATGAAGGGGAGCTTGCGGTCAAGTTTGCCGTGGGCCAGGGCCTGGTCCATGGCCACGGCTGCAGACGGGTCGTAGATGTGAGTCGGCCGGTTGTGGCAGTCCACGCAGTCCATCACCCGGCGCTCGTGCACCCGGCCGCCGCGCTTCTCCTTGGGCGCGTCGTAGGTGGTGGTCTTTCCGGCCACGGTCATGGTGACCTTGCCGATCAACTTGCGGCCCGGGTCCAGCGCCTCGTACTCGATGCGCACGTCGGGGGCCACGTGCCAGTGGATGCCCTCGTACTTGCCCGTGCGCTTGTTCTCGCCGCCGACGCTGAGCCTCACAACGTTGGTGGTGCGGGTGTTCTTCTCGTCGCTGGCGAACTGGTGGCGCACCAGCAGGCGCTCGCCGTGGAACTTCTGCGGCCAGTGGCACTTCTCGCAGGTCTCCCGCGCCGGGCGCAGGTGCTTGACCGGGGCGGGGACCGGGCGGGCGAAGCTGCCGGTGGCCGTGGCCCAGACCTGCCGCAGGCCGGACAGCTTGGAGCGAGCGAACCAGTCCGCGCCCTCGCCGATGTGACAGTCCACGCACGGCACTCGGGCGTGGGGCGAGCGGCTGTAGGCGACATGCTCGGGCTTCATGACCGAGTGACACAACTCTCCGCAAAACTCCGTGGTGTTCATGTAGGTGATCCCCTTGTAGGCGGCCACGGAGACCAGCGTGATGTTGGCGAGGGTGGCGAAGATGACAAAGGTAATCCGCCGGCGAGCGCTGGGGTTCTTCATCACCAGGTTCACCGCCTGGGTCAACGGCTGGTCCTCCTGGCGCTCGCCGCCGCGTCGCGCGCGCCAGACCCCGAGCGCGATGAGCGCCAGCCCGGCGATGAACATCGGCGGCATGCCGAGGTAGGCCGCGGTGAGCACGTACTGGTTGGCGCCGGCCGTGACCAGGTCGACCACGAAGACGATGAGGAAGGCGTTCCCCGCCACCGTGGCGAGGGTGGTCCCTGCCATGGAGATCCAGTTGCCCCAGAGCAGGGGCAGGAGGTCCAACAAGCGTCTCGCGATGGGCATGATCCCTCTTCCTTTTTTTGGGTGACCAGGGATTACGAGCAAGGGTCGTGCCAGGCCGGGCCTGATCCGCGTGAGTTGCCTGTCGCGCCCTGCCGCGTGGCCGGAGGGTTCAGCTCTGGAGGCGCTCGCGCGCCTGCCACCACGCTGCGGCGTCGTCCTGTGTCCAGCTGCCCGCTTCCTCGCAGGCGCTCAGGGCCGCGGCGAGTGCCCATGCGCTGGCCGGGCGCTGTTCGGGCTCCTTTCCCAGGCAGTCCAGGATGACCCGGTCGAGGTCCGCTGACAGGGGTCCGGGGGCGTGGCATGAGGGAGGCTCCGGCTCCTGCCGCAGGTGAGCCATGAGCATGTCCTCGTCCTGCCGGGCCAAAAAGGGCATGCGGCCGCACAGCAGCAGGTAGCCCAGGGCGCCCACAGCGTACAGATCCGTGCGCGCGTCGACCTGCCCGGGCGCGCGGACAACCTCCGGCGCCATGTAGGCCGGCGTGCCGGTGACCTGGCCGGCAGGCATCGCCGCGTCCGCCTGCTGTCCCGCCTGCTGCACCAGGCCGAAGTCGAGCACCTTGGCCCTGTCCGCCTCCCAGCCGCTGGTGCCGAGGATGACGTTGGCCGCCTTGACGTCCCGGTGCACCAGCCCCGCCGCGTGGGCCTCGCCGAGCGAGCCGCACATCTGGCGAATGATATGGATGGCGCGGCCCGGAGGCAGCGGGCCGTGCTGCATGACCAGCTCTTGCAAGGTCAGGCCGGCCAGGTACTCCATGGCGTAATAGAAGATCCCCTCGGGGGTGCGCCCGTAGTCGAAGATGGCCACCGTGTTGGGGTGGGTCAGCTGGCTGGTGAGCTGGACCTCCGTCTCGAACCGGGCCATGCCCTCCGCGCTGGTGCAGTCGGGACGCAGCAGCTTGACGGCGGTGGGGCGCCGCACCATGGCGTGGCTCGCCCGGTAGACCTCCCCCATGCCGCCGCTGCCGATGAGCTCTTCGAGCCGGTACTGGCCCAGGCGCCGGGCCTCGCGCACGCTCTGGCGCAGCCCGTAGACCACATGGGTGACCACCATGGAGATGGTCACGGCCACGAAGCCCCAGGCGCTGAACAGCGAAAGATCGAGCACCACGTTGGACACCGCCGCGGGCACGCTCCCGGTGACCCAGAACCCCCAGGCGGGCCCCACCACGGGCAGGGCCATCAGCCCGCCCAACCAGAGCGTGCGGCCTACCCGGCTCGGGATCAGGATGGCCCTGAAGATGAGGATGTTGGTCAGGGCGAGCACGGCGTTGTAGCGCAGGGCGCCGCCGTCCTGGCCCCCCCAGCCGTGGACGCCGCAGCCCGCGGCCACCAGCAGCAGCCCCACCACCTCCACCCCGCGCAGCACGCGCCATGAGCGCGCACCGCCCCGGGTGGCGAGCCACATCAGGAGCAATACGAAGGCCACCGCCAGGGTGGAGAGGTTGCTCAGATCCAGCAGGCCCGCCATGACGCCCCGGTCCTGGCCCACCGCGCGCAGGCCGTTTACCAGCAGGTAGAAGGCGATGCTGAGGGAACCTCCCACCAGCCCGAACAGGCCGATGCGCTGCTGCAAGAAGGCGCGCTCCTCGTCTGATCTTCGCGAGCCTGACGCTCCGGTGTCGCCGCCCGCCGGGCGCGGCTGTAGACGCTGCGCGGTGGTGGCGTCCATGGGTCAGAGAGCCCGAAACCAGCTCAGCACCGAGGCGCTGAAGTATGAGGGGACCTGGTGCCCCGCGGATTTTTCATAGAAGCAGTAGCGGGTCTGCTCCGTGCACCCCTTGTAGGCGACACACTCGCCCTTGGCGCCCATGGTCAGGTCAGCGATGCCGGCCTTGCAGCCGTGCTTCTTCTTCCAGAACGTCACCTGCTGCTCGCCGAACTGGCCGGAGTAGGCCTGCTGCTTGAAGTGGGTCTCGTTCTGGCCGAAGAAGGTCCACACTGCCGCGCTGCCCTTGCAGCCCACGGGGCCGGACTTGGGCTCGAACCAGTAGGGGCGGTTGGCTGCCGCCGGGGCGCTGGCGCGGAAGCGGTCGCCGAGGAAGCAGGCCACCACCGCGGCCATGTCGCCGCCCCAGCTGTGCCCGGTGGCGAACACGCGCTGTCGGTCCACGCAGTAGCTGGCCTCCAGCAGATCAAGCAGCTCCCGGGTGAAGACGATGTCCTCGTCGCCGTGGGCCGGGGTGGCGTGGGGCCCCAGGAGCCAGCCGCCGAGGTTGCCCCAGCCGGTGAAGTCGCGCCACTTGAGGTCGGGGTAGACATAGATCTCCTGCCCCTGGTCGCCGCTCTCGAACTTGAAGTAGCCGCGGATCTGTTTGCCCAGCCAGTTGGTCCCCGCGTAGGCGAAGATGACCCTGTGGGGCTTGTTGCGGTCGTAATTTTTGGGCAGCGAGAGGAAGAACCCACGCGCTCCGCCGGCCGCCTTGCTGAAGCTGCGGCTCACCTGAACGCCGCCAAGCTTGTGAGCCGGCGCCTTGCCGCAGCCCGTCGAGGCGCTCGTGGCTGCGCTGTCCGGGCCCTGATCCACGATGCCCCCCTCCCGGGCAGCGGGCCCGCCGTCCACCAGGGCGTCAGCGACGAGGCCGCCATCTGCGGGTAGTGCCCCGTCGTCGTCGCCACACGCCGCCGTGAAGAGCAGGGTCAATATCACCAGGCAGTGAAGCTTCTTCATGGGGCAAGGCTATGCAGACCGGCGCAGCGCCGCAAGGGTTGAGGCGGATCCCCGGGCGGCCCGCTGGCTACGAGAATCGTCCAGCCCGAAGCGGATCGGGGGCTGCGGGCCCCATCTTTGGGCAGGATCCGGCCGTCATTGGATTCTCCAATTGCCAGGTTCGTGAAATGGGGAGAATTGCGAATTGCTGTTTAAAATCGAAATGATGCGGCTTGATGGGGGAGGTGGCACGCCCCCTGCAATTTCTTTCGGCCATGGAAACGACAATCAAAAAGACCCTGAAATCGGCCCTCCTGTTCACCCTGCTTTGCTGCCTGCTGCTCACCGCCCCCTTTGAAGCCCGGGCAATGCCCCCGGGGAATGGGCCCGGCGCTCACGCGGCGCGCCTGCACCGCAACAACCCCCTGAACAAGCTGCCCCGTCATCATCGCAAGTACGCGGCTGCCTTGCTGGTCAAGCGCCAGTTCAAGAACGCCTACGGCAACGACGGCGAGCTGTTGCACGCCGTGAACCACAAGGGCGGCGCGAAGCCCCACGGGTTCGACGAGGGGAAGCTGAACAAGGTGGTGACCGGGCTGAACACCAGGCAGCAGCAGGTGGTGGCGCTCAACACCCTGACCCAGGTGACCTCCAGCGACACCCTCATGTCCGCGGCGGTGAACAAGCTGGCCGAGATGGGAGACCGCAACTCCTTCGCGGCCCTCTACGCGGCCATGACCAAGGGCGGCAACAAGACCATCCCGGCCACGGTCAACGCGGTCAAGTCCATCGGCCAGCGCGACAAGGAGCTGGGCGGCGGGCGGAGGACCCTCGATCTGAGCAAGCACAGGGACGATCGGTCCCGCATCGAGTCGGTGCTCAAGCGCGGCGCCATCAAGAGCGTCAAGAAGCTGGACACCGACAACAGCCACGCCTTCGCCACTTACCTGGTGACCTTCAAGAACAAGGTGTACGGCCAGGAGGTCAAGGCGGTGTTCAAGCCCACCGGCCCGTCCCACGGCAAGAACTGGCTCCGCTTCACCGACAACCTCAACGGCCGCGGCGGCGCCTACTCCTTCATGTCGCGCGAGGTGTTCGCCTACAAGCTGGACCGCATGCTCGGCATGGACCTGGTGCCCCCAACCGCCGGCTCCATCATCAACCTGCCCGGCGCGGGCAAGGTGATGGGCAGCCTGCAGTTCTTCATGCCCGGCAGCAAGGCCATCGGCAGCAGCTGGCGCACCACCCGGGGCGAGTTCAAGCAGTTCGAGGGGTCACCCCAGGGCACCCGCCAGATGGACACCATCCGCACCATGGCCTGGATCATGAGCTCGGTGGAGCACACCCCCACCAGCCTGATGGGCGGCAACAAGGGCAATATCCTGGTGGCGCACAAGGACGCCGTGAAGTTCCCGGTGGGCGTCAACACCCCGGGCACTGGCAAGCGCCTGATGCTCATCGACAACGCCTCGAGCTACACCCACAAGAAGTACCTGTCCGACGACGTGCTGCCGCTGCGCTTCGAGCGCAAGCTGATCAACCGGCTCAAGGGCCTGGACAAGGGCAAGTTCATGCGGCTGGCCGTGCCGTCGCTGGGCCAGCACGAGGCCAACTGGGCCTGGGGCCGCATCCAGCACACCCTCACCGTGGCCAGCGGCCGCCCCGAGTGGAAGTAGTCGCCCCTGCTTCTCCCCGCCCCCGCTCCCGCCCCCGCCCCCGCTCCCGCTCCCGCCTCCGCTCCCGCTCCCGCTCCCGCCCCCGACCCCATTCCCGCTCCCGCTCCCGCCACCGTTCCCATTCCCCATTGAAACCAGCCCGGGATTTCCTATATGCTAGGCGAATCATGTCGGGCTCGGTTCTTCGTGGCCAGCGGCGCCTGGTGGTCGCCCTGGTGCTGCTGTTGGCGCTGCTGGTCTCCATCTCTGGCTCCTTGCTGATGGGGTACCCCCTGCTGCGAGGGCTGGAGGAGGTAACCCGGAGCCGCCACCAATCTCATCTGCTGGCGGATCGCCTGCGACACACCTCGGACGACCTGACCCGGATGGTGCGGACATACGCGGCCACCGGCGACCGGTTCTACAAGGACCAGTTCAGTCAGGTGCTGGCCATCCGGAACGGTACGAAGCCGCGGCCGATGCGCTACCACCAGATCTACTGGGATCTGATCCTCACCCCGGCTGACGCGGCGAACCGCAAGGAGCCCGGGGAGAAGATGCCGCTGCGGCGGCTGATGATCGAGGCCGGGATGGAGACCAGGGAGCTCGCCTTGCTCGACCTGGCCGAGACGCGGTCCAACGCCCTGGTCCGCCTGGAGGTGGAGGCCATGCACGCCATGGAGGGCCGGTTCAGGGACGCGCAGGGCCGCTACACCGTCCAGCGCGCCCCGGATCCTGCGCTCGCCCTCAGGCTGCTGCACGGGCGCAAATACCACCAGGCGAAGAAGGCGATCATGGAGCCCATCGACAAGTTCATGACCATGCTCGACGGGCGGACGCGGAGGCAGCTGGACAAACAGCTCGCCCGGGTTCACTGGCTGATCCTGGGCCTGGCGCTGCAGCTGCTGGCGGCCGTGATCATCGTCGTCTTCATCGCCCACACCAGCAGGGCGCAGCATCGCGCTCACCTGGCCGCCTTGACGGACGAAGTGGAGGAGAAGACCCGCGAGCTGGCCACCGCCAACCAGGACCTGGCGCGGTCGAACAAGGAGCTGGAGCAGTTCGCCTCGGTGGCCTCCCATGACCTGCAGGAGCCGCTGCGCATGGTAACCAGCTACCTGCAGCTCATCGAGCGACGCCTCGAGGGAGAGCTGGATCAGAAGACCAGGACATACCTCGAGTTCGCGGTGGACGGAGCGGCCCGGATGAAGGGGCTCATCGACGCGCTCCTGCGCTTCTCGCGGGTCGGCAGCGCGGGCACGTCATTCGCCACCTTCCCCTGCGGCCGGGCGCTGGACGCCGCCATGAACATGCTGAAGGTGGCCGCAGAGGAGAACAGGGTGGTGGTGGAAACCGGGCCGATGCCAGAGGTGCACGGAGACGAGGCTCAGGTAACGCAGGTCTTTCAGAACCTGGTGGGCAACGCCATCAAGTTCAACGGCCAGGGCCCGTCCCACGTGCAGGTAAACGCCACGGAGGATGGCGCGTCATGGCTCTTCAGCGTCAAGGACGACGGCATCGGCATCGAGGCGGACCACCAGGAGAAGATATTCCAGATCTTCCAGCGGCTGCACACACGCAAGGAGTACGACGGGACCGGCATCGGGCTGGCCCTGTGCCAGCGCATCGTCGAACGTCACGGAGGGGAAATCTGGGTGGAGTCCTCGCCAGGCCAGGGCGCCACCTTCTATTTCACGCTGCCGAGGGCGTGATCGGCCGGACCTGGTCTGACCCGAAGCGTAATTCCGCTGGGCATGTAGACGCGGCATCCTGCCGCGTCCCAAGGCGGCACCCAGTAATCCGGAAGCGGCGAGACGCCGCTTCTACAGCTAGCTCATAAATAGCTGGGCATGTAGACGCGGCATCCTGCCGCGTCCCAAGGCGGCACCCAGTAATCCGGAAGCGGCGAGACGCCGCTTCTACAGCTAGCTCATGAACAGCTTGTCGGTGGCGAACTGCGGGTCGCAGGTCAGGTTGACCCCCAGCCGGCGCAGGCCCTTTTCGTCGCCGGGGGAGGGCAGGTGGGTCATGTGAAGCTCGCAGCCGCGCAGCTGCCGGAGCTGCTCCAGCGCCTGCTGCGCCACGGGGTTGGTGGTGGCGCTGATGCTCAGGGCGATGAGCGTGTTCTCGAGGTTCAGGCTGATGGACTCGCGGCCGAGGATGTCGGTGCGCAGGTGGCCGATGGACTCGATGACGTTGAGGCTGATCAGGTCCAGGTGGTCCGGGATGTCGGCGAGCTTCTTGATGGCGTTGAGCACCAGGGAGCTGGCCGCGTGCAGCAGGGGTGAGTTGTGGCCCACCACCACGGTCTCGCCGTCGGGCAGCAGCAGGGCGGCGCCGCAGAAGGCGCCCTTGTGGCCCTTGTCGGCCCGGGTCTCCGCCACGCTGGCCTCCTGACGCGCCAGCACCGCCACGCGGCGGCTCTCGGGGCCCACCTCGAACTCGTTCATCAGCGCCTCGACGCGCTGCACCGTCTCCGGCTCCTCCATGCCGGTGGCCACGTCGCAGGCGTAGCGGTAGTAGCGGCGCACGATCTCCTGCTTGCCCGCCTCCGCGGCCGCGTCGTCGTCGATGACGGCGAAGCCGGCCCGGTTGACCCCCATGTCCGTGGGCGAGTGGTAGATCGACTCGCCGGTGATCTTCTCCAGGAACCTGCGCAGCAGCGGGAACGCCTCGATGTCGCGGTTGTAGTTCACCGCGCGCTCGTCGTAGTGCTCCAGGTGGAACGGGTCGATCATGTTCACATCGCGCAGGTCGGCGGTGGCGGCCTCGTAGGCAGCGTTGACCGGGTGGCGCAGGGGCAGGTTCCAGATGGGGAAGGTCTCGAACTTGGCGTAGCCGGCGCCCACGCCGTTCTGATGCTCGTGGTAGATCTGCGACAGGCAGGTGCCCATCTTGCCGCTGTTGGGGCCCGGCGCGTTGACCACCACCAGCGGCTTGTCGGTCTCGATGTACGGGTTGGCGCCGTACCCCTCGTCGCTCACCACATGGTCCAGGTCCGTGGGGTAGCCCGCGATGGCCCGGTGCACGTAGGTCTGCACGCCGCGGCGGTCGAGCTTCTTGCGGAAGGTCACCGCTGCGGGCTGGTCCGCGAAGCGGGTGATCACCACCGCGCGCACCTGCAGGCCCCACTCGCGCAGATCGTCGATGAGCTTGAAGGTGTCCGAGTCGTAGGTGATGCCGAAGTCCGCGCGTATCTTGCGCCGCTCGATATCCCCGGCGTAGATGCACAGGATGATCTCGGTGTCGTCGCTCAGCTGCTGCAGCAGGCGCATCTTGACGTTCGGGTCGAACCCGGGCAGCACCCGCGAGGCGTGGTAATCGAACATCAGCTTGCCGCCGAACTCCAGGTACAGCTTGTTGTCGAACTGGCCGATTCGGTCGCGGATGGCGGCGGTCTGCTCGGCGAGGTATTTCTTGTTGTCGAAGGCTCTGGTCATGAGGGTCTCGCTGATGGGGTCTTGGCTGCTATGGGTTGAGCACGCGGATCCGGTGGTTGCCGCGGTCCGCCACCACAAGGTAACCGGAAGGGAGCAGGACCACACCCCAGGGGCTGTTGAAGGATGCCGTCGGGGCCGGGCCGTCGGCGAAGGCCTTGACGCCGGTGCCGGCCAGCACGGTGACCTTGCCCTGCTTGTCCACCCTGTACAGGCGGTGGGCGGTGGTGTCCGATACATAGACCACGCCGGTCTTGGCGTCCACGGCAAGATCCTGCGGGCCCTTGAACTGCTTGGACAGGGTGGTCACCACGGCGCCGGGCTGCACCACCCGAACGGCCTTGTTGCCGCTGTCGGCGACGTAGAGCTTGCCCTGGGCGCCCCGGGCAAGCCCGGCGGGGTACTGAAACTTGGCCTTGGTGGGCAGGCCGTCCAGGTGCCCCTTGACCCCGTGAGTCTGGTTGCTGAGGCGCACCCCGGCCACGAGCTTGATGTTGGCGCCCCACACCTCGGCCAGCACATGGTGCCAGGAGTCCGCCACGTACACCTTGCCCTGGAGCCCCACGGCCACGCCGCGCGGCTTCCACAGGCGCCAGTCCTTCTTGAGGCCGTCCTTGATGTACATCTTCCCGCCGCCGGCGAAGGTGCTGACCATGCCCTTGCTGATGGCGCGGATCAAGGCGTGGTTGCCCGCGGAGGAGCCGCCCTCCTGGGCCACATAGACAGCGCCGGTGGCCTGGTTCACGTCCAGGGCCATGGGGTTGTAGAACGCGGCCGTCTTGGCCACGCCGTCCTTGGTGGTCATGAGCCCGGAGCCGGCCAGGGTGCTCACCTTGGCCCCGGTGATCTTGCGGATGCGGTGGTTCTTGCTGTCCGCCACGTAGATCGCGCCCGCCTTGTCCGCGGCCACGCCAGCCGGGGAGTTGAACCGGGCCGTGGGCGCGGCGCCGTCGACGTAGCCGGCGGTGGAGCCGGCCAGGGTGGCGACGCACCCCTTGGCCGGAGCCAGGGCCCGGGCCGAGAAGGCCGGGTCGCACACGAGGCACCCGCCGCTGGTGGCGCCCTGCTTAAGGCAGTTTGCGCCGATGTGGCAGAAGCCTGCCTTGATGCTGTTCTGGCAGCCGCCCTGGGACGGCGGCTTGCCGAGGCATGTGTCGGTGGTGCAGGAGATCGCGTCATTGCAGCTGTAAGGGGTCCCCTTGCAGGCGCCGCCGGCCACGCACTTGTCGGTGTGGGTGCACGGATTACCGTCGTCGCAGGGGCTCCCCTTGGCGCCGCAGGTCGCCTTGTCCGGCCCCGGCAGGTCGGGCGGCGTGGCCTTGTCCTTGGCCATGTCCGGCAGCGCCTTGTCGGCCGAGAGGTCCGGCAGCGCCTTGTCAGGGCCATTGTCCGGCATGCCGCGATCCGGCCTCGGCGCGTCCGCGGACCTGTCGAGCCCGGGCCCGTCCGGCGCGCTGGCCTCCTTGACCGTCTTGCCGTCGGCGAGCGGGCCGTCCTTCGTGGCTCCGCCGTCCACCGCCACGCAGTAGCCGCCCACGCACGCCTCGCCGGCGGGGCATGGGTGCTTGTGGTCGCAGGGCCATCCTTGCGGATCGCTGTCGTCGCTGCAGGCGAGGGTCAACAGAACGAGGGAGAGGCCGAGGCCCCGGAGAACATGAGCAGGTGAACGAGACATGGCGCCGAGTATATCCCGCCCGGGCCGCGCCAGAATTGGCCGGGTCAGGCTTTTTCCTGCTATCTCGCGGGATCAGAACCGGGGGCGGCACGGCACCCGGGATCTGCCGCCGCGGCCACCTCGGCGGCGGGCACGGGCCGCCGCAGGGCCCACGCCATGAGCAGGCCGCCGCCCAGGGCCGTGGGCGCGCACAGCAGCTGCCCCATGGTCAGGGGCCACTGCTCGGGCAGGGCGATGTGCGCCTTGAAGAACTCGAGGAAGAACCGCAGCGCGCCCCAGGTTAGGAACCACAGCCCGGTCATCAGCTTCACCGGACGCTGCTCGCGGCCAGCCTTCCGGTCGACCCACAGGGCGATGCCGAACATGACCACCGCCATGATCATCTCGTAGATCTGCGACGGGTGCCGGGGCAGAGGGGGGGTGTCCCGGCGCAGGAAACACACCGCCCAGGCCACGCGCGCGGGGCGGCCGTATATCTCGCTGTTGAACAGGTTGCCCAGGCGGATGAAGAAGATCTGCACAGAGCCGGAGTAGGTGAACCGATCCACCAGGTCCCAGCCCGAGATGTTGTGCCGGCGCGCGTACAGCGCCAGGGCCAGCACCATGCCGGCCGCGGTGCCGTGGGAGGAGAGGCCGCGCACGCCCCGGGAGAAGTCCCACAGCAGCGACGGCTGGGCCAGCACCTCCATGGGCCGGTAGAACAGGTTGTGCGCCAGCCAGCCGCCAATCACCGCGGCCGAAAACACCCAGACGAGCACGTCCATGGCCACGGCCGCGCGGTAGCCCCCGCGGTGCAGCTGCCAGGCCAGGGTGGCGACGCTGAACGTCGTGGCCAGCACGAACATCAGCCCGTACCAGCGCACGGTGAACGGTCCCGACAGCAGGACCGGGTCAGCGGCCCATCTCAGGCAGTCCGGTGTCATGAGGCCAGGTCCCCTACAGGGTCAAGTCTGCCCTTGTATCACGAACCGGCCTGGCGCGGTTCATGCGCGCGGCAGCTCGCAGCTCGCGGCGTCGCCGCCGGGCCAGCGGCGGCGAAATCGGGCCACCAGCCGGTAGACCGCATCCCGCAGGGGACGTGGGACCAGGCGCAGGTGCCACAGCAGGCGCCAGCCCCCCGGCAGCTTGCGGGCGACGCGCAGCGCGGCGTCGGACAGGCGGTGGGCCTGGCCCTGCTCCACGAGCACCATGGAGGTGATGTAATCCTGCGGCAGGCCGTGGGCCTTCAGCAGCTCCTGGCCCTGCTCGGATTGCAGCGGGATGAAGCTGAACAGGGTGGCGGCGTCACGTGCGCGGATGAACCGCACGGCGCCGTGGCACAGGCCGCAGGCTCCGTCGTACAGCAGGGTGGAGGTTCCGGCGCGCGCCATGGCAGGGGAGGGGGCGATCAGGTTGGGACGATGTAGCAGTCGGAGATGCCCTTCTTGGTGCAGGCAGCATTCTTGATGCAATCGGTGATCGACTTCTCGGTGACCGGGTCGCCGTTCTTGCAGTTGAAGTTGCAGCTCGTCTCGTCCTTGGGGCCGTTGGTCACGGGGTAGCCGTGACAGACCTTGATCTTGATGCAGCGGGTCTTGCAGTCGGTGACTGTGGGCAGCATGTCAGCCGGCATCTTGTCCGGCACGGTCTTGTCGGGCGTGGCCGTGTCGGGCGTGGCCTTGTCCGCGGCGGCCTTGTCTGCGGCGGCCTTGTCCTTGGCCATGTCCTTGCCCCCGCCCAGGTCCTGCTTGGTGCCGAAGTCTGTGGGTGGCGGTGGATCATCGTCGCCGCAGCCAGCCATGAAGTGGAAGCCGAGCACGGCGATCAACAGAGCGGATGAGAGATAGAGCTTCATCGATATTCTCCAGAGGTGAGCTTGAGACAGCTAGCCGTTGTTAGACTTGGCTACAAGCATTAGGCATGCCAACCAAAAGGCAACCTTAAAAGTACATTCCATTTCCAGCCTCGCAGAACCGGAGATTAGCCCCGAACAGCGCAGATCCTGACCCCGGAACAGGATCCGTGCTGATGGCATGATTCGAGCATCCTGCCGTTGCCAGGCAGCCAATTAGCGAGTCAATGAGACGGAAATGTCTCACTTGTGCCATTTTCACCCCGGAATGAGTCATGAAGCTGTTTCACCTCGATGACGCCATCGACAACGCCTTTGTGGTGCTTTTTCGCATCCTGTTCGGCCTGATGATGGCGGTCTACATGGTGAGCCAGGTCCTCAATGGCTGGGTGAACGAGATCTTCGTCGCGCCGCGCCATATCTTCCCGGCGGCCGGGCTGGAGTGGCTCGACGGCCTGATGCGCGGCCCGCACATGACGGGCTACTTCCTGGTCATGGGGCTCGCCGCAGCTGCAGTCTGCCTCGGCCTCGGGGGCAAACCTGCAAAGGTCCTGCTGGCCACCCTCTGGACCCTGGTGTTCATCTCCCAGAAGGCGGCCTACAACAACCACTTCTACCTGATGGCGATGGTTGCCTGGGCGCTGGTGTTCATGCGCACCAACCGCGCCCGCTCCCTGGACAACCGGCTGCTGGGGCGCGCCGACGAGACCACCTGCCCGCGCTGGTACCGCACGCTGTTCCAGCTGCTGCTGCTGGCGGTCTACAGCTACGCGGCGCTGAACAAGCTCTATCCCGGCTGGCTGGCGGGCGAACCGTTCCCCGGCTGGTTCGCCCCGCACTTCGATCATCCGGTGGTGGGTGACCTGTACCGTGATCCGCGCTTCCACCGCGCCATCGCGCACCTCGGCATCGCCTTCGACGCTCTGATCATCCCGGCGTTGATGTGGCGTCGCACCCGCGCTGCGGGCATCGTGGCCATGGTCATCTTCCACCTGTTCAACGCCTACACCTTCCATATCGGCATCTTCCCGCCGCTGTCCCTGGCTCTGCTGCTGTTCTTCGTCTCGGAGCGGATCCCGCGCTGGATGCTCGACCGCGCCACGCCGCTGCCCCACGGCAAGGTAAAGATCGGCCGCCAGGTGGCGCCGCTGCTCTACCTGTTCATCCTGGTCCAGGCGGCGCTGCCCGCCCGGCACCTGCTCATCAAGGGGGACGTGCTCTGGACCGAGGAGGGGCACAAGCTGGCGTGGCGCATGATGCTCCGGCACAAGGGGACCCAGGCGACGGTCTGGGTGGCAGATCGCGGCGCCGGCACCCGGACGGAGATCTCCCTGGAGCGGCACCTGTCCCGGCGGCAGCTGCTGCGCCTGGCCGGCCAGCCGGAGATGGTGTGGCAGCTGGCGCGCTACCTGGCCGGGGAGCCCGAGTACCGCGGCAAGGACATCGCCGTGTACGCCAGCCTCCGCGGGACGCTCAATGACAGGGAGACCCGGCAGATCATCTCTCCGGACGTGGACCTGCTGTCAGTGCCCTACCTGCACCACCGACACAACGCGTTTTTGAAAGTCGGCCCGCCCCTTTGACCGTGACGGCGCGGGCGCCCTGTCCACGCCGCCACGCGCGCCAGGGACCGGGTGGCGGTTCCTCTGGCCGCGCGCCCTACTTCTTCATGTGGCCGCCGGTGGCGCCCTTGTCCTTGCCCGACAGGATCTCCCCGCAGCGCAGCATGGAGGCGCCGTAGTACGGGTTGGAGAGGACCTTCTCTTTTTGCAGCCAGCTGCCTGGCGCCATGGAGCAGTACGCCACGTTCAGCCCCGGCGGCTTGCTCAGGGTGGCCCACAGCGCCATGGGCTTGGACAGAGACTTGAACGCCTCGCGCTTGGCCTTCAGATCCTTGGCCTCGGCCACCGCCTTCGCGCTGGCCTTGATCTTGTCCGGGATCGACTTGTAGTAATCGGCGTGTTTGCCGGTGAACTTGCTGCCGTCCAGCTTCGCCGCCAGCTTCGCCATCTTCTTCGCCGCCTTTGTCACGCCCTTGTCCGTGTCGCCGGCCATGGCGGTGACCATGGCCAGGTAGGGCGTCACCAGCCGCTGCATGGCCGCGTCGAACTTGGCCTGATCGGCCCGGGCGCCGGCCGGGGCCAGCGCGGCCAGGACGGCGATGGTGCTCAGGGTCGTCTTGATTTTCATGGGGTGTCTCCTCGGTGCTCCCGGATCCTTGCGCCGGCTCAGTGGGCCTGCAGGTCCTTGCGGTGCTGCCATTTGCGCCACAGCAGGTAGATGGCAGGGATGATGATCAAAGTAAGGACCGTGGACGACACCAGCCCGCCCACCATGGGCGCGGCGATGCGCTTCATCACGCGGGTGCCGGTCTCGGTGCCGT
>CAZEFW010000072.1:0-43555 GCA_964511535.1 uncultured Myxococcales bacterium | reverse complement strand
GGCCTGGGCACGGCGCAACGACATCACGCCCCACGCCAAGGTCGAAACGGGCACAGCGACTGAGAAACGCGCCCCACGCCCCAACTCCACCACCGCCCTATCAGCCCCACGCCAAGGTCGAAACGGGCACAACGAAAAAGCAGACCGCCAACGTCACAACCCACCTACAACCCCACAACAGCCGCGACCGGGTGAGCGAAGCGAACACGGAGCGGGCACGCTGCGTGGCGGCTGATCGTCCACGTCTACGACTACGTCTACGTCTACGTTGCGGGGGGGCTAGATCTCCGTCTCTTCGTCCAGGCGGAAGTCGTCTTCCATCGACTCGTTGTCGTCGGGGTTGATCTCCAGCTCGGCCTCTTCCAGCTCGTCCCCCTCGGGATCGTTGACGGTGACCTCGTCCTCGCGGAAGGGCTCTGGCTTGGTGCCTCGGACGCAGCCGGCCATCACGGTCACGGCGAAGCCGCGGTCGCCGAAGTAGGCGTCGATGGATTCCTTGATGTGCCAGAAGATCTCCTGCATCGCCTGGCCCTTGCCGGCCACCTCCTTCCAGGTGACCAGGGGCCCGTACTCGATGACCGGGGCGAAGAAGAACTCGCGGCTGGTCTTGAACAGCAGCTGGAACTCTTCCACGTCCACTTGCACCGGGTAGGCGCCGGCCTGCTCCATCCAGGAGGCCACCATGTCGGCCTCGGGCAGCTGGTGCACCAGCTCCTCGAGCCGCTCCAGCGCGTCGTGCCGGTCGTTCTTGGTCAGCACCTCGCGGTAGATGTCGAAGAACTCGCGGTAGGTGCCGGCCAGGGGCAGTGTCGCGATGATCTGGCCGCCGGTGGCGGTCACGCGCACCATCTCGCTGATGGCGCTCTTCGGGTCCTCCAGCAGCGAGGGCGAGACGTTGGAGACCACCAGGTCGTAGACATCGTCGGCGAAGGCGAGCTTGCCGCTGAATGACTCGGAGCGGAAGAAGATGCGCTTGCCCGACAGCTCCTCGGTCTTTTGCCGCGCCACGTCCAGCAGCGCGCCGGCCGGGTCGATGGCGATGATGCGCCCCGCCTCGCCCATGCGCTTGAGGATCTCGAGGGCGGGGTAGCCCGTGCCGCAGCCGAAGTCGAGCACAGAGGCCCGCTCGGGGAGGGTCAGACCGCGCAGCATCATGCGGCCGAAGCGCTTGGACCAGATGGGCAGGATCTCGTCATCGTAGATCTGCGCCATCTTGTCCATGCGGCGGCTACGGTTCTTCATGGTCGCGGATTTTATCGCAGTTTCGAGCGGCTGAACAAAAAAGTCGCCGGGCGCGCACTACACGCCCTTCCAGGTCTGCTCAGGGGGGATTTCAGGGTCACAGCTGTTGTCCTCGCCGGCGGCCACGGCCAGCTCGCACCGGCCGCACAGGAAGCCCTCTTCTGCCTCGCGCAGCCCGAAGAGCATCTCCAGCGCGGCGCGCCGCCGCTCGCCCCGCCACACCTCGGCCAGGCTCTGCTGGTTCAGGTCTCCCAGGTCCGTGGCGCGGCGGTAGTCCATGCAGCAGAGCACCACCTGGCCGGTGTACAGCACGTGAGCCTGCTTGGGGCCGCCCAGGGCCTTGCAGCCGTTGAGCCACCGGTGCGGCTCTGGCGGCGCCGCGGGCGCGTCCAGGTTCCCCGCGCGGCCGAGCCACCCATCGTCGATGTCGAGGTCGAGCTGCCCCTCGGCCCAGAAGCGCCGCACTGGCTCGCGCGCCTCGGCGGGCAGGTAGGTGGCCGCGTCCACGTAGCGGATGACCAGCGCCATGTCGGGCCGGCGGGCCAGGCGCTGCTCGACGAAGTGCACCAGGTTGCCCAGCACGCGGTTGAAGTCCTTGCGACCGGTGGCGCGGCGGTACGCCTCGGGCTCGTGTGCGTGCAGGCTGACGCCGAGGCTGCCCAGGGGCGAAGCGAGCAGCCGCTCGGTCATCTCGGGGGTCAGGTTCACGGCGTTGGTCCACAGGGAGATGACGGCCTGGGGGTTGTGCTCCCGGGCCAGGTGGATGCGCGGCACGATCTGGCGGTCGCACAGCGGCTCGTTCATCAAAAACAGGTTGATGCACGCCACCTCGGGGTGCTGGCCCGCCTCGCGCATGATGCGCTCGAACAGGTCGGGGTCCATGCGCCCCTGGGGAACCTCCTTGCGCAGCGCGGGCAGCGGGCAGAAGACGCAGTGGGCGTTGCACGCGCTGGTGGTCTGCACCATCAGCATGCGCGGGAAGGCCTCGGACAGCAGGTCCTCAACCCGTCCCGAGCCGCGGCCAGGGACCAGTACGGGGGCGTCGCTCATGAAGGGAAGGGTGGCTGGTTTGATGCCAGGGGGCAAGGGCAGGGCGCCAGCCTGCGGCTGGCGAATGCCAGGATGCCAGAATGCCAGGATGCCAGGATGCCAGGATGCCCGCTTGCCAGGATGCCAGGATGCCAGAATGCCAGTGTGCCAGCTGGGCCAGGATGCCAGGGCGGGTGTCTCTTGAAGCGCCCGGGGCCCCGCAGTATGCTCACCGCACTTTTCGCGCGCTCGTGAGCCCTGATGCCCAACGCCGACCCCTGGCAGATCTGTCTGGTTTTTCCCCGGCTCGATCTGCCATGGGCGCTGCACGGCGCGCACCTGTGCCTGGCGCCGGGGCATGACCCACGGCTCGACGGCACCGACGCCGCGCCCGAGGCAGCGTATCTGCTGGCCGAGCCCACCGCGCCCGACAGCGCGCTGACCCCCGAGGCGCTGGGCGACTTCGTGGCGGCCTGCGCCCTGAGCTGCCTGCTGCCCGGCGCGCTGACCGCCCTGGCGGACCGGGAGGAGAGCAGCTCACCGCTGCTGCACGCCGCGGCCTTCACGGGCCTGCTGCCAGACCAGGCCGAGGGCTTGTCGGCAGGGGCCGCCAGCGCGCCGCCTGCCGACCCACTCTGCCCGCCGCTGAGCGACCTGCTCGAGGCGCTCCTGTCGCGCTGGACCCGCCGCCATGTGGACGGTGAGGATCCCCATGGCTGGGAGGGCACCGCCCTGTTCCGCTCGGCATCGCTGGCCCTGCGCGCGCTGGCCGCCCCGGGCCGCGCTGGCCACAGCGAGCTGGACGAGGGGGCGGCGCTCATCTTCTGGACCGCCGCGTGCGAGGTGCTCTTTTCGCGCCAGGAGCGCGCCGCGGGCTGGCGCCGGGTGCTGTCCCGGGTGCGGGGCATCGCCTGGGAAGATCCGCGGCTGCGCGGCGAGAACTACATCATCCAGTCCGACTGGAGGCAGGGCAGCTACGAGATCCAGTGCGGCAACCTGACGGAGCGGCTGGTCAAGGACATGTTCGACGTCCGCGACACCTTCCTGCAGGGAGACCGCCTGACGTCGGAGCAGGTGCACGTGCTCCGGGACCCGCAGCGGCCCCGGCTCACCGCGGTGGCGCCGGCGCTCTACCTGACCTGCCTGAGAGATTTCCTCGGCCTCACAGCGGATCCATCGCCCGGCGGCCCCGCCGGCGTGGAGGAGCTGCTGCTGTGGCTGCAGGAAGGATCCGAACCGAGCTGATACCAAGGAGCCTTACCATGAACGAGGTTGTTTCGGTTGGCCGCGATGCCAAGGAGGACCTTCGGGTCGAGCTGCAGCGTCGCCCTGGCGAGGGGGTGACCCTCGTCCTCGAGAGTACGGTCAAGACCCTGTACGGGCACCTGATCGAGGCGGTGGTCAAGGACGCGGCAGAGCGTCTGGCCCTGTCTGACGTACAGATCAAGGTGATGGATCGCGGCGCGCTGGACTGGGTGATCCAGGCCCGGGTCGAGGCCGCGGCGAGGGCCATGGACCCGACGCTCGACGCCGAGGTCCTGCCCGAGATGCACAAGAACAACGACTACACGGTGGAGCGCGACCGCATGCGCCGCTCACGCCTCTACCTGCCAGGCAACGCGCCGGACCTGATGATCGGCGCCGGGCTGTTCCGCCCGGACGGTGTGATCCTCGACCTGGAGGACGCGGTGGCGCCGGCGCACAAGCCGGCCGCCCGCTTCCTGGTGCGCAACGCGCTGCGGGCGGTGGACTTCGGCGGCGCCGAGCGCATGGTGCGCATCAACCAGATCCCCCAGGGGCTGGATGACCTGCCGTTCGTGGTGGACCACAACGTGCACACCATCCTCGTGCCCAAGGTGGAGGACCCGGCGCAGATCAACGCCGTGGTCGAGCGCATCGAGGAGCTGGCGCCCGGTCGCACCATCTTCCTGATGCCGATCCTTGAGAGCGCGCTGGGCGTGGAGCGGGCTTACGACATCGCGTCTGCCCATGACAGCGTGGTGGCCCTGGCTTTTGGTGCCGAGGACTTCACCAAGGACATCGGCGCCGCGCGCACCGACAAGGGGACCGAGAGCTTCGTGGCGCGGTCCAAGCTGGTGCTCGGCGCCCGGGCCGCCGGCGTGCAGCCCATCGACACGGTCTACTCCGACGTGGCCAACGAGGCCGGCCTGCTGGCCTCCACCGAGGAGGCCATCTCCCTGGGCTTCGACGGCAAGGGGTGCATCCACCCGCGCCAGATCCAGGTGATCCATCAGGCGTTCCGCCCGGCGGACAAGGACGTGGTCTACGCCCTGAAGGTCAAGGCAGCCATCGCGCAGGCCGAGGCCCGCGGCGACGGCGTCATCTCCATCGGCTCCAAGATGATCGACCCGCCGGTGGTGGGCCGCGCCCTGCGGGTGCTGCGGCTGGCCGAGTTCTACGACATCGACCTCGACGCCATGGAGGTGAGCAAATGAGCCCTGCCAAGATGAACGAAAACGCCGTGGGGCGCATGGTGCCCGCCGAGGTCAACGGCCGCGCCCAGACCCCCTTCATGGGCGTGGGCAAGTACCGCCCCGAGGGCCGCAAGGCCGGGCCGCCCATCCCGACCTGCGCCGACTACGGCAACGACAAGCGGGTGGCCGACCTGCGCACCGCCCTGGAGAAGTGCGAGCCGAAGGACGGCATGACCATCGGCATCCATCACCACTTCCGCAACGGCGACCTGACGGTGGTGCCCCTGGTGCAGACCCTGGCCGACATGGGGCTGAAGAACCTGACCCTCGCCCCGTCGGCGCTGTTCCCGTGCCACGAGCCGTTGATCCCGCTGCTCGAGTCGGGCGTGTTGGACCATATCGAGGGCTCCATGAACGGCCCCATCGGACGGTTCTGCTCCGAGGGGCGCATGCGCGGCACCGGCATCCTGCGCAGCCACGGCGGCCGGTTCCAGGCGATCCAGGACGACGACCTGCACATCGACATCGGCATCATCCCCGCGCCCTGCGCCGACGCCACGGGCAACGCCAACGGCGTCAACGGCCCCAACGCATGCGGGCCGCTGGGCTTCGCGCTGGCCGACAGCCTGTACGCCGACAAGAGCATCATGATCACCGACAACCTGGTGCCCTTCCCCTGCATCCCGTGGGTGATCCAGGGGCAGAACATCGACTACGTGGTGGAGGTGGACAGGGCAGGCGACCCGTCGAAGATCGTCTCCGGAACCACCCGGGTTACCCGCTCGCCCACGCGCCTGCTCATCGCCGAGTACGTGGCGCAGTTCATCGAGGAGGCCGGCTACCTGGGGCAGCCGTTTCAGGCCGGCGCCGGCGGCATCGCCCTGGCCATGCTGCAGTTTCTGGCCGCGCGCATGCGCGCCGCCGGGGTCAGCGCGCCCTTCGCCCGGGGCGGCTCAACGGGCCACCTGACCGCCATGCTCGAGGAGGGCCTGGTGGGCGCCATCCTCGACGGGCAGAGCTTCGACCTGGCCGGCGTGGCGTCGCTGCGGGACAACCCGCGCCACGTGGCCACCTCGCCGTTCACCTCGTACAACTACCACTCCAAGGGCAACTTCGCCTCGCAGGTGGCCTGCGCGGTGCTCGGCGCCACCGAGGTGGACGTCAACTTCCAGGCCAACGTGGCGACCCACTCCGACGGCTACATGCTGCACGGCATCGGCGGCTGGCAGAACACCCTGGGCGCGGACTGCTCCATCATGGCCTTCCCGCTGTACCGCGGGCGCATCCCCATCGTGGTGGATGAGGTGACCACGGTGTGCGCGCCGTCGGAGTCAGTGGACGTGGTGGTCACCGAGCGCGGCATCGCCATCAACCCCCGCCGCCAGGACCTGCTCGACCGGCTCAAGGGCAGCAGCTTGCCCCTGGTCACCATCGAGGAGCTGTACGAGCAGGCGCTGGCCATCTGCGGCAAGCCGGCCAAGCCGGACATCGACCGCGACGAGCCGGTGGCCATCATCAAGTGGGTGGACGGCACGGTGATCGATACCGTGTTCAAGGTCAACGGCTAGCCCACCTCAAGCCTCAAGCCTCAAGCCCGGGCTGCGCAGCAGCCCTACCTGATCTTCGCGGGGTGCAGCTTGTAGAAGTAGCTGCGCGAGATGTCGCGCATCACCCGGGTGCGCAGGGTCATGCGTCCGCGGGCGCGGATGACGATGTCTATGGGAGTGCTGCCCCGGGGGGCGGCGATGGAAAACGGCGTCACGCCCAGGGACTTGCCGCCCCAGGATACCGCGGCGCCTCCCGGCGAGGTCTTGATGGAGACGGTGATGTCGCCGCCCTTTTTGCCCTCGTCGTCCTTGGGGTTCTTCACCCGCACGCTCTTGAGCGGCGGCAGCTTGTCCTTTGGCACCTTGCGCTTGAGCCGGGCGAATGGGTCGCTGGCCTGCGCGGGGGAAGGGGGCGCCGCCACGGGGGGCGATTTTTTCGGCGCAGGATCGCCGGCGCGGGCCAGCATAATCCTCGGTTCGTCTTGAATATCGGTGGCCTGGGCAACCACGGTCACGCCGCTTTCAGAGGCCACCGGGGCCAGGGGCTCGGCCACGGCCACTGCGGAGAGGCAGGCAACAGCCGCCACGGTACACAGGGTTTTCAGGTTCATGAACCTATCGTACATGCGCGGATCCGGGGGTCAAATTATCCAGCAACCAACATGGTGCCCAACATACGGACGCCGGGCGGCGCTCATTCCTTCACAGTGATCTGAAGCGCTCCCGGCTTGACCACCAGCCGGTAAGACAGAGACCGCTCGGGCTTGAAGAAGAGCCTCAGGTGCAATGCCCCGCGGCGCTTTTTGACCCACAGCAGGCGAAACTGCTTCTGCTTGCGCACCTTGAAGTTGCCGAAGCGGTGAGTCGGCTGCGCCCGGGGCAGGGTCATGGAGATGCCGTGCGGATCCTGGATGGCGAAGTGCTTCATGCCAGCGGCGCTGCCCTTGATCGGGATGGTCACCACCGTGCCCCCCGCGATGGCGGTGAACCTGGGCAAGTGCGTGGACTTGCCGATGAGCGCGGGATTCGGCCCCGGCCCCTTCCACTCCGCTGCTGTGGCCGCAGCCGTGGCCGAGGCCGAAGCCGCAGCCATGTCCGGCTCCGGCTTCCTCATGTCAGGCCGCCTGGCGTCCGGCCTCCGCGTGTCGGGACGAGCCGAGTCGGGCGGCTGCCGGTCTGGCCGGACCAGGGCGTCGAGTCGCGCCGGCACGGGGCCCGCGTCAGGCGCGCCGGTGAGCACCGCGGGCGCGGCGTCATGCTTGGTGGCAGGCGCCACCGCCACCGCCGCGGCCGCCGGGTCAGCCGCGGGCCTGGCTGTGGTCACCGCGGCCGAGCGGCTCCTGAGGCGATCGAACAGGCCGGTGTACGACATGGAGGCCACGGCCAGGCCGGTCATGACCAGCGCCGCGATCCAGAGCCAGGCGTTGCGCGCGCCCTCGCCGTCCAGCAGGCGCAGCTTCCGCAGCAGGCCCGACGTGGCCTGCGCCTGCGTCAGCTCCTCCATGGGCGGGATCGCCTCCGGTCCCGGGGTGCGCTCCACCCACGGCTCGAGCTCCTCGTCCACCTCGATCTCGCCCGAAGGGTGCCCTCGCCGGGGCACCTCGCTGGCCTCCGCGTCCGGCTCGGGCAGGGCGAACTCACCAGACCTGAAGTCCTTGAGCGGCACCTCCAGCTGCAGGTCCTCCGTCCCCATGGGCACGGGCGTCTCGTTTCGCGCCTCCTCGTCGGCGTCCAGGTCCCACGGCTCGGGCCCCTCCGAAGGCATGTCCTCCTCGGCGGGGGGCCAGGAGGTCAGCGTGTCCTCGCGCGGCTCGTCGGGGCGGATGGTGGCCACCAGCCGCGGCACTTCGCCCGGCTCCAGGTGCGCACGCACGACGACCCCGATCTGCTCGTTGGTATCCGAGCCGTCGGTGAAGCGAAACGAGACCCGCGCCAGCCGCGCCAGGTGAGGCATCGGCACGTTGACCACCATCCCCTCGGGCCCGGGCACCGCCTGGGCCTGCTCCGGCATGGGCTGGCCGTCGAACCAGACCTTGGCCGGCCTTGTCCATGATGTGGTCAGGTCCTCGCGCGAAACCAGCGCCCGCAGCGAGCCGCGCTCCTCCTCGCTCAGGTCGACGAACTCGAGCCCCATGCCGCACCGCCGCTCCCGCTCGACCCAGATCACCCGGCAGCGAAACGACAGCCCCTGCTCCTGGTCCTCGCCGCTCTCCTCCTCACCCTCGGGCAGGGGGATGGAGAGCCCCAGCTCGGCGCCCACGTTGAAGCTCTCGCGCGAGGAGACATGGATCCCCGATGCGCTCAGGTTGGTTGAGTTGGCCCAGCAGACCTCGGCGCTCTGCGCGGACAGCACGCGCACCGGCGCGTGGAACTCGACCCGCGGGGAGGCCCGGCGTTGATCCTTGGTTTGGTCAGACATGCTCCTCGTCGACTCTACACCAACCCAGCTTATGGAGTGGGGCCAACCCGGGCAATTTTTTGTGCTCGCGTGGCGGTCGGGAGCCTCGGGCCCCTGATGGCTACATGCGCGTGACCTGCTCCTCCAGGGCGATGCCCAGGGTGGCCAGCTCCTCGAGGATCGGCGCGTACAGCTCGCGGGTGGTGGGGATGTGGACGCCGGTCAGCTTCACCTTGCCCTCGAGCACCATGCGCACCGCGATGGCCGCGGGCAGGCTCACGGTGCGGGCCATGGATGAGTCGCCGCCTCGCTCGCCGTGGTCCACCATGGTGGAGGTGATGCGCTCCTGGTGGTCGCCGAAGTCGGCCTCCAGCACATGGTGCATCACGATCATGTCCCGGTCTGTCTCGCCGTAGACCATCTTCTGCTGCATCAGGTAGCTGAGCGCCTCGGCGACCGAGGTGCTGCGCTCGTCCACGGGCAGGTCCGAAAAGACCCCCAGCCACTCCAGCTTCTCCATGGTGGGGTGGTCCTGCTCGAGCCACAGGTTCTCGGCCACCTGCTCGCGCAGGCGCGACTCCGGACAGTGCACCAGCTCGCTCATCAGCTGCGGCCAGGTGAGCCCCGGCAGGTCGGCGCGCGGGCTCAGGTTGAGCAGCCCGAGCTCGCCCACCCGGCGCATGGTCTGGCTCCAGCCCTTGTAGCGCAGGGTGCCGCGGAACATGGACTGCACGTTGGGCAGCCGGTACAGCGAGCTGTACTTCACCGCGTCCCGGTTCGGGTACGCCTCGAGCTTGCCCATGCCGTCGAAGTCGAGGTGGTGAACGTCGAGGAAGATATGCTCGGGCGCCAGGTAGACCAGCTCACCCGCCTTGCGGTAGCAGGCGGCGTTGGTGCCGGCGCGCAGCACGCCGAGGGGAGACCAGGAGAACTTGTAGCCCCACGGGTTGTCGTTGGAGTCCGGGGAGGGCAGGCCGCCGCAGTAGGAGCGGAAGCTGGTGATCTCGCCGCCGCGGTCCTTGATGTCGTCGATGATGGTCATGGCCGACATGTGATCCAGGCCGGGGTCCACGCCCAGCTCGTTGAGGAACAGCACGCCGGCCTGCTTGGCCTTGGAGTTCAGCCCGCGCATCTCGGGCGAGACGTAAGAGGTCGTGACCAGGTCCTTGCGGTGGTCGATGCAGCGGCGCGCCACCATCGGGTGAAGCGGGGCGGGCAGCAGGCTGATGATCACGTCGTGGTTGTGCACCAGGACGTCGAGCCCCTCCCGGTCGTCGGAGGTCCAGTAGTGGGCCTCGCCGAAGGGGTGGTCGCCGATGAGCTCCTGGGCCTTGTCCACGAAGGGCGAGACCACTGTCAGGCCGATGCCGTGGGCGAGCAGGTAGCGGGCCAGGGGCTTGGAGACGAAGCCGGAGCCGAGCAACAGGACGCGGGGGTAAGTCATGGGAGGGCTCCTCTACAGGTGCTTTTCGAGGTAGGCGTAGTCGGGGGTGAGCTGGCCCCGGTGCACGATGGTGGACCGGCGAAGCGCCGGCGGCAGGTCGAGGTCGTCGAACGAGCCGGCAGAGAAGTCGGCCGCGGCGAGGGCGGGGGCGTAGCCCACCAGCGCCTGGGAGAAGTGCTCGGACGCCTCCCGGGGCAGCTCGGCCGGCAGGTTGTCCACGGCCATGATCACCGGGCCGTTACCCTCCACCCCGTCGGCGGCCTCGCCGGTGTTCACGTCGTAGACGAACACCGGGCTGTCCGGCTCGGTGGCCTTGACCGTGGCCTGAACCGAGCCCTCCACGTCGCAGGAGATGTCGCCGATGACCCGCAGCCGCGGCGCCGCGCCCTGGTACAGGGCGCCCAGGTCGTCGTTGGTCACCAGCCGGGGGAACCGTTCCTCCCAGTAGATGCAGTTGACCAGCACGTGCATGTGCTGCAGGTGCGGCGCGAAGGCGGGGCGGTACGCCTCGGGGTGGGCGTAGTAGTGCTGCAGGTCGAAGTCGCCCTGTCGCGGCAGCACCAGGTGGCGCTCCTTGAACACCACCTTGAGGGCCGTGGCGTCGCTCGACTGGCAAGCCTCGGCCAGGTCCGACGGCGCCACCTCGTCCACGCCCAGGTGGGCCAGGATCTCCTGGGCGCCGAGCGAGACGTTGCCGTAGCCGGTCACGCCGAAGGTCAGCGGGCGCAGGGGCGCGGGCAGCGGGGTGCGCCGCAGCAGCTCGCCCACCCGCTTGACGTCGGCCACCGCGCTGTCCAGCCCGTCGTAGTGGTAGCACTGCTTGAGCATGGACAGCGGGCTGCTGATCCCCTCCAGCTCAAGGCGCTGGCCCAGGGCCCACAGGGTGTCGATCATGCCGGCGAGGCCGGCGTGGCGGCCGAAGAAGATCAGGCGGCGGCCGTCGGCGTCCACCACCCGCTCGTAATCCAGCAGGGTGCAGCCCAGCTCCAGCAGGCGGCGCAGCATGCCCATGTTGTAGGGCTGGCCCTTGATGGTGTGGGAGAAGTACAGGTACCCCTTGCCCGGCAGCAGCCGCTCGGTGGGGACCTCCTTGATCCCCATGATGAACGGGCAATCCGACAGGTCCTCGTCCAGCGTGGCGTTGGCCTCGCGGTACGCCTCGTCGGCGAAGATCCGCCGCTCCGCTGGCTGGACCTTGATCTGCAAGCCCGGGTCCCGCGCCAGGGCCGCCACGTGCAACGGGGTCAGCGGGGCGCGGCGCTCGAAGGGGTTTTTATCCTCACGGCGGATGCCGATGACATTGCGCATCAGTGGTCTCTCCTCCGACGCAGGATGATCGCGCTCGGGGATGCGGATGGTCAAGGGTTGTGAGGGCCGAGTTTCTTGTACTAGAGCTTCAGCCCCTCGCGCACATGCTTGCGGTAGAGGCTCGACAGCTGGTCCAGCGCCCGGGTCACGGGGCCGGTCTTCTCTGGCAGGCGGATGCTCAGCCGCACGATGAGGTCGCCCGCGCCGCCGCGCTCGTGGCGCAGGCCCTTGCCGCGCATGCGCAGCTCCTCGTCTCCCTGGCAGCCGGCCGGGATGCGCAGCCGCAGGCGCCCTCCTGGCGCGGGCACCTCCACCGAGGCGCCTCGCACCGCCTCGCTGACGGTGATGGGCAGCTCGAGGTGCAGGTCATGGCCCTCGCGCCGGTAGTGGGGGTTCGGCTTGACCCGCACCACCACCACCAGGTCGCCCGGGCGCGCGCCGCCGCGGCCCACCTCGCCCCGGCCCGGGATGCGCAGCCGGGCGCCGTCCAGCACGCCGGCCGGCACCTGCACCGAGATGCTGGAGCGCCCGGTGGGCGACGGCACATGCGCCTCCCCGCCGCTGAGGCTGAAGCCGAGGTCCAACGCGAGCTCCTGCACCAGGTCCCCGGGGCCGCGCCAGCTGTCGTCCTCTGGCGGCTCGGGGTCCGGGGCGGCGCTCCAGCTGGCCTGGCGCGCCCGTCGCCGCCGCGCCCGCTCGGGATCGAAGCCGAGCCGCAGCGAGGCCTCGCCGAACTCGTCGTACATGGCGCGCCGGCGCGGATCGGTGAGCACCGAGAAGGCCTGAGCCAGCTCCTTGAAGAAATCCTCGGCGCCTGGAGACTCGTTGACGTCAGGGTGGTACTGGCGCGCCAGCTGTCGATAAGCGTGCCGGATTTGCTCGTCGCTGGCGCCCGGGGAGAGGCCCAGCACCTGGTACGGGTTCAGGGAGGGCAAGGGGCGAAGGGGTCGCCTGGGCCTCAGTCTGCCTTGGCCTCGGTGTCGACCCCGTCGATCTCGCAGCCGCTGTCGCCCTCGGCGTGGCCGCCGTTGCGCTCCTTGTGGCGCACCACCAGGTCGGCCAGCGTCAGCCCGTCGAGCACCCCCTCGATGGCCTTGCCCACGTCGGTCCAGACATCGCGGGTCACGCAGCGGTGGGAGCGAGAGCACAGGTCTGCGGAGCCCACGCAGTCCACCAGAGACAGCGGCCCTTCGAGGGCGCGCAGGATGTCGCCCACCTTGATGGTGTCCGGCGCCTTGCCCAGCTGGTGGCCTCCGCCGATGCCCCGGCGACTGCGCACCATGCCGTTGCTCTTGAGCGAGGTGAAGATGGTGTCGAGGTACTTACGGGACACGCCCTGGTTGTCAGCGATGGACTGCATCATGATGGGGCCCTCTCCGTAGTGCAGGGCGAGCTCCAGCATGGCGCGCAGGCCGTATCTACTTCTGGTCGAGATCTTCACTAGAATGCACCTCTTTGCAGGTGAACGAAGCCCAACGGGCCTCGGGGAAAGTTATGCGCCCTTCCTCCAGGAGGCAACCCGCGGGAGCAAATTAATCGGAATGAGGGAGTTTGGAGGGGGGCGGCCGGCGGGGCGACCCTGTGGCTCAGGCCTCGGCCCGCTTTTGCAGCTCGAGCACCTTGCGCAGCGCCAGCATCAGCTGCTCCGGGTCCACCGGCTTGTCCACGAACCCCTCGGGCTTGGGCAGTTCGTGCTCGTAGACATACTTGCGCAGGTCGAGCTCGGGCAGCTCCTTGGGATCCACGCCGCTGATGATCACCACCGGCGTGGCCCTGGTGGCGTCGTCCCCGCGCAGCTCGGCGTACAGCTCGTTGCCGTCCTTGACCGGCATCTTGATGTCCAGGGTGATCAGGTCCGGCTGCTCCTTCTTCACCAGGTCCATCACCGCGGTGGGATCCGTGGTGGCGATCACTTCGAAGCCGTTGTCCTCCAGCAGGGCGCTCAGGTGCGTGACCATGTCCTGCTCGTCGTCCACCACCAGCACCTTCTTGCCCTCGCCGGCGCTCCCGGTCCTGGGCTTGCCGTCGGGCCAGATGCGGTGCTCCACCATGATGGCCTCTGCCACCAGCTCGCCCACGGTCTGGACCTTCATGCCCAGCTCGTAGTGCTTGATCAGGTCGCTCAGGCCGTCGATGCAGTTGTGGCAGGCGGTGGCCACGGTCTTGGCGTCCGCCTCGCGAAGCTGGTCCGCCTTGGGCTTGGCCGACTCGATGCGCCGCTTGGCGTACTCGGCCATGGACATGGCGCCGCCGCCGCCGGTGCAGCAGAAGTTGTCGGCGCGGTTGGGGTACATCTCGCGGTAGTCCTGGCACGCCGCCTTGAGCAGCTCGCGCGGCTCCTCGGTGATGCCGGAGCTGCGGCCCAGGTTGCACGGGTCGTGGTAGGTCACCGGCGCGGGGTTCCTGGTCGGGTCGAGCTTGATGCGCCCGGTGCGCACCCAGCGCAGCATGGTCTCGAGGAAGCTCTCGATCTCAAAGTCGATGGGCTTGTCCAGCTGCGCCTTGGCCCAGTTGGGCGACTCCCACTTTGTGGCGCGGAAGCCGTGGCCGCACTCGCTGATCACCAGCTTGGGGGCGTTGAGCCGCTGGACGTTCTCGAACACCAGCTTGCCCATGTGGCCGCCCAGGGCGTTGTCCCCGGAGAAGAGGCCGAAGTTGGTGTTGTCCCAGCCGGCCGACGACAGGGTCCAGCGCGCGCCGGCCACGGTCATGATCTTGGCCGCCGCGATGAGCGGGCGCGGGTCGTACTTCACCTCGCGGGGGTTGACCACGTAGACGAAGTCCGGGTTCGGCAGGTCGATGGGCATCTCTACATTCGGGTCGTCCAGCTCGTCCTGCAGCTCCTCGTTGAGCCAGTCGATGGTCTCGGTGTAGTCCTCGTCGGACACGCCCATCTGGTTGCCCACGGTCCACTGGTCCTTGCTGACGTCCTGGATGCCCTGGGGCGCCAGGCCGGCCTCGGTGATCATGGCGCGGCCGGTGCGGATCAGCAGCGCCTTGTCCACGCCCAGCGGGCAGCTGATGGTGCAGCGGCGGCACATGGTGCAGGTGCCGAACACCACGTCCTTCAGCTCATCCAGGTCCTCGTCGGAGACGATGTCCTTGGCGCCGATCCACCCGGGGGCGATCTTGCCCAGCGGGTTGTAGTCCACGTGCTTCTTGAACAGCTTGCGCACCTTGTCCGCCTTGTACGCCGGGGCGAGCTTGGGATCGCCGGTGGCGAGGTAGTAGTGGCATGAGTCGGTGCACATGCCGCAGTGGGCGCAGATCGACATGGAGAGGGCGGCCTGACGGGTGATCTTCTTGCGGAAGTTGTCCACCACCTTCTGTGCGTTTTCGCTTCGCTTGGTCATCTTTCGTACCTCGTATCCTTTGTCGCGCGCTGCGGCGGACTAAGCGTTTGCCTTGGACTCTTCCTGAACGACCGCGGTGGCGCAGTCGGTGCCGTCATCGATGCCACCGACCACGGCCATGCCCTTGGGGTAGACCCCCCGGTGGCCGAGGTGCTTGCCGATGTACCACTTGTTGAACGGGTAGTAGAGGTAGTGGCTGATCTTTGAAAACGGCACGTAGACCAGGAAGAAGGTGGTCAGCACGAAGAACGCCACGGTGGCCCACACCGGCGCGGCCGCCTGCAGGCCGAAGACCCCCGCCGCGAGCCAGCAGTTGAGCAGGATCATGGAGAAGTAGTCGTCGGGCGACGAGATGATGCGCATCTCGGGGCGGCTGATGCGGCGGATCAGCCGCAGCACGCCGGCCACCACCGCCGCGGCGCAGATGCCCGCGCAGACCAGCCCGATGATGGGGTAGTCGTTCCACAGGCTGCTGTGGGCGCCGAGGGTTATGTCGGTCTCGGGGCGGATGATGCTGGCGGCGATGGCCACGGCCACGGCCACGTGGAACACCACGAACTCCACGTAGCGCAGCGGCTTGCGGCGGTAGCTCTCGAGCTGCCACGGCATGGCGATGTTCATCATGGCGTGGCTGATGCCGGCGGAGTGGCTCCCTCTGGCGGGGGTGCTCTCGGCCGGCGCGGTGAACTTCAGGATCCAGATGATACGGACGGTGTAGACCAGCGCCATGAAGGCGAGGGCCGCATACTGGACTTCGTGGGTCAGGACGCTGACGAATGCTTCACTCATTACTTCACCTCATCGGGTTCTTCGTTCGCAGGTTTTAGGTTCATTGATGCGATCACTGGCTCCCTCCGTGGCAGTTGCGCCCGTTGAGGGACCAGCTGGACTGGCAGAAGAGGTCCTGGTCGATGTCCTGCTCGGACAGGTCGGCCAGGGTGTAGCCCCCCAGCACCTCGACGATCTGCTCGTGCAGCGCTTGCCACACCTTGCGCGACGGGCAGACCGGTGAGCGGGGGCAGATCTCCGGCGTGTTGACGCACTCGACGATATTCAGCTCACCCATGATGGCGCGCACGATGTCGCCCACCGAGATGTCGGCCGGGGGCTTTACCAGGCGGTAGCCGCCGCCGCGGCCGCTGATGGCGAGCACCAGGTTGGCGTTCTTGAGTTGCACGGCCACGGTCTCCAGGTAACGCTTGGAGATGCCCTGGCGATCCGCCACTTCCTTGAGCCGGATCGGCTCACAAGGCTCGCAATGATCGGCCAGATCGATCATCAGCCGCAGGGCGTTTCGTGCTTTGGAAGAGATGCGCATGGTTGATTGTTCTTAAAGTACACAACTACGATGTATTTTTCGTAGATATGATTTGGCCCCCGGAGGAGATAAAGTCAAGTGCAAAATTACACCATTCCGATAGTTATTTGCAATTTTCGAGAATCAATAGCTTTTTTGCCCTGTTACGCTTCAGGAGCCGAGGAATGACGAGGTGCGTCATCAAAGATGATATTTACTGGGTATCAACCTGTAACACCCCGGGCGCTGCCGAGACTCACCATTCAACCTGCCGCCAAGTCTCATTAAATCGAACTAGCAAGGGGTCCTGGCCTATGAACACTTCAATCAAAACGATTTTTGTGGGGACGGTAGCCATGCTCGCCCTGGGGGGCTGCGGGATTCAGGGCGACACCATCACCGAGGTGCGTCGGGCGCTGGAGATGCCGCGTGGCGGCTACGAGGACGACGAGGTAATGCCCGCCTTCGGGCTGTCGGATCTTGATCACCAGCCCGTGGATCCACGGATCACCACGCCTCAGCGACCGGACGGGATCCGCGCCGCCCATGGACGGGACGGCGTGCAGAAGGGCGTGGTGGTGGCTCGCTGGTTCGACCTGGAGCGAGCCCACGGTCTGTTCCTGGGCAAGTGGGCTGACGCCTCGGGCAAGCTCAAGGGCCACTTCAAGGGGCTCTATGGCCGCAGCCGCAAGCACAAGGGCTGGGTCATGTTCGGCAAGATGGTCGACCCCCTCGGCTACCCCCGGGGTCTGCTGACGGGTAAGTTCCACTCGGGCCTGTTCCAGGCCAGCTGGGTGGACGGCGAGGGCAAGCTCATCGGCATGGTGGAGGGCGTGTCCATGCGCAGGTCGCTTTCCGAGGGGCAGATGGTCGGGCACTGGGACCGTTACCCCGACCAGGACGCCGTCGGCATCGCCGCGCTGACCCGCTGACCGCGGCAGCAGGAGAGCTCAGATGAACTCACGACGCCGGCGCCAGAAGGTCATGACAGCTGCGCTCGCGCTCGCGCTGTGCGCCGCGCTCGCGAGCTCCGACGCCCAGGCTGGCCCGTGGACCAAGAAGTGGGGCGAGCTGTACGTCAAGCTGGCTGAGAACTTCTTCCTGTCCGAGAGCTTCCGCGACGCCTCGGGCAACATCGTCACCGGCACGCAGTACTCCGGCTTCACCACGGCGCTGTACTTCGAGGTCGGGCTGCCGGCGGGCTTTCATGTCTGGTCGTACCTGCCCTACACGGTGGCCATCAACGACTTCGACACGGGCAACAAGTACATGGAGGTGGGCGGCGGCGACGCGCAGATGGGCCTGCAATGGAGCCCGCACTTTTTGAACCTGCCGGTGCCCCTGGCGGCGCGGCTGGAGTTCAAGGTGCCGTTCTACGAGCTGTCGTCGGTCTCGCCCAACTTCCCGGCGCCGGGCGACGGCCAGCTCGACATCACGGTGTGGCTCTCGGCGGGGGCCTCGCTGGGGGACATCCCGATCTGGCTGTTCGGCGAGGTGGGCTACCGTCACCGCACCGAGCAGCATATCGGCGATCACATGGACCTGGACCTCAAGGACGGCATCGCCCTGTTCGTCCAGGTTGGATACAACTTCTGGGACAAGGTGCTGCTGGGGGTGAACTTCGGCGGCATCCTGACCTTCGAGGACGACACCGCCACCAAGTCATACCTCACCGTGGGTCCCGCGCTGTACGTGCCGGTCTACAAGGGGCTGGCCGTGGAGGCGGGCTTCGACCCGGTGATCTACGCCAAGAACAGCGCGGACGGGTACGGCTTTTCAGTGGGCGTGTCTTACAAGCGGTAACGGAGAGAGACCATGAGGACGCGTATCGACGGATACATGCTCTGCGCAGCGGTGGTGGCGCTGGTCCTGGCCGCGGGCTGCGGCGAGTTCGTGGCGTACGAGGGCGAGCAGGGCGCCGGCCCCGGCGTCAGCACCAAGGTGGGTGACTTTCCCGCCAGCGGCGTGCTGAACCACGAGGCGCTGTCGAGCCTCATGAGCCGCTACATCACCCTGAGCAGCGACAAGGCGTTCGTGGCGCTGGACTACGACGGCATCGCGGCCAGCGAGGATCGCTACCTGCTCAAGGGGTACCTGGTGATGCTGGCCGAGGTGGACCCGAGCAAGCTGAAGGACGGCAGCGAGCGGCTGGCCTACTGGATCAACGCCTACAACGCGGCGGTGGTCGACGGGGTGCTGCAGAGCTACAAGGGCTCCGCGGCGTTCAAGGTCACCAGCTCGGGCGGCTTCTTCGACAGCACCAGCTTCGGCTTCACCTTCGGCGGCGTGGTGCTGTCGCTCAACCAGATCGAAAACGGCGTGCTGCGGGGCAAGTGGGACCACAAGGCGGTGAAGGGGGCGCCTGCGGCGACCCTGGACAAGATGAAGCTGTGGCACTCCGAGGTGTGGGCCGGCGGCAAGGTGGACGCGCGCTTTCACGCGGCGGTCAACTGCGCGGCCCTCGGCTGCCCCAACCTGCTGGCCGACGCGCCCTACGTTTACAAGGGCGCGAGCCTGGATGCGCAGCTGACAAAGGTGTGCACCGCCTGGCTCGACAGCGAGGCCAAGGGCGCCGGGCCCAACGGCATCAGCAAGCTCTTCGAGTGGTACGCCGATGACTTCGTCGCTCAGAGCGGCTCGGTCGAGGCGTTCATCAAGGCCCATCGCACGGGCGGCGTCACCGGCGTGAAGCTGGACAAGTTCATCGACTACGACTGGACGCTGAACCACAAGAAGAACGTCAAGTAGCCGGGGCACCTCTGCTATGGTCTGCTCTCCATAGACCGAGGAGCCCTGCCATGGCCATCAAGCTTCCCACCGTACCGCACGAGGACCGCGAGCTGCTTCGCAACCCCAACCAGGGAGGCGCGGCGGAGCCTGACTTCACCGCCGGCGATCCGTGGCGTGTGCTGCGCATCCAGGGGGAGGTGGTCGAGGGGTTCGAGGCGCTGTCCGGGCTGGGGCCCGCGGTGGCGGTGTTCGGCTCGGCGCGGCTGCGCGACGAGGGAAACCCGCACCACAAAGCGGCGGTGGAGGTGGGCCGGCTGCTGGCCAGCTCCGGGCTGGCCGTGATCACCGGCGGCGGCCCCGGGCTGATGATGGCGGCCAACCAGGGCGCCCACGAAGGCGGCGGCGGCTCGGTGGGCTGTTCGATCCAGCTGCCCTTCGAGGAGGAGCCGAACCCTTACCTGAACATCGAGCTTAAGTTCCGCTACTTCTTCGTGCGCAAGCTGATGATGGTCAAGTACGCGGTGGGCTACGTGATCTTCCCCGGCGGCTTCGGCACCATCGACGAGCTGTTCGAGGCGCTGACCCTGAGCCAGACCGGCAAGATCGAAAACTTCCCCATCGCGCTGTGCGGCAGCAAGTTCTGGGGGCCGATGCTGGGCTGGCTGCGCGAGACCCTGCTGGCCGAGGGCACCATCAGCGAGGGGGACCTGGACCTGTTCAAGATCATGGACGAGCCGGCGGAGATCGCGGACTACATCACCGGCCGTTGCCGCGAGCAGGGGTATCTGTAGGGCTCGCTGCGCTCGCCGGCTTGAGGCTCGGGACTTGAGGCTTGAGGGATAATTGTCTTGAGCACTTGCACCTCAAGCCTCAAGCCTCAAGTCTCAAGCCTGCCGCCCCCGCTGGGGGCGGCGCAGCGCTTCGAAGCACAGCGCGCCGGCGGCGGCGCCCATGGCGTTTAGCACCATGTCCTTGAAGTCCAACGGCAGCTCTGGCCGGTCGGCGTAGAGCACGAACGCCTGGTACGCCTCGTCGGCGGCGCCGAGCGACACCGCCAGCGCCAGGGCGGGCAGGTGTCTGCCCAGCAGCGCGCGCAGGCCCATGGCCAGCACCCCGTACTGCAGGTAGTGCACCCGCTCGCTCATGGTCACCAGCCACAGCCGGTCCGCGGCGGCGATGGCCAGCAGCAGCCCGAGCCAGGCCCACAGCAGCCAGGCGGGATCCCGGCGGCGCAGGCGCACGGCGACCCAGGCGCATAGCGGGATGAACATGGCGTACCAGGCCACGATGAAGCGCAGCTCGTAGCCGTAGAACGACCAGCGGTTGAACAGGTGCATCAGCTGCTGCTGGACCCACTCGTGGGGCAGCACCACCGCCGCGTAGTAGACGGCCAGCGACAGGCCCAGCGCGACCTTTCTCACCGGCACGGGCATGGCCTCATGCTAACCTCTCGGACAGTTGCAATGGCAGGCCTTTTCCACAATACTGCCGGCTCGCCGGCGGGCTAGATAATATGCGGCACCACATCATCCTGATCTCCCTCGACGCCCTGCGCGCGGACAAATTGAGCTGCTACGGCTCTCCGCGGGGCATCTCCCCCAATATGCACCTGATGTCGGATGAGGGCGTCCTGTTCACCAACGCCACCTCTCCGGCCACCTGGACCCTGCCCGGGCACATGAGCATGCTCTCCGGGCTGGAGCCGCCGGTGCACGGCTGCGTCTCCTCGCTCAACCAGTACCCTCCGGACACCCTGCCCTTCCCCCTCGCCTTCGAGCTGCTGGCCAAGGCGGGCTATGACCCCTGCGCCATCGTGGGCGGCGGGTTCATGGAGTCGAACTTCGGCTTCGGCCGCGGCGTGGACAACTTCTCGGTGATCCCCGAGATGCGCACCGCGCTGGACAAGGTGATCGAGCATGTGGCCAGCGCCGAGCGGACCTTCACCTTCCTGCACAGCTACATCGTGCACGACTACCCGCGGCTGACCACCCAGCCCGAGCCGCTGCGCTTCGCCCGGCAGCGAGATCCGGACTACGACGGCTACTTCCCCACCGACCGGGACTTCATCGCCATCCTGCGCGCCCTCGCCATGGACGCGGCGCCGCCCCGCCTGGACGAGCGGGACTGCGCCTACATGGATGACCTGTACGCGGCGGGCATCGAGACGGCGGACCGCGGGATCAAGCTGCTGCTGCGCATGCTCAACGACCGCAAGATCGGCCACGCCGTGACGCTCATCGTCACGTCGGACCATGGCGAGAGCCTGGGGGACGTGCACGACGACCACCAGTTCTGGTTCCACGGCGGGCCGCCGTACCAGGAGCAGATCCGGGTGCCGCTGATCATCCGCCCGGCGCACCACCTGCGTGAGCTGTTCAACGCGCCCTGCCGGGTGGACCACCCGGTCTCGCTCATCGACCTGGTGCCGACCCTGCTGGACATGGAGGAGCTGTCGTTCCGGCGCGACCAGTTCGACGGGCTGTCGCTGGTGGAGCTCTGCCTGGGGCAGGTGGCGGCGTTCGAGACGCGGCGGCTGCACCACCACAGCTGCGAGGACCCGAGCAACAAGGGGCTGGCCGAGCACCTGTTCGGCCACGCGTTTTCCTGGCGCGAACAGACAAAGGCGATCTTCCACCCGCGCAACGGCGACTTGCGCGAGGTGTACCAGCTGGAGCCGGATCCAGCCGAGCGCCAAAACCGCAAGGCAGAGCTCACCCCGGCGGAGGTGCTCAAGCTGCGCGAAATCTTCGCCGCATACACCGAGCAAACCGGCGCCCGGGCACACCAGCCGCCGAGCAAGCCCTACGAGGACAACGCCCTGCTAAAGAGGCTCGCCGCGCTGGGGTACCTGGATGAGTAGCGCCCCCTGCGGAGGCGCGGCTTCAGGCTTCAGGCTTCAGACTTCAGGTGCAAGTGCCTTGACCATTTTCCCTGATGCCTGATGCCTGATGCCTGAAGTCCAGGGCCGCGAAGCGGCCCTACTCCACCTCGTACGCGCCGATGTCCACGCCCTTGCCCTTTGGGCGCGGGTTCAGCTTGATGTCGTGGTCCGGCACCTTGCCGCCCACCTTCAGGCCGTTGTCGATGGCGGGCGAGCCGGACTTCGGCTTGACCCCGTAGCTGTTGCCTGACAGGGGGCCGAGCTTCGGGTCGGCGCAGCGGTCGTTCTGCCCCACCTTGCAGGTCCCCTTGACGCCGTGGGTCACGCTGTAATCCGCGTCCAGCTTCAGGCCGCCGCAGCTGCCGATCCAGGACAGCGCGGTGCGCTCGTTGGGCTGGTGGTGGTCCTTGCCGCCGAGGAAGATGTTGTTGCGCGCCACCAGCTTCTCGCTGCCGTTGCAGCTGCTGTTGCGCGGCTCGGCGGTGATGAGCACATCACCGTTTCCGTAGAGGGTGTTGTTGTACAGGTCCAGGCGGGTGCCCGGGCGCAGGCCCACGCTCAGGGTGTTGCCCAGGGCGCGGCAGTTGTCCACGTTGTGGGTGAAGGGCTTGCCCTGAAAATAGCCGCAGTTGCCCACCATGATGTTGTTGACCAGCGTGAGCTCCTTGCCGGTGACCTTGATCTGGTTGCCCGCGTTGCCCTCGGCGCGGCAGCGGCGCACCACCACCTTGCCGCCGCGCTCGTGGTACAGCAGGTCGAGCCCGTCGGAGACGTTGTGCAGGAACTCGCACTCGTCGAAGATCCAGTCGCCGCCGGTGGCGGCGGTGCCGAGCCCGTCGCCGTAGCCGCCCGCGCTCTGGCCCCAGCAGCCGGTGGGCTTTTTGCCCGGGTAGGTCTCGCCGCAGCCGTTGTAGGCGATGGTCACCCGGCGGAAGGTCATGGTGCCGCTGTTGGAGCTGCTGCCCGCGTGGGAGCCCAGGTCGCCGTCGAAGCCGACCCAGCCGTTGGCCACGATGCGCACGTCCTGCAGCGTCCAGTCCTTGAGCCGGCCGGCCAGGATGCCGTGGTGCGCCATGCCGTGGATGTTCAGCCGGCGCAGGGTGACGTTGCTGGCGTCCTCGGCGTAGATCCCGGTGGGTGACCAGTCGCCGTAGGGGCCGCTGCCCGAGCGCTTGCAGCTCAGGGAGCCGGAGTGGTCCTCCACGCAGCCGGAGCGGTCGGTGATCTCGAGGCAATCGAGCTGCACGTTGGCGCTGCCGGTCAGGTCGATGACGCGCCAGGCGCGCTCCGCGCCGTAGAGCACCGGCTTGACCTTGCAGCCGCTGTCGAACCCGGCGCCGAGGATGCGGGTGGGGCGGTCCTTGCTCTTTCCCCCGGGCACGGGGGGCATGTCGCAGTCGTAAGAGGCGTTCTTGTCGCAGCCGCCGGCGCCCGGCGCGCCGATGCCCATGCGGTAGGCCCCCGGCGCGATGATCAGCCAGTCGCCGCCCGCCAGCCGGCCGGAGCCCACCGGCGGGAGGGCCACGAAGGGGTGGGAAAAGGCGCAGTCACGACCCGCGCCAGAGCCCGGGTAATCCGCGTCCGTCAGCCCGGTGCACTGCTTGGCCGTGCCGCCCCCGGGCCGGACATAGTAGACGAAGCCGTGGGGGTTTTTGTGCCCCTTGGTGGTCGACGGGTTGACGCCCCCGTCGCCCGCGACCGTCGGATCCTTGGCCTCCTTCAGGCCGCCCGAGCAGGTGCAGGCGGCCAGGGGCAGCACCAGAGCAGCCATCAATGTGCGGGCAGAGACCATGGCAGGTTAAGATTCCTCATATCAAACGCCGACGCAAGGAGGCTGATTCCATGACCGCAAGCGCCCCCCTGCCCGCCCTCATCGTGGTGGACATGGTCAGAGACAACGTGGACGGGCCGGAGCATGTGGGCATGGCCGCACCGGCCCGGGCCATCGTGCCGGCCATCAACCGGCTGCTCGGCGCGGCGCACGGCCGCAGCTGGCCGGTGATCTTCGCCTGCGATGCGTTTCTGCCCGACGACTTCATCTTCGGCGGGCGCATGCGCCCCCACAGCGTGCTCGGCACGGCCGGCGCCGAGCCGACCGATGCCCTGGACCGCGCCGCGGGGGACCTGTTTTTGCCCAAGCGGCGCTTCAGCGCGTTTTTCGGCACCGGGCTCGAGCAGACCCTGCGCGACCTGGGCGTGGGCCGGGTGCTGGTCTGCGGCATCACCACCGGATTTTGCGTGCTGAGCACCGCGCTGGACGCGGTGTGCCATGACTTCAAGGCGGTCCTAGTCGAGGACGCCTGCGCGGCGCCCACCCCGGCGCTGCACGAGGCAGCCCTGGCGTGCTACCGCAAAAACGCCCTTCAGCCGCTGCTGGAGGTGATGAGCGTCGAGGCGGTGATCGCGGGCCTGGGGCCTACCGGACCATCCACTTGATTTGATTCTCGGAGAGGCTGTTTCCGCAAGCCCATTTGCGAACCTGCGTGATTTCAGTCGGTTAGGCGGTGAGCAGATCTGGCCTGGCGCTTGCTCATACCTGCCGCAGATATATCTCTGGAGAAACAGCTCGTGTCTCAAGTCGGTGGTCGGTTTCGAATCTTGCTGGTGCTCGGCGTATCAGCGCAGCTGCTGTTGGCCAGCGTGGCGGCGGCGCAGTCTCCCCCCAACGTGACATCACGGGATGTCCGGTCCGCGGCAAAGTGGGCCCGGGGCAAGGTCAAGGGTGCGGTCAAGCGCGTGCGGGTGCGGGCGCACAAGCGCAGCCAGGCGCGGCAGCAGCGCAAGATGGTCAAGAAGGAATTCAAGACCCTGATTAACGGCAACAAGACGCTGAAGAAGCACTACTTCAAGCGCCAGCTCGACCTGCGCACGCCCCAGGCGGGGTTTCACAAGGTGATGTCGGCGGTTGCGGCCACGCCGGCCATCGCTTACGGCGTGGCAGAGGGCAACAAGGTGGCCCTGGCCGTGGGCGCGGGCATGGTGGCCCTCAGCGCGGTGGAGCATGTCTCTCAGAGCCGGGGCAACGACCGCGCCCGGGTCAGCACCCTGCGCAAGGCGGTGCGCGACGGGGTCAAGCTGCCCGGGTCACTGGTCAGCCACTATGGCACGCGTATGAAGAGCGATGCCGCGGGCGATCTGCAGTGGAACAGGGACCAGCTGGCGCGCTTGCAGCAAAAAGAGGTCAAGAAGAAGGCCAAGGCGGCGACCCTCAAGCAGCGCAGCGGCGAGGCCAAAAATTGGCTGTCGAAGAAGGTGCTCACCCTGCGCGCCGACTCGGCGAACAAGTCGGCCCGGTACGCCAACAAGCGCGTGGTGCAGCGCCAGCAGTGGGTTGATCAGCTGAAGCAGGAAGTGGCGACGTTGCAAGGGATGGTGAAGTAAAAGCCGTCCAGCCGCACCCAGGCCCCGGGGCCCTTCTCAACCGTCAACTGTTAACGGTTCTCAGTCGACAGTTCAGCGATACCCCGGCGCACCTCGACCATCTTCATCATTGTCCGAGCAGACTACTTCTTCTGCAGGAAGAAGTAGTGGTACGCGTGGTACGGCGCGCGGTTTACGGTGCGGACCTCCAGGGTGTTGACGCGCTTGATGCGTGAACCCGGGATCTGCACGGTGACCTCGCTCCAGCCGTTGGTGGCGGTGGGCTCGAGCTTGACCGGGAACTCGCGCCCGCCGGCGTCGAGGATCAGATTCACCTCGAGGCCCACGGTGTAGCGGGCCACGATCTTCAGGTCCTTGCCGGCAGTGGCCCAGAAGGTCATGCGCTCGCGGTCAGCCACCAGCCGTCCGCCGTCGGCCACCTGCTTCTGGATCCCGTCACCGTCGGGGATTCCGCGGTGCACGATGTTGTCCTGGATGGCGCCGCGGGTGGTCATGCCGTAGTCATGGTCATCCTCGCTGTGCAGGTCGGCCACGTCCACCTGGTCCACCACCGACCAGCCCTTGTAGCGGGTGATGGGCAGGTGGCCGGTGCGCGCGTCCTTGTCGGCCAGCTCGGCCACCATCATGTCGCGGTGCATGCTCAGGATGGTGCCCTGGGAGCCGTGCCACAGGCAGAAGCCGTAGGCCGCGATGTGGGTCGGGCGCTTCTTTTTGGGCAGGCGCTCGAACATCTCGAACCGGCTGCCCACGCCGTTGCGGAAGTAGTTGTATCCCAGCGGCGAGGTGAGCCCGACGATGTCGAAGGTCCACTTGCCCGACAGGTAGGGGATCGCCCCGGCGTCGCAAACCACCAGGCGCGAGCCGGCCGGCAGCGCCCTGGCCGCCCTGGCCGCCGAGGCCTGCTTGGTATGGATGGTGGTCAGGTCGGCCATGTACTGCTTGACCCAGCGGATGGTTGAGTCGCCCTGGTAGAAGATCAGCACGGCCGCCACCGCCGCGGCGAGCTGGGGTCGCTTGACCGCCCGCGCGGCCCAGGTGAGCGCGAAGCCGGCCCCCAGCGAGGCGAACATGAAGAACGGCAGGTAGTAGCGCTCCCAGCGCGCGATGCGGATGTAGTGCGCCGAGGCGAAGATCAGCAGCAGCACCATCCACAGGCCCATGACCAGGTACGGGCCGCTCACCTTGCGCGCCCGCTCGCGCATGGCCAGGGCCAGCACCGCGGCCAGGCCGGGCAGGGTCAGCCCGAGGCCGAGCCACAGCGGGTCCTCGCCGGCCAGGAAGTGCTGCCCGCTCTCGAACAGCTGCTCGACGTAGCGGGCGATGCGCTGGTACGGCCACATGTACGGCGCGTGCAGCAGCGACTTGGAGGTCATGCCCGCGGTGGAGAAGGTGCCGGTCAGGGCCTTGTTGGTGATGTAGTACGCCCCCACCGGCACCAGCGCCGCGGCCCAGGCCAGGCACGGCTTGATCCAGCCCCGGTGGCGCCTGCGCCAGATGCGGGCCAGCGCCACCAGGCCGAGCACGCCCAGCAGCACCACCCCCTCGGGGCGGGTCAGCGGCAGCAGGGCCGCCGCCCCCACCTCGTACCATCGCGGGATCCCCGAGGCGCGCCGCGTCCACGAGATGAAGCAGGACAGCGTCGCCAGGATCATGGTGACCCATAACCCTGTCTCCATGCCGCAGTGCATGCTGTACCAGGTGAAGCCCCAGGTGCCCCACAACGCCGCGGCCAGTCGGCCGGCGGTGACGTTGTGCAGCTGCCGGCCGATGCGGATCAGCAGCGCCATGGTGAAAAAGAGCCACACCGCGCCAAGCCCCATGGTCACCGGCACCAGGTCCATGCCGTCGAGGCCGGCGGCGAAGGGGATGGCCAGCAGCACCACGTACAGCGGCGATGTGCAGCCGGTGGAGTAGCCGTCGCCCGGGTGGTACTGGAACGGGTGGCCGTTGGCGATGCCCCGGGCGTAGTGCAGGTGGATGTAGGTGTCGTCCACCGGCACCGACCAGGTCCAGGAGCGGAACTCCTTTCGCAGCACGTAGAAGTGCAGCACCGTGACCAGCACGCAGAACGCCGCCAGCAGCAGCACGCCGCGCATGCGGGCGAAGTTGACGGGTGCGCTCAAGGTCGCGTCTCCCCCGTCACCGCTTGATGTTGATGTTGATGGTCTTGACGCCGGTGTTACCTGCCTCGTCCCGGGCGCGGATGCTCACGGTGTGCGCGCCCTTCAGCTTGCGGGGCAGGCTGAACTGGAACGCCTCGGCGGGGCTGTCGTAGACCAGGTCCCGCGGGTCGAGCAGGCGCCAGGGGCGGCTGTCGAGGCGGTACTCGATGGCGCGCACCGCGCTCAGGCCGTCCTTGGCCAGGCCGGTGACGAAGGGGAAGCGCAGGTTCAGGCCGGTGATCTCGGGCTTGCGGTTGTCCACCAGCAGCCGCTCGCTGATGCGCTTGCCGCGCATGGTGGTGCCCGGGCCGTTGCCGCGCTCATCGCTGGCCACCACCTTGAGCCGGTAGTACCCCTCGGCCACCGCCTCGGTGTCCCACTCGAACTCGGCCTTGTCCAGCGGCGCCGGCCCGCTGATACGCTGCCAGCTGACGCCCATCTCGGTGCGCACGTAGACCCGGTAGACCAGCGGGTCGTCGTCGGGGTTGTCCACCTCCCAGGTCACCTTCAGCCGCGGCGAGCGCGGCTTATCCTGGGTCTCCACCCGCTCGACGGTGATGGCCGACACCCGCGCCTCCTGGTTCTGCGGGCGGTAGTACGCCTCGAAGGAGCGCAGCTTGCCATCGCGCTTGCCCTCCCAGCGGAAGCCGACCTGCAGGTAGCGGGCCGGGCGGCTGGTCAGCCGCGCGCTGCCCGGGCCCACCGGCTTGGCCAGCGACCAGTTGTTCCAGGTCTTGTCCGGCTTGGCGGTGTTGCCCGAGCGGCTCATGGTGCCGATCTTGCCCGCCGCCTGGTACGACAGCGCGCCCCACAGCGCCAGGAACTTGGCGTCGAGCACCTCGCTCCAGTACTGGGGCTGCCCCGTGACGCCCGCCGATACGCGGTAGATCGCCCCGGCGTCCCCGGCGCCGATGTACTGCGACTTGCCCCCCACGGCCAGGGCCAGGGCCTGCCGCTCCTCCAGGTCGAAGGCGGTGAGCACCGTGCGCGTGCCCGGCAGCACCTGGTACACCTTGCCCCTGGTCCCCTCGGCGGCCCAGAGCACGCCCTGGCGGTCCAGGGCCAGGGAGGTGAAGTAGCCCTTGTCCAGGGCCAGCAGCTGGGTCAGGCGCAGGTCCTTGTCCAGGCGGAACAGCGCGCCGGAGCCCTCCTTGGCCCCGGGACGCAGCTCGGCGGCGGTCACCTTGGGCTTCTTGACCTTGGCGCCCTTCTTCTTGGTCACCGTGATGACGGTGCCGCCCTCGCCCTTGCCGGTCTTGTCCACCCGGGGCAGCCCGCTGGTCTTCTGCTTGAACTTGTTGACGCCGATGTAGATGCTGCCGTCGGCGGCCCGCGTGATGTCCCGCAGCTCGGTGGCGTCGAAGTCGTGCAGGGCCACCGCCGCGTTCAGGTTGGTCACCCGGTACAGGATCGCCTTGTCCGCGGAGCCCACCAGCCAGTTGCCCTTGGGCTCCGGCTCGAGGGAGAGCAGGTGCTTCTCCTTGGGATCGAAGTAGGTGCCCCAGGACCAGTCCCGCGTCTGGATGGTGAAGATCTTGCCCGGCGCGCCCGAGGCCACGAAGATGCGCCGCGTGCGCGCGTCGTAGACCATGTCCCAGATATGCTCGGCCGGCAGGTCCACCAGCTGCTTCGCCTTGCCGGTACGTGGGTTGATCTGCACCACCCTGGCGCCGGGCATGGTGGCGGCGTAGACCTCGCCCCGCGGCCCCACGGCCAGCGCCGTGATCAGCACCGTGTCCAGGTCGGCCAGCTGGCGCACCCGGTCGCCCTTGACCGCCAGCACCCGGCCGCGATCGCCGGTGCCGAAGTAGACCGTGTCACCCGGGCCCCGGGCCGTGGACCAGACCATGGCCGCCTTGGCCTTGAGCCGCTTGACGCCGCGGCCGGCGGTGACCTCCCCCTCGGAGGAGATGACGGTGCCCCTGGGCTCGCCCTTGTCGAGCTGCTCGAAGGTGGAGATCTTGAACGTCGCGGTGGTCACGGCCAGCGCGGGCAAAGCCACCAGCGCGATGGCCAGCAGCAGCAGTCGGAGCGGGCTCTTTGCGCGTCTCATGTTCTAAGGATTCTCCCTGTGCACCCGCAGGCGCAGAGTTTGTTTGCCGGACAGGACGCGGTCCGACTTGTAGGTGTTGTGCTGGACCTGCTTGAAGGTCGCGCCGGCGCGCGCCCCGGTGCCCGTGTTCAGGCTGTCGAGCACCGAGTCGGGCAGCGAGCGGATCACCTGGCCGCGCACCTTGAGCCCCTTGCCCGGCACCGACAGGCTCAGCACCAGGGTGCGGGCGCCGAAGTCGCCGCGCAGGGACTCGAGGTAGCCGGTCAGGTCCTCGGGCGTGGCCTGGATCCGCCGGACGGTGTTGCCCGCGGCGGCCTGCAGCTTGATCACCGACCCGTCCAGATCGGCCGGGACGGTCAGGGGGTAGGTGCGCGAGAACTCCTTGCCGCCGTGGGGGCGGTAGTCGACCTTGACGTTGATGCGCGCGCCGGGCTCCACCCGGTTGTTGGCCACCGACAGCCCGCTGATCTGCACCAGCTCGCGGGCGAAGCGGGTCTTGACCTGCACGTCGATGCGCTGGAGCTTCACCGGCTCGAAGGGGTTGTCCAGCACCCGGCCCACGGCCTTGAGCCCGCGGCTGCGCAGGGCCACCGGCAGGCGGATGCCTCCCTTGGAGTAGTGGTGCTCGGTGAGCACGAACGGCTTGCGTCCCTTCAGCTCCAGCCGGGTGTTGATCGTAAACGTGGCGTGGTCCACGTCGGCCAGGGCCTCGCCGATGGCGCTGGCCACCACGCTGCGCACCAGGTTGGGCGTCAGCAGCCGGTGGTTGGCCAGGCGCAGCTTGTACAGCGAGTCCTCGCCGCCCAGGGTGGTCAGGCGCAGGGTCATGGGGACGGTGGGCGCGGTGCCGGTGGTGTCGGCGAGGATGCCGGCCTGGCGGTCCTGGGTCAGCGAACCGATGGCGCGCGCCGGGCGGCTGATCTTGAACGAGCGGGACAGGCTGGCCAGGCAGTGGGCGATCTTGGCGGTGGTGGTGGGCAGGTAGATCTCGCCGGCGTTGAGCATGCGGTGACCAAAGCCGAGCACCCGGTCGCCCTGCACCATGGTCACCGTGCCGGTGCTCACCAGGGTGATGTCGCCGCTGGCCAGCTGCACGCCCAGGGCGCCGCCCGGCTCGAAGCCGCGCGGCCCCTCGGCCTTGCCCGTGCCGGCGCCCTGCACCGGCTCGAAGCCGAAGCGCGAAAAGCCGTCGCGCAGCAGGTCCATGGCCTGGCGCGAGAAGCCGGCCGCGCTCATGGGCACGGCCACGGGCTCGAGCTGGCTCTCCGGACGCGGCGCGGTCAGCAGGCCCGGCGGGCGCCACCAGCGGTCCCGGCGGGACAGCGAGCGCAGGGCCATGCGGTCCAGGGTGCGGCGGGCGCGGTGAGCGGCCCGGGCGGCGGCCGCGGACTTCTTGCGCGGCTTGCGGTCCATCAGCCGGATCATGTCCGCGATGGGCGTGATGCCGGCCACCGGGTCCTTGGAGAAGCGCCAGCCGTAGGCCAGGGCCCCGGCCAGCTTGCCGTTGAAGTAGATCGGGCTGCCGCTCATGCCGCCGATGATGCCGGTGCGCTTGAGCACGGGGTGGTCCACGTGGGCCAGGATCAGATCCTGCTTGGGCATGAAGTTGTGCAGCACGTCGATGACCTTGACGTTGAACCGCTCGACCTTGAACCCGCGAAAGACGGTCAGCCCGTAGCCGGTCATGCCCGGCTTGATCTCGCTGACGGGGATGGTGGCCGGCGCCGGCGGCGCGGCCACGGCGGCCACGGGCGCCAGCAGCCCCGCGACAATGGCGATAAGCAGTCTAGATTTCACGTCGCAAAAATATAGGTATGAGGGTGGGGGCGCAAGTAACAGAAGGCGAGCGCGGCTGCACATAGGGTATGAGAGCGGCGGCGCAAGTAAGAGGGGCGAGCGCGGCTGCATATAGGGTATGTGGGTACGAGGGCAAGTAAGGCGGGGCGGCCCGGCAAAAAGCAGGGGCCCAGCCTCGGCGCCTGAATCGCACGAATTTCGTTCCCTTTTTTGCCAGGTTTCAGCCCGTTAGCGGTTGATTTTTTTCTGCCCATTAGCTATACTTAACATTCCGAAATAAATCACAAAAAGGCCCGTCTATGACCCTCGAAAAGCCACTCGAGAATGCGCCTGATCTGTCCCACGACTCGACCGACAAACTGGCGGACGAGATCGCCATCCTGTCCGCCCATATCCAGGCCGCCACCTGCCGGCTGCTGCTGCTCATCGCGGAGATGGACCGGCGCGCGGGCTGGGCCGACCTGGGCTTCGTATCGTGCGCCCACTGGCTCTCGCACCGCACCGGAGACCGCCTGGACACGGCCCGGGAGAAGGTGCGCGTGGCCCGCAAGCTGGTGGACTGCCCCCTGGTGCTGGAGGCGTTCTCACAGGCGCGAATCTCCTATTCCAAGGCGCGGGCCATAACCCGCATCGTCACACCGGAAAACGAGGCCACCCTGCTGGAATACGCCCTGGACGGCTCCACGTCCCAGCTCGAACGCATCATCCGTTCCTACCGCAAGGCTGCTCCGGCAGAGCAGGAGCACGCCCAGCGCCAGCACGACGAGCGGTACCTGAGCTACCACCTCGACGGGGATAATATGCTGGTGCTCAAGGGGCGCCTGCCGCCCGAGGTGGGCGCGCTTCTGGTCAAGGCGCTGCAAGTGGCGTCCGAGGAGCAGTGCGAGGACACCGACGCCGAGCCGAACCAGCGTCTGTGCGACGCCCTGGGCGAAGTGGCCGGCGCGGCCCTGGACAGCGGGCTGGCCGACCAGGCGGGCAAGGCTCGGCCGAAGAACTACCAGGTGATGGTGCACGTGGACCAAGCCGTGCTGGAAGACTCGAACCAGGAGGGCCGGTGCGAAGTGCAGGGCGGCATCGGAATCTCGCCCGATACGGCAAAGCGGCTGTGCTGCGACAACCCGGTCCTCCAGATGCCGGTGGAAAATTCTAACAGCACCTTTCAGCTGAAGGGTCAGGGCCGTCGAGCGAGCGCACCGCTGGAGCGGGCGGTGAAGGTACGGGACGAGGGCGTCTGCCAGTTTCCGGGGTGCGAAAACAGGCGCTTCATACACATGCACCATGTCAAACACTGGGCTGATGGCGGTCCCACGGACCTGGATAACCTGGTCCTGCTCTGCAGCACGCACCACAGGGCTGTGCATGAGGGGGGTTACAGCCTGAAGAAGACCAAAGAAGGCGAACTCAGCTTCCACAATCCCGAAGGGCTGCAACTCGAGGACCAGCCGCCGCCTGTGGTGTTGCCACCCCGGCCCGTGGAGGGGCTGATACAGCAGAACAAGGAGCTGGAGCTTTCGATTCACGGTGAGACGGGCCAGCCGACATGGGACGGGATGGTGCCGGTGGATTACGATACCGCGGTGGATTGGCTGCTGGAGTTGAGGCCTTCGACCTGACGGAGGGGCTGTGGACATGACGCGCCCTTTGGGCGCTTGGACGGCCGCTTCGCGCCCGCCCACATGCCCACAAACCCGGGCGGTGATTTTCTTTATTTGTTTGGGGTCTTGATTGTGGCTCGGGGCGCGTCAGTGGTGGTTCGTTCCGCTGTGCCCGCTCGCTGTTGGTTTGTGCACAGCCGCTCCGCTTCGCGGGCGCCTGCACACAAGCCCAACAGGCCCGGGCAAGGGTGCGACCAGGCGCGGCGGAACGGCAACACGCCCAGCGCCCCAACCACACCCCCATATCAGCCCCCGTGCACAGCGTTGAAACGGCCACCAACCGGAAGCACAGCACAAAGGTCCCGAGCCCCCCACAACACCACCACAGGCCGCGACCGGTCGAGCGAAGCGAAACCGGAGCGGCCAGAGAGGCTGCCTCTACAGGATCTGCTCCTGGTTCATCATGCCGCCCTTCTTCTTCTTCTTCTTCAACCGCGGGGCGCCGGCCGGGGTCTTGCGCTTCAGGGTGGGCAGGTCGCTCTGGTACATCTTGGTCGGCTTCTTGACGTACTTCTCCACGGGCTGCTGCAGGGAGCCGCGCACGTTGCCCTCGAGCACGTTGACCGGCACCGGCGGGGTCATCTCGTAGTAGTAGCCCCGGGTGCGCAGGTCGAGCTGGAACTCCTCGCCCTGAAACTCGAACCGGTGCTGGTACTTCAGCTTGCTCTGGCCCTTGCGGGTGAACTCCCGGTGGCGCAGCACGAAGGAGAACAGGCGCACCGCGCGGTAGTTGTACAGCCGGTGGCAGCCGTGGGAGAAGCCCTGCGAGCTGTTGATGCTCATGTAGTTGACCGTGCCGTGGGTGCGAACCTGGTTGTCGTGGCCGTTCTCGGTGACGTGGAACGCGGCCACCAGGCCGTAGGCCGACGCGTAGCCGGGGCCGAAGGTGTGGTGCCCCACGATGCGCTCGGAGCGGCTGCGCACCACCCGCCGCTTGACCATGTCGTCCGGCGGCGTGTTGTGCGGCGGCACCCAGGCTGGGCCCGCCACGATGTGGCGCCAGACCCGCCGGCCCACGTCGGAGATCTTGTACTTGTAGTACTCCTCGCCGTGGCGCATCTCGGGCTGCCAGCCGCCGATGGTGGTGCGCCAGCGCACCAGCGGGATGCGCTGGTCTTGCCACTTGACGTACAGCTTCTGGTGCGGATAGCGGCTGCGGCCCTGGCGGATGATCCGGCCCCGCGGGTTGAACTTGTTGGGGAAGTCGTACCAGACATCCCCACGGTCGATGACCATCTCCAGGTCCATCTGGTCCGAGTAGTAGTCGGGCAGCTTGGGCAGCGGCACCGCGACCCAGAAGCGTGAAAAGTCCTTCTGCCCGGTGACGAAGGCGTGGGCCTTGTCCGCGTCGGTGAGGCCGAGCTCGGCGATGATGGCGTCGCTCATCTCCTGGATCATGTTGCGCACCGGGACCTTGTTGCCAGCAGCGTCGGTGTAGGTCGCCTTCTTGATGGTGCCGTCTTCCAGGACGCCGGTGGCGCTGACCACGCGCTCGGTGAGCACCCGCTTGAGGGACTCGTAGTTGTTCTCACGCGCGCTGCGGCCCAGGGCCTTGGCGGTGTTCTTGAACATCATGCCCCAGCCGTAGACGTTGTGCTTGCGCTCGAAGCGGCGCAGGGCCTGGCGCACCGCCCAGTCCACCACCCCCGGCTTGATGCGCGGGTTCTTGCGGTCGAACATGTTCTCGCACGCCATGCGCTTTTGCATGGCGCGGATGGCATCGCGCCGCCACTTGGCTTTCTGGTAGCGCTTGGCCACGGACTGGTACTTCTTGAGCTCCAGCAGCTCCTCGAGGGTCTTGACGCCGGCCTTGCGCAGGGCCTTGTTGTACGCGCCGCGCGCGCCGTAGAACACCCGGTCCACCCGCTTGCTGCCGGCAGGGTCCACCACCCGCACCGAGCCGTGAAACTCTTTGAAGGTCTCGTAATCGAGCTCCTTGAAGCACTGCTTCTGCTCGTCCTCGACGAAGCGCTTGCGGATCACCGAGATGGACGGCGGGATGCCGAACACCTCGAGGTAGTTGCGCTGGCTCTTTTTGAGCTTGACGCCGTCGACGTCGATGCGGTCGTTGGCCAGGTTGACGTAGGTCTCCTGGTGGGTGTTGAGCGAGTGGTCGTCCTTGCCCGGGGTCTGGTGCCAGAAGATGTACGGAACCCAGTCGTCGGACAGGTCCACGATGGTCAGGCCGTACGAGCGGGCGTCGTTGACGTCCATCAACCGGCGCTGGCCCTTGATGTACGCCCACACCCGTCGGTCCTCCGGGATCTGCTCCGGGGGGACAGCTGCTTGTTTTTCTTCAGGTTTTCCGGCTCCATCAGCCGCCGGCGCTCCTGGCTCATCGCCCGAGGCTCGGGCTCCGGTCTCCACCGGCGTACCGGTGGCCCGGCAGCCCAGGCCGGCGAGCAACAGCAGGACAGTCATCGAAATAAAAAAACGCATCGTTCCTCCGGCGCGAGTCTCGAGTTTTTTCCCCCGTCCCTTTAAAAATAGGGGGCGGGATCGCATGGGTCAATTTCTGGCCCTGTTTAGACGTTGATACGCTCCGAACCTTTCCTGTCTTGACCGGGCAATTCTTGTCTTGCCAGCGCAACAGGGTCAAAGTGAGTGCCGTGACTGAAACCATCATCGACGCTCACGTGCACCTCGGCGCCTGGCGCCACCCGGGATTCCCCGGCGTCAGCTGCGACATCGAGACCGCGGTCAAGGAGCTGACCAGCTGCGGCGTATCGGGAGTGGCGCTCACGGCCTCCGACGAGGCCGACAACGGCGCCCTGCTGCAGGCCTCGCTGTCCTGTCCGCTGAAGCACTGGATCTTCCTCTGGGTCCGGCCGGGGGACGAAAAACTAACCCCGTTAGTTGATGCATACCCCGAAACTGTTAGGGGTTTGAAGATTCACCCCTCCATCGAGCAGATCCCCCTGGGGGATCCCCGATGGGATCCGGCGCTGGAGCTGGCGCGCGAGCGCGGCCTGCGGGTCATGGTGCACACCGGCCGCTGGCAAGAGGCCGCCGGCTACGGCCTGGCTCTGGACATGGCGGCCCGCTTCCCGCAGGTGCAGTTCATCCTGTCGCACGCCGGCGGCGACACGCCCCCGCTGTGCATGGGCGCGGCCGAGGCGGTGGTGGAGCGCAAGCTGGAGAACGTGGCCTTCGACACATCGGGCCTGCGCGAGCACTGGGCCCTGGTGCGCGCCATGAATGCGGCCGGGCACCATCGCTACATGCTGGGCAGCGACTACCCCCTGGCTCTGCCGGCCATGTACATCGCCCAGTACCGCGCTCTGCCCGTGCCCGACGCCTGGAAGGCCGACCTGCTGGGGGGCAACGCCCTGAGGTTGCTGGGGCCAGCATCGCAGAGCCCGGCGGCCGCCGACCGCCCCGTCCCCGCGCCCACCCGCAGCGCCCCGCCCACGGTGGGCGATAACCCCACGACGGTCATCGTCACCGGCGCCGGCGGGCCCATCGGGGTCAACCTCACCCGCTCATTGCGCCTGTGCAAGCGCCCCCTGCGCCTGGTGGGCACCGACGCCAACCCGCTGCACAAGCCGCTGGCCATCACCGACGCCATCTACTCGCTGCCCAAGGCCACGGCCGACGGCTACCTCGACGCGCTCAACGCGCTCATCAAAAAGGAGAACGCCGCCGCGGTGATGCCGACCCACCCGGTGGAGGTGCGGGCACTGGCAGGCATCCGCGATGAGGTCCAGGCGAAGCTCTTCCTGCCGCCCACCGAGGTCATCGACAACGGCCAGGACAAGTGGCGCTCCTATGAGCTGTTCCGCGACGGGGGTGTGCCGGTGCCGAAGTCGATCCGCATCGACCGTCCCGAGGACGTGCAGCGCGCGTTTTCGGAGCTGGGTGAGCCGCCCATCTGGTTCCGCGGCGCGGGCGTGCCGGGCCGGGGTATCGGCGTGGCCAGCCTGCCGTGCAAGGAGCCCGGCGTGGCGCAGGCCTGGGTGGAGCACCATGGCGGCTACGGCCTGATGATGGCCAGCGAATTTCTACCGGGCGACAACCTGACCTGGCTGTGCGTCTGGCACGAGGGCAAGCTGTGGGCCAGCCAGACCCGCCAGCGGCTGGAGTACGTCATCCCGCATGTGTCCCCCTCCGGCGTCACCGGCGCGCCGGCCGTGGCCCGCACCGTGCGCCGGCCAGAGGTGGCCGCGGCAGGCGAGGTGGCCGTGCGAGCGGTGAACCCGGGGCCCCCCCACGGGATCTTCTTCGTTGACCTCAAGGCCGACCGGCAGGGCGTGCCCCGGGTAACGGAGATCAACTCCGGTCGCTTCGGCACCACCATGCACTTCTACAGCGCGGCCGGGTACAACTTCCCGGAGCTGGCCCTGGAGATATGCCTGGGCAACCTGCCCGGGCGCGCGGTGACGGATCCCGTCGCGGAGGACACCTACTGGATTCGCACGCTGGACTGTGGCCCGGTGCTCCTGCCGGGCTCGGCGGTGCCAAAGGACTGACATCATGGGCATGAGCATCAGCTGCACCATCATGGCGTTCAACGAGGAGGCCACCCTCGCCGAGGCCACCGACGACGTGCTGCGCTGCCTGCGCGCCTTCGAAGGGCGCGCGCTCGAGGTGCTCATCGTGGACGACGGCTCCACGGACCGCACGCCCGAGATCGCGGCCGAGATGGCCGACAAATACCCGGAGGTCCGGGTGATCACCCACCCCGAGAATCTCGGCCCGGGCAGCGCGCTGATCACCGGGTTCAACGAGTCGAAAAACGACGTGGTCTGCTTCCACGCCGCGGACCAGCAGCTGCCCTTCGACGAGGTGTCAGCGTTGATCCCGCTGCTGGACCAGTACGACATGGTCATCGGCGACCGCACCGACCGGCCGGACTATACCCGCATGCGGCTGCTCTCGTCGGCGGTGTACATCTTTTTGGCCCACAACCTGTACAACCTGCGGCGGTTCAAGGACTTCAACTTTCTGTATCTTTACCGCAAGTCACTGCTGGACCGGATCCAGATCGAGACCACCGGGGTGTTCATGCCCACCGAGATTCTGGTCAAGGCCGTGGACCTGGGCGCCAGCATCGTGCCGGCCACCGTGACCTGCCTGCCGCGCAAGGCGGGCGTGGCCACCTGCGGCCGCCCCACGGTGGTGCTCCAAACCGTGGCCGAGATGTTGCGCTTCTGGGGAATCTGGCGCTGGCGCAAGCTGATGGGAGCCGCCTTTGGCCGGGAGCAGTGCGACGGCTGATGGCAGGGCCGCGGCGGGCTCCATGTGGCCCGTGATCCCCGGCGAACGGGAGGCTATCTTCGGGCCCTGGCTTTGAGCTCCTGCCGCATCTCCGACAGGACCCGCTCGCTCTCCTTGATGAGGCGGTCCAGTCCGGACTCGAGGCCCGGGTCTGCCTGCTGTCCGGCGGCCATGCGTTCGATCTCGGCGCATATCCCGGACAGTCTCATGGCCCCGAGGTTGCCGCTGCTCGACTTGAGCGAGTGGGCGGTCCTGCTCAGGGTCTGGAGGTCGTTTTCGGCCAGCTGGGTATTTATGGCCTCCAGCTGTGGCACGGCGGTGTCGATATAGAGCTGCAGCAGGTGGGCCACCCCGTCCTGTTCGTCCAGCTGAGACGGGCCGAGCACGGCGTCGAGCTGGTCGAGGACGCCGCGATCCAGGGCTGGCGCCGCCGACTCTTCCCGTTTCGCCGGCTCCGCTGGCTTCGCCGGCGACGCGGGAGCCGCAGAGGCGTCACCCACCCTGGCAGGCTGCTTGCGCTGATTGCTGGCAGCCTCGAGCACCTCCATCAGCTGCTCCACCTTGAATGGCTTGCTCAGGTACAGGTCCATGCCCGCCTCCACGCAGCGGCGCTGGTCCTGTTCCATGGCGCCGGCGGTGACGGCCACGATCACCGGGCACTCAGAATCGGCCAGGCTGTCCCGAAGGTGTCGAGACGCTTCCAGGCCGTTCATCACCGGCATGCGGATGTCCATCAGGACCACATCATAGGTCCCGGCCTTCACCGCCTCCACCGCCTCCTGACCGTTGGCCACCACGTCGGTGACATATCCCAGCCGCCCGAGCATGAACAGGGCCAGCTGCTGGTTGACGTCGTTGTCCTCGGCCAGCAGCAGCCGCAGGGGGTGACGTCGCGCGTAGCTCTCATCTGGCTGCGGCCGGTCGAGCGTCCGGTAAGTGCCCGTGGCGGTTTGCGGGTCTGGCCTGGCGGTGACGATCCGGGTCAGCAACTTGAAGGCCGCGGCACGGTCCAGGGGCAGGGTCAGAATCTCCCGGAACAGGTCCCTGGAGCGGAGCCGCTGCTGGACGTCCTCCGGAGCCAACAGGATCACGGGCGGAATTTCGGCGGTGGGCAGCGTCTCCAGCTGCTGCTCGAGGGTCCCGGCGCTCAGGCTGTCCGCGCCGGCGACAGCCATCGCGGCCGCGAGCCCGGGCTCATCGGAAAGCATGGCGATCATGGCGGCCTCCGAGTCGACCTGGCGCACCGTCACGCCCCAGCTTTGCAGAGCGGATCGCAGCTGGTCCGTTTCCGGCCCCACGCCGCCCGCCAGGATCTTGCGTCCAAGCAGCGGCATGACGTTGGCCGCGGAGGAGGTCTGCTTCGATCGCAGCAAGGAGGTGTTGATGGTCATGACGATGGTGGTACCCCAGCCGCTGGAATTATCGTTCTCGGCCCAGATACTGCCCCCCATCAGCGCGACCTGGCGCTGGGCAAGAGACAAGTCGAGGGTGGCCCAGCCGAGGTCCTGGCTCGACAAATTTTCGTTGCTGGAGAAGGGGTCGAACATGGCCAGCAAGTGATCGTCAGGGACCTTTGAAGTGGTTCCCTGGATCTCGAAGCGGAGCTGAATGTCCACGGTGTCCAGGCTGAGCACCGAGGCTCGGATCCTGATTGTTCCGCTGCCCGTGGTCACCATGATGTAGCTCAGCGCGTGAACCAGCGCGCGCCGCAACCAGTCAGGATCCCCCATGACATGGTCGGGCAATTGCTTTCGCCCCAGGAGTTCGACCTCCACCTCCGAGCCGCCAGCGCGGCGGCTGGCCTCACCGATGGCATCGTCGATGGCGTCGTACAACGACAGGGGCAGCCGGCGCACCGGGCTTTTGCTATCATTCAATCGTGCGAAATCAGTGAGGTTATTTACAACATCGTGCAGCTGCGCCGCGCCCTTTTCCAGGGTGTCCAGGTACCGCCGCTGCCCCTCGGATGGATCCGTCCCGGTCAACAGGGAGATCATGCCCATGACCGCGTTGAGCGGTGTACGAAGTTCGTGGCTCACCACCGCCAGAAATTCGGCCTGGGATCGATCCCGATCCCGCGCTCGCTGGCCCACTGCGCGCATATTTTCAGGGGGCGGGGCCTCGAAGATGGCGAACTCGCCACTTTCGGGAAGCGGCTGGTTGAGCAGGCCCAGCGGCATGATCTGCAGCAGGGCCACGGGCTCCTGGTCAGCTCCTTCACCTGCAGGGGCAAGGCCGGGCAGCGGGCTGATCATCGCCACGCCGGCGTTGGATCCATCGCCCAAAAGCATCAGGTCGTCCGGCAGCCTGGCGGCTGCGACTTCGCCATGCTCGGCCAGCTCCATGAGCGTGGCCGCGAGATCGAAGCGTGAAAACTGTGGCAGCAGCTCGTCCAGACGATGCCCGATGGCGTCTCCTTGAGATAAGCTGGTCCACTGGGCGATGCGCTTGTTCCAGTGGGTCACCACCAGATCATGCCTCAGCGCCGCGACCCCCGTGGCGAGGTGGTCAAATGCCGTGAATTCCATTCTTTCCCTGGTCACCTGATAACCGATGTTAGCGGGGAAACGGAGCAGGTCGAGCAAAATAGGCGTATTGACTTGCTACCTGGTCTCTCGGCCTCACCCTGTACATGGGCAGTGTCGGGCTGCTGCTGGCGGGCCCCACCTGGCTACTGCGCTCCCCGGACAGGCACTCCGATTATCGAACACCGGCCTGGGGCCTGGTACCCCCCCCACGGGGCCTTGTAATCGTGAAAAATGCTAAACGGATTAATTACAAGATGTTACAATGGTTGCGCTCAGGACGGTTTTTCTGGTACAGGGGTTGCTAACTAATAGGACCATGCGTATATCCCAGACGACAACCACCAAGACAAGCGGCGCAAGGCTCCTGGCCGCTTCCCTGGTCCTTGCCGCCTCGCTGCTCTGCTTTCCCGCTCACGCTGAGAAAACCTACAAGGTCCACAACATCGACGTCGGCCAGGGGTCGGCCACTCTGGTCCAGACCCTGGGCGGCAAGAACATCCTGTTCGACACCGGCTGGGACTTCGCCGGCGACCGCCTCACCGCCTACCTGAAAAAGGCTGGCGTCAAGAAGATCGACGCCCTGGTCATCTCCCACCGCCACATGGACCACATCGGCGGCGTGCAGAAGCTGTCCGAGAAGGTCCCTGTGGGCAAAGTCATCGGCCCCTGGGCCAAGGAAGGGATCCCCAAGAGCGCCATGGTCCACCTGGGCCACCTGCGTCGGGATCTGACCAAGCCCCACAGCCCGCGCAACCGCCCGCTGTACGCCACGGCCACCACGGGCAAGGTGTTCGACTTCGGCAAGGGCTTCGTGATGGAGACCCTCTGGCCGCGCAAGAACAGCTCCGGCAAGCGCATCGGCGACTATAACGAGGAGTCGGTGGCCATGCGCGTGATCCAGAAGGCGCCCAAGGGCGGCGCCGCGGCCACCTTCCTGGTTGGCGGCGACCTGGGCGTCAACGAGGAGCGCTGGCTGGCCCGCCGCATGCCGGGCAAGCTGAAGGTGGACTGGATGGTGGCCAACCACCACGGCAGCCGAGGCTCGTCCCAGCGCGAGTACATGGTGGCGGCGGACGGCGGCTACTCCAAGTTCCTCAAGGCGCTGATCCAGGGGCCCGAGAACGCGGACCCGAAGATTTACAAGACCGCCATGGACCTCAAGGAGAAGTCCAAGGGCAAGTACGCCAGCAAGCTGCTGCACAACATCGACCCGCTGGCCCACAACAAGGTGCCCATCAGGGCCAAGTGGCTCAACAACCTGGCCAAGAACGTGCGCCAGATCAACGACGAGTCGCCCAACATGCAGGGGCGCTTCGCGGTGTTTTCGGTGGGGCCCAACTCCTACGGGCATCCCAACGCCATCCGCATGGCCGAGAGCCAGCTGGCGGGGTTCACGCCCATCACCACCTGGGCCAACGGCACGGTGGTCATGGAGCGCACCATCGGCAGCAACGGCAAGTGGAAAGAAGCCTGGAAGCCGCGGTCGGTGGCGTCCAAGGGCCTGCCCAGCGTCAAGGTGCCCAAATGGCTGGGCCAGGTGGACCCGGAGCGGCCGTACAACAACGATCGCCGCGAGGCCAATACGCACTGGCAGAAGAACAACCCCCAGGCCGAGGTGAAGTGGAACGCACCCTGGGACACCAGCATCACCTGGCGCGGGCAGTCGCGGGAGCTGTCAAAGGGGCGCAAGGACTGGGTCGAGGAGTACGTCAAGGTCAAGAAGCAGGCCCACGACGGCACCAAGGACGGCAAAAAGCCCCGGGGCGAGGCGGCGCGCAAAAAGAGCATCGCCGAGGGCAAGCGCAAGCTGAAGAAGATGCAGTACCCGCGCAAGTCGGAGTGGCACGGCCTGCGGCTGGCCAACATGCGCGAGCTGACCAAGGAAGAACTGCACCGCATCGCGGTCAAGAAGGAGGACCCGAACAAGGTCAAGGCCAAGGCGGTGGTCAAGGGCAAGTGGGTCGAAAAGCCCGTGGCCCCCGAGCACCCGGCGTCCTTCTCCCAAAAAGAGCTGCTGCACAGCCCGGGCCGCACGGTCAAGGGGCGCCGGAAGAGCATGAAGGCCACCCGCAAGAAGGCGGCCACCCGAAGGACCACCACCGTGACGTCCGCGCGCAAGCCCGGCTCGCCGCGCAAGATGGTCTCGCAGCGGAAGAACCCGGCCAAAAAGAGCGGCACCAGCAGGCTGGCTGCGTACTCCAGCGCGCTGAAGAAGAGCGGCAGCACAAGCCGCACGCGCACCAAGGCGCCGGTCAAGAAGAAGAAGGCCACCGCGCGCAAGAAGGCGCCAACCAAGAAGAAGAAGGCCACCGCGCGCAAGAAGACGCCGGCCAAGAAGAAGGCCACCGCGGCGCGCAAGAAGAGCAGCACCACGCGCAACAAGGCCACTGCGGCGCGCAAGAAGAGCACCACCCGCAAGGCGACCACCGCCCGCAAGGCGCCCACGCGCACCAAGACCGCGCGCAAGTCGCTGCGCAAGACCAGCAACCGCAAGGTCAAGACCCGCAGCCGCACCAACAACACCCGGGCGCGGTCGAACAGCCGGACGCGCTACGGTCACAAGCGGATCCAGAGCAACAGGACGCAGCGGAAGAGCAGCCGGACCTACCGGCGGTAGCCAGCGGCGGGCATCCTCAGCAAAACAGAGGATTCAGAGAGCAGGAGTGATTTCAGGCCCCTGCGGTTTTCTGAAAACTAACGGGGTTAGTTTGAGGGAAAACGCGGCGAGACGCCGCGTCCACGGGGGAATGCGCTGCACGCGGCGAGACGCCGCGTCCACGTCTACGTCTTTAGAGCAGGGCGCCGGCGGGATCTTTTGCGCGGGCCATGAGCATCATTGCTGCGATGACGAAGGGCTTGTGGCTCGTTATCGGATCTGTCGCGGGCCTTTCGTCCCACGCCAGATCCGACGTGGACCTTCGGTCCGCCATGTTCTTTCGCCCGGCTTCGCCAGGCTGGCGCCGGGGCAGCGTTGCGCCCCGGCATGCTCGGCTACAGCAGGGCGCCGGCGGGATCTTTTGCGCGGGCCATGAGCATCATGGCTGCGATGATGAAGGGCTTGTGGCTCGCCTCGTGGTAGGTGGGCAGGCGGTATT
>CAZEFW010000071.1:0-43619 GCA_964511535.1 uncultured Myxococcales bacterium | reverse complement strand
GGTATGGCAGCTGAAGAGATTGTTCTGGCAGGCGGTCAACTCAAGATCTCAGACAGTTCCCGGCTGCAGCGGCAGGTCAAGCATGCTCGAGACGCGGGAGATGAAGCGCTGTATTTGGAATTGAATTGGCGAAGAGATTTCAAGCTGGGGTCATCATTTGCAGAAGCATCACGGGCATTTGACAAGGTCATAGGTATATATGGCTTGTTGCATGTTCTTTCGCCAGTGTTTAAGAGGTTGGTATCTCCTGTTGCCCACAGTTGCTTCGTCCTCAGGTAATACCATCAAACGATTGTCGGACTATACAGGCGAAAATGGGCCGACTGATTGATGGCGCCGGCGAGACCAATTTCGGACACATCCCCACGCCCAGGGAATCGCCGCCACCGCGGAGGTCAGCCCCGTACACGGCTCACTTGCACGGCTTGATTATCTCTTCGCGCGCGTTGTAGTACGTCGAGTTGGTGCGCTTGTACACGCAGTACGTCTTGCCGCCGAACTGGGTCACGGTGCTCCAGCCCTTGTAGTTGTCGCAGCGGTGATCGCTGTTGGGGAAGTACAGCGCCCCGCAGGGCTCCTGCTTGCACTTGTACCAGACCAGGGGCGGCTTGTTGTCCAGGCAGACCGCGTACAGGCCGGTCCCCCAGCCCTTGTCGGGCTTGCCCTTGCAGGAGGGAGGGGACTGACCCGGGCTGCAGAGCATGCCGACCTTGGCCTGCCCCGTGGGGCAAGCGGTGGGGGGGACCACGCAGGGCCCATCGCCGGTGTCCGCCTTCGTCATGATATCCAGCTCCACCTCGTGATCGGCCGGCGGCGCGGACTTGTCCTGGGGCGGCAGGAAATCTTTGGTCTCGAGGACCGGCGCGCTGTCCCTGGAGGCCTTGTCGGTGTCTACCGGCGGGCAGCCGGCCAGGGAGATCAGCAGGAGTAGAGCCAATGAACAGCGCATGCTTGCAGCCTCCAGGGGAGAGGGACAGCGGCCAGCGTCACGGTTTCTAGCCAATGATCGATTGTACGGGAGCGCCTGCCACATGCTCAAGCGCTGGCTCGTCGGCACCTGCGGCTGACGATCCTTGCGGGCGGTCGCGCTGCGGATAGGCTTACGCCATGTTCAAGTCTCGACTCTCACAGACGGGCGCGGCCATCGCCGGGCTCTGCCTGCTCCTGGCGTGCAGCGATGACGGGGGGGGCCTGCCTGCCAATGCGCCGTGCACCAGCAACGCTGACTGCGCCGACCGAATTTGCCACAGCGGGATGTGCGCCGCCGCCGCGCAGGTGGGCGAGGGGTCGCCCTGCCATGGTCACGGCGACTGCAAGAGCTACAACTGCCTGGGCGGGGTCTGTCGCGATGGCAAGCTCAAGGATGGCCAGGCGTGCATTCGCGACGAGGAGTGCCAGAGCGGGCAGTGCAACGCGACCGGCACCTGCGGCTGGCTCGGCAAGGACAGCGGCCCGCTCGACGCGTCGCAGTGGGATTTGTCGCGGCCGGATCTGGCCGAGCCGGACCTGGGGACGCCGGACCTGCCGCCGCCGGACAAGCAACGGCCCGACGCCCCGCTGCCGGATCAGGCGGCGCCGGACGCGCCGATCCCGGACCAGACGCCCCCGGACGCGCCCACCCCCGACGCCAGCCTTTGCGGCAACGGTACGCTGGATCCGGTGGAACTGTGCGACGGGCAGCTCTTCGGCGGCAAGACCTGCAAGACCCAGGGCTTCACCGGCGGCGCGCTCAAGTGCACTGGCTGCAAGTTAGACACTCAGGGCTGCCATGAAATACGCGACCCGGCAGGAATCAAGGTGGGCACCAGCGGCGTCTACAACCTTCGTAACCCACGGGTGGCCTCGGACGGCAGCGGCTTCTACACCGTCTGGGGTACCGGCACCTCGGGCATCTGGGGCGTGATGGTGGACGCCGCGGGCAAGGTGGGCACTCAGTTCAAGACCATCAGCACGCCAGGCCTCAAGCAGACCCCGGAGGTCGCCTTTGGCACCAAGGACTACCTGGTGGTGTGGCGGCAAGGGAAGCAGATCAGCGGCACCCTCGTGTCAACAGCGGGCAATGTGGGCAACCCGGTGGGCACCACACTGGTCAGCAACAAATATAGTGTGTTCAGGCCTTCGCTCGTCTTCGACGGCTCCAACTACCTGCTCAGCTACTGGCTCGGTTTGTCCATCGGCAACAATAGCCAGGTGTACGCTCGGCGGGTCACCGCGGCCGGCGCGCCCCTGAACGCCGCCTTCAAGGTGGGCCTCTCGCCCCGTAGCATTGGCGACCAGTTCCTCATGCGGCCAGGTGCGGCATTTGACGGTCAGAACTACTTCATCGCCTGGTCCACCAAGTCGAACCTGTACGCCAGCCGGGTCAGCGCCGCCGGCAAGCTGCTCAACAGCGCGGACATCGTGGTCTCCGCGGCCACGGGGAACCAGGACATGCCCGCCGTGGCCAGCAGCGGCAACGAGACCCTGCTGGCCTATCAGGACGCCCAGAGCGGCGGCGCCCACATCAACGGGCTCACGGTGAACAAGCTGGGCACCCTGTCCAAGCCCTCATGGGTGGCGGTGAGCAACCAGCACAAGTGCGTGCCAGTGGCTGGCTACGACGGCAAGCACTTCCTGATCGTCTGGAACGAGGGCTGCACCACCGGCGCCAGCTACAACTACAATGCGGCGGGCTACCTGCGCGGGGTCCGTGTGGACAATGCGGGCAAGCCCGTGGACGCGGCGCCTTTCTCCATAACCCAGTCAGGAGGCGCCCTCGAGGTTCGGCCGGCCCTGGCCTTCGGCGGCGGCCAGTACCTGGTGGTCTGGGAGGACGGGCGCGGCAGCCGTACTGCCGTCTACGGCGCCCGGCTACGCTTCGGCAAGGCGCCGTGATCCGGTCACGCGACGTGCTTCCGGCCAGGCAGTAGATCTCGCTCACACTGGCGGCGGTGGTCCGGACGCCGGCGAGGACGTTGAAGGAGAGGAGCCTGATGGGCAGAACGCCGTTGGGGTCCTGCGCTGCTTGCCGCGGATGAACAGATGGGGGCTCTGGCCCTCGCGGTCGCGCGAGGTAGACCTCTAGCGGCCGATGACCTTGGTCGCCAGGTGGCTGTCGATGGCCTGGTAGATGCCCGAGTCGGCGGCGAACTTGCCCATGGCGATGTGGATCCTGTCGCGCTTGGCGAAGTTGTCCAGTGACTGGTCGCCGGCGATGCGCTCGAGGGTGGTGACATACTCGCCGCGGGCCGTGCGCACCTTGTTCTTGAAGGCGCTCGCCTTGTCACCCGACAGGCCGAGGGCGGCCGGGTAGAACGACTCGTAGTCGCGCATGGGCAGGGCGTAGCGGCCCTTGAAGTTGCTGATGCTCTGGGTGGTGCCGTCAGGCTTCTTGCGCTGGATGCGCCCGAGCATCTGGCGCACCGGCTCGCTCAGCTTGGCGAAGTCTGCCGTCTCGTCCAGCACCTTGACCTGCTTGAACGGCTTGTACGCGTCGAAGCCCTTCTGCAGGCCGTGGGTCATGCGCCGCAGCTCACGCTTGAGCACCCCGACCTCCTTGTGCGGGTCGCGGGTCTCCATGCCGTTGCGCCCCTCGCCGTAGGCCCAGGTGCGGTAGTAGGTGCCCTGCAGGTAGTGGGTGTGGCTGTTGTTCTTCTCGCCCCGGCTGGCGGCGTCGAGCTCCTTCTTGATCTCGGCCTCCTTGGTGGTGTTCATCGGGCCGAGCACGCCGTGGTTCAGGTTGGCCCCCGGGATAAAGGAGCTCTTGTTCTTGTGGTGCTTGTAGCCGTTGACCAGCTTGCCGAACTGGGCCAGGTCGGCGGTGATCTTGACGTAGCCCATGATGCCGTCGCGCTGCTTGCGGGTGTACTCGCCGGCGTTGCCGCGCTTGTGGGCGATGTTGCCCTGCCAGTAGAACGCCTTGCTGCGCCCGCCGGGGCCGGTGCCGCCGGCCAGGTCCTCAACCTGCTTGATCCACTTGAAGGCGGTCTCGAGGCTGTTGGTGGGCTTGGTGATGATCTCGGCGCCGCCCGGGTCGGACGAGAGCTTGTCGAGCACCCAGTCGGGCGCGCGGCTGGTCTTGACCATGCCGTAGCCCTTGCCGTTGACCTTGCTCATGCGCTCGTCGGTGGACATGGCCAGCCACTGCTCCTCGGGGATGGTGTTGACCCTGTACCACTCGAGGATGCCGGGGGCCTTCTTGATGGCGAACTCGGCCTCCAGGCCGTAGGTGATCTCGCCGTCCTGGTGGTTGAGGATATGCCGCACCTGGGGGTCCGGCCCCTCGGGGTACAGCTGCTCGAATACCTCGGCGCATGGCTGGGCCTGGGCCGGCGTCGGCGCCGCCAGTGCCACCAGGCAGAGCGCCACCAGCGCTGCCGCCGCGCTGAATCTTTTCCTGTTCACGTTGGTCTTCATGGCCCTCCCTCCTATGCCCCGCACGCGCCGCGCGAGTACTTCTTGTGCACGCCGGCGGCCTTGAGCGCCTTGCCGAACGCCTTGCTGACGCTCACCTTGTCTCGTTTGGCGATGTAGCGCGCCAGCTTGAGCACCTTGGCCAGGTTGGCCATGCGCCGCGGTGACCAGCGCGAGGAGCGGGTCATGCTGGACAGGGCCTTGACGCCGAAGGGCATGCCCTTGCCGCTGACCGCCTTGAGCCGGATGAACTCCGCCACGAGCTGCTGCGCCTGGCGTGAGCCGCGCACCCGCTTGCTGGCCATCAGCTTCATCATCTGCGCGCGCTCGGCCTTGCCGAAGCGCCGCAGGGACAGCTTCACATGGCGCCGGCTCCGGGTGGCCTTGCGCGTCTTGACCTGGCGCTTCTTGTTGGTCTTGCGAACCTTCTGTTTGGTGACCTTCTTGCGCGCCGCGATGCGCTTGCGCTTCAGCCCCGCGGCCTTGCGCCCGCGCTTGATCACGCGCTTGCTGCGGTGCTTCGTCCTGTACCGGCGATGCTTCTTGACCGGCTTGACCACGCGGGCCTTGCGGTACCCGCGCCCCTGGTTCCCTCCCGAGCTCCCGCCAGCCGTGGCCGTGGCCGGCAGGGCCAGCTGCAGCATCAGGAGCGCGCAGCCGACGTTGAGCATTAACCTGGTCATCTCGTTTCCCTCCGCGTCCCGTTGAGAGGACTGGAAATCCAGCCAGGCCAGGTGCATCCCACGTGCCAGCGAGGGCGCATCGCTCCAACTACGCGAAACTGGGATTTATTTGTTCCAGAGCAGGGCCAGGTGGGGACTCGAGACCTGACCGAAAAGAACAGATCTGGCCACTGCAGTTGCTATCAAAACGCCACAAGCGGTCCGCGGAGGTGGGAGCGGCTGCTACCAGAACCTCAGCTGGGGGTGGCGGTCGTTGAACGGCTGCTCCCAGAGGGTCTGCTCCATCACGTGCAACGTCCTGCCGGCGTCGAGCTCGCGGAACAGATCGGTGATCCCGGTGTGGTCCTGGCCCGCGGGGTCCCGGTCGTAGTAGCTGAAGAATGAGTAGTACTTCTTCCAGGTGCCGCCCGGCAGGCACTCGGCCACCTTGCGCCGCGCCGGCTTGCCGATGTTGCGCACCACCTGCAGGAACACCAGCGCGCCCGCCTGCGCCAGCTCGTCCGGCACCTTGCGGATGCCGGGCAGCTTGATGTCGCCCGCGTTGCCCGCGTCGTTGATGTACAGCAGCTTCAGGTCGCGCATCTTCGATGCCGCCCGCGCCATGGCGTCGAAGTCCACGCCCCCCACGCTGCACAGCTTGATGCCCGCCGGCAGGCGGTCTGCCAGGGGGATTCCGCCGGCGTCTGGCGCGAAGTGATCCGGGTGCAGGCGCAGGTTGAGCAGCTCGAGGTGGCCCAGGTCGGCGCAGGAGGGGGGCAGGAACAGCAGCCGGTCCGAGTTGATGATCAGCTGCTCGAGGTTGGGCAGGCTGCCGAGATCATCGGGCAAGGCGGAGACTCCGGGAAGCTCCAGGCGGAGGTACCGCAGCTGCTGCAGCCCCGCGAAGCTGTCGGGGAATTGCTCGCACTGGCCCCCGGACAGCGCCAGTCGCCGGAGCCGCGGCAGCGACAGGACCTCCGGTGGGATCTGCCGCAACCGCTCGCTGCAGATGTGCAGCTCCTCCAGTCTCTCCAGCGCGTCCAGTCCAGCAGGCAGCCCCTCGAGGTAGTCAACGGTGAGCCCCAGCCGCCGGAGGTTGACCAGGCGGCAGACCACGGCGGGCAAGGCGGTGGAGGTCGCGTCCTCGGGGGCCCAGCCCCGCACCTCCAGGGTCTCGAGCTGGCCCAAGTCGGCCACGCTGTCTGGCAAGGCGGCGGGGTCTCCGTTGAAGATGAAAGTCCTGAGCGCTTTCAGCCCACCGAGGCTGCGTGGCAAGGTGGCGCGGCGGTTCGTCTCCAGGAAGAGGTCGGTCAGCCCGGACAGCTGGCCCAGGTCATCGGGGATCTGGGCCAGCTCCTCTACCTCGAGCCACAGGCTTTGCAGAGGACTCAGCGCGCCCAGGCCGGCGGGCAGGCTCGTGACCTCGCGGTCGCTGAGCCGCAGAGAGCGCAGGCGCGGCGCCCCTGCCAGGGCGCCGAAGATGGCGCTGTAATCCATCGGGCTGTCGCTCCGGTACGCCAGCACGTCGGCGCGCTCAAGCCGGGGGCAGGGACCGAGCCGGGAGGCCGACAGGTCGGGGGTCAGGATCTCCAGCCGCTCCAGCCGTGGGAAGCCGTCGTGTTCCTCGGGCAGGCAGGCCAGCAGCTCGTCGCTCAGGATCAGCTCCCTGCACCCCTGCAGCTGGGCCAGCTCAAGGGAGCGGTACAGGTTGGTGTCCGGCTCCCCGCGCTTGCGCCGCGGTCGGCGGTTGTGCTCGAAGGCGACGCGGCTGAGGTTCTTGAGCCGCCTGATCTCGTCGGGCAGCTCGGTCACCCCGGAGCCGCAGATGGCCAGGGTCTCCAGGCGCTTCAGCTCGCCCACCGTGGCCGGGATGCGCCGCAGCGCCTTGAAGTCCAGCACCAGGGTCCGCAGCTGATGGAGCCTGCCGATCTCGTCGGGCAGCTCGGCCACCCGCGGGTACACCCCTGTGATGCGCAGCTCCTCAAGTCGGGCGAGGCGGCCCACGGCGGCGGGCAGCGCGTCCAGACGGCCGACGTTCTCCACCAGCAGCTGTTCCAGGTGCTCCAGCTCACCCAGCTCGTCGGGGAGCCGGGAGAGGCAGCGGGCCGGATCGCTGCAGCTCAGCTGGTCCACCACCAGGCGCTTCAGGTTCTTCAGCCGCGCGATGCCCTCCAGCGACGAGCAGTAGTCCGAGATGCGCAGCTCTTCGGCCCGGTCTGGCGCCTGCAGCGCGGCCTCCAGCGAGAAGAACACGGCCCCCTCGTGCTGCGGGCCCGTCATGGACGGGTAGCGGATGGTCTTCATGCCCCAAGTCTACGGATCCTGTGCCGTGGCACAATCCAACTGGAGGCCCGACCAGCCGGCGCCGCTTGAAGTAGATGAGGTGCTAGAGGTCGCCGCGCTCAGCCGCCTTCTGCTCCTCGCGCTTCTTGCGCAGGGGCTCGTACCAGCCGAGGAACCGCTCGAACGCACCGTCGATCGCCGCGGATCTGTTTTCGAACTTGATGCCCAGCAGGTCCGCGCCCCCGCGGGCCGCGTGGCGCACCACCACGCCGTCCACCTCGAGCGGGCGCGTGATCTTCGGCAGGGTTAGCTCCAGCTGCAGGCGTGTGCCTGGCTTGAGCGTCGCCTGGCCCACCACCAGCACCCCGGTGGCGCCGATGTTCTTGATCCGGAACGCGTGCCGCTCCTCCTCCACGATCACCACCGCCCCGGAGGAGACATCCACGCGCCGGGCTCTCGGCGTAAGCTTCTTTTGCTCCATGGCGCAATGCTAGCGGTGAAATGATGCGCGCGCACCCGGATTCGTTGGCGCAGGTCCGCGCAGAGCAGCGCCAGCGCGGGGAGCGCGCGGGCTGGCCCCGGCGCGCCCCGCGCTGTGCTAGTTTCTGATCATCATGGACATGTCGACCCGTCGAGAGGCGGCCACCGCGAAGGAGCGTGGCCGCCGGGTTTCTCGACCCCTGCGCCGCGTGGCGGCGGCGCTGGCGGTGCTGGCGTCATGTGTCCTGGTCCAGGTGGCCCTGCACCCGCTGGTGACCAACCCGGAGGAGCGGTTCCCCACCGGCGCATTCACCTGGCAGCCATCCGCCAGCCAGCTGTCGCCGCTCTCCCCGGAGAGGGTGCGCGTGCTGGACAGCCTGGCGCACCTGAACAGCGCCGACCTGGAGCGGCTCACGCTGCGGTCCGGCCAGACGCTGCAGCCGCCGTTCAGGGCGGAGATCACCCTGGCCGCCCGGCAGCGGCTCTCCTTCCGGCTGGTCTTCGCGGACGGGCCCCGCGGCCAGTACGCCGTGGCGTACGACGACGACGACCGGAGCAAGACAGGGCTCTACCTGGACCGGGACGGCCAGAGCCGCCGCCTGGCCCCGATGGCGCTGCAGCCTCGGAGCCGGGACACCACCGGCGCCGTCAAGGTGGAGCTGCAGGTCTCCAGCGAGGGGAGGGTCAGCTTCGGCGTGGATGGGCAGCGCGGGGCGGCCACGGTGGACATGCGCGGCCAGCAGGGCACCTTCGCGCTGGAGCCGACCCCACCAGCGCTGCTCATGGCCGTGGACCGCGTTCGCATCGTGGAGATCGCCGGGGGAATGCTCCTGGAGCGGCTGGACATCGACTTCCACCTGGCGCCGGTGCACCTGGACCTGGGGCGCGCCCTCGGCCTGGAACCCAGGAGCATGGGGTTGCACCTGGTGAGCCTGGTGTTGATGTTGCTGGTGGGTTTCGGCCTGGGTGAGCTGTGGCTCCTTGCGGCGCGCCGCGGCTTCACCCCGGGTACCACGCCCGCCGGAACCTTGCTGCTGCTCGCGCCGCTGGATGGCGCCGTGATGCTCTGCTTCAGGGCGATGCTCTCTCTCTCCACCCTCGCCGCGCTCATCGCCCTGGGCGGCCTGCTCACGGCGCGCGCACTGGCCGGCGCGCGGCGTGGCGCAGTGGCGGCGAGCGGTAACCATGGGGGGCGCGAGGATTGGCGCTGGCGGTTGGTGCTGGCCGCCGGGGCGGCGCTGCTCATCTGGGCCGTGCTGGTGTGCGACGGCATGCTGTACAACCACGTCACCGCTGTCCATGTGCCGCTGTTGTTGTGGTTGCTGGTGCCGCTGACCGTCATGTTGGTCCTGGTGCCGGCAGCGCTCGCCGCCCCGTTGCCGGGCGTCACCTGGGCGGTGGGACTGGGCCAGCTGGCGCCGATGATGCTGCTAGGCAACTTCCAGGCCATGCCCCTGGCCGGGGTCAAGCTCGCCGCGGTGTTGCTGCCGCTGTTGCTGCTGACCGTGATCCACCTGGCGCGCCGCGGCCAGCGCAAAGCCACCCGGAGGCTGGCGGCCTGTGCCCTGCTGGCCTGCGCGCCGCTGCTGGTAGAGGCCGTCATGCGCAGCTGGGAATACCCGGAGCGGATCTACTCCTGGGACCGGGGCAGCGCCCTGTCATCGAGCTGGGACTTCGAGCGCCACTCGTCGCTGCTTCGAGGGGGCCGCGCGCCGGAGCGCATCTCCGCCGCGCACCGGACACACCGGCTGGCCCGCGAGGCGAACACCACGCGCATCGTCGCCCTGGGCAGCTCGAGCACATACGGGGCAGGGGTCCAGGACGAGCGCCGGCACAGCTACCCTGCCCAGCTCCAGCGCCTGCTGGGCCAGCAGCTCGATTCGAAGGTGGAGGTCATCAACGCCGGTGTCTCCGGCGCATACTTCACCCACCTGTACATCTACCTGTGGCAGGTGCTGCTCCCCTCGCGGCCAGACCTCGTGGTGATCTACTTCGGTGACAACGGGGACGGGCCCGACGGCTGGGCCCACTACCTTCGCGCCCGCGATATCGTGAAGCGATACCCCCACATCGACTCCCAACAGGAGCTCACCGCCGCCCTGCGGCTGCGGTGGCCCACGGAGCTGCTGACCAGCGCCTTCGTGGCCGGGGTCAAGTCGCGCACCTTCATGGCCGCGGTGATGGCCCTGGAGTCGGTCAGCAGGCGAATCGAACGCCGCTGGCCGACGCCGCGAGACATGGTGTGCGGTCCCAGAGAGGAGTGCCTGGCCCGCTCTGCCGCGCTGGCGGTCAAGGCGTGCGTCGAGGGCGGGGTGCCGGCGCTGCTTGTGCCCGAGGTGTCTCTGCCCGACGTGAAGGCACGCGCCGCAAACCCTGGCGAGCCCGTGGCGGGCAGCGCGGGCCAGTACCGGATCTTTTCGGCGCTGGCCCGCGAGCACGCCGGGAAGGGCGTGCACTACCTCGACGTGCTGGAGCAGTTCCCCCCGGAGGTGGCCGACAAGGTCATGGTGGACCGGGTGCACATGATCGAGCAGGGCTACCTGCGCCTGGCGCGCCTCGTGGCGGCGCACATCACGAAGCAGGGCCTGCTCGGTGCGGCAGCCGCGAAGTAGGTCCGCGGCGCCTGATCCTCCTACCCCTCAGCCTCGGCCAGCACCTGCTGCTGGGCGTCGGACTGACTCACGGCGCACCAGGAGCAGCTGCGCGCGTCACAGTCCGGCTTTCGCCGGGTGCGCAGGGTCTGCACCGGCACCTCCGCCCGCCGGCTCACCCGCTCGGCCACGCTGCCGAGCATCAGCCGCGACAGGCCCTGGCGGCCGTGGGTGCCCATGATGATGCGCCGGGCGCCCACCTCGCCGGCGGCGGCGAGGATCTGCGCCGCCGGCTCCCCCAGAGCGACCATGGGCGTGGCCTCCACGCCCTGCGCTCCGGCCTGGCGGATATACGGCTCGAGCCTGCGCAGCCCGTCGTCGTGCATGAGGGAGCCCACGTCCCGTGGGCCGCCCGGCGTTGAAACCACGGCCCGGGCGCTGACGGTGCCGGGCACCGACCCCACGTGCAGCAGCACCAGCCCGGCGCCCGCCGCCGCGGCCTCGGCGGCTGCGTGCTGCACCAGCTCGGCGGAGCACCTCGAGAGATCCAGCGGCACCAGGTACCTGTTGTTGTCTTGGTCGCTCATGAGTTGCCTCCTTGAATGGCTGGCGCTGCCGGCTGCCGGGGCGCAGTATCATTGTCCCGCGCCTCGCGGGCGCGCGCCACCGCCCGGTCGAAAGCGGTGTAAATCAACATCCCCGCCACCATGGCGCCGAGGAACATGTAGATGCCGGCATCGCCGGTGGTGACGGACGCCAGCGCCGGGCCGGGGCAGTAGCCGGTAAGGCCCCAGCCCGCGCCGAACAGCGCCGATCCTGCCACCAGGCGCGCGTCGATGTCCCGTCGGGTGGGCACCATGAAGCGCCCGCCCAGCAGGGGCCGATCCCGGCGAAAGGTGAGCCGGTAGGCGAGCATGGTGAGGGTCACGGCGGCGCCCATCACCAGCATCACGCCGGGGGACCAGTCCCCCGCGAAGTCGAGGAAGCCGACGATCACCTCCGGCCGCACGATGCCCGCCAGGCCGAAGCCCAGGGAGAGCACCACGCCGGCCACCAGGGCCACGATGATCTGGAGCGCTCTCATATCGCACCTCCGGCCAGGCGGTTGACGAGCAGGGTGACCAGGGCGCCCGACGAGATGAACGTGACCGTGGCCACGATGGAGCGCGGCCCGAGCCGCGCCATGCCGCACACCCCGTGGCCGCTGGTGCAGCCGCTGCCCATGCGGGCCCCGAAGCCCACCAGCAGCCCGCCCACGGCCACGGCGCCGAGGCTGCGGTCCAGCCCCGAGGTGAAGGTCTCGGGCGACAGCGCGAACAGCGCCGCGCCGCCTGCCATGAGCCCTCCCACGAACGCGGCGCGCCAGCCCATGTCGCCGGGCTTCGGGTCGAGCAGCCCGCTGAAGATCCCGCTCACCCCGGCGATGCGCCCGGAGAAGAGCATCAACATGGCGGCGCCGAGCCCGATGAGCAGCCCGCCGGCGACGGGTCCTGTTATCTGGTTGAAGTCCATGGTTGCTGCCTCCTTTCAGATCGCGCCCGCTCGTCAGCTGACGCTCGCGGCGGGCTCGATCCGGCTCTCCCGCGTCGTGGTGACGGCGCGGCCTCGGTTGGCGGTTTCGGTGAGGGCCGCGTCGGGGCGGCGGCCTGGCGGCGTCACGGCCGCGGCCGCCTCCACCGCGCGCCTCACCGTCAGGTAGAAGTGATCCTCACCCAGGCGGTCCACCAGCCCCGCCCGGCGCATCACCTCCAGCACCGGCAGGCGCACCTCGGCGAAGAACAGGGCCACGCCGCGGGCCTCGAGATCTTCGATGATCTCCTCGAGGGCGGCGGCGGCCGACGCGTCCATGTTGTTGATGCTGGCGGCGTTGATCACCATGGCGCGGAGCGGCTCGGTGCAGTCCCGCTCCAGCCGGTGGATGGTCTCCTTGAGGAAGTTGACGTTGCCGAAGTAAAACTGCGCGTCCATTCGCAGGGCGATGACCCCGGGGGTGGTGGTGGCCCCGGGGTTGTTGGCGAGGTTGCGGTAGGCGTGGGTCCCGGGGACCTGGCCCAGCACCGCGGTGTGGGGCCGAGTGGTGCGCAGGATCACCACCAGCAGCGAGCTGACCACGCCCACGATGATCCCCTGCTCGATGCCCAGGGCCAGGGTGGCGCCGAAGGTGATCAGCAGCATGGCGAGGTCGCTGCGCTTGACCCGCCACAGGTGAAGCACCTCCTTGAGGTCCACCAGCCCGAACACCGCCACCATGATGATGGCCGCAAGCACGGCCCGGGGCAGGTAGTAGAACAGGGGCGTCAGCAGCAACAGGGTGGTGGCGATGACCGCCGCGGTGATGATGGCCGCGAGCCCGCTGCGCGCGCCCGCCTGGGCGTTGACCGCCGTGCGCGAAAACCCGCCGGTGACCGGGTAGGCCCCCACCAGGGCCCCACCCAGGTTGGCCAGCCCGAGGCCCACCAGCTCGCGGTTGGCGTCAACCTGGTAGTGGTGCTTGCGCGCGAACGCCTTGGCCACCGAGATCGACTCCATGAACCCCACCAGCGAGATGGTCAGCGCGATGGGCCACAGCTCCTTCATGGCGGCCAGGCTGAACGCGGGCAGCGCCACGCCGGGCAGCCCCTGCGGCACGGTGCCCACGATGTCCACGCCCTTGCTGTCCAGGCCGAACAGGGCCACCGCCGCGGTGCCGAGCACCACCACCGCCAGCGCGCCGGGGAAGGTGGGGCGCCAGCGCCGCAGCAGCATCAGCGAGGCCATGGCGGCCACGCCGATGCCCAGGGTGATGGGCTGCACCCGGTCCAGCTGCCCCAGCGCCGACAGGATGATGGTGTGAACATGGTGGCTGCGCGGGATCTCGAGCCCGAGCAGGTGCTTGAGCTGGGAGAGGCCGATGATCAGCGCCGCCGCGGAGGTGAACCCGCTCACCACCGGGTGGGAGAGGAAGTTGACCAGGAAGCCGAGGCGGCCGATGCCCATGGCCAGCTGGATCGCCCCCACCATGGCCGCCAGCAGCACCGCCAGCGCCACGGTCTCGGCGGTGCTGGCGGGGCCCATGGCGCCGATGCCCGACGCCACCAGCAGCGACACCATGGCCACCGGCCCCACGGCCAGCTGGCGCGACGAGCCGAACAGGGCGTATAGCACCAGCGGCACGGTGGAGGCGTAGAGGCCCACGATGGGCGGCAGCCCGGCCAGCATGGCGTAGGCCATGCCCTGGGGCACCAGCATCACGGCGGTGGTCAGCCCGGCGGTGAGGTCATGCTTGAGCGCGGCGCGGTCATGGCCGCGCAGGGTCTCGAGCAGGGGGACATGCCGGGTGATGAAGCCTGTGAGGTTGGTGTTCATGTTGCCTCCAGCTTGGTTGGTCGTGGCGGTGGGTCAGGGCGGCGGCGCGGATCAGCTCGGTCGCTGGTCCTGCACCGCGGATACCTCCACGTCTTCGGGCGCCGGGGCGACCTCGGGCCGGAAGACGTTGATCGGGATCTTCAGGTAGCGCCGCTCGTTGGCCGCCGGCTCGGGCAGCCGCCCGGCGTCCACGTTGACCTGCACGCTCTGGAACAGCAGCTTCGGGGCGGCCAGGCTGTCGTCCCGCTGCTTGCGCCAGGCCACGAAGGAGTCGCGGTCCCTGCCGGCGGGCAGGGCGGTGTTGAACTGCCTCTCGTCGCCCACGGTGGAGGCGTACGCCAGCTCCCGTCCGCCCGGCTGGTAGTCATGCCCCACGAACACCCGGGTCTCTTCGGGCAAGGTGTAGATCCGCTCGGTGATGGAGCGGTAGATGTCGTCGGCGCTGCCGCCGGGGAAGTCGCAGCGGCCGGTGCCGCTGTCGGGCATGAACAGGGCGTCGCCGGTGAAGATGGCGTCGCCCACCTTGAAGGTCACGCAGGCGGGCGTGTGCCCGGGAGTGTTGATCACCTCCACCGGCAGGGAGCCGGCCTGCAGCACCTCGCCGTCGGTCAGCAGGCGGTCGAACTGCGAGCCGTCGGTGGCGAACTGCTCCGGCAGGTCGAACACCGCCTTGAAGGTCTCCTGCACCGCGGAGATGCCGTCGCCGATGGCCACCTGCGCCGCCGGGAAGCGCTCCTTGATGCGCTGGGAGCCGGAGAGGTGATCGGCGTGGGCGTGGGTCTCGAGCAGGTAGCGCAGGTTCAGCCGCTCCTGCTGGAGGTACTCCACCACCTGGTCAACCGACTCGGTGTAGACCCTGGACGCGGCGGGTTCGTAGTCCAGCACCGGGTCGATGACCACGGCGTCCCGGGTCTGCTCGTCGTGGACCACGTAGGTCAGCGTGAAGGTGCGCTCGTCGTAGAAAGTCTTGATCTTCATGGGATGCCTCCTGTGTTTGTCCACCGGTGCCGGCTGCACGGTTCAGGCGCTGGGCTGGTTCAGCTGGCCGATGCCGCGCGCCACGGTGCGGGCGTGGCGCTGCTCCTGGTGTGCCAGATCGTAAAAGGCGCGCTCCAGCTCCGGGTCGGTGGCGCTGGCCGCGAGGTTTCGATACATGTCGTAGGCCTTCAGCTCCAGGTCCAGGGCGAGCTCCAGGATCGACTGCTGGTCGGCCCGGGCGCTGCCGAGCCAGCTGATCAGCTTGACCAGCGGCTCGCCGCTCTCGAGCACGCGGCCGGGCAGGCTGTCATACAGCTGCTGGAACGGGGGCTGGTCGGTGGAGACGCGGGTGAGCATGCCGTAGATGGCGCGGGCGTGGCCCTCCTCGCCCTCCTCGAGCTTCTCCACCAGGTCCGCCACGGGGGTGCCCTCGAGGGTCCGGGCGAGCTCGCCGTACAGACGATCCGCCGCCTTCTCCAGGTCCATGGCGCGCACCAGCAGCTCGGGCAGGCTCTCGGTCCCCTCGAAGACCTTCAGGCTCGGCGGTCGGGTCAGGGTCTCGCCCTTAAACGCCAGGATGCCGCCCGCGAGGTTGTAGACGTTCTTGAAGCCGCCGGTACGTGCCGCGGCCACGGCCGCGCCGCGCAGGGAGCGCTGTCCGCTGCGGCAGTAGAAGATGGCGTGCTCCACGGGCTCGAACTCGGCCTTGCCCTGCTCGATGTCCATCAGCGGCACCAGCCGGGCGCCGGGGATGTGCGCTGCCCGGTACTCCTCCGGCTCCCGCACATCCACCAGCAAATATTCGTGTTCGCCATGTGAGCGGGTGAACTGGCTGAGCTGGCCGACGGTCATGTCTTTTATGTGCATGGAAGTATTCATTTATTCCTCCGTTTTGGCGGCGCGGGTGGCGCGAGGCTTCGCGGCGTAGTTTGCTTTCCCCTGTTCAGAGCCTGCAGATGAACCAGTGGTTGCAAACAAAATTAGGCTAAACTAACAATTGCCTGGCAGGCATGGCTCACGCTCAGCAGGGAAGCGCTCCAAGATGTTGCTAGAAAAGGTGAAAGGAGAGGGGGGGCGCTTACTTGGGGGTGCGGCGCAGTTCCTTGCCGTAGGCCTTCCACATGGTGGCGCCGCGGTCCTTGTGGCGATCGTACTCGCTGTACGGGCTCCAGTTGCGAGGGGTGCCCTTGTGCGGCTTCCACAGGTCCTTGACCAGGTCCCTGGGGCTCAGCGACTTCTGACCCGTCTGCTTGCGCGCCTGGCCGAGTACCTTGCCCGCGGCCGCGTCGGCGCGACGCTCGTAGGTCCGGTTCATATCGGCGTACTCCAGCAGCGCCAGGTCGGCGGCCATGGTGCTGCCCACCTTGGCCAGGAAGCCTGACCGGATCTTCGGTGAGTTCTTGTAGAACTTGCGCAGCCCGCGACCGTCACGCTCGTGCTGCCCCTCGTGGCCCAGGATGCCGAGCTGCGAGGCGTAGGAGTTCTTGGCGTAGCCAGGGCCGAAGGTGGTCACCTTGGACTTGTCGTGGACATCGACGTAAGCGTTGAACTGGCCGGCGCTCGGGTGGATGCGCGCCTTGGCCTTCTGGCCGGTAACCTTGTTGTAGGACCGCAACGAGCGGCCAAGGCGGTTACGGTCGGCGCGGGTGACCTTGCTCATGTCCGCCTTCGGCTCGGGCGTGCCGTCGCCGCCGCCTCTGTTTAGCAGGTAAGTACGGGACTTGACCTTGCGCGCGCCGGGCTTGCGCGCGGCGGCCTTCTGGTTCTTGACGTCCTTGACCTCGCCGAAGCGGGTGCCCAGCCACGAGACGTAGCCGGTCTTGACGGCGCCGAGCTTGCCGTTCTTGCCCCGGGCCGAGATGGTCGCGATGAAGCCGCGGTCGCTGGAGGTCACCTGGTTGAGGCTCCAGCTCCCGTCGGTGAAGCGGGTCTGCTTCATCTTCGGGTTGTCGTTGGCGCGGATCATGCGGTCCATCTGCCGCCTGGCCTGCTTGAAGCTCAGCACCTTGTTGGTCCGGCGCCCCCGGGAGTCCTCCCGCTCCACCCTGATCTTGCCCCCGTCCAGGGTCTTGGACACGGCGTTCCACGTGCCGTCCGGGTTGTTGCGGATGCGCTGCTCGGCAAAGTACTGGTCCGGCGATTGGGACGAGTAGTAGCGCTCCACGCGCCCGTTTCGCAGCTTGGTGATGGTGCGGGTGTCCTTCATTCCGTCGGGGCGGTCGGTGTACAGCGATGTGCGGTTGCCCTTGTCCAGGGTCTCGCGGGTGACCACCGAGTAGGTGCCAGCGGCGCGCGCGATGCGCCCGCTCCTGGTGCGCACGTCCTTGCGGTTGACCACCACCGTCGCCTGCCCCTTGCCATGGCCGCGGCGCGCCCAGGAGACGCTGTCGCTGTGGTACTCGGTCATCTTCTCGCCGGTCTTTCTGTCGACCCATTCGCCGCGCACGTAGCCCCGCGGCTTGCCGTTGGGCAGGGTGCCGGTGCGGACCACGGTCATGGTCACTTTGGTCCCGTCGCGCCGGTTGTGGGTCTGGCGGGCCTTGCCCCTGCCCGCCCGGGTGGGGACCTGGGCCAGGTAGCCTTGCACGTCCCGGTTGCTCATCATCGGCACGCCGGCGAAGGTCTTGAAGTCGGCGCGGACGGTGCGCATGCGCCGCTGCAGCGGGTTCGTCCTGGGCCGCCTGGTGCGCGTGCCGCGTGCCCGCTGCACGGGCCGCTTGCTCTTTTTCAGGCCGTTGTGTCGCACTCCGGCGCCGGAGCCCTTGCCGCGCCGGGCATCGGCTGGCGCGGGCAGCGCCACCAGGCAGCAGGTGACGAGCAGTATGGCGAGTCGAGTGGTCATTGGCAGCCGTACCCCAGAATAAAGCAATTTCCGGGCCAATGGGGCCAATTCAAACCCGGAGTGCCGAGTACCGGGTTATCAGGGGGTTAGCCGGCCCGGTGCCCCGCGTACCCCCGGTACGGGCTGGCGAGTGCGCTGGCCACCGGCTGCAACTCTCAGTGCATCCGGCAGTCCAGGAACTTCTCGTCGAACACCCCACCCACCAGCAGCCGGCGCCCGGCCACCGCTCCCACGGCCGAAGCCGAAAGGTCCGCCCCATGGCTCATGAACACCTCTTGAGGGCTGAATCCACCCTGCCCATCCGGGGTGAGTTTGAGCACCTGGGACGGCGCGCGGCTCCCTGCGTCCGCCACATGAGCCAGGAACGAAAAAAGCTTCGGGTGAGCCCCGATCCAGAGGTTTCCCCCGGCGTCCCGCTCGATGTTGTCCACGCCGGTCTCCAGGTCCAGGGCAGACAGCCGCTCCAGCGCGCCGTCCCCCAGCCGCTTGTAGGTCACCAGCTGGCGGTCGGTGGTGGCGGCCACATACACCCGCTCGCCGTCTGCGCTGACGTTGATGCCGTTGGCGTAGCGCAGGCCGCCGGCCACGGCCCGGGTGGTCTCGCCGTCGTGGTATACGACCCCGGCCCGGGCCAGCCGGAGCAGATCCTCCAGCTGCTGGCCCCAGATGCCGCCGGTGCCGTGGTCGTTGGTGGCGTAGAAGCTCTGCGGGCCCACCGGCACCACGTCGTTGGGGCTCACCAGCGCCGCGTGGGCCACTGTGCGCAGGTGGTGCAGGACCGCCCCTCGCAGCTCGAAGATCTCGACGGTGTGCACCGGGCCCTTGCCCTCGACGCCGCCGAACAGCGGGTGGCCCGGGTGGCTCACCACGAACAGCCGGTCGGGCAGTCCCGGCCGGGCCAGCAACCCGATGCCGTGGGGGTGAAAGTTGGGCGGCGGCTTCGGGGTCAGGTTCTTCAGCCGCCCCGGTCCGTCCCCCTGCAAGTGGTAGCCGTAGATCGCCCCGGGCCGCGGGTTGCCGCCCAGGGCCGCGCGGCGGTCGTCGGACGAGACGTAGGCCATCTGGCCGCCGGGCTGGAAGGTGATGTCCTCGGCGCCCACCGCGCCGGACACCTGCTGACACTCGCCGGCGAAGTGCGGCTCGATGGTGCGCAGCCCGCCGGAGATCACGAACTGGTAGCCCACCCAGGCCAGCAGGACCAACAGCGCCGCCCCGACGACGACTCCGATCTTCTTCAGCCGGCGGGACAAGGCGGGGCCGTCAGAGCGAGAAGATCTCGGCGGTGGTGTTGTACTGGTACGGGGAGGTGCTCTTGACGCCGCCCACGATCAGGACCCTGCCGTCGGGCAGGCCCGCGCCTTCGGGGACGACCCGCGGGAACTTCATGGAGGGCAGCGTGGCCCAGGTCTTCTTGACCGGGTCATAGGCGTGGACCGCCTTGGCCACGCTCGCCGCGTTGTTGCCCGCCACCAGCAGCCGGCCATCCTTGATCAGGCCCGCGACATGTCCGGCGGGAAGGACGCCGCCCGGGTGAGCCACCGACGTGACGGTCTGGGTCTTCGGGTCGTACAGGTCGTTCATCGCCTTCTTGGTGCAGCCGGACCAGCAGATGCCGCCGGTGATCATGACCACCCCGCTCTTGAGCAGGGTGGCGGTGTGGGCGTTGCGGGCCTCGGTCATCAGCGTCTTGAGCAGCTTCACCGTGCCCGCCTTCGGGTCGTAGATCTCCATGGACCGCAGCGACTTGTAGTTGCCGAAGCTGGTGCCTGTCAGGCCGCCGGCCACCAGCACATCTCCGCCGGGCAGCAGGGTCGTGGTGTGGTTGCGTCGCTTCTGCTTGAGCTGGGCCGCCGGGGTGACCCAGGAGCCCGTCTTGGGCATGTACAGCGTCAGCGACGGCATCGAGTCGCTGTAGCCGAAGCCGCCGCTCAGCAGGACGGCGCCGTTGGCCAGGCGAACCGCCGCGTGGTCCCAGCGGGAGGCGGGCAGGGAGGCGGCGGCGCTCCAGGCCGAGGCGGGGGGCTTCTTCGGGTCGAACAGCTCGCACTTGTTGAGGTATGTCTTGGCGGTCCTGCCGCCGCAGACCAGCACCCGGCCGTCGGCGAGCAAGGTGCCGGTGTGGTTCGATCGGGTGCTCATCATGTTGCCCGCCGCGACGAAGGTGCTCGTCTTGGCGACGAACCGGTAGGCGGCCTTGAAGTAGGTCGTGCCGCCGCCGCCGCCGCTCTTCTCGCCGCCGGCCACCAGCACATCGCCGTTGGCCAGCACCGTGACGGAGGAGTCGCTCCCGCTGGGCACGGCGCCGCCCACCAGGGTCCAGCGCGGGTTGGGGGGCGGCCCCTTGTCCAGCTTGGGCGGGCTCTTGTCCGGGGTGGCCTTCAGGTCGGGCTTGGGCAGCTTCTGGTCCGGCTTCGCCGCCTTCTGGTCCGGGCCCGGGACCTTGCTGTCCTGGCCCGTTGCCTTGGTGTCCGTCACGGCCTTGCCGTCCTTGCCAGGACCGCCGCCGTCCGTGGCCGCCGCGTCGGCGGTGCCAGCGTCAGGTTCGCCAGCGGCGAGCTCATAATTACAGGCCGCGGCGAGGCAAACTATCAGGGACAACAATCCGGCGGTGAGCAGGTGGCGCGCCATGCAGGAGTCTCCTCTGGTGTTGGGACCTCCACGATAGGCTCCCGGGGGGGGGCCAGTCATGGCATTTTTCATCCCGGACGCCGGCCCCACTTCACCAGGGCAGCGCGAGCTCGCTCTCGTCGTCCCGCGTCAGGGTGAACAGGTAGGGCTGCGTATCTCCCCTGCGGTCCATCAGGCCCATGATGCTCTGGTCGTCCAGGCGGCGGAAGTGATCGATGATCGGCAGGTGGTCGTAGACCATGGCGGCGCTGACCACCCCGCGGTGCTCCACCTGCCGCAGCCGCGCGGTGGGCTTGCTGGTGGAGATGAACGGCCGCAGCAGCCGCAGCAGCGCCCCGAGCAGCGGGTGCCCGGGCAGGGCGAGGCCCACCGGGACCCTGCCCGGGTGCACCGAGAAGAGGCCCGACCTGGCGCCGTTGAAGAACAGCAGCGGGTGCACCCGGTCGTCATCCAGGAAGATCTTTCCGTACCACCCGAGGCCCTGGAGCATGCCCTCCATGGGGTGCCCCCAGCAGAGCTCCTGGCCCCGCCACAGCCCGTGCATCTCTGCGCTCGGGATCGGCTGCAGGGCATCAAATTGATGCAGGAGCTGCTCCAGGGGTTGCGTCGCGGTGGCGGTGGGCGAGTGGGCGGTCATCTGCATGTGGGCTTCCCCGGGGGTCAGGTTGGCGTGGCCCTTCTGTACGATCCCCGGCCGCGGCGCGCAAGGGGCCAGGAGGCATGGCTTCCGGCCCAGTGGTGGGGACGGATATTGACGGACCCCGCGGCACCGGATGACCATGGACAGATGAAGCAATGCATCGCACCACTGGCCGTCCTCGTCCTGCTCGCCGCCTTCGCCCCCGGCTGCGCGGGCACCCACAGCGTGACCGACAACCCCGATGGAGGCGCCGCCACCGACCGCGGCAGCTCCACGGGCGGCGACCTGTACGTCCCGCCCATGGGCGACCGGGGGGTCAACCCGATCCGCTGCAAGATCAACCACCCGCCCCGCGCGGCCATGCTCGGCGGCTCCGCGGCCGTCACCATCAAGGGCAAGGTGCTGGGCCCGCTTTCGAACCTCGGCTCGGTCAAGGTCAACGGCAAGAAGGTGCAGACCATGCCGGGCGGCGACTTCTCGCTGCCGGTGACCAGCAAGTGGGGGCTGAACATCATCACCGCCGAGTGCGTGGACAAGAGCGGCACCGCGGACCGCAAGGTGCAGGCCTATCACTGGTCCTCCAAGTACTGGCCCAACACGGGCACCGGGGCGGCGGTGAAGTTGCCCCGGGGGCTGCTGGCGCGGCTGTACCAGAAGGCCATCGACGACGGCGATCGCTCCACCCTCAACGACCTGGCTTCCATCCTGGTCAAGGTGATCAACAACCTCGACTTCGACAAGCTGATCCCGAGCACCCTGGTGAGCGGCAAGTACAAGGTGCCGCCGTGGGGCCCCACCATCAGCTACAGCGTGACCAAGAACGGCAAGTTCAAGATCAACCCGTTCTCGGTGAACCTCACCACCCGCAACGGCGGGCTCCGGGTCACCGGCAAGACCAGCTACCTGGAGCTGCCGGTGAAGGCCAAGGCCGGGGTCACGGTGTCGGGCAAGGTGAAGATCAGCAACCTCTCCATGAGCGGTGACATCAACATCTCCAAGAAGAGCGGCGGGACTGTGCAGGTGAGCGTGCCCCGGCTGGACATGAACTACTCCAGCCTGAAGGTGGAGATCGGCAGCGGCATCATCGGCTCCATCACGTCGGCCATCACCAGCGGCATCTCGTCGCTGTTCAAGAACTCGATCCTGAAGCTGATGGAGAACGAGGTGAAGCAGGCGATCCCCGGGCCGGTCAAGAGCTTCGTCACCGGGTTCAAGTTCGCGCAGTCGTTTCAGCTGCCCGCCCTGCTCGGGAGCAAGTCCCTGTCCATCTACACCGACCTGGACACCATCCTGTTCGACCCGGACGGCGGCAGCCTGGGGCTGAACACCGCGGTGTACGCGACCAAGGGCATCGCCAGCGGCAAGCTGGGCACCATCGCCACCAACGGCACCTTTACCGCGCCGGGCAAGGGCAGCACCGCCATGCTCGTGGCCATGCGGCACGACACCCTGAACCAGGTGGTCAACGCCACCTGGCTCGCCGGCGCGCTCAAGCAGGACGTCTCCAAGCTCATCAGCGACGCGCTCAAGTCGGGCAGCGTGCCCCTGCCGTTCACCATCAACTCGCTCAAGCTGGAGCTGGACGCGCTGCTGCCGCCGGTGTTGAAGCCGGGCAAGGGGCAGAGCGACTTCGAGCTGCAGGTGGGCGACCTGAAGCTCAAGGTGAACGCCAGCGTCAAGGACGCCCTGGGCAACCCGGGCACCATCAAGGCCGACGTCTATGTCAGCGCCACCACCACCGGGGCCGTCTCGCTCTCGTCGAGCAACGTGCTCAAGCTCACCGTCTCCACCACCCTCGGCGCCTACGAGGTGGAGATCGCCAACCTGGTGGTCACGGGCGGCGGCACCACCCTGGGCAAGCTGTTCGTGGTGCTGATCCGCGACATGGTCAAGGCGCTGCTGCCCCAGCTCGGGCCCAACATCGTGCAGAGCTTCCCGCTGCCGGCCATCGACCTGTCTTCCCTGGGCGGATCTTACGGGATCCCCAAGGGGACCACGCTGAAGATCAAGAGCGGCAAGCTGTCGCAGCAGAACGGCTACCTGGTGTTCAGCGGCGAGCTGGGGTAGCGCCCTGGACCTCCTGCTCCTCTTCCCACCCCTCGACTTCTACTTCCAGTTCCCCGAGCTCGGCCTGGCGCAGCTCACCGCGCATGTCCGGGCAGCGGGGCACTCCGTGATCCAGCGGGACCTCAACGCGCGCTTCACCCGGGACTTCATCCACAGCGAGGCCGCCCTGCCCGCGGTGAGGGAACGGATCCAGCGGCGCGCGCAGCGCCTGCGGCGGGGCGGGCTGCTGCAGGTTGTGTCGAGGGAGGACCTGGCCGAGCCGGGCATCGTCACCTCCGGGCAGGTCAACGAGCGGGCCGTGGTCTACCTCGCCTTCATGGCCACCTACAACCGGCTGGTGGGGCCCGGCGGATTTCACAACGACATCCGCCGGCTGGCCGACGCAGCAGACCAGGGCGATCCCTTGATGGAGCGGTTCTTCGAGCGGCACCTGCCCGACCGCATGCTCCACGAGGCGGAGGCGGTGGGGCTGTCCATTGTCTCGCCGCACCAGGTGACCCCGGCGCTGCTGCTGGGCAAGCGGATCCGGGACCTGGCCCCGGGCAAGCCGATCATCTGGGGCGGGCCCTGGTGCACGGCCACCACGGATCACTTCCGCGGCTTCGAGCTGCTGTTCCGCTACACGGATTACATCCTCCGGTCCGAGGGAGAGCGGCCCTTCGAGCGCCTGCTGGCCGCGCTCGGGGGGGACGGTGCGCTGGAGGCGGTCCCGGGCATGCGCCGGGTAGTGGGCGGCGAGATCGTGGACAGCGCGTCGCCGGCCGAGCCGGAGCTGGATCTCTGGCCCACCCCCTGCTTTGACGGCCTCGGGGCCGCGGCGGGCCCCGGCCCGCGGCTGCCAGTGTTGATCAACCGGGGCTGCTACTGGGGGCGCTGCCGGTTCTGCAGCCATGTCTTCCCTGGCACGCGCCACAGAGAGCTGCCGCCCACCACGGTGGCGGCGCAGGTGCAGCAGCTGGTGCGCGCACACGGCCCGACGGAGCTGGATCTGTCCTGCCACGCGGCGTCCCACGGGCACCTCGCGGCCATCAGCGAGGCGCTGGTGGCCGCGCAGATCCGCCTGCCGTGGTCCGCCATGATCCGGGCCGACGCGCCGCTGGAGCAGGGCTACTTCAGCGGCCTGCGCAGGTCGGGCTGCGAGGAGCTGCTGTTCGGGCTGGAGTGCTACCCCCAGGCCGAGCTGGACCGGCTGGACAAGGGGGTCCACCTCGAGGACCTGGAGGTCTGCCTGGCTGGCGCCGCCCTGGCCGGGATCCGCACCCAGCTGTTCGTCCTCAACCTGCCGGGCCAGAGCGCCGCGGCGTACCGCCGCACGCTGGATTACGTGCAGCGCCTGCGGCCCACCCCGGGCGGCATCATCCCCCAGCGGTTCCAGCTCGCGCGCCAGCTCGTCCCTGCGGCGCTCGGCGTGGAGCTCACGCCGGGGGCGGAGTACGACATCCGCTCCTTTTCGCTGCCCCACCGCCGGCCTCACGGGGATCTGTCGAGCGAGGAGTTCTTCGCGCTCACGCTGGCCTGCGAGGAGTCGCTCCGGCGCGCAGGGGATCCGGGAGGCGAGGGGTGAGCCGCTGGCAGCCGGCGTGGATCCTGGCCTGCATGGCGGCGGCGGCCGTTGGGGGCGCCGCCTGCAGCGAAGGCGGCGCGGGCGGCGGGGCGGACGCGCGGCCTCGGGCCCCGGACGGGCAGGCGCGCGACGCGGCGTGGCCAGACCGGGGCGCCGACATGGGGCAACCCCGGCCTGATCAGACCCCGACGTCGGGGACCGAGCTGCGCGGGGAGACGACCTCGGGCCACTGCAGCGCCCTGGCCAACGCGCCGGTCAAGGATCCGCTGGCCGCCTTGAACAAGCTGTCCAGCGACGGCCTGCGCATGGGGTTCTCCCTGGGCGCCGCGCCCACCTCCCACGCCGGCAGCTTCGACCACTGGCAGGGGATCCAGCGGCTCGGCTGCGGCAAGCCGTATGTGGTGGTGTCGCGGTCGAACAAGGACACCGCGAGCCCGGATTTTGTGGTGGTCCACCTCGGATCCCAGGCGAAGACCGGGCTGGCCTGGGCCTCCAACCTGCTCGGTGTGTTCAAGGACGTGCCCGACGCCCGCGACCGGGTGGTGGTGTCCAGCGCGGTGCCCGCAGCCCAAGGCGGCTTCAGCAACCTCAAGTACCGCCACGCCGGGGGCATGCAGCTGGTGGGCGACACCCTGGCCGTCCCGTTCGAGAACCCCTCCGCGGGGCTGGACGGGTACGTGGCGTTCTACGACCTCGCGGCGCCGACCAAGCCGAAGTTTCGTCACGCGCTGCGGATCAAGTCCACTGACAGACACCTCGGCGCCGCCGGCATGGTGCGGCTGCAGGACGGGACCTACCTGCTGGTGGTGGTCAACGACGCCTGGTCCAGGACCTTGCTGTTTTACAGGTCCAGCGCCAGGCGCCTCGGGGCCGACCCCGGGTTCAGCCGGATCGGCGCCTGGAAACTGAGCGGCGCCAGCAAGGCTGGCTGGGTGGATTCATGGTGGGGGCGCTACCAGTCGATCAACCTCATCGCCGACGCCAAGGGGGCGCTCTACATGGTGGCCACGGGGAACAACTTCGTCGCCGGGGTGGGCCAGGACTGGGCGGACCTGTACCGGCTGAAGGTGACCCCTGGCGCGCCGGGCGCGGCCCACTCCGTGCGCCTGATCAAGGTCGGAAAGCGGCGGCTCAAGCCTGGCCAGCAGGCGGTGCCGCCCCGGGACTACGGCAGCTTCGACGCCGCCGCGGGCGCGTACGTGGCCCAGGACGGGAGCCTGTACATCTACGCCACCGAGGCTGCCAACTCGCTGCCCAAGGTCAGCGGCGCGCCGTCGGTGGGCATGTCCCAGTTCGCGCCCTGACCTGGCGCATGGACGCGCCGGCCAGGGTGGGGGATGATTGAGAACATGACGCTGCCAAGGAGAAGGTCGGCCCTGATCTGCGCCGGCCTCGCCGTTTGTCTGTTGCTCTCACACGCCGCGGCGGTGGAGGCCCGCCCGCGCTGGTCGTGCAAGCCGCGGTCGGCCAACCACGCCTCCTGCTGCGGCGACAAGATCAAGCTCTCCCAGGTGCTCGGCCAGTGCGACGTGGCTGCTTATCCCGGGAAGCGCCGCTCCCTGAAGAAGTCGGTCTCCTTCACGTTGACCGCCACGCCGAATCCCGCGCGCAGCGGCCAGAAGGTGACGGTGAAGGCGACGTTCAAGAACCTGACCCGCAAGCCGGTGGACCTGTACTTCGTCGGCCACGCCGGTCCCATGCTGCGGCTGTCGGTCAAGGCGAAGGACGGCGCCAGCGTCTACCCGCCGCCTGGCAAGGCGCCCAGGGGCGCGCTGCTGCCCCGGCCCGGGCCGCCCTACCCGGTGCGTATCCGCCTGTCGGCGGGCGGCGAGGCTGTCCACCAGGCGAAGTGGAAGGTGCAGCGGTGGGCCTGGGGTGACGGCGCGGGCCCGGGACCGGGGCGCCCCGCCATGGCCGGCGCCGGCCCGCTGAAGCCGGGAAAATACAAGATCAGCATGAGCACCATGTTCGCCCATGAAGGCTTCGGCCTGCCGCGGCCCGAGGTGACGCTCACCGTCGAGAAATAGCGCGCGCCGTCAGAGCGTGAGCTGGTGAACCTTTGCCGCGGGCAGGGCGATGCGGCCGATGCCCTGGGCCTCGGCCAGCGCCAGGTGGCGGATGCGGCCGGGATCCACCTCCTCGCCGTACAGCGGAGCCAGGCGCACGGCGGCGGCGTCCACTGCCACCGGATCGGTTCCGGCCACGAGGGTGTCCGCGCGGATCAGCTTGCCCGGCCCGGACGGGCCGCCGGTGGACATCACCGTGAGCCCGTCCATCACCACCAGGTGGGCACGGAGCACGCGGTTCAGGTCCACGATGGACTGGTGCAGGTCGCCGCCGAGGTGGAAGCCCATGCGGCTGCGGATCAGGCCCATCATGCCCTTGAGCGTGCCGGTGAAGCCGGCAGAGCCGTGCGACTTCGCCACCGGCATGGCGATGTGCACGTCCGCCTCCAGCGCGATCTTCAGGAACTCGGCGGCGGTCTCGCGCTTGCCGCCCGGGATGGGCCGCTCGACCCAGGGGCTGTCGTCGTCGACGGTCATCAACTCCGCCTTGATGCCCGCCAGGGCGCGGGTCAGCCCCATGGCCTTGACCACGTCGGCGGTGTCCACGGTGGGGACCTGGTGGTCTGCGATGACCACGCGGCCGGCGCCCTGCTCGAGGCAGAGCCGGGCCATGGCGGCGATGACCGCGGCGGAGGTGGTGGCGCGCTGGCTCGCCGGCTTGTCGAAGCCCATGTTCGGCTTGAGCAACACGGTCTGGCCATGCTTGACGAAGGCGCCGATGCCGCCGTGCGGCGCCAGCAGCTTGACCAGGGCCGGGCCGGGGTCGCCCTGGATGCCGCTGCCCTTGATCTGGCTCAGGGTGGAGGGCGCGCGCCGCGGCGCGGTGGCCGGCAGGGTCGCCTCACCCTCCAGCCGCCACCCGCCGCACCCGCCCAGCGCCAGGGCCGCGGCCCCGGCCGCCGAACCGGCGATGAAATCTCGTCTCGTCCTCGGGTCCATGACTCCTCCCATGATGATCAGGGGCCCCCGGCCCTGGCCAGCCTGGCGGCTGCGGAGCGGGCCAGGGGCAGCAGCTCGTCCAGGGCCGTCTGCTCCACGTCGTGGCCGGTCACCGCCACGAAAAAGCGCCCCTGAACCATCAGCAGGTAGTAGCCGTGCGCGGTGGCCGCGTCGCCCACCGCGGCCGGCTCTCCCTCTGCCGAAGATCGCCGGGCGTGGACCGCGCGCGCCGCAGCGGCGTCCTTCATCTCGTACACCTCGAGGTTGACCTTGCGCCCGGGCGCCGGCTCGTACGTCTGAAACGCGCCCCTGACGAACCCTCGCTCGAGGTACACCTCGGCGCCGCCGTTGATGGCCGCGAACAGCGACCGGGCGTCGGTGGCGAACCGCGGCTTGCCCACCGGAGCGCCCGGCCCGCCAGGCAGCAGCGCCGGGAGGGCAGGGCCAGCTGTCGGGGGCGAGGCCGGCGCAGGGGCAGGGGAGGGGGCCGTGCGCGCCGGGCCAGCGCAGGCGGAGAGCAGCAGGCCGGCGCAGATGAGCAATCCTGTGGTGGCGAGACGATCCATGTCCCTGATTCTTTCCCATTTGACGCGCGTTGGCATTGCCAATCGAGGCCTCGAACAGCGAATCTTCGCCAAGCCAGGCGGTGGGCGACCTGAAGCAGTCCGCGGTCTCCTCGCTGGCGTGGCTCTTTTTCCTCCTGCGCCGCCAGCGGAGGTAAGCTGGCGCCAGGGAGCCCGCTGATGTCCACCACCAATCCTCTTGCACCGTCCTTGTTGGCCGCCCTGCTGCTGGCTGCCGCCCCCGACGCCGTGGCTGCCCCCGGCGAGCCGTTCATCCTCACCCGGAGCGAGCACCTGCTCCACCTGCACGGCCGGGGCCTGCTGATCCCCGTGGCCACCGAGGGGCTCCGCAAGTACACCAACGAGTACCGCTCCCCCTGGGGCAAGGTGGCGGCCCACGGCGAGCGCGGCGGCCGGGTGTTGAAGCGCGGCCGGGCGGTGCTGCGTTTCCCGCTCTTTTCGCGGCCGCCGGAGCAGGCGACGCTGCGGCTGCGCGCCTCGGGGCGGGGCCAGCGCCAGGGCATCTCCGTGCGGCTCAACGGCCGGCCGGTGGGCAGCTTGAAGCTGGATCCCGGCTGGTCGGTCAAGGACCTGAAGCTGCCGGGCGGGCGCCTTCGCAGGGGCGAAAACGAGCTGGACCTGCGGCTGAACCGCCGCGGAGCGAGGCCGCTGCTGCACTCCCTGGAGATTGTGCCCGGCGAGGGCGGCCCGCCCGACTGGCCCGAGCTGTCGCCCACGCGCCAGGTGGCGCTGCCCGCTGGCCCGGCCACGGCGCTGTCGGGGCACCGCCGGGTGGCGCTGCTGGTGGAGCTGCCGGAGCGCGGCCAGCTCAAGCTGCGCACCCGGGTGGCAGGCGCCGCTGCCGCCCGTCTGATCGTTCGCATCACCCCGGGTGAAGGCGCCGCGCCAGCGGCCCGCACCCTGCTGGACACCTGGCAGAAACCAGGGCCCGCGGTGGACAGGACGCTGAAGCCTGGCGTGGGCCTGGCGTTGCTGGAGCTGATCTCCGAGGGCGCCGCTCCCGCAGACGTGGCCTGGATCGACCCGCGGCTGGTGCCGCCGGCGCCCCGCGATCTGGCCCCCATCCCCCGGTTCAAGAACGCCATCCTCTGGGTGGGCGACGCCCTGCGATCGGACCGGCTGAAGCTGTACAACCCGAAGTCGCCGGTGCGCACCCCGCGGCTGGAGCGGGCTCTCGCGCGCGGGGGCGCGGTGCTGCTGCGCAACCAGGCCGCCTCATGTTCCTCGCCGCCATCCCACGCCAGCATCCAGACCGGCATGATCCCGCGGGTCCACGGCGTGGCCGGGGACAAGGGCAAGCTGCGCAAGGGCGTGTCCCTGGTGAGCGCGCTGCTGCGCAAGGCCGGCGTGAAGGCGGCCTACATCGGCAACAACATGTTCGGCATGTCCCGGTTGAGAAAGCCCGGCCGCTGGGACGCGTTCCACCAGCCGGTCAAGGAGGGCCACGGCGCGGACTGCAAGGCGCTGGTGAAGCTGATGCTGGCCTACGCCAAAAAGCAGAACGCGGCCGGCCAGCGGTTCTTCATCTCGGCCCTGGCCTTCGAGCCCCACACGCCTTACCGCTTTCACAAGGGCATCACCGAGCGGTACCACGAGGGCAAGTTCGGCCCGCCCATCGGCAAGATGGCCACCGGCTACCTGCTGGAGGACATCGTGCGGGGCAGGGTAAAGATGAACCCGCGCAGGTGGAGCCAGCTCCGGGCGCTGTACGAAGGCGAGGTGGAGTACATGGACGGCTGCCTGGGGCAGCTGCTCGACGGGCTGAAGACGGCAAAGCTGCTGGCCAGGACCGCCATCATCTTCACCTTGGACCACGGCGAGGGCTTCGGCGAGCACGGCAAGCTGGGCCATGCATACGGGCTGATGTCCGAGCAGGTGGATGTGCCGCTCGTGCTGCTGGCCCCCGGCATGGGCGGCAAGAGCGGCCCGGTGAAGGTGCAGACCGTCAGCTCACACCTGGACCTGGTCCCCACCCTGCTGGACCTGCTGGGGCTGAAGCAGGACAGGGGGATCCAGGGGCGCACCCTGCTGCCCATCATCCGCCGCAGGGGCAGCTGGCCGGACCGGGTGGTGCCGGTGGAGTACGGGCGCAGCTACGCCCTGCGCTCCCGCCACTACAAGTACCGGGTGGACTACGTGGGCGCCGAGGCGCTGTTCGACCTGCGCGTGGACCCGCTTGAGCAGAAGGCCATCACCTCGGCGCGGCCGCTGGTGTTGCGCTACTTCCGCGACCTGACCGGCTTCTACCTGGCCCACCGCAAGGCGTGGCGCATGCGCACCTGGGGCGACCTGAACCGCCACGAGGCCGGCTTTTTGAGCCCCGCAAAATAGTCACCGAAAGCCACCGGCCCGGCGCTGCAGTTCGGTCATCCGGGTCGCCACAGGGCCCGGCTGGATGGCGACCATGCCCCTGGAGCGTTGATGAAACTGTATCTGGAAGATGGGACGGAGGCCACGGAGCAGCAGGTGGTGGCCTGGCTGGCTGCTGCGAGCGGCGCGGACGACTTCGCGAAGCTGTCGGCGGCATGTGAGGAGCTGGCCGGCGCCTTCCTCACCTGCGGCGAGCGTTCGGGGCTGGAGCGCTTCATACACTTTCTGGTAGAGACCATCAGCCCGCACCGCGAGGGCGGCGCCCCCCCGACGCCGGACCCGGCGCTGCCCTGGCAGCAGAGCGATCCCCCCGGGCTGCGGGCCCGCCTCGTAACGGAGTACATGAAGACCACGTACATTGCCTCGGACAGGGAGCATGTCCCCGCGGCGCTGGACAAGATCGGCTCGACCCGGGTGCTGACGCATGAGGAGCGCTCCGGCTATCCGTACTGACAGGGGAGAGCCCCCTGATGCCTGCGCCGCGACAGCAGCGCCAGGAAGGCGGTGGTCCTCGGCTATGGCCTCGCCGAACCCGGCCGCGGCCTCTTGGCCCCGTCCTCATGTGCGCCTGATCATCTCATCGAGGCGCGCCAGTCGTCACTCTCTGGTCAATGAGGTGATGGCCCATGGACGTTCCATTACGCAGAATCCTTGCCCTTTCAGCGATGCTGGCGCTATGCGGCTGTTCAGGGGCGGCGCAGCGCTCGCCGGTGGACGAACAGAAAAACGCCATGACGGGTGGCGATGGCGGAGGCCAGCAAGACCGCTACTGCAGCTACCTGAGCCGCCGGCTGGCAGCGGCCAGCGGGTCGAGCAAGATGACGCGCACCCTGGCGTCCATCTACCAGCGACGCTGCCAGGGCGCGGAGACCGGGGGGCAGGGGGATAGGACCCCGGGCGGGCGGTACAGCGGTCCATGCTTGCAGTACGTGAGCCAGATGGCAGCGGGCGCCGGCATCCCCGAGGTGGTGCTGGCGGCGGTGGTGCACTACGAGTCGAGGGACCGGCCGGGCGCCGTCTCCCGGGCCAACTGCAAGGGATGCGGGCAGCTGTCGCGGGCCGTGCTGAAGATGTACAGCATCACCGACCCCTTCGACCCCCGGCAGAACATGCGCGGCACGGCTGCCTACCTGGCGTACCTGCATCGCAAGTTCGACGGGGTCTGGGCCCGGGCCATCGCCGCGTACAACACGGGCGCCGGGCGCATCGGGCGCACCGGCGACCTCGGGGCAGACATCCCCAACAGGCGCTACGTGTGCGAGGTGTACCGCCGCATCCCTGGCTGGAAGGCACGGTGGGTGGAGCGCAAGCTGGGCTGCCGGCTCAGCCCCATGGTGATCGGGGGCGCCGTCGCCAGGCGCGCGAGCCGGGCGCCGGCGGGCAGCGCCCCGGCTGCGGCGCCGGCGCCAGCGACGATCACCGGAACGACCGGCCACCCCGTGTTGAGCCAGCGCTGGGTTCACCCGCTGAAGGCCGCACTGTACCCCACGCGCCCCGGCGCGAAGTTCGGCGCCAGGCGGCTGCGGAGCGGCAAGGCGAAGCGCCGCTGCCGGGGCGGGCACTGCGGCGTGGACATCGGCGAGATGAACCAGCGCGTGTACGCCATCCTCGACGGCCGGGTGATCAAGGCCGCGCGGTACGACGCCCGCTACTCGGGCAAGCATGTGGTCATCGCCCACGGACCGGACCAGAGCGTCTACTGCCACCTGGACCGGCTTGCGCCGGGTTTGCGCAAGGGGCAGCGGGTGAAGGCTGGCCAGCATATCGGCTGGGTGGGGCGCACCGGCATCAAGTACTCCGGGGCTCACCTGCACCTCAACGTGTTGGTGGGAAAGGTCCACGTGGACCCCGAGCCGATGCTGAGGCGAGCCCGCCTCGAGTAAGCGCGCTCAGCTCAGGATGAACGGGTAGGTGATGGAGATCGGCTTGCCCCTGAACCTCGGGAACAGGGCGCGGCTGACGGCCCGCTTGACGCACTTGCCGGTGGGGCTGCCGGCGAAGGTGCCCCTGAGCGACGAGCGGGTCACCCGCCCGCTGCGCCCGATGACGAGCCTGATCTTCGCCCGGCCGCTGACCTTGTAACGATCGTAACAGTCCTGGACCTTGCCCTTGATGCCGAGCATCCCGCGCCGGATGATGCGGCGGCTCAGGGTCCGGGGGCGCTGGCTGCGTGCGGCTGCCCTGGTCGCGGCGGCTGCGCGTCGCCTCGCCGGGGCGGTGCTGCGGGGCTTGCGGGCGCGCTGCTTCGAGCGGGAGGCACCGGGCTCGTGGCTGCTCGACAGGGCCGCGCTGAGCAGCTCGTCCAGCGCATCCGGCCTGGCTGCCCTGCGGCGCTTCGGCCGCTTGTTGCTGGCCGGCGTCGGCTTCGAGGCGCTCAGCCGGGCCGCGGTCTCCATCGACCGCATCTCCGGGCTGTCCTCGGGCGGCGGCGCGGACGCCACGGGCGGCTTCGCCGGGCTCTCCTCCAGCGGGGTCGCGGTGGCCAGCAGCGGCCTGGTGGGGCTGTGCTCGGGCGGGGCAGCAGCCATGGTGGTGGTCACCGCGGGCCGGTCCAGGGTCCTGACCACGAGGGTGACCATCAGCCCGAGCATGGCCACCATGGCCGCGGCCATACTGATCGCCATGAGCGTCAGCCACCGGGCCCGCCGGCCCGTGGGCTGCAAAGTGGGCATGTCGTAGGCCGGGACGGTGAGGGTGCTCAGATCGGTCAGCTCCTCGCTGCCTCTCTCTTCTGCTTTGCGCCTCGCCTCGGTGGCCAGGGCGATGAACTCCATCAGGCTGGCCTCGTCGTCATTCACCAGCTGTTCGGTGCGCTTGTCCATGATTGGATCCTCCTCCCCCTGCGAGCGGGGCGATGAGCGGCTGCTCATTTTTGGCGGCATTTTTTTATGTGACGCCGGTTACGTTTTCACCCCATGCCAATGCGAGAGTCGGGCCACATTGATCCATTGGCTCAAGACCTCGAAATAAAAGAATTAACTCCGGGCTCATCGCCCGATGGGGCAGGCAGGGTGTAGACCGCACCCCACACCTCTCCCGCCCGGATTCCGGGCAAAGACCTTCAACGGCTTGAAATCACAGAGGAGCAGCGCCCGAACGGGCGTGTGGGGTGGACTCCACACTCACCGCAGGGGAAGGGGAGAGCGAGCTACATCAGAGTTTTCCCCTGGCGTGAAAGATCCTCGAGATCGCCAGGCCGCCCTCTGTCACGGGCTGGGTCCACACGGCATGCAGCGCCTTTTTGGAGCTGTCCACCAGGAGCTCGAAGTACTCCCCCAGCCAGCGGGGCGAGTGCCGCACCAGCTGGTAATCGGCGAACGGCTTGTGGCTGATGGCCTCGTTGGCCGAGCACTTCTTGCCGTCTGCATCGCACGCCGCGTAGGCGATCTGGCCCACCCCGCCGCGGTTCTCGGCCCATGCCACGTGCAGCTTCCCGGTGGCCGGGTCCAGGGCGATGGTGGGGATCATGTGGTTGGCGCACTGGGGGTCGTCGTTGACCCTGAGGCGGCTCCAGGTCTTGCCGGCGTCCGTGGAGGTCGCCAGCCTGATGTCCCACGCGCCGTCCGGGCCGCCCGTGGGGTACACCACGTGGATCGAACCCTTGGCCGGGTTCGCCGCCACCTGGGCGTTGGAGAAGTAGAACGGCACCGCCTCACCTGCAGCGGACACCTTCAGCGCCGTGGCGAAGGTCTTGCCGCCGTCGACGCTGCGCGTGTACTCGATCCAGTTCTTGGTGTCGCCGAGCTTGTTGCCGTTGAGCGAGGTCAGATAGACCACATGGATCACGCCGTCGCTCGAGACCTCGGCGTCACCATAGGCGCCCTTGCCCACCTTGACCGACTTGCCGAAGGTCTTCCCGCTGTCCAGGGACCGCACCATCTTCATCCCCCCGCCAGGGCCGGAGAAATAGAACACGTAGATGGCGTCCTTGGTGGTGGCGCCCACCTGGGGGCCGACGGCGATCATGGTCTTGTCCAGGCACCCTGTCATGTTGCCCGGGCAGTCGGCGGTGTCGTGGACCACCTGCTCGGCGGACCATTTGGCGCCATCGCTGCTGGAGACCAGGCCCACGAGGCTGTTGGTGTCCTGGCCGTCGTGGCCGAAGTACACGAGGTACATCTTGCCGGCCCGGTCGGCGGCCATCCACGGATCGAACAGGTGCTTGCTCTTGCCCTTGAGCGAGCGGTCACCGTTGAGCGTCCCGTTCGCCTTCAGCGTCGAGACGCCGAGCCAACCATCCGCGGTGGTCTGGTTTCGCGCCATGTACACAGCGGTCAAGTCCCCGGCGGCGTTGAGCGCCGCGGCCGGCTCCATGTTGTATTTCCCGGGCCCTGCCTTGGTGGACAGTTGGGTCACCTTGCCGAAGGTGAGACGCGGCAGGGCGCTGATGGGCGCGCACTTCTTGAGGACCGGCGACAGGAGGACCGACGGGCCCGCGCACCCCTTCCAGTCCGCGTCGCAAAGGTATCCCTCTGCGGCGCGGCAGCCCTTGCTGTCCTTGCACGCCTTGAGACAGAACTCGCCGACGGTAGGGGACATGGCGCAGACCGCGTCCGACGGGCAGGAGGCGCCGAAGGAGCAGAACCGGGTGCAGTAGCCGGCCGGCATGCCGAGGGCAGACGGGTAGCAGAGGTAACCCTTGGGGCAGGACCCCTGGGGGGTGGCGCCGGTGGTGCAGGCAGTCCCCACCGCCGATGGCCCCGCGTCCACCGCGGCGGTCTTGTCCGGGGGTATCAGGGCGTCGGAGCGCGCATCATGCCCGGCGTCCAGCGCCAGGTCCGGGGGCGCGCTGGAATCATCATCGCTGCACGCCGCGAGCGGGAGCCCCAGCGCGAGGGTACAGATCACGGCGAACCTGGCCGTCCATCTCATGAACACCTCCTGCCTGCCTGAGAGATCTCATTGGCCTCTGGCGTAAGTGTAGCCTGGCTCGGTCCCTTTACCTGTTCGGTGCTCTAGCCTCGTTGTTTCGCCCGCGCGCGGCGTCCCCTGTTCGCCTCCTCCCGGTTTGCTTCCACAAAGGGATCCAGTCCAATCGGGTCGCCGCAGCCTGCCTCGGCGGCGGCCTTGCAGCCCCCCTGGCAGGTCGTCTCCTGGCTGCAGCCGGCACAGAAATCCGGGCGCGCCTCCATGAAGCGGCGCATGGCGGGGCCCCGCGCCAGCTGCCAGAAGTCCTGCTCCAGCAGGTTGCCCAGGATGGTGGGCGAGTGGTTGCACGGGCGCAGGTTCCCCAGCGGATCCACCGTGTAGTAGGCGTGCTCTCCACCGGCCGCGCAGTGGCCGAAGCCGAGGGCCGGGTAGCGCGTGTGATCGAACAGGCAGCCCGGCATCGGGATCGAGCAGCTCACGGGCAACATGTGGCGCCGTGAAAAATCGTCGGCCAGCTCCAGGGCCTGACGCAGCTGCGCGGGCGAGGCCTGCAGGTCCAGATTCTCCAGCCCGCGCCCGCCCGGGTTGAAGCGGTTGAACATCACCCCGTCCAGCCCGAGGGCAAGGGCCATCTCCAGGGTCTGCTCCAGGGTGCCCAGGTTCTGGCGCGTGGCCACGAAGACACCCACCACCCGACACGCCATCAGCTTGAGCTGGGCCATGGCCTCGGTGACGCGGGAGAAGGCGCCGGCCTGGCCCACCATGCCGTCGAAGATGGCCTCCTCGCTGCTGAGCAGGGGCAGCTCGAACAGGCCGACCTTTTCTGCTGGCAGCGACGCGATGGCCTCGTCGGTGAGCAGCACCCCATTGGAGATGATGTCCACGGCCACGCCGCGGCCGTGGAGGAACGCAATGAGCTGCGGCAGGTCGTCGCGCAGCAGCGGCTCTCCGCCGGTGAGCGTCACCCTTCCCGCGCCGGTCTCACCCAGCACCCTGTCCAGCAACGCGAGGGTCTGTTCGGTGGAGAGCTGCCCTCGCGGGTAGGGCGCCCCGCTCCCCTTCCACACGTTGTAGCAGTGCGAGCAGTCGAGGTTGCACTGCTGCGTCACCTCGAAGATGAGCAGATCCTGGCGCCGGTCCATGGGCTACTTCGCCTTCATCTCATTCAGCAGGTCCAGCGCCTGGCTGGGGTGCCGGGCCCCATCGCCGGCGGCATGTCAGGAGCATCATGGTGGGGCCAGGGGAATACATGGCCAATATGGGGCGCTGTCAGGGGCAGACGCATTTGTCAGCGGGGCCGCACTTGGATCCGCACTTGGCGGGGCAGGTGACGCCGCCCTTGCACGAGTTGCTGTGCTTGCAGTCCACGGCGCAGCCGCACGCGCTGCCGCAGGCGACCTTGCCCTTGCAGGAGCCGTAGCCGCAGCCCACGGTGCACATGCCGCTGCCGCAAAGGACGTTCTTCTTGCACGAGTCGTTGGCCAGGCAGCTCACGGTGCACTTGGTGGACTTGGAACAGTCCACCTTGCCGCTGCACGCGATGTAGCCGCAGCTGACGTTGCACACACCCGGACCGCAGGTGACATCTCCCTTGCACGTGTCGTTGCCCTTGCAGTTGATGTCGCACTTGCTGGAATTGGAGCAGTCCACGGCGCCGGCGCAGGAGAGGTAGTCGCAATACACCTTGCACTGGCCGGTGCCGCACTTGATGTCCTTCTTGCAGCTCTGGCTGCCCGAGCAGTTGATGTCGCAGTCCTTGCCCTTGGAGCAGTCGATGACGCCGACGCAGGTGTTGTATCCGCAGGTGGTCTTGCAGCTCAGCCCGGCGGGGCAGGTGCAGCCCTTTGAACAGTCGAGCTCGCAGACGCCGCCCGCGCATTTGTTGGTGCAGACCGCCGGGCAGGCGAACGCGTCCGGCGGCGCCGGCTTGTCGAGCGGCGCTGGCTTGTCGAGCGGCGCCGGCTTGTCGATCGGCGCCGGCTTGTCGATCGGCGTCGGCTTGTCGAGCGGCGCTGGCCCATCTTTCGGCCCTGGCCCGTCCAGCGGCGACGGCTTGTCCAGCAGGGCGTCAGCCGCGCCGTCATCTCCCTGGAACGCGTCGAGGGCCTGATCCGGGGACAGGTCAGCGGGTCCATCGCCGCCCCCGTGGGTGTCCACCGTCGCGAGGGAATCAGGCGCGAAGATGGATGTGGGCAAGCCGCTGGTGTCGAAGGTGCACGCGCAATACGCCGCGGCCATCAGCAGCGGGACGATTCTGCGGTGCGGAGGGACAAGCATCCATCTGATACTACACGCAGCTCCCTGGCCCCGAGGGAACTTCAGGTCCAGAGTTGGCCGCCCACGCCTCGCCCGTCTGGCTGAATACGACCAGTCCAGGGTAGAATCGCCTGCATGGCAAAGGATCCGCTCATCGGCCAGGTGCTGCACGATACCCACGAGATCGTGCGCAGCATCGGCCATGGGGGCATGAGCACGGTGTACGAGGCCGTGCACGTGCGCCTGCGCAAGAAGCGGTTCGCGGTGAAGGTGCTGCACGCGCGCATGAAGGAAGAGCAGGCGATGCTGGCCCGGTTTCAGCGAGAGGCGGAGATCGCCAGCGAGATCGGGCACCCGAACATCGTCAACGTCACCGACTTCTACGAGACCGACGACGGGCAGCCCTGCATCGTCATGGAGCACCTGCAGGGCGAGGATCTGGCCCAACAGCTCAACGGCCAGAACAGGCCGCCGCGGCGGCTGAACATGGGCGAGGTGATCCAGCTGCTGGATCAGGTGGGCAGCGCGCTGCAGGCCGTGCACGACAAGGACGTCGTGCACCGGGATCTGAAGCCGGCCAACATCTTCCTCTGCGACACTCAGGACGGCAGCATCAAGGTCAAGATCCTCGACTTCGGCGTCTCAAAGATCCGGGACAGCGGCGACCAGATCACCGGCGACATGGCCGTGCTCGGCACGCCCAGCTACATGTCGCCGGAGCAGGGCGAGGGGCATACGCACGAGGTGGATTCCCGCACGGACATCTTCGCCCTGGGGGTGATCAGCTACCGCCTGCTGAGCAACCAGCTCCCCTTCACCGGATCCACCATGGTCAGCGTGATCCGGGCCATCTGCGACAAGCCGCACAAGCCGATCACCGCCCACGTGCCGGACCTGGGGCCCGAGGTGGACCGGGTGCTCAACCGCGCGCTGGCCAAGGACAAGGCCGAGCGCTACCCGCGCATGGACCAGTTCGTGGCGGAGCTCAGGGCGGCCCTGCAGGCGAGGCTCGATGACGCCCCGAAGGACGCGTCCACCTCACCCGAGGTGCTCGCGGGCCCGGTGGGGTGGACCGGAGCGCTGGACGAGGATGACGCCACCACCCCCATGCCGCTGGACACGGGGGATATGATCATCCCCGTCTCCACCAGCTCGGAGACCATCTCCAAGCCGGAGGCCCCGGCGCCGCCTGCCTTCGGCCCGGAGGCCAGGACCGAGCGCATGGTTCTCCGGCCTCCCATGGCCGGTGATACCCCGGGGGCGGAGCCGCGGGGCGTGGACGCGGTGGCCACGGATCCTGCGACGCCCGCAGCGGTGACGCCTGAGCCGGAGGTGCCCACGGCGGTGACGCCTGAACCGGAGGTGCCCGCAGCGGTGACGCCCGAGCCCGCGCACCAGACCGGCGACACCACCCTCTCCGGCATGACCGGCGAGGTGCCCGTTCCCGAGGCGGCCGAGGGACCTGCAGGGAGCAACAGGCGGCTGCTCACCATCGCGGGCACCTGCTTGCTGGTGCTGGCCCTGGCCGGCCTGGTGGTGGCCCTGCAGGGAGAGGCGGAGCCCGAGGCCCAACGGGCCGCGGCCGCGCCAGCCAGGGAGCCTGCCGCCGAGAGCGCGGAGACCTCCGGCGGCGGCCCGGACACGCCACCCGATGAACAGCCTGCCGCCGAGACTCCGGAGACCTCCGGGGCCTCAGCAGAGTCCCCGACGCCCACTCCGGACGCGGGCCAGCCGACACCTGATCTCGCCGTGCCGGATGCCAGCCCTGACCGCGCCCCGTCGGCGGCCGCGGTGAAGCCCGGGCCCGGGCCCGCGCCGCCGGCCCGCGCGCGCCCGCCGGTCAAGCGGCTAGCGCCACGCAAGCGGCGCCCTGCCACCCGCCAGCCCAGGCCCCGCCCTGCGCCATCCAGGCCAAAGAAGCGGCCCGCCTTCGAGGACCTGTAAGGAGCCATGGCATGAACCTCCACAGGACCCTCGGCTGCTCGCTCCTGCTCATCGCCCTGCTGGTGCAGGCCTGGCCGGCGGACGCTGCCAGCCCCCGGAGCCGCGCCCGCGCCCTGTTCAAGGCGGGCAACGCCCTGTACACCGACGGAGACTACGAGGGGGCCCTGGCCAAATACCAGGCCGCGCGAGCCCTGTACCCCAACTACAAGATCGACCTGAACATCGCCTACACCCTGGACGACCTGAAGCGGCCGGCCGAGGCGATCAAGGAGTTCGAGCGCTTCCTGGAGGCGGGCGGGGACAGCGCACCGGCGGAGGTGGTGCGCAAGGCCCGGGCGCGAATGGAGGCCTTGAAGGCTCAGCTTGAACAGAAGCAACAACAACAGCAGGCCGCCGCGGCCGCGGTGGCGGCCAGGGAGAAGGCCGCCCGGCAGGCGAAGAAAGATCGAGCCGCGAGGGCAAAGGCCAGAGCCGCCGCGGAATCGCGCCGACAGCATGGCCGGCGCAAGCTCCACACCACCGTGGCCTGGTCCACCCTCGGCCTGGGCGCCGCCAGCCTGGTCACCGCGGGGGTGCTCTACGGCGTGGGGCTGAGCAGCCGCGGCGAGGCATATGACCGCTACTCCGCGGCCCGGGCGCAGGCAGAGATCGACGCCCACTGGGCCGACGTGGAGCACGAGGAGAAGAAGCTCATCGCCGGGCATGTGTTGGCCGGAGTGGGCGCGGCTGCGGTGGGCGTGTCGCTGTACTTCTTCCTCACCCGCCCCGAGGCCAGGGAGAGGGCAGGGGCCTCGCCGCGGGGGCCGCGGCTGGTGCTGAGCGCCACGGGCGAGGGCGCCGGCCTGCAGCTATCGGGTGTATTCTGAGAGGCGCATGAGAGGTCACGCTCAAACGGCCCGCGCGCTGGTGACGCTGGCCCCCCTGATCCTCCTGCTGGGCGCCAACTGCCAGCTGGAACGGAACAACCCGTACGACCGGCACGGGACCAACCCGATGCTGGACGCGGGTCGCGCCGACGGCGCCGCCCCGCCGCTGGACAGGGGCCGCCCGCCGGACAAGAAGGCCCGCCAGGACCAGAAGGCGCCCATCAAGGACAAGGCCCCACCCCCGGACAAGAAGGTCTGGAAGGACAAGGCCCCGCCCCCTGACAAGAAGGTCTGGAAGGACAAGGCCCCTTCGCCGGACAAGGCACCCGCCCAGGACCTGGCGCCGCCCCCCGACCAGAAGCTCGGGCTGTGCGCCTCCAACAAGGACTGCGACGACAAGCTCTCATGCACCCATGACATCTGCACCAGCGCCAAGAGCTGCACCAACACCCTCAAGGGCGGCTCCTGCCTGGTCGCCGGCGCCTGCTACAAGGAGGGCGACTCTGCCCCGCTGGACAAATGCGGCGCGTGCGTTCCAACGCTGTCCAAGACCAGCCTCTCCTTTGTCAACGGCAAGAGCTGCTCCACCAGCACGGTGGCCGGCGTCTGCCTGGCCAACAAGTGCCGCCTGATGAGCCAGGCGCTCTACGAGCCCAAGGGCGCCAAGGGCACCACCCTCAACGCCGTGGACTACATCCCGGCGGCCAACAAGGTCTACGCCGTGGGCGAGTTCAGCGGCTCGAGCGACGACGGCCTCATCCTGGACGTGGCCACGGCCGGCGCCGCCCAGCCGGACGAGACCTTGACCGACAAGAACCTGAAAGACATCAGCCACCGGCTGGCCGTGGGCGCCAAGGGCGCCGCCCACATCTACGAAAACGGCAAGTGGATCAAGGAGACCACCATCCTCAAGACCGGCGGCAAGGAGACACGGCTGGCGGTCTGGGGGGCGAACATCCAGTCCGATGACATCTTCTATATCGGCGGGCAGCAGAACTCCTCCATGGGCATCCACCGTTGCGTGGAGAAGGCCACCGGCGGCTTCACCTGCTCCAAGCACTCAGGGGTGGCGTCCAACCGCTGGGTGGGGCTGCTGTTCGGTACAAAGAGCGCCAGCGGCGGCCAGGGGCCGGTCTGGGCCGCCCTCACCGGCACCAACCAGCCTGACAATATCTACTACAACAGCGGCGGCAGCGGCAGCTGGTCCAGCAAGAGCCCGCAGGGCTGCGAGGACAGCGCCGGCGCGCCCTGCCACGGGACCAGCGGCGAGTACCTGGCGCTCCACGGCTCCTCGAGCGGCGATGTCTGGGTGGTTGGGGAGGTGGGCATCATGCTGCGATACGACGGCGCCAAGTGGACGCGCCTCAGCAATGCGTTCCCCTGGCAGATCAGCCGCAACCTGCGGGCGGTCTTCAGCTCGGCCAAGGATAACGTGACCCTCGTCGTGGCAGACTTCCCCTACGCCCTGGGCTGGTCCTACCAGGTGCAGCTCCACGCCTACAACCACGCGCTCAAAAAATGGTTCGGCCCCATCCAGCTGCGCAAGTCCGGGTACAACAACAAGGACCAGATCAAGGACATCGGCGGCCAGGACCTGGCCAACCTCTGGATGGTGGGCCACGCCCGGGACAGCGGCCGGTACAAGGGCTGGGTGGTCACCTTCAAGTAGACCCGCGAGGCCGGGCAGGCCGCGCGCTCCAGGATCGCGGCCCTGGCCCGGAACACCTCACCGGACATACACCTCGGCGATACCGGTCTTGATGTGGGTCGGGCAGTCCTTGTTGCAGGCGCCGGTGCAGGCGTACTTGAGGCACTTGCCGCAGGAGTGCTTGCCCCCGAGGTATTCAAGGGAGAGCCGATAAGAGGAGAGCTGCGCGCCGAAGCAGCGGTCGGTGTTGTACCAGTTCTGCTGGGAGAAGAAGACCCAGGCGGTGTACTGGGGCGTGTAGGACGGGGTGGCGCTGGCCACGTCGTTGTAGTTGAGCGACTGGACCACCTTGCCGGGCGGGCCGTCGATGCGGATCTTGGTCGAGTACCGGGTAAAGAGCGGCGTCGCGCTGCCGACCCTGCTGAAGAAAATCTTCGATGCCGCCAGGGTGTTGATCACGGTGTCGGAGTACTTGGCGCAGGTGGCGCTGGCAGAGGCCGGGTCGCCCTTCTGCGCGTGGGTCATGGTGCAGCCGAGGTTGGCGCCCAGCTTGATGCGGAAGACGCGCGTCCAGCCCCCGCCGGCGGTGGTCATGTCGCAGTGGACCTTGAGGGTGTTGCCGCCGAACAGGGGCCGGATGTTGTACATCCCGCTCTTGGCCGCGGGGTTGGCCGCCAGCACCTTGGCGCATGACGCGGGCACGCCGCACTTGCCCACCGCGCAGGTCTCGCCCGCCTTGCACGCCGCCCCGCAGCCGCCGCAGTTGGCGACGTCCTTCTGCAGGTCCACGCATGTGCCGCTGCAGTTGGTCTTGCCCGAGGCGCAGAAGGGCGCGCACTTGCCAGCCACGCAGAACAGCCCGGGCTTGCACGCCGCGCCGCAGCTGCCGCAGTTGGCGAGGTCGGACTTGAGGTTGACGCAGACGCCGCCGCAGGCAGTCAGGCCGCTCTGACAGGAGAGCGCGCACTTGCCGCCGATGCAGAGGTGTCCGGCCGCGCACCCGGCCGCGCACTTGCCGCAGTTGCCGTTGTCGGTCTGCAGGTCGACACACTTGCCGCTGCAGTTGGTCAGTCCGCTCTGGCAGGACAGCGCGCAGGCGCCGGCCGAGCACGCCTCGCCGGGCTTGCAGGCCGCGGCGCACTTGCCGCAGTTGGCGCTGTCGTTCTTCAGGTCGACGCACTTGCCGATGCAGTCGGTGAGCCCGCTCTGGCATGACAGCGCGCACTTGCCGCCGGAGCAGACCTGGCCCTTGGGGCAGGTGCTGCCGCAGGCGCCGCAGTTGGTGTTGTCGCTGCCGAGGTTGACGCACTTGCCGCTGCAATCGGTAAGCCCGCTCTGGCAGGTGACCTTGCACTGGCCCGCGGCGCACACCTCGCCCGGCTTGCACTTGGCGCCGCACTTGCCGCAGTTGGTGTTGTCGCTGGAGAGGTTGGCGCATGACCCGCTGCAGTTTGTCAGCCCGCCCTGGCAGGAGACCGTGCACTTGCCCGCGGAGCACACCTCGCCCGCCTTGCACGTGCTGCCGCAGGCGCCGCAGTTGGTGTTGTCGCTCTTGAGGTTGACGCACTTGCCGTTGCAGTTGGTCAGGCCGCTCTGGCAAGTGAC
>CAZEFW010000070.1:0-44053 GCA_964511535.1 uncultured Myxococcales bacterium | reverse complement strand
CAGCTGCAGCCGCTGGTGATGCCCTGCTCACCGGGCGGGGGCTGTGCCGGCGCGTCCTTGCCCGCCGCGGGGCCGTCGCCCACGGTGACCGGCGCGTCCACTTTCGGTGCTGTGGGGCCGTCCTTGTGGCCCGCCGGCCGGTCTGTCTTGGGCGGCGCCGAGTCCTTCGGCTTGACCGCGGCGTCTTTTTTGGGGGGAGCCCCCTTGTCCTGCTTCGGCACCCCGGAGTCGGGGAAGGCGCACTCGCAGTAGTCGGACTGGTGAGTGTTTTTCTGCGCGCACGGGATCTTGTTGTTCGGCTCCTTGCTGCACGGCGCGGTGCCGCCGAAGCGGGCCACGCACACCATGCCCGCGGCGGCGCAGTACTTGGCGCACCCCGCGTAGTCGTCGTAGGTCCCGGCGCAGGTCTTGGTGGTCCAGCTGCACACATGCCACTTGCTGTTCTTGGTGATGCCGGCGCACGGGTTTTTGGGCGGCGTGCCCGAGCACTTGGTCAGCTTGAACGTGGTGATGTCCGCGGCGTCGGACTGGCTGTCGTCGGTGCCGTCGAGCACCAGGCGGCAGGTGCCGCCCACCTTGCAGTAGATGGTGCCCAGGGTCTTTTTGGTGCAGTCGCCCGAGTGCTTCTGGTTGACCACGACCTTCTTCTTGCCGCCGGCGTCGTCGTACAGCACATAGTCCGCGTCGTTGGTGCGGTTGGTGGTGGCGCGGTAGCTGGTGGTCACCTCGTACCAGCCGGTCACCGTGATCTTCGGCTTCCAGATCGCCTTACCCTTGCGCGAGCCGTCGCCGATGGTGTGGCTCAGGTAGACGTAGTTCTTGTGGCAGGCGCCCACCGTGTGCTTCTTCCAGTTCTGCGGTTTCTCCTCGGAGTAGCCGGAGCCGGAGATGTCGCCGTCCACCTGGATGGTGATCTTGGGGCACTGGGCCCGGGCGACGGGGGCGGCGGCCAGGACGGCCACCACGGCGGCCGCGTGAAAGATCTGTCGTGGGCTCATGAATGCCTCGCTGGTGACCCGAAGATCCAATGTATCAAATCCGCGCCCGGCTCGTAGACACAGGTAACACCACAACGCAGGGATGACCCGGAATGACCCGTCACCGCCCCATGCTGTCGCTTCTCCTGCTCGCCACCTTCTGGCCCGCCAGCGCCGGCGCGGACGAGCCCCTGACCTACGCGGGGGCCATGGCGCGCGCCGCCGAGCTGGAGGCCGCGGGGCAGGCGGCCCAGGCCCTCGACCTGCTCGAGCCCCTGGCCCCGCGCTACACCCAGGACTTCACCCTGCAGCTGCGGCTCGGCTGGCTCTCGCTGTCGTCCGCGCGCTACACCCGGGCCGAGGCGTACTACCGCGCGGCGGTGGCCCTCAGCCCGGACTCGGTGGACGCGCGCCACGGCCTCGGCTGGGCCCTGGCTCGCCAGGGGCTGTGCCAGGAGGCCCGGACGCTGCTGCAGGCCGTGCTGGCGGCCCGCCCCGAGGATCCCACCGCCCGCGCGGGCCTGGCGCTGTGCCCCCTACGCAAGCTGGTAATCCTGCGCCCGTCAGCCAGCCTAAGCGCGCACATCTATCAGGATCACTACCTTTACAGTCACGCCATCGGCGCCACCGTCTCGCTGCCGGTGACCCTGTGGGAGCACCTGCTGCTGGCGCCCACATACCGCTACCAGCGGTTCGGCGTGGAGAGCAGCCTCGGCGCCCTGGGGGTGCTGCAGGACGACTTCGATCAGCACGAGCTGTGGATGGTGGCCGGCGCGGTCTTCCCGAGCTTCGGCATCACCGCGCACTACGCCTGGGTCCACCTGAGCGATGACTCGGTGGACGACGGCCATGTCATCGGGCTGTCGGGCCGGGTCAGCCCGATGGGCGACATCTCCCTGTCGGCCACGGCCAGCCTCTACAGCGACATGAACGTCTACCAGCTCTCCCCCGCCTGGCGGCTCCTCATCCCGGGCGCGCGCTGGCTGTCCGTCACGGTGGGCGCCGAGCTCCAGGTGGCGGACACGGGCGGCGACTACAGCTACCAGCTCGACGGAAACCTGGCCGTGCTCGGCGCCGGCATGCTTCATATCAGCGCAGCGCTGCCCCGGGTGTCCCTGTGGGCCGGCGCGCGGGTGGGCGACCTGGTGCGGCCCACATCGCTGTACCTCTCGGCGGTGAACAACAGCTTCGACCGCGAGGAGTGGTCGGCGTGGGCGGGCGCCAGCGTGTCCATCGTCGGCGGGCTCTCGGCCCACCTCTCCTACGCCGCCACGGGCCTGGAGAACCGCTACACCACCGACAGCGACCTGGCCACCAACAAGGCGTACCGCCACACCGTGGGCCTCGGGCTGACCTACCGCTGGGATCACCCGTAAGGCCGGCGCCCTGCCCGCGCGCGGCAGCGGCGCTTCTTCGAACCATGGCTCGACGGGATCTATCGCGCTAAAATTGACAGATGTGCTGATTTCCGTTACATTTTCCCGGGTTAAATTCCCATTCCGAGGAGAAACAGATGCGTTTTACCTTCATCCGCGCGGGGATCCTTGCCATCGCGGCCCTCAGCTTCGTCGGTCTCTCGGGCTGCGCGACGGTGTGCGGCGACGACCTGATCAACTGTCAGGGCAAGTGCAACAGGGCGAAAATCGACTGCAAGAAGGAAGGCGACAAGGAGTATTGCAAGAAGCAGTACTTCGACGCCTGCCGGTCGCTGGGGGTGCTGTACAACCACGGCCTGAACGTGCCGCGGGACGACAAGAAGGCGGTGGAGTACTACACCCTGGCCTGCAAGGAGAACGATCCGCTCGCCTGTACCCACCTGGCCTTCATGTTCGAAAACGGCCACGGCGTCGAGGCGAACCAGGCCACCGCGCTGCGCTACTACCGGCTCGGATGCCGCGCCCATGTCAACACCGCCTGCCTCGGCAAGGAGCGGCTTGAAGACGCCAGCGACGCGGTGCCCGCGCCGGCCGAGCCGGTGACCTCCGAGCCCGCGCCCGAACCCGCCGCCGCGCCGGCCGAGGCCGCTCCGGCCGAGCCCGCGCCGGCCAAGGCCGCCGAGCCCGCGCCAGCCGCCGAGCCCGCGCCGGCCGCCGAGCCCACCACCACCGAGTAGCCCCCTACTTCAGATACAACTCGCCGCTGATCTCGAGCCCGGGCTGCAGGCGCTCGCGTAGCTCCTCCGCGTCCCGGGCGAACAGCGGGCTGATCTCAACCCGCGCCGCGGGATCTCCCATCGCCGCCCCCGCCTGCTGCAACCAGGACCGGTGCAGCCGGACCATCTGGTCCCGGGCGGTGGCCGGGCTGTCCTCCCCTTCGGCGTTCTTGACCGGGGCGAACTCTGCCTGCCGGTCGCACGCCAGCAGCAGCGTGCGCTCCGCCGCGGGCAGGGTGTCCATGGCGAAGCACTCGAGCTTGTAGCCGTTGGGGGTCGCGGGCCGCACCAGGGCGCCGTCGCTGTTCAGGTGGGGAATCTTCTTGTGGGCCCGGTGGTACGGCAGGTCCTGCCGGGCGGCCTGTTCGCAGGCGAAGGCGTGGCTCCAGAGGAACATGCCCGGGTTGCTCAGACCGAACGCCAGCTCGCCGTCGGCTCCCTGCTGCCGGGCCAGCTGCTCCGGCAGCTCGTAGTACTCCACGATGCGCAGCCGCCCGTCCACCAGCGCGTAGCTGCCCACCTTCTCCAGCGGCTCGCGCTTGGTGATGCCCTTGCACGAGTACTGGCTGCGGCGCAGCTGGTGGAAGCCGATGAAGCGCGGGTCGCACCCCGGCGACAGCGGGTTGTCCACCTGGACGTAGCTGATCACCTCCACGCCCAGCTCGCTCATGTGCGACAGCGCGCCGCTGTGGTCCAGGGCGGCGAACAGGCCGCCGTTGCCGTTGGGCGCCAGCACCAGCCGGTCCCGGTCCGCCAGCAGCAGCTTGCCCGCCTCGTCCACCGCGGGCGCCATGCCCTGGGTGAAGATGAACAGCCGGTCGTCCGGCAGCCCGAAGTTGTCGTGCTGCCGCAGCAGGGCGCGGGTGGGGCCGTCGTTGTCCTCGCTGGTCATCAGGTACAGCGGCGGGATCACGCCGCCGCCGCGCCCCTCGGCCAGCAGCTGCTCGATGTGGACCTGGAACAGGGTGCGCCCGCTGACCGGGCCCACGGGGAACGCGCCCTTGGGCCCGTCGAAGCCGAGCCGGGACCCGGAGCCGCCAGCCACCAGCAGCACCCCCACCTGGCCCCGGGCCAGCGCCTCCCGCCCGCGGGCCAGGGCCAGGGCTTCGTCCGGGTGTCCGGGACGGACCACGTCGTCACAGGGGCTGATGTCGTCGGGCGATACGCCCTTGTCGTGGGCGGCCAGCACCCGGTCGAGCCAGGGCAGGTCCAGCGCCTCGATCTGGTCCAGCAGCCGCGCGGCGGCCGCCGGCGTGAGCTCGGGCACGAAGCGCAGCAGGTGCTCCTGCCCGTGGCGCTGCAGCCGCTGCCGGGCGGCCTGGACTCTCTCGGGAGTTGTCATGGGGCGCTCAGATTTCGATGGTGCCGCTCTGGCTGTCCGGGTTGCGCTGCTCCATGCGCTGATCCACCGCGGCCGAGAACTCTGCGTAAGGGAACCTGGGATCGGGGCCGATGTCGCCGAGCCGTTCGGCCAGCGCATCGTCGGGGCACTCCACATGGGCCGCGACCCCGGTGAGCTGGAGCACGAGCATGTTCTCCCACAGCGGCAAGGGCGCGCTGCAGAAGTGGCAGTTCGTCTCCTGGTCCGGGTCGCCGGCCAACCTGGTGGCCAGGGCACGGGCCTGCTCCACCAGCGCAGCAAGCAGGTTTTGCATCTCCTCTGCTTTCATCGCCTCCCGGTCCTTCGCTGTGACGGGTCACAGCATGCCCCCCTATTTTGGCCGCGTCAATCGCACACAAGGTGTAGATTAAGTGGCCCAAGGAGGAGCGGCAATGAGCATCAAGGGCATCGACCACATCGGAATCGCCGTACGGAGCCTGCAGGAGCGGGTCCCGTTCTACCGCGACACTCTCGGGCTGGAGCTGCTCGGCTACGAGGAGGTGGCGGAGCAGAAGGTGAAGGTGGCCATCCTGCGCGCGGGGGAGGCCAACATCGAGCTGCTGGAGCCCACCAGCGATGACAGCCCGGTGGCCAGGTTCATCGAAAAGCGCGGCGAGGGCATCCACCACCTGGCCTACGCGGTCTCGGGTATCGATGGGCTGCTGGAGCAGATGAATGACGGCGGCGTCCGACTCATCGACCGCACCCCACGCGATGGCGCCCACAACAAGCGCATCGGCTTCATCCACCCGGCGGCCACCGGGGGCGTGTTGACCGAGCTGTGCGAGTGACGGCGCCTCGCCGCTGACCCCTGACTGTCGTGAGATCGCCACGGCCGCGAACTCCTTCGCGTCGCACCGCGTCATAATTTCATCATTGTTTACATAATTTGCGGCCTGCTTCTTGGATTGGATTCTTCAAAACCCAAGGCTTACCGCAAATTACCCTCTTGACGTGGCATTGGACTGTGGATCAGGATACCGCATTGGCCCGATCCAGCAGGATTGGACTCAAAACGAAATGAGTCCAATCCAAACATGGGAATGGATCGGATGCAAACGAGTGCAAATTAATCGTTTCAAGGAGGACGGGTCATGCTCCAGCTAGCGCAAGATGTCGCCAAGGCGCTCCACTGTCGTTTTCGCTCCACCCTCAACCTCGTGGCGGGAGTCGCCGAGACGGTAGGGGTCCCCATCGTGCCGGCCGTCTTGAAGACCATCGCAGGCCAGGAAGAGCCCGCTTTCGAGCCGGAGCCCTGGACCGCGCCGCCGCCCCCGCCGCCGCCCCCGCCCAAGCCCGCGGTGGCCGAGCCGATCCCCGCGCCCCCGGCCGAGCCGGTGGAGGAGGAGAAGGCCGCGGCAGAGGCAGAGCCGCCCAAGCCCAAGGCCGCCCCGAAGAAGCGCACCGGCAAGCGCCGCGAGCTGAAGGGGGAGAAGGACGCCACCGATCAGGTCAAGGCGCTGAAGGTGGAGGACGCCATCAACAACTCCACCTACCTGGCCCGCATCATCTGGTGCCTGGGCGTGGCCCAGCTCGAGGACCTCGGTCCCCTGCGCCCGGCAGACATCGCGCGCATGATCATGGCCCGCTCCCCGGTGAGCCTGGAGCCGCCCAACGTGGCGCGCTACATCCGCCGCAGCAAGCCCAAGTACATCACCGTGGCCCACAAGGAAGGCAGCTCGAGCTTCTACGCCCTGAACGATGACGGCCTGAAGCTGTTCGAAGAGAAGTACAAGCTGTAACGTAGACGTAGACGTAGACGTACACGATCAATCCAGGGGCTTGTCCCCTTCCCCACGTTGGCCATAATGAACCCCCAGATCTCCTGGAGGAACCATGGCCGACGAGCGCATCCTGATCCGCAACATCTACCACCTGGTCACCGGCGTCGAGGGGGCTGAGCGCCAGCGCGGCGTGGACCTGCTCATCGACGGGTCCCGCATCGCCAGCATCGGCCCGGGGCTGCCCACCGGCGGCGCCAGGGTCATCGACGCGTCCACCAAGCTGGTCATCCCGGGCCTGATCAACACGCACCACCACATGTACCAGACCCTGCAGCGCAACATCCCGGCGGTTCAGGACGCCGAGCTGTTCGACTGGCTGGTCTACCTGTACGAGATCTGGCGCCACCTGACCCCCGAGGCGGTGCGCGCGTCCACCCGCCTGGCCTGCGCGGAGCTGCTCAAGACCGGTTGCACCGGCACCACCGATCACCACTATGTCTTCCCCCAGGGCATCAACGAGGACCTGATCGGCATCCAGTTCGCGGCCGCCGGAGAGCTGGGCATCCGCTTCTGCGCCACCCGGGGCAGCATGTCCCGGGGCAAGAGCCGGGGCGGCCTGCCTCCGGACACGGTGGTCCAGGACGAGGAGACCATCCTGCGCGCCAGCGAGGACCTGATCGGCATGTACCATGACCCCGCGCCCGGGGCCATGCGCAAGCTGGCGCTCAGCCCGTGCTCGCCCTTCTCGGTGTCCGAGGAGCTGATGCGGGACACGGCCCGGCTGGCGCGCAAGCACGGCGTCAAGCTGCACACCCACCTGGCCGAGACCCTGGACGAGGAGGCGTACTGCCTGGAGAACTACGGCTGCCGCCCGCTGGGGTTGATGGAGCGGCTCGAGTGGCTGGGGCCGGACGTGTGGTACGCCCACGGCATCCACTTCAACGACGAGGAGCTGGCCCAGCTGCAGCAGACCGGCACCGGCGTGGCCCACTGCCCCTCGTCCAACATGCGCCTCGGCTCCGGCATCGCCCGGGTGCCGGAGATGCTGAAGCTCGGCGTGCCGGTGGGCCTGGCCGTGGACGGCAGCGCGTCCAACGACAGCTCCGACATGACCGGCGAGATGCGCTCCTGCCTGATGATCCACCGGGTGCTGGGCGGCGCCGCGGCCATCACCGCCGAGCAGGTGCTCGGTATCGCCACCCGCGGCGGCGCGCGCCTGCTCGGCTTCGAGCGCTCCGGCACGCTGCAGGAGGGCATGGCGGCAGACCTCTGCCTGTACGAGATGGACCGGCTGGACTACGCCGGCGCCCTGTCCGACCCGCTGGCGGCCATCATCTTCTCGGGCTACTCGCACCAGGTGGACACCACCATCGTCAACGGCCAGGTCGTGGTGCAGGACGGCGCGCTCAAGAACCTGGACGAACGCGCCCTGCGCGACGACGCCAACCACCAGGCCAGGCTGATGATGGAGAAGGCGGACGTGGACGCCCGCTGGTACCTGTGACCCTGCTCGCGGCCATCGGCGCCGCGCTGGACCACCGGCGCGAGCCGTGGCTGGGGTGGCTCCTGCTCTGCCTGTGCCGCCAGAGAGCCCGCCAATCCTGGCTCGTCGACGTACACCACCAGCACCTCTCTGACGTGGACCGCATGCACGGCGATGTGCCCGGCCTGCCCGGCTGGCGGTACCACTACCACGGCATGGGCCTCTGCCTGTCCGGCCCCAACGCCGAGGCGCTGGACATGGACTTCCACGACGAGCAGGGCAGCTTCATCGACCCCTACTTCTTCGCCACCCGCGTCCACGGCCTGAGCCAGCCGCCCCTGCCCGAGGCGCGGCTGCGGCGCTGGCTGCCGGACCAGGACGTGACGGTGGCGGCGCTGGACGCGCTCAAAAAGCGCGAGCTCCTGCTGCCCCCGGACGGCCACAGCTTCCAGCTGAGCCCTGCCCTGGAGGCGGCCCACCGCGAGGGCGAGGCGCTGCCCTGCGAGAATGTGGCCGAGCAGCTCGCCCTGGCCACAGCCCTGGGCGACGGGGAGCTGACCGGCCACGCCCCGGCGCGGCTGCAAGAGGGCTACCGCGCCTGGCTGCTGGCGACCCTCGGAGCGCATGACCAGCCCTGGGCGGTGCTGGACGCCGCGGCCGCAGCCCTGCCGCAGGGAGAGGCCACCGACCTGCTGGTCACCCTCACCGAGGGCGAGGTCGACCACACCTGGGCCCGGGCCTTCGAGCTGCTCGAGGCCCGGGGCGCCCGGCCCCACCTGGACGCGCCGGCCCTGCTGGCGCGCCTCGAGCCGCAGCGCCACCACCCGCACCTGGCCTGGGCCGCGGCGAGCTACTTCCTGCGCGCGGACATGGCGCGCGAACGCTGCCTGAGCCTCATCGAGGCGTTCGCCGCGGTGCGCGTGGTGCAGGGCTATCACGGCAACCCCTACGACGGGCAGCTGGCCGCGCTGATGCTGGAGCACGCGCCGGCGCGCGCCCTGCCCCTGGTGCGCCAGGCCCTGCGCTCCTCAACCCCCATCGCCGTGGAGGAGGCCGCCGCCCTGCTGGCCGCCCTGGATCAGCGCTGGTGCCACCGCGAGCTGGAGGCCGCCCTGCGCGACACCCTGCGCGACGCGCCGGCCACGGCCCGCATCCTGGCCACCGCGCTGGGCCACAGCAGCTCCGAGCTTGCCCGCCGCCGCGCCATGGGCATGACCCCGCCGCCGCCCGAGCATGACCCCGCCGTGGCGGGCTTCACCTTCGAGGAGGTGATGGCCAACAGCGCCGACGGGCTGTTCCACTCGCACCTGGAGCAGGTCCGCCCGCTGGCGGCGCGCCTGCTGCCGACGCTGGACGAGGACCTGGGCGGGTGAGGGGTCGCTACAACCGGCCGACGAAGTGGGTGCCGCCCCGGCCCTGCAGGGCAGCGTCGAGGGTGTCGGGGTTGGTGATCAGGCCCCGGCGGCCGCCGTTGCGCAGGAAGTTGTAGATCCCCTTCACCTTGGGCCCCATGCTGCCCGGGGCGAAGTGCCCATCGCTGATCAGGCGGTCGATCTCGTCGATGGTCACCGCGCCGAGGGCCAGCTGCTCCGGCTTGTTGTAGTTGACGTACACCTGCGGCACATCGGTGAGGATGATCAGCAGCTCGGCGCCGATCTCCTGGGCCAGGATGCTGGAGGTGAGGTCCTTGTCGATGACCGCCTCCACCCCCTCGTAGTCACCCTGGGGGTTGCGGATCACCGGCACGCCGCCGCCGCCGCAGGCGATGACGATGTGCCCGCGCCGCGCCGCGTCCGAGATCATCTTGCTCTGGATCACCTTCTTGGGCGTGGGTGAGGGGACCACCCGGCGCCAGCCCCGCCCCGAATCATCCACCACCTTCCAGTCCAGCTTCTCCTGGCGGTCCAGGGCCTCCTGCTTCTCCATGAAGGGCCCCACCGGCTTGGTCGGGTTGGCGAACGCAGGATCCCGCCGGTCCACCACCACCTGGGACACCACGGTGACCACGAACCGGCCGATACCGCGGCGGTTCATCTGGTTGAGCATGGCCTGCTGCATGATGTAGCCCAGCCAGCCCTCGGTGTCCGCCACCAGCACGTCCAGCGGCATGGCGGGCACCTGCTCGCGGGTCAGCTCGGTCTGCAGCAGCAGGTTGCCCACCTGGGGGCCATTTCCGTGGGTGATGACGACGTTGTAGTCGCGCTCCACCAGCGTCATGAGAACGCCGCAGATGTCAGCGGCGTTCTTTTCGTGAATTTCGATGGTTCCGGGCTGGCCTGCCTGCATGAAGGCGTGGCCGCCCATGGCGACGATTGCGAGGGGGGAATCGGGTTTTTCCATGGGCGAAAGGTAGAACAAAACTCCTGGTTCGAGCCACTTATTTCGGTGAGCAAGATCACTGCACATCTGCTCAGGGTCAGGGTATTTAGGGTATGGATTTTTGGGGTCGCATATGTCATAGAATGTGTGCAGCCAAGAGCACCGGGGACGAGATGGACTCGCCATCGACAGGGCGGCGTGTTTAGGGGTGGTGTCAGGCCGGACAGAACGATTCTGGCCTAGCAGGCAACTCACGGGGTAGAGAGGCCAGGCGCCCGCTGATCAAGCGGGGTGTCACGGTGAGAGATCTGAGGAGACTGAGCTTTTAATGGATACGGTCTGGTTACTTCTTGCTATCGGGATCTGGGTTTTGTTCCAGGCGGTGATCTTGCCCCGCCTTGGGGTATCGACCTGAATGAGCCCGGCTGGATGCGCGCCCGGGCGGCGCGAATCGAAGGAAGAAGCCGAAGAGACCGTTCGGGAGGGTCAGGGACAATAATGAAGGATATCAAAGACGTTACGAGCCTCACGTTTGCCAGTGAGGTGCTCGATAGCCCGGTGCCGGTCCTGGTTGATTTCTGGGCCCCATGGTGCGGCCCATGCCGCATGGTGGAGCCCAGCCTGCAGGAGCTCTCTTCCCGATTCGAGGGACGGGCCCGCATCGTCAGGATCAACGGCGACCTTAACCCCGAGTTGATGCAACGCTTCTCGGTTCGCGGCCTGCCCACGGTGATGCTCTTTTCAGCAGGCCAGGCCCAGCACACGGCCCTCGGCGTCAGGTCCCGCAGCGAGTACCAGCGCATGCTGGACGAGGCCCTCGAGGCCCGGGCCGCGGCCAGCGCCCGGCTCCGGTCCGCCGCGGCCGGCGCCTCCGCCTCCTCCCGCTAAGTCTCCCCCCCGAAGGCTGAGATGACCCCCGCAGCGCCGCTGGTATCGGTGATCATCCCGACCCACCAGCGCCTGGGCATGCTGCGCGAGGCCGTGGCGTCCGTGCAGGGCCAGACCCTCGCCGAGCTGGAGCTGCTGGTGGTGGACGATGGCTCCACGGACGGGACCTGGGCATGGCTCCAGCAGCAGCCGGCGCTGCGAGCCCTGCGCAGCGAGCGCCGCGCGGGGCCCTCGGCTGCCCGCAACCTGGGTGCCGGCGCGGCCCGCGGACCGTACCTGGCGTTCCTCGACTCTGACGACCTGTTCGAGCCGGACAAGCTGCGGCAGCAGGTGGCCCTGCTGGAGGCGCAGCCGCAGCTGGCGCTGTGCCACGCCAACGAGCTCTGGCTGCGCAACGGGCGGCCGCTGCGCCAGCTGGAAAAGCACCGCAAGCGCGGGGGCTGGATCTTCGAGCACTGCCTGCCCATGTGCCGCATCAGCCCCTCGGCCGCCATGATCCGGCGCGAGGTGTTCGAGGCGCTGGGCGGGTTCGACGAGGCGCTGGAGGTGGCCGAGGACTACGAGCTGTGGCTGCGCCTCACCTGCCAGCACGAGGTGGGCTTCATCGAGCAGCCGCTGATCACCAAGCGCGGCGGCCACCCGGACCAGCTGTCACACAAGTACCCGCAGATCGAGGGCTTCCGCATCGAGGGGCTGCGCCGGGTCATCCTGCGCTGCCCGCTGTCGGACTCCCAGCGACAGGCCGCCATGGAGGAGCTGCGGCGCAAGTGTGAGATCTTCGCCCGGGGCTGCCAAAAGCGCGGCCGCCATGACGAGGCCGAACGATACCTGCGGCTGCCGCGGGAACTTTAGCGCCCCCGGCGCTGTCTTAGCCTCCTGAACGCGCAGTAAGCGGGAAAACCCCGACAACATGAGGTGGTTCATGAGACCCGAGCGTCCGCTTGTGGGTTTGTGGGTGCTGGTCTGTCTGCTCGCCGGCGGCGGCGAGGTCAGGGCGGACCGGCCAGGAGAGCCGGAGTTCGTCACCCAGGGCGCCCTGCTGACGAGCCAGGGCAGCCAGATGGTCAAGATGCCGCTGAAGCACACGCGGGTGGCCATCCGGGTCACCGGTCACCTGGCGCGGGCGACGGTGGAGCAGCGATTCGAAAATCCCCACCAGCGCCCGGTGGAGGCGGTCTACATCTTCCCGCTGCCCTCCGCGGCGGCCATAAGCGGCTACACCCTGGTCAGCGGCGAGCGGCAGGTGGTGGGCAAGCTGCTGCCGCGGAAGAAGGCGCGGGCGGTCTACCGGCGGGCGAAGGCTGCCGGGCAGGTGGCGGCGCTGATGACTCAGCGCCGGCCGAACCTGTTCGTCCAGCGCGTGGCCAACCTGGCGCCGGGCGCGCCAGTGAAGGTGCAGCTGCAGTACACCCAGCCGCTCGCCCACCTGGACGGCGCCCGGGAGCTGGTCTTTCCCATGGTCGCTGGCCCCCGGTTCATCAGCCGGGCCAGGCGCGCTGGCGGGCGCGAGGAGCTGCTGTCGCCGCCGGTGCTGCCCCCTCATCTGCGCTCGGCCCATGACATCCAGCTATCGGTGACCCTGGCGCCGGGGCTGCCCCTGCGCGCGGTGCATTCGCCGTCGCACCGGATCCAGGTGCAGCGCCTGCCCGGCCACGAGGCCCGGGTGACGCTCCACGAGCAGGACAGGATCCCGAACCGCGACTTCGTGCTGCGCTACCGGGTGGCCGACGGGACCTCGCGCGGCGCCCTGCTGCTCTCCCGCCCCCCCGGTTCGAGCCAGGGGCACTTCATGCTGACCCTCCACCCGCCAGCGGCCCGGACCGCGTCGCCCGCGCTGCCACGGGAGCTGATCTTCGTGCTCGACACCTCGTCCTCCATGGCTGGCGCGCCGCTGCAGCGCGCCCGGGCGCTGGTGCGCGGCTGCCTCGGCGCCCTGGGCCCCGCGGACACCTTCCAGATGGTGCGCTTCGCCGAGGGCGTCTCCACCCTCGGGCCGCGCATGATCCGCAACACCCCGCGCAACCTGGAGCTGGCCCGGCGCTGGCTCTCGCTGCTGCGCCCCGGGGGCGGCACCTTCATCGGCCAGGGGCTGAGCGCCGCGCTCGACCTGCCCCACGACCCGAACCGCCTGCGCCTGGTGGTGTTCATCAGCGACGGCTACGTGGGCGACGAGGCGAAGATCCTCGCGCTGGTGGCCCGGCGGCTGGGGCAGGCGCGCCTGTTCACCCTGGGCGTGGGCAGCGCGGTCAACCGCTACCTGCTGACCGAGATGGCCCTGGCGGGCCGCGGCGCCGCCGAGGTGGTGGGCCATGATCAACCGGTGGCGGCGGCGGTGGAGCGGTTCGTCCGGCGCATCGACACGCCGGCGCTCACCGGCCTGAAGCTGCGGTTCGAGGGGATGCAGGTGCGCGACCTGTCCAGGCAGCGGCTGCCCGACCTGTTCGCGGCCGAGCCGCTGTCGCTGTTGGGCAGGTTCACCGGTGACGGCCCGGCCCGGGTGGTGGTCACCGGCACACGCGGCGGGCAGCGCGTCACCATGACCGCTGCGGGGCAGGTCTCCCATGAGCCGGCGCTGGCGAAGGCATGGGCGCGGGCGCGCCTCGCCTCGCTGGAGCGGCGACGACTGCGCCGGGGGACAGAGGCGCTGGAGCGCGAGATGGCGACCCTGGCCCTGGACCACGGCCTGCTCAGCCGACACACCGCCTTCGTCGCGGTGGACCGGGAGAGCTTCGTGCCGGGCGAGGCCACGCGGGTTGACGTGGCGGTGGATCGGCCCGCCGGCCTGCTGCGCCACATCGGCGCCCGCAGCACCCTCGGCGGCCTGGCCCTGTCGGGGGTGGGCTACGGCGGCGGCGGGGCCGGCGCGGGCAGCGTGGGCGTGATGGCCTACCGCGTGGCGGCGCCGCAGATCCGCGTGGGCCAGGCGGTGATCACGGGGCACCTGGACAGGGAGATCATCCGGCGCACCATCCGGCGGCAGATCAACCGGGTCAAGGCGGCCTACGAGCGACAGCTCAAGGCGAGGCCCGACCTGGCGGGCAAGCTGGTGGTGCGCATCACCATCGACGAGAAGGGGGCGGTGACCGACGCGGCGGTGGCCTCGTCGGACATGGGCTGCCCCGAGCTGGAGCGCGAGGTGGTGGCGGTGGTGCGCACCTGGACCTTCCCCGCTGCGGCGGGGGGCGGGGTGGTGGTGGTCAACTACCCCTTCATCTTCAAGCGAGCGGAGTGATCATGAAACGCACGGCGTTGATCCTGGTGCTGGTGGGCCTCGGCTGCGGCCAGCGTGACGAGTCCCCCGGGCGGCGAGCATCGGCGGAGGCCGGGCCGCCCGCACGAGCAGCGGAGCGGGCGCTGCGACCTGGCGCGGACATCGATCCGGCGGTGCTGCTGGAGGCGGCTCAGGTGCCCGCCGCGGGCCGCGGGGCCCGCGCCGCCCTGGAGCGGGCGCTCGGCCCGGGTGACCGGCCGCTGCAGCGGGTGAAGCTGCCCCGGGTGCCCCGGGCGGCCACCGCGCCCTTCACCTTCGGCGCCAGCTCGCGGGGATGGATCACCCGGCTGCCCACCGGCGGCGTGCTGCCCTCGGTGGCCTACGGCGACGGCATGGTCTACGCCAGCGGCGGGTTCGACACCATCGCCTTCTACGGGCTCGACGCCCGCACCGGCAAGGTGGTCTGGAACCGGCAGAACCTGGAGGACAACGGCCCCACCGCGCCGGTGTACGAGCGCGGCGAGGTGATCTTCAACACCGAGAGTTGCACCCTGTTCGTGCTGGACGGGCGCACCGGCAAGACGCGCTGGAAGAAGTGGCTGGGCGACCCGACCCTGGCCCAGGCGGCCCTGGCCCAGGGGCTGATCTATGCCTCCTGGCCCGCGGGCGGCAAGCAGCGCATCGGCGCGCTCTCCCTGCGCAACGGGAGGACCGTCTGGAGCCGGGGGATCAACGGAGAGCTCCTCACCACCCCGGTGACCGACGGCAAGTCGCTGTACGCCACCACCATCAGGGGCACGGTCTATCGGTTCGACGGGCGGAGCGGCAGGCGGCGCTGGGCCAGCAGCATCCGCGCCAGCTCCGCGCCGTGGATCGGCCGGGACCGGCTCTACGTCAGCCGGGTCATCGGCAGGGGCAAGGCGCGCCGGGAGGCGCAGGTGACCCTCGATGTGGCCAGCGGCGAGCTGCTCGAGCAGCTCCGGATCGCGCCGGCGCGCTACGCCGCGGATGTCCCGCGCGACCTGAGCTCCTGGCCGAAGGTGTGGGCCTTCGAGGGATCCCGCCCCATGCTGCTGGGGGGGAGGCTGGTGGACACCATGGGCGGCGAGGTGGTGGCCATGGACCCGGCCGATGGCCGCCCGTTGTGGCGGCGCAAGCGCGACGGCGCGGGCCGAACGCGGACCTTCGCCCCGCCCATCCTGGCGGGCAGCCAGGTCATCGTGGCGGGGTACGGCGGCGAGGTGTACGCCCTGGACGTGGACACCGGCATGACCGTGTGGGCCTACGATCTCGGGCGCAAGCTGGCCGCGGCGCCGGTGGTGGCCCGGGGGTGGCTGTACCTGACCTCAACCGGCGGCGCGGTGGTGGCCATGCAGGTGGGCGGCGCGGAGCTGGATGGGTGGCACATGTGGGGCGGAGGGCCCGGGCATAACGGGTGAGAAACAAGAAATGAGGAACAAGGAACAAAAAATAAAAAATGGGGGTTTGGGAGGCGGTTGGCGCGGGGGAGGAATTATTATGGGGCCATGAAAAATCTGAGCTTGGGACTCTGGGGTGTAGCGGCATTGATCGTTTTTGGGGGATGTGGACGGTCGGGGGGAGCGGGGGGTGGCGGTGCTGGACAGGCGGACCTCTGGCCGTCGGTGAAGGACTCGGGGGGTGGGGTCGTCGACAGGGCGGTGCCTCGGCCGGACGCGGGGTGTCATTGCCCGGCGGGCCAGGGGTGGCTGCTCGGCAGGTGCGCGCCGACCCGGGAGCTGAACCAGTGTGTGCCGCTGTGCGATCCCGGCAAGCCCGCCTCCTGCTCCAAGGGCATGCTGTGCGACCGATGGGCCGCGGCCCCGTTCTGCTACTCCGCCGCCGCGGTGCCTGCCTGTGTGCCCGGGCCGGGCATGGGCTTCCCGCCAGAAACCCTGCGCATCAGCCCCACCAGCGGCATCGCCGGCAAGGCGGTCAACCTGTCCATCACGGGCGGCAGCTTCTACATCGGCGCGCTGCACTGGCTGGTGTCAGTGGGAGATATCAAGCTGAACCAGGTCAAGCAGCCCAACAACTGCGAGCTGCGGGTCACCTTCGTGCCGCTCAAGCCCGGCGTCTACCCGGTGCTGACGGGCTACGGCAGCAAGCCGCAGCTCCTGGCGGGCTTCTTCACCGCGTCTGGCGGCGCGGCCCCGCCCAAGTGGATCCAGCCCGGCTTCCCTTGCAGCGCTGGCGACCAGTGCGCTTCGCCCAAGCCGTACGCCTGCGCCTGCCGCCTGGGACGCTGCCGCTGCAAATAGCCGCTACAGAGACTGGAGAAATTCTCGCAGGTGACGCTGGTACGCCTCGGCGTTGTACAGGTGGATCGAGTTGTGGTCCCCGGCGTCGAACAGCGCCAGCCGGAACAGGCGCTCGCCGGCCCAGGTAGCCAGGCGCTGGCCGTTGTCCGCCGGCACCAGCCCGTCGTGGCGCGTGTGCAGCACCAGCACGGGCACGCGCAGCCCCTGCAGCTTGGCCTCGTGATCGAAGTCCCGCTTCAGCTCGGCCTCGACCTGCGCCGGGTCCAGGCCGAGGCGGTGGTAATCCACGCGCATGTCGAGCCGCTGGCGCAGGTCAGCCACGCCGCTCTCCAGGACCAACCCCGCCACCCGGTCCGAAGCAGGGCTCGCGGCCGCCACGTCCAGGGCGAAGATGCTGCCCACCGAGCGGCCCACCACCACCACCGAGGGGACCTCCGCGGCGGGCTGGTCCAGCAGAAAGTCGAGGGCCGCCCGGGCAGCCTGCCTGCACCCGGTGAAGGTGGGCTCGCCGCCGCTCGAGGCGTAGCCGGGGTAGTCCACGAAGAAGATGTTTGCCCCGACGGCGCGCGCCCAGTCGGGCCACATGAACAGCTGATGCGAGATCGCCTCGCCGTTGCCGTGCAGGTAGAGCAGCGTCGGCGCGCCCTGCAGGGGGGAGACCCAGTAGCCGCCGATGGGCGTGCCGTCGGGCAGGCTCAGCTGCACCGGGCGCGCGCGCTCGCTGGCGGGCAGCGGCTCGGCGGGCTGGGGGAAGAAGTAGGTGCTCGTCACGCCGGGGTGGTCGTAGAGGGGGGGCATCATGCTCCTGGGTAGAGGGGGCAACGCTCCTCGATGCACTCCTTGTTCTTCTCCACCTGGTCGCACGGCGCGGGGTCGCCGTAGCGCAGGGTCACGTCGAGGTACTCCGAGGAGAACTCCGCCGCGGCCTGCAGCGCCAGCATGCTGTCGCGATGGCAGCAGCGCGGCGCGCGCAGCGCGGCCAGCCGGGCCAGGACCCGCGAGGTGACCTCGTTGATCAGGCCGCGCTCCTCGCCCTTGACCGGTGACGAGCCGAGGATGGCGCCGAAGGCCAGGCCGACCCCCACGCCGGCGCCGCACGCGCCCCAGAAGCCGCAGTGACCGCCCGGCACCTTCGCCCCGCGGCGCACGGCCCGGCCCAACACCTCATCGGTCACCTCGCCCCCGTGGGCGCGATAGTTGGCCAGGATCACGCCAGGCACCATGGCGTGGTGCTCGGGCCCGTGAATCTTCATCTTCGGGTGGGCGCGCAGGCGTTGCAGCAGCGGGGCCATATGCCGGTCCGTGCTGTGCTTGCACGCCGCCTCGATGACCGCCGCGGCGTCGCCCTGGTGGCAGGTGTCGCACACGAAGTGGCCCTCTGCGCAGCGCACGTCGGCCGCCTCGTCGCGGCCGCAATAGTGGCAGCTCGCCTGCGACGCGCCTGCCGCATAATCAAGCGCGGCGCCGCATACCAGGCAACCCTGCCGGTGATTCTGGTCCGAAACGGGTTCGCTCATGATGGCTAAAAATACGCGTAAGATCGGCAAGGTGCCAGCCTCTTCACCGTGACAGATCGCAGCTTTTTTGGTGGCGCAGGGCCCCGGTGCTAGGATCCGACCTCAGGATCTAGACACCCCACGAGATCCACAACGGATCCAGGAGCCAGACCCTGATGGAACGAGACAGCGATCCACGCCCACGCCGAAGGCCCATGGCCGTGGTTAGCCAACTCCCGCTGATAAAGCAGGAGATCATTGAAAAAATCAGCCTCGCTGGGTTTGAGGTGCTGCTGGGCAACGCCCGGCGTATCAGCGAGGGGCAGGTGGAGGATGGCGAGATCTACTACGGCAGCACCATGATCACGCTGGATCTCGCCAGACCGGGCGAAAGGATCCGCTCCGCCGCGGATCCACAGGCCTCCCGCAAGCTGGCCGAGCTGATGCAAAAAGATCGCCGCGTCCGCCGCCGCCTGGAGCGCATCGGGCGCGAGGAGGCGGCCCGCGTGGCCGGGCAGGCGCTGGACAGGCCCGTCACTGACCTGCGCATCACCACCCGGGACGCCCAGGTGCTCGTGGACATCGACGTTGAGGGGGCGCTGGCCGCCCCGGCGCGGAGAGGAGCCCGCTCATGACCAAACCCACTGTGGCGGGGTTGTACAGCGCCGCCGACGTGGCCCGCATCTTCGGGCTGACCGACAGCCGGGTGCGTTACTGGGCCCAGACCGGGTTCATCAACCCATCGGGCAAGGGTCCCGGCGGCCGCCCGAAGTACACGTTCGCCGACCTGGTGACCATCCGCGCGGCCAAGGAGTTGCTGGACCAGGGGGTGCCGCTCCAGCGGGTGCGCAAGAACCTGGGCGCCCTGCGCCAGGCGCTGCCCCAGATGGATCAGCCGCTGACCCGGCTTCGGGTGCAGAGCGACGGCGACGACCTGGTGGTCAGCTGCGACGAGGGCGAGTTCGAGCCGGTGTCGGGCCAGCTGGTGCTCAACTTCGAGCTCGACGCGGTGGAGCAGCAGGCCGCGCAGATCCTGGAGCTCAAGCGCAGCCAGGAGCCCGAGCCCGCCCCGGTCGCCACGCCCGTTGGCGAGATCCGCACCAGCGCCACGGGGGAGCATGGCGCCGCGGCGCCGGGTACGGCCCAGGGCTGGTTCTTGCGCGGCTGCACCCTGGACAACATGGAGAGCCGGGAGGACGAGGCGCTGGCAGCCTACGAGCAGGCGCTGGAGCTGGACCCTGGCCTGGCCGCAGCGGTGACCAACATGGGCAACCTGCACTACCGGCAGGGCCGCTGCGAGGAGGCGCTGGTGTGCTACCAGCGGGCCTGCGCCATGGACCCGATCCAGCCCGAGGCGCACTACAACCTGGCCAACCTGCTCGAGGAGGAGGGCGCGCTGGACGAGGCCATCGACGAGTACCGCCAGGTGCTGCGCCTCGCCGAGGGCTTCCGCGACGCCCACTTCAACCTGGCCCTGGCTCTTGAGCGCGTGGGTGGCCGGAACCAGGCGATCCTGCACTGGGAGCGCTACCTTGAACTGTCCGGAGGCCAGGAACTCGACGAGGAAGACGCCGAGTGGGTGGGGCTGGCGCAGCAGCATTTGGAGCGGCTGAAGAAGGAAGAAGGCTGAGAAACAAGAAACAAGAAATGAAAAATGAAAAATGGTTGGGCGCCAGCGAGCCAGACCATCCCCCCTCAAGCCCCAAGCCTCAAGCCTCAAGCCACGAGGCGAAGCCGAGCCAGACCATCTCCCCTCAAGCCTGAAGCCTGAAGTCTGAAGCCCGGCGAGCGAAGCGAGCCAGACCATCTCCCCTCAAGCCTGAAGCCTGAAGTCTGAAGCCCGGCGAGCGAAGCGAGCCCCTACTTCAAGCAGGCCGTGTTGATCGCCTTGCTGATGGCGTTGAGCGCCGGCCAGAGGTCTGACTGGCACAGGCTCTGCTGCACGCCCTGAGGTCCGAAGCCCTTGATCAGGTCGGCGAAGCGGTTGCCCGGGAACGCCTTGCCGAACTCCTTCGTGCTGCATGATGGCAGCATGCCGATGGGCTCCTTCGGGTCGAGCTGCACCGCGCCTGGCGGGCCAGTGATGGCCGCCACCACGAGGCGCTCCTTCTTGTCCTTGAGCCCCAGAAAACCCTGGATGTAGCGCGTTACCGGGTAGAGCTTCTGGGTCAGCCGCACGCAGCGCGTGGAGACCTTGCCGTAGGTCGCGTTGTTCATGTCGAATATGGTGGGGTCCGCGGCCGAGCAGTCGTCCTCGTCGGTGATGAAGATGATGGCCAGCGGCGCGTTCTTGCGCAGGAAGCCCTGGTTGTAGGGCTGCTTGGTCAGCGCGCGCAGGGCCGCCTCCATCTGCTGCTCGAACCCGCAGCCGCCCACGCCGATGTTGGCGATGCACGAAAAGTCCGTGGCCATGGTGGCGCTCGGGCCGGTGAGGAACTTCGGGTAAGAGGCCGCGCACCCGGTGCCGCTCGGCTCATGCTTCAGCTTGCCGTCGTCGCCCTTGCCCTTGCAGCCGGAGGGGTTGGTGGCGCCGGCGCCGATGTCGGTGGAGATGATGCCTATGTGGTAGCTCTTGATGGGCGGCTTGATGGCCTCGATGGCGGCGATGAACTTGGGGAAGTTGGTCACCAGGTTCTTCTGCTCCTCCCCCATGGTGTTGGAGTTGTCCACCACGAACAGGATGTCGATGGTGTCGCAGGCGTAGATGGTGGCCTTCTCCTTGCTCCCCATGTCCCTGGCCTTCAGGTCGGGGAACAGGTTGCCCTTGTCCTTGTTGGGCGGCAGCGGAGCGTCTGGCTCCACGAAGGAGATGCCCTCGCCGGCGCAGCCGACGAGCAGCGAACAGAGGATCAGAGAGAGGATCGGTCGCATGGCGCCATGGTAACCCCTGCTAGTCCGTCAGCGCCACCACCCGCCAGAAGGATCCCTTGCGCGCAAGCACCGCCACCGCGCCGAGCCGCTGAAACGCGGCCAGCGCCACCATGCGCCCCTTGCCCAGCTCCCCCTTGATCCGCTCCGGCGGCGGCCCGTACTTCTCCCGCGCTTGCTTGACCGTGAGCACCACCACGCGCTTGAGCCGCAGGTTGGCCCGCTGCGCCCTGTCCGCCATGGCCTTGAGCCGCGCCGCGATCTTCTTGCGCCCCTTGACCTTCTGCCCGTCGAAACTCACCACGTCCGCGCACAGCGGCGCCATTGCCGCGGCCTCCCCGTCAGCCAGCGCCCGGAAGAACCCCCGCGCCACCAGCCGCGCCATGTAAAGCGCGTCATCCTCAGCGGCCACCGACGCCGGCGCCAGCAGGACCAACAGCAGCGCCACGATACCAACCGTTCGCATGTCAGGAAGTGTACTACGACCCGACCATCACCCCTGAAGCCCGAAGCCCGAAGCCTCAAGCCGGCGAGCAAAGCGAGCCCGACCATCACCCCTGAAGCCTGAAGCCCGAAGCCTGAAGCCGGGGGCCGAAGGCCGCCTCAAGACTGCAGCTTGCCCACCTGCACCTGCGCCGGACGGATCACCCGCTCGCCCAGCGCGAAGCCCGGCTTGAACTCGGCCACCACGGTGTTGTCCTGCTCCGGGTCATCCACCGGCGCCACGGCCAGCGCCTCGTGCATGTTCGGGTCGAAGGGCTGCCCCACCCCGGGCACCCGCGACAGGCCCATCTCCTCGAGCTTCTGCACCATAAGCTTCTGCACCATGCCCACGCCGTCGAGCAGGGCGTCGAAGTTGTCCGACGACTCGGCCGCCTGGATCGAGCGCTCCAGCGCGTCGAGCACCTCGAGCATGGGCAGCGCCATCTTGTCCCGCGCGCGCTGCAGCCGCAGGTCGGCGTCCCGCTGCAGCCGCTCCTTGGTGCGCTCGAGCCCCTCGCCCACTTCTTTCTTGTAGGCCGCGATGTACTCGCGCAGCTGGCGGTCCTTCTCCTCCACCTTCTGCTCCAGCTGCTCCACGTAGGAGGGTACCGTCGGGGTCTCCTCATCCTCCTCCAGCTCTTCCTCGCTCAGGTTCCAGAAGCGCCGGTCGTTGATCTTGAAGTCATGCTCCTCCGAGGCCGCGTCCGACGCCACGGGCTCCGCCTCCAGCTCCGGCTCCAGCTCCGGACAGGCGGTCTCCTCCTCCAGCCAGTCCTCCACGGGCGGCGCCACGGGCTCCTGCGGCTCCTCGCCCGCCTCCGACGGCGCCTGCGGCTGCTCCTCGTCGGCCCCATCGCCAAAGATGACCTTGATCTTGGACTCGTCACTCATGACTCGGCTCCCGCTTCCGGTTCAAGCTGTGGCAATGTAAATCCTGCGCCTGGCAGATCAAGGGCCGTATAATCTCTATTCCCAACAGCCCATGCGTGCCCCGCTCCCCGTCATGGTCGGGCTTTGTTGCCTGACCGTCTACCTCTCTCTCGCCGCGCCAGGTTTCTTTTGGCTCGACTCCAGCGAGCTGTCCGCCGCCGCCTGGGAGCTGGGCATCGCTCACCCGCCCGGCCACCCCCTGCCCGGCCTGCTGGGCAAGCTGCTGGCGCTGCTGCCCGTCGGCACCATCTACTTCCGCGTCACCCTGGCCTCTGCCCTGGCCGCCGCGGCCGCCGCCGCCCTGACAGTGCAGCTCTCCCTGCAGGTGCTCGGCCGCCTCGGGGCCGCCGCCGCCCGGCCCGCCTGGGCCGCCCCCGCCGCGGCCACTGTCGCCGGGCTGGTGGTGGGCCTGTCCTACGCCGTGGCCTTCCAGGCGGTGCGAGCCGAGGTCTACGCGCTGAACCTCTGCCTGCTGCTGGCCGGCGCCTGCCTGCTCCTTCGCTGGGACGAGACCGGCGACCGCCGCCCGCTGCTGCTGTCAGGCCTGGTCTGCGGCCTCGCCCTGTGCAACCACCACTTCCTGGTGGTACTGGCCCTGCCGGCGGTGCTGCTGTTCGTGCTGCTGCGCCGGCGCGAGCAGGGCTGGCACCGCAACGTGGTGGGCCTGGTGCTGGCCGGCCTGCTCGGCCTGAGCGTGCTGGCCTACCTGCCGCTGCGCTCGGCCCGCGACCCGCAGGTCAACTGGGGATCGCCTCACACGGCGGAGCGCTTCGCCTGGGTGGTGTCGGCCAAGGCGTTTCAAAAGGCGCTGAACAAGGCGCAGAAGGAGACCGTGGAGCACCGGGCCATGGGCGCCGTGTTCGCGGTGGCCGGCGGGCTGGGGCCGGTGGCCGCGGTGGTGGCCCTGGGTGGGCTGTACTTCCTGTGGCGTCGCCGCCAGACCCGCCGACCAGCGCTGCTGCTGAGCGGCATGGCGGCCTTCAACCTGCTGTCGCCGCTGACCGTCGGCTTCGACCCGCTCAACCCGGACGCCCACGGCTACCTGTCAGTGGCCGTGGCGTTTCTGGCCCCTGGCATCGCGGTGCTGGTGACCCTGATGGCCTGCGCCGCCGCGCGCCTGGGACGCGCCGCGCCGGCCCTGGTGATGCTGCTGGCCTGCACCCTGCCCGCCATGCAGGCCGCGTCCAGCCTGCCGCGCAGCGACCTGCGCCGCTTCTGGCAGGCCGAGGAGACCACCCGGGCCATGATGGACCTGCCGCCCCGGGCCATCATCTTTTCGGCCTACTTCGAGAGCCTGTTCAACCTGTGGGCGCTGCGGGTGGTGGCCGACCACCGGCCCGACCTGGACCTGATGCACCGCCACTTCTTGCCCATGCCGGGCTACCTGCCCTGGCTGGAGCGCAACCTGCCCGAGCTGGGCGCCATGGCCCCGCGCTGGCTGGAGCGCAAGCACCTGCTGGCCGCGGACATGGACCGCCTGGCCGCCGCCCGCCCGCTCTCGGTGGAGTATGACCAGCGCCTGCTGCCCGAGGTGGCCGCGCGGCTGGAGCCGGACGGGCTGCTGACCCGCTACCTGCCGCCCGGTGGATCCCTGAAGGACGCTGCCGCCCGTCATCGCCACAAGATCGCCGCCTGGCACCGCGCCCTGGGCCCGGTCACCGAGCTGGAGTCGGTGCGCGCGGTGACCTACCACCACTACCTGCTGACCCACCACGCCTGCCACCGGGGGCGTCGGGCCCTGGCCGGCTACCACCACGGGCTCGCCCTGCAGCTGGCGCCGCAGAGCCGGGATCTCGCGCAGTTGGCCAGCCAGTGCGGCCTCGGCGCGGGCCGCTGAGCAGGGCCAGGGAACTTCCCGGGCCCGCGGGGGGTCTACAGGAGCATGTACGCGGCCATCGCGGACTTTAACTTCACATCGATCTTGTGATAGGTTCCGCGGGGTACTGACCTCCACCTCTTGTCAGGATAAGCCATGATCAACTGCCCGAAGTGCCAATATCCCAATGAAGACGGCGCCACCGTCTGCGCGGCCTGCGGAGCCGGCCTGGAGCAAGCGGCCCAGCCCGCCGCCGGGGACCCGCAGCTGGACCCGGCCGAGATGCAGAAGCAGATGGAGCTGATGCAGCAGCAGATGGCCCAGATGCAGCAGATGCAGCAGGCCGGCGCCCCGGCGCCCCAGCAGCCGGTGGACCCGGCCGCCGCCGCGGTGCCTCAGCAGCCGGTGGACCCGGCCGCCGCGGTGCCCCAGCAGCCGGTGGACCCGGTGGCCGCCACCCAGCAGGCCATGGCCCCGGAGCCGGCCTACGCCCCGGCCCCCGGGCCGGTGGGCCAGCCGATGGATCCGAACCAGGCCCAGGCCGAGATCAACCAGTTCCTGGCCGAGCAGAAGTCCCGAAAGCGGACCAAGATGTTCATGTACTCGGCGGTCTTCCTCGCCCTGGTCGGCGTGCTCGGCTTCTTCTGGCTGCAGAGCATCCGCAAGGAGGCGCGCGTCAAGGAGGTCTACGACTTCTTCACCGCCTACCGCGGCGTTGACGACGAGACCGTGGCCGCTTTCTGGAAGTGTACGGTGCGGGCCAAGCACCGCGACGTGCGCCTGGCCAAGGACACCATGGAGATCACCGAGGGTCTGACCAAGGCCTTCAACAACTTCCCCACCAGCCAGCCGGACCACATCAAGACCAAGTGCGTACCGATCCTCGCCACGGCGCTCGACGAGTTCGGCAAGCTCAAGCCCCCCGAGGGGTTCGCCACGCCGCTGGAGTCGGTCAAGGGCTCCATGAAGGACGTGCGCACCACCTTCATGACCTACGCCGACAAGATCGACGAGCGCAAGGGGGAGGCCAAGAGTGAGCAGGAGGTGCGCAACATGGCCAACGCCTTCCACATGGCCCACGACAACCCGGACGTGCTGCCCAAGGCGCTGGAGTATTACAACATCCTCAAGTGCGCCATCCCGGACCTGGACAAGGCGATCAAGGCCATCAAGAAGCCCCCGGACACCCAGCCGGTGGTCGAGTACATCTACGAGTCCTGCAAGAAGGACGAGTACAAGGCCGGCTACGCCGACAAGCTGCGCAAGGAGTGCTTCGAGCAGCGCAAGACGATCCTGGACGTCAAGGACAAGGGCTTCAAGAACGCCGTGTACAACATGGCCGGCGACAACCGCGACACCATGGCCGTGGACATGTGCTTCAACGAGACCAACAAGGGCTTCGATTACAAGGAGCTCGAGGCGGTGGCCAAGGTCTTCATCAAGTACAACAACGCCCGCGGCGAGATCCTCAAGAGCCTGGCCCAGGTCAAAAAGGAGATGTCTGAATAGCGCGCCGCTTCATCGCGGAGCCTCCCCAAGGGAGGCGAGCACGGCGCGCTCCCCCGGAGGGGCTCCTAACGGGCACAGCCCTGCCCGGTCCACTTGCCCCCTGCTCCTTGCCCCTGCCCTGCCCCTCCCCTACCCTTTCCCTTCACCTTTCGTACAGACCGCATAACCAGGAAGCACAATGGACCTTGAACAGAAGGTAGCGGCCCTGCGCGCTCAGGGCGTCGAGATTCCTGCCCCCCACTCGCTGGAGATCGGCGACGAGGTGGACCTGTCACAGATCCAGGGCCCCGGCACGGTGCTGCACGCCGGCGCGCGCTTGCGCGGCGCGGACCTGGTCATCGGCCCCGGCTGCGTCATCGGCGCCGAGACGCCGGCCACGCTGGACGGCTGCGCCCTGGGCCGGGACGTGCGCCTGGCGGGCGGCTACTTCGCCGGCGCCGTGTTCCTCGACCGGGTGGTGTTCGGCTCGGGCGCCCACGTGCGCGCCGGCACGTTGATGGAGGAGGAAGCCAACGCAGCGCACACCGTGGGCCTCAAGCAGACGGTGTTGCTGCCCTTCGTCACCCTCGGCAGCCTGATCAACTTCTGCGACGTGCTCATGGCCGGCGGCACCAGCCGGCGGGACCACAGCGAGGTGGGCAGCTCGTTCATCCATTTCAACTTCACCCCCTTCGGCAAGAGCGGCGACAAGGCCACCCCGAGCCTGGTGGGCGATGTCCCCCGGGGCGTGATGCTGCGCTCGAACCGCATCTTCCTCGGCGGGCAGGCCGGGCTGGTGGGGCCCATCAACATCGACTACGGCACCGTGCTGGCCGCCGGCTTCGTCTACCGCAAGGACGCCGGCCCCGACCGGCTGGTGGTGGGGGAAAAGCAGCCCTGCCTGTCGCTCCCGTTCAACCCGCAGCGCTTCGGCCGCATCCGCGACAAGCTGGAGCGCAACCTGCGCTACATCGGCAACCTGGCGGCGCTGTGGCACTGGTACGGGCAGGTGCGGCTGGCGCTGGCCAGCGATGAGGGCACCCGCGCGCTGTACGAGCGGGCGCGCCAGACCCTGGCCGGCGGCATCGCCGAGCGCATCAAGCGCCTGGGACAGGTGGCGGGATACATGGAAGACTCCATCGCGCTGCTGGAGCAGAGCGGCAAGAAGACCGCCGAGCTGGACAACCAGCGCCGCTTCCTGGCCCAGTGGCCTGCGCTCGAGCAGCAGCTGGGCGGCTACGCCGGCTGGGACGCGCCGGGGGCGGACCTCAGAGAGCAGCTGCTGGCAGCGCTGCCGGACCGGGGCGATGATTATATCCAGACGGTTCAGGCGCTGGACGATGGGGCGGCGGACGCCGGGACGCAGTGGCTGCAGGCCATGGTGGACCACACGGTGGGGCTGTTGGGGTGGGAGTGAGGGGGTAGGCTGCGGCCACGGGATAAAAAAAGCCCCCTGGAGAGCTGTCATCCAGGGGGCGACCAACACCTCTTACGAGGCGATAAGTGCTAGGCTAGGCTAAAGAAACAAATAATAAGCTAAGTAATTCCAAGTAAAACGCTATGTTAAGGCCACTTTAGGCCAATCTTTATTCAGCGGCCGAAGCCGCTGGAGAGAGGAGGATGGCTAAAGAGCGATTAGTCTAGGAGGGCCGGTGAAACCTTGAAAGCTGGACCCAGGGATTAAGCCAAGTGCTCGAAGCCTCCGAATATGTTAAGTAGCAACCGATGTGCCAGGGCCGCTGGATCCAGTTAACTATATAAAATTACAGGCAGCACGCGCAGGTCAGCCGCGGCCCCCTCGAACAAAACTCTGACATCCGTGTCACACTGGCCTGAAGTTTCTTCAGATTTTGCGGGCATGAATATTCATGGATATTCCTCTTAACAAGCTTTTATCGCGGGTCGAGCGGCCAAGCCGGTACATCGGCGACGAATTTGGGTTGCCCGCGCCGACGCCCGGGCAGGGGGATCCCCGCCTGCGCCTGGCCCTCGGCTTCCCCGACGTCTACGAAGTCGGCATGAGCCACCTCGGTTTCCGACAGCTGCACGCGAGCATGCTGGAGCTGGCGGACGAGGGGATCCGGGTTCAGCGCGCTTTCATGCCGTACGCCGACATGCAGCGGCTGCTGGTCAGCGAGGGCCTGCCGCTGTTCACCCTGGAGGACCAGACGCCCCTGGGCGAAATGGATCTGCTCGGGCTGTCCGTGCAGTACGAGCTGGCTTACCCGGCGCTGCTCAGGATGCTGGACCTGGGCCAGATCCCACGCCGGACGGCAGACCGCCTGGACCCGGAGGCGCGCTGGCCGCTGGTATTGCTGGGCGGCTCGGCGGCGCTGAACCCCGAACCCCTGGCGCCGTTCGTGGACCTGGTCTTCCTGGGCGAGGCCGACGAGGCGCTGCCCGAGCTGGCCCGCGCCCTGGCCGATATCGGCCCCGACGCGCCGCGACGCGAGCGCCTGGCGCGGCTGTCGCGGGTGGAGGGGATCTACGTCCCCGAGTGGGTCGACGTGGACCATGACCCCACCGGGCTGGCCGTGAAGGTCACCTCCTGCGCGCCTGATGACTGCCAGCCGCTGCCCGTGCGGCGCCGGCTGGTGCAGGACCTGGACAGCCTCCCCCTGCCCGCTGCCCACCTGGTGCCGAGCTGCCCGCTGGTGCACGACCGGGTGGTGCTGGAGATCCAGCGCGGCTGCAGCCAGGGGTGCCGCTTCTGCCAGGCCGGCTTCGTCACCCGCCCCACCCGCCAGCGCAGCCAGGAGCGGGTGCTGTCCGAGGCCCGGCGCCTGCTGGACCAGACCGGCTACCAGGACCTGGCCTTGCTGTCGCTCTCGGCCGGAGATCACCCCCAGCTGTTGCCGATGCTGTGCTCGCTGATCCAGGAGCACGGCCCGCGCAACATCGCCGTGTCCCTGCCGTCCCTGCGCACCGAGACCCTGGACTCGACGGTGGCGCGAGAGATCAGCAAGGTGCGGCAGACCTCCTTCACCCTGGCGCCGGAGGCGGCCACCGACCGCCTGCGCCGGGTGATCAACAAGCAGAACAGCGACGAGGACCTGCTGGCCGCGGTGGCCTCGGTGTTCGAGGCGGGCTACGGCCGGCTCAAGCTCTACTTCATGCTGGGGCTGCCCACCGAGACCGATGAGGACCTGTTGGCCATCGCGTCGCTGGCCGAGCGCGCCCACCGGCGGGCCAAGCAGATCCGTCCCCAGGCCACCATCTCGGTGTCGGTCTCCACCTTCGTGCCCAAGCCCCACACTGCGTTCCAGTGGGAGGCCGGCCCCACGCTGCAGGAGGTGGAGCGCAAGCTCGAGCTGCTGCGGCGGGCCATGCCGCGGCGCGTCCGCCCGTTCCGCTGGCACCACCCGGGGCAGAGCGTGGCCGAGTCGTACCTGGCCCGCGGCGACCGGCGCATGGCGTCGGTGCTGGAGCGGGTGGTGACCGGCGAGCACACCGGCCTCGACGCCTGGACCGAGCACTTCGAGCTGCCCCGCTGGCAGGCGGCGCTGGAGGGGGCCCATCAGGCCGGCGAGATCCCGGACCCCGCGCTCTACCTGGGCCCCCGCGCTGCGGAGGCCACCCTGCCCTGGGACCACCTCGACTTCGGGGTCCAGCGGCGCTACCTCGCCGGCGAACGCCGGGCCGCCAGCAGCGCCACCACGAGGCAGGACTGCACCTTCGGCGACTGCGATCAGTGCGGCGTGTGCCCCGACGAGCCCGAGCACCGACTGTTTTCCGACGCGGTCGCGCCCGTGGCCGAGGCGGCGGCCGCCGAGCAGCCCCTCCCCGAGCAAGCCGCAGCGCCGGTGCCCAAGACCACCGTGCGGATCTGGTTCAACAAGCACGGCCGGGCCGCGCTCATCGGGCACCTGGAGATGATGGTGGTCTTCGAGCGCGCCGCCCGCCGCGCCGGCTTCCCGCTGCGCTTCAGCAAGGGGTATCACCCCAAGCCGAAGCTGCGCTTCTCGCCCGCGCTGCCCCTCGGCGCCGAGAGCCGCTGCGAGTTCGTGGAGGTGGAGCTGTGCAAGCCCGGCTCTCCGGATGAGCTGCGCGATGCCCTGGCCGCCCAGCTGCCGCCCGGCCTGACCCTGGAGCGCGCCGAGCTGGGCAGCGAGCCGGTGCTGACGCGGATCCAGGGGATCCGCTGGTCGCTGGGCCCGCCGAGGCCTTTGAGCAACGAGGACGTGGAGCGCGCGCGGCAGCGCCTGGCCGCGGGGCCGCTGGAGTTCGTGCGGGGAAAGAAGCGCAAGAAGCGCGACATGTCGCGCATCATCGCCCGCCTCGACCTGCGCCCCGACGGGGCGGTGGAGGTGCTCTGCCGGTTCGGCGCCGACGGCACGGTCAAGCCGGAGGAGGTGCTGCGGCACCTGCTCGGGGTGGAAGAAGAGGATCTGCCCCGCTGCGCGGTGGCGCGGCTCGGCTGGGACTTGAAGGCGCTGGATCCGTGATATCCTCCGCACTCTGGTTGCGACCATGAAGAACCTGCTCCTCGTCAACGCGGATGGACCCGAGCACCGGGTAGCCCTGGTGGAGAACGGACAGCTGGCCGAGCTGTACCTGGAGCGCGGCCGCGGCTACGGCATCGTGGGCAACATCTACAAGGGCCGCGTGGTGCGGGTGCTGCCCGGCATGCAGGCCGCCTTCGTGGACATCGGCGTGGGCAAGGCCGCCTTCCTGTACGTGGCCGACGCCGGCGGCAAGCCCGGCGACTTCTCCGACCTGTTCTACGAGGACGAGGAGGAGAAGGAGGAGGAGGACGAGCTGCCGCGCGAGGAGCTGACCCGGGCGGTGGTCAAGGAGGCGCCCATCGAGGCCACCCTGCGCGAGGGTCAGGAGATCATGGTGCAGGTGGCCAAGGAGCCCATCGGCACCAAGGGCGCGCGGGTCACCACCTACATCTCCCTGCCGGGGCGGCACCTGGTGTTCATGCCCACGGTGGACCACATCGGCATCTCCAGACGCATCACCTCCGAGTCCGAGCGCAAGCGGCTCAAGGAGATCGTCGACGACATCCGCCCCCCCGGCGCCGGGTTCATCGTGCGCACCGTGGCCGAGGGGCAGAGCCGCGAGATGCTGCAGGCGGACCTGGAGTTCCTGCTCAAGCTGTGGGAAGAGATCCTGACCAAGAACACCTCCGAGCGCGCGCCCTTCTTGCTGTACCAGGAGCTCGACCTGACCCTGCGAGCCGTGCGCGACCTGCTCTCCACCGAGGTGGACGCGGTCATCGTGGACGACGAGAAGGAGTTCCGCCGGCTGGGGCAGTTCATCGACACCTTCGCGCCGCGCTTCCGCCACGTGATGGAGCAGTACCAGGGCAGCGAGCCGCTGTTCGACCATTACGACATCGAGATGGAGCTCGACCGCGCCCTGGAGCGCAAGGTGTGGCTCAAGTCGGGCGGCTACCTGATCATCGACCAGAGCGAGGCGCTCACCTCGGTGGACGTCAACACCGGCCGCTACGTGGGCCGGCGCAACCTGGAGGACACCATCACCCGCACCAACCTGGAGGCGGTCAAGGAGGTGGTCCACCAGCTGCGCTTGCGCAACATCGGCGGGCTCATCGTCATCGACTTCATCGACATGGAGCGGGAGTCGAACCGGAGCAAGGTGTGGCGCAGCTTGCAGGACGCCCTGCGCGCGGACCGGGCCAAGTCCAACGTGTTGAAGATCTCCGACCTCGGCCTGGTGGAGATGACGCGCAAGCGGGTGCGCGAGAGCCTGGTCAAGCAGCTGACCGAGTCGTGCCCGTACTGCGAGGGCAAGGGGTACGTCAAGGCGACGCTCACCGTGTGCTACGACGTGCTGGGCGAGATCTGCCGCCAGGCCGAGAGCCTCCCGGGCGACCGCATCGAGGTGCAGGTCAACCCGGAGGTGGCCAACCTGCTGGCCGCGTCCGAGCACGAGCATGTGGTGCTGCTGGAGCGGCGGTTCGGCAAGACCATCGTGGTCAAGGGGCAACCCGACTTCCATTGTGAGCAGTTCGAGATTCATGTTTAGGGGTCGCCCCCGGGCGCGCCCCCGCGAGAGGTCGTCGTGAGCATCGGTAAACGGTTCGTCAACCTGCTGAAGTCCAACCTCAACTCCATCATCGACTCCACCTCCACGTGGGACGGGCCGTTCTCCGGCCGGGGGGCGCCCATCGAGGACCTGTCCGACGACGAGCTGGAGCAGGAGCTGGCCCGGCGCAAGGAGCGGCGCGAGGCGGCGGAGAAGGCGGCGGAGAGCTCCCGGGCGCGGGACGACTGGGACGACTCGCACCGGCAGGACTACAGCGACGCCGGGCGCTACCGAACCGCCGGCTACCGCACGGGCAACTTCGGGCCGGGCGGCGGCCCCTCTGCCTCGCCGCCCGGCTACGACCAGCGGCTGGCCCGGCTCTACGCCCAGCTCGAGGCGCCCTACGGTTCGGACCTGCAGACCGTGCGCAAGTGCTACCGCGCCATGATGCGCAAGTACCACCCGGACATGCACTCGCGGAAACCGGAGAAGCAGCGCGTCGCCACCGAGCTGAGCCAGCGGCTCACCATGGCCTACAACGATCTGGTGCGGCTGCTGAGCAGCAGGTAACCGCGGGGCCATGCTGGAGCTGATCATCGGCGCGGCCATCGTCATCTCTGGCGCGGCCGCCGGAGTGATGGCGCTGCGGCGCCGGCGCGCCCGGGGTCGCGCCGGGGACGACGGCGAGGCGCCCCGGCTGCTCACCAGCGGGCCCGACTACGACGGCGATGGGGTGGAGGACGTGGAGCGCCCGCTGTGGATGTGCAAGGCGGAGGACGTGATCATCGTCGACGGTCGGGACTGGCTGGTGGATCGGGCCGTGCAACTGGCCGAGGGATCGCGGCGCTGGACCGAGGCCGTGTTGTCCGACGGTTCGGACGAGGCCTGGCTCTGCTGCCCTTGCCGCGACGAGCCGTTCGTGAGCTGGGGGCGGCCGCGCGGCGAAGGTCCCCTCGATCCGCCCAGCTCCCAGGTGGAGGTGCAGGGGCGCATCTACAGCCTCGACCGGCGGGGCAGAGCCGTGGCCGATCCCGGCGGCGCGGAGGTGCGGTTCTGGGACTACACCCGGCCCGGCGCTCGCCGGGTCTGGCACCGCCAGGAGGGCGAAGAGGCGCCGCGGACCTATGTCGGCGAGCAGGTGCCGCGCCACCATGTGTCGATGCTGCCGGGCTCCTGAGCTCGCGCCACCCCAGGCTTTGTTGAACATTTCGGACATGGCGCGCACCTGAACCTGTGAAGCCACACACAGCGTTCAGGGAGGTGCCGCATGAGGATTCGCTGGTTCGTCGTCGTGTTCGTCGCTGGAGTGCCACTGCTGGGAGCCGCCTGCGGGGGGCTGGAGGATGAAGCGGGGTTGCCGTGGGGCAGCGCAGCCCGGGCCGCGAAGCCGGGCTGCTCGGCCACCGAGCTGGCTGCCATGGAGCACAGCGTGTCTGTGCCCAAGAACAAGATCACCAGCTTCGACCCGATCCCCAACAACCCGGCGCTGGCCCTGGACGACAAGGGCAAGGTCCACCTGCTGTACCACGACGAGCTGAAGTACGTGACCGACGCCTCTGGCAGCATGAAGAGCGTGGACCTCGCCGCCGGAAAAAATGTCCGGTGCCGGGCGCTGGCCGTGAGCGGCGGCGCCGCCCATGTCTTCTTTCGTAACGCCGCCAAGCAGCTGGTCCACCAGACGCAGGACGCCACGGGGAGCTGGTCCAGCACGACCCTGACCAGCACGCCCGTGGGCTGCCGCCTCTCGGCGGTCGCCGCGGGCGCCGCCGGCGCAGCCGTGGCGTTCCGGGACAAGGGCAGCGACCAGCTGCGCCTGGCCACCCTCGGCCCGGCGGGCTGGAGCTTCGAGGCCGTGGCCGCGGGCGCCGCGGGCTTCACCCTGGTGCGCGACAGCGCCGGCGCGGCGTTCCTCGGCGCGCGCACGGCTCAGGGCGTGGTGGTGTACGGCAAGGGCGCCGGCGGCGGCTGGAAGGCCAAGGTCGTGCACGCACAGACCGTCAAGTCTCCGCCCCTGATGGCGGCCGACCAGCAGGGCGGGCTGCACCTGGTCTTCAGCAAATCCCCCACGGTGTACCACGCCGCCAGGGGCCCGGCGGGGACCTGGACGGTCAACACGGTGGCCAGCGTGGGGCGGGCCACCGCCATGGGCGTGGACGGCAGCGGAAAGGTGCATGTGGCCGTGCGCTCTCAGGCCAACGTGGGCGGCGGCAAGGCGTGCGCCTTTTACTGCTCCGGCTACCCGTGGGCCATGGTCTCGTGCCCGAACTTCGACGACCGGATCTACACGCTGGGGGACGCCGGCTGGAGCCACAAATCCGCCGGGCTGTCGCGGTACATGAGCTCCGAGTCGTGCAGCGACAACACCTACGGGCTGGTGACCTACGACTTCGAATCCAGGTACCGGCAGACCATCCGCACCATGGGCTTCGCCGGGGCGCGTATGCACCTGGTGGTGGAGAGCTACAAGACCTTCGACAAGCAATGGTTCGACAGCTACTTCCACAAAAAGACGCAGTACATGGAGTATTCGAACTACGAATATGGTCACGAGGCCCGGTGCAACTGACCGATATCAAACGGACAGCGCATCTGCCGATCGATTGACATCTGTAGATCTCCGTGGCCTCGCCCGCGGACCGTGGATTCATAAAAACGCTTTTGTAACAATGACCTGAGGCGACCTTCTGCCCTCGGGGCGCCGTGGCATGGACGTTGCTTATAAACCCGGTTGATGTTCGGGACCCGCAAAACGTCAACCCTGCTTACCATGGCCATGGTGGGGATCCTCATGTCCGCACCGACGCCGGCCAGCGCGGGCAAGGGCGGCTGGGCCGGGCGGGTCAAGGACCGCATCGTGAGGGTCTTTTCCAGCAAGGCAAAGACCCGGGTCGTGCCCCCGGCCCGCATGGCCAAAAAGGCGAAGCCGTCCCGGGCCAGGGACATCAAGGTGTCGCTGCCCCACAAGCACGTGGCGCTGGACGACGGCATCAAGTTTCTGGCAGCCCGGATCAAAAAGGAGCTGCCCGCAAAGAAGCTGGACGACCACGCCGCGCGCCTGCGCCACCGCAAGCTGTCGGTGGCCTTCGCCAAGGGCAACAAGGCGCTGCACAAGCTCGACCTGGCCGCGCTCGTGCCCGCGGATCTCGCCGGCAGCCTGCCGGCGCTCAGGGCCACCCTGCAGCAGCTGGACCTCAAGCCCGCGGCCACCTGGATGACCGGCCTGGGCCTGAAGTACAACAAGCTCAAGAGCAGCGAGTCCTCCGCCGACCGGACCCTGGCCAGGGCTGTGCTGGCCGTCTACCGGCATGTGGAAAAGAGCGTCGACAGCCCCGCGCTAAAGAAGCAGGCGGTCGCCGAGGCGTTCTTGCAGCGCCTGAGCGCTGGCCTGATCCGGCGGGCCGGGCGCCGCAGCACCGCCAACCTGCTGCCCGCTGACCTGCCCGCCTTCCCCTCCAGCGACAACAAGAAGATCACGAAGCTGGTCAAGCTCGCCGCCACCCGCGGCAGCCGGCAACGTCAGCTGTCCTATCTGGAGCGACAGGGCGCTCGGCTGCGCGGCAGCAACGACGCCGCCGAGCGCGCGCTGGGCCAGCGGCTGATCAAGTACCTGGCAGACTACAAGGCGCCCTGGTCCGAGGCGTGGGTCCAGCGCGCCATGAAGCGCTTTCATGGCGCCGACAGCCCGGTGTCATGGAACCTGCGCAGCGACGTCGTCTATACGGGCAAGGTGGCGGCCAAATACAAGGACAAGCTCCAGACCAACCTGGACATGGCCTGGACCATCATCAGCGCCGTGGTGCACCCCGAGCTGCTCGGGCGGCTCCCGCCGGTCAAGGTGCTGGTGGAGCACAACCGCAAGCGCGCCGCGCACAACGACAAGACCATCAAGCTGGGCCCCACCTCCAGCCTGCGCGCGATCCTGCACGAGTTCGGCCACCACATCGAGGACCACGGCGGGCCGCGGCCGTTCTCCGTGGCCCAGGGTGTACGCGAGCAGCGCGCCAACACCAGCGTCATCGAGCAGCTCAAGAAGCTGCTGCCCAAGAAGAAATACAAGGACGGCGAGAAGGCCTACCCCGGCGGCTTCGTGACGGCCTACATGGGCAAGCATTACAGCGGCGGGTACACCGAGATCATCAGCATGGGCCTCGAGCGGTTCCACGATCCCAAGAAGGTGGCCGAGTTGTTCGCCAGCGACGGCGACATGGTGCTCAAGGTGCTGGGGGCGCTCCAGCGCAAACCCTGAGCGGCGCCTGGCTCAGCGCACCACCAGGGCCACGGGTTCGGCGTCAGGCGGCGCGAACCACACCACCCCGTCGCCCTTGTCCTCGAACACGAGCCGCAGCAGAGCCTCGCCCTGCACCGTGGCCGTAGACCAGAGCAGCGGCGGCGCGCCCCGTCGGGAGAAGTGGCGGCCGGCCGCCGGATCCTGCCGGTTGGTCCACAGCTCCAGCAGCAGCCGCGGGCCCCGGGCCGAGCGCACCGGCCGGGCCGCCTTGAGCGTCAACCGCCAGGGGCCAGCCTGCACCGGCTGGCCGGGCACCAGGGCCAGCTGCCGCTGTCCGCCGACCAGCAGCGCCGCGGCCGCGCCCAGCGAGGCGCCCACCACGATGGCCAGGGCGAGCACCAGCGCCGCGCGGCGGCCGGACCCGCCGGGGCGGTCCTCGTGCGTGGGGCGCAGGGGCGCGGGCGTGACCTCCGGCTCTTGCGCCGCCGGCGACGCCGGGCCGAGCTGGGAATCTGACAGCGGGTGGATCTCGGTCTCCGGCCGGCTCACCACCACCCCCTCGGCCTCATCAGGCAGCGCGGAGGTCGGCGGCCGGGGTCCGGTTTCACCCGACGCTCCCTGGTGGCGCAGCTCGTCCAGCGAGGGCGAGCCGTCTCCGGCCCGGGACCACAGGGCGCCGGCGTCCCCGTCGGCGGTTGGCGGCGGCGACTCCATCTCGCGCACCAGATCCGCCAGGTCGTCCCTGGAGTATCCCGGCGCCAACCGGTGCAGCAGGCGCTCCAGCTCCCGGGCCATCTCGTTGCCGTCGGCGTAGCGCCGCTGCGGATCGCGGTTGAGCGCCCTGGACAGGATGGCGCCCAGCTCCTCGGGCACCGCCGGGTTGACGCTCTGCAGCGGCGGGATCGGCGCCTGGATCACCTGGCGCATGATCTCCACCGGCGAGCCGCCGCGCCAGAGCGAGCGGCCGGTGAGCATCTCGAACATGACGCACCCGGTGGAGAAGATGTCAGCCCGCGCGTCCACGGACTGCCCCTGGCACTGCTCGGGGGACATGTAGAAGAACTTGCCCATCACCGTGCCGGCCTCGGTCTGCACCAGCTTGCCGGCCGCCTTGGCGATGCCAAAGTCCGCCACCTTCACCTCTCCGGACAGGGAGATGAGGATGTTCTGCGGCGACATGTCCCGGTGCACCACCGGCGCGGGCGCGCCATCGCGGTCGAGCCGCCGGTGGGCCGCGCCGAGGCCGCGCAGGGTGCCAGCGGCGATGTACAGCGCCGCCGGGATGGGCAGCGGCCGCCCTGCCGCCTGCAGCCGGTCCAGCAGCGCCCCGAGGTCGGGCCCCTGCACCAGCTCCATGGCCAGGTAGTAGCGCTCCCCTGCCCCCTTGCCGAAGTCGAACACCTGCACGATGTTGCTGTGGTTCAAGGTGGAGGCGATGCGTGCCTCGTCCACGAAGCGGCTCACGAACTCCGGGTCCTCGCCCAGGCGCGCGTGCATGCACTTGATGGCCAGCGGCTTTTCGAAGCCGCTCTCGTCGCGCAGCACCGCGTGGTACACCCGCGCCATGCCCCCCTCGGCCAGCAGCCCCGTCAGGGTGTAGCGGCCGAAGGTCGCGGTGCCGTCCAGGCCCGCGGCCGGCGGCGCGGCGGCGGCGCCTTCCCCGTTCGGGTCAGCGGAGGGCCCGCCGCCAGGGGGCGGCGGCGTGTACTGGATGACCGTGCTCGAACGGGGCGGCCGCGGCCCCTGCAGCGGCTGCCGGGAGTCTGGCGGTTCGGGCTGGCGGGCCGGCAGCCCGTGGTCCGGCGTTGGATCCTCGCTGAACACCGCCGCGCCGCTGGCGTCCATGTCCATGGTGGGATCTTCCTGTCCGGCAGGCATGTCCCCCGGGACCCGCAAGCTGGGGGTTGGATCCTCCCCCCAGAAACCGGCGTCCGCCTTGCCCTCCCTGAGGTTCGGGGTGGGGTCATCCGCGAAGGCGTCCGGGGCTGCCCCCGGCCTGCCTGGACCCCGGCTGTCGTGAGACGCGGCCATTTCCTCCTGCTGCACGTGATCGAGGCTCCGATGTTAGCGCGAGGTGCCTGATAAAGGCGAGCCTCCTTGTGGAAGGCCCCATACCGGTGTGCTACATACCTGGTGCCCGCCAGAGGAAGCACACCTGGCCACCAGTTCACAGTTCAGAGGAGGCGGGGATGCCACAGAAACAGATCAACAGCTACAGCGTGACCTACACCCAGATCCTCGATGAGGAGGGCAAGGTGGATCGCGACCTCGAGCCACAGCTGGAGCCCGAGCAGCTGCTGTCGATGTACCGATACATGTCGCTGGCCCGCGAGGTGGACCAGCGGATGCTCAAGATGCAGCGGCAGGGCCGCATGGGGACCTTCCCGCCCAACACCGGGCAGGAGGCCATCGTGTGCGCCACTGCCCTGGCCATGGGGGAGCGGGACTGGATGGCCGGCTCCTACCGCGAGCTGGGCGCCCGGCTGATTCGAGGCGACACCATCGAAAACCACATGCTCTACTACGGCGGCTTCGAGGAGGGGAACACGGCGCCAGCCGAGGCGCGGATCCTGCCCACCTACGTGGTGCTCGCCTCCCAGCTGCCCAACGCCGTGGGCGCGGCCTACGCCATGCAGTACAAGGGCGAGGAGGGCACAGCGGTGGTGGCCTTCATCGGCGACGGCGCCACCAGCCAGGGCGACTTCCACGAGGCGCTCAATTTCGCCGGGGTCTGGAACTCGCCGGTGGTCTTCGTCTGCCAGAACAACCAGTGGGCCATCAGCCACCCGCGGGCCAAGCAGACGAAGTCCGAGACCATCGCGCAGAAGGCCTTCGCATACGGGTTCGAGGGGGTGCAGGTGGACGGCAACGACCCGCTGGCCGTGTACCGGGCGGTGGACGCGGCGCTGGACCGGGCCAAGGGCGGCGGCGGCCCGACCCTGGTGGAGGCGGTGACCTACCGGCTGATGATGCACACCACCGCCGACGATCCGAAGAAGTACCGCTCCGAGGAGGAGGAGAAGAAGTGGTGGGCTCGCGACCCGCTGATCCGCACCCGCAAGTACCTGCAGGACAAGGACCTGTGGGACGACGACAGGGAGGCGGCGCAGCAGGAGGAGCTCAAGGCGGAGGTGCTCGCGGCGGTCAAGCGCTACGAGGAGATCGCCGCCTCCAAGCCGAAGGCCGACATCGCCTTCGACAACCTCTTTGGCACCGAGGTCCCCGAGGTGGAGGCCCAGCGCGCGGCCTTTCTGGCCAACCTGGCGCGCGAGGAGGGATGAGATGGCCAAGCTAAACATGGTCCAGGCCCTCAACCTGGCGATGAAGCAAGAGATGCAGCAGGACGGCGATGTGCTGGTGATGGGCGAGGACGTGGGCCGCGACGGCGGCGTGTTCCGGGTCACCGACGGGCTGCTCGACGAGTTCGGCGAGATGCGGGTCATCGACACGCCGCTGGCCGAGTCGGGAATCATCGGCACGGCCATCGGTATGGCCATGGCGGGGCTCAAGCCCGTGGCGGAGATGCAGTTCTCCGGGTTCTCTTACATCGCGTTCCCTCAGCTCGAGGCCAACGCCTCGCGCATGCGCGCCCGCTCCATGGGCACCTGGACGGTGCCGATGGTGCTCAGGATGCCCTACGGCGGCGGCGTGCGGGCGCTGGAGCACCACAGCGAGAGCCGGGAAGCGACCTTCGCCCATGTGCCGGGCTGCAAGGTGGTGATCCCGTCGGGGCCGCGTAACGCGCGGGCGCTGCTGGTGGCGTCCATCCGCGATCCCGATCCTGTGGTCTTCATGGAGCCGAAGCACTCGTACCGCGCCTTCCGCGAGGAGGTGCCCGAGGAGCCCGAGGTGATGGAGCTGGGCAAGGCCGAGGTGGTGCAGCCTGGCGACGACCTGACCGTGGTCACCTGGGGCGCCATGATGCGGCCGACCCTCAAGGCGGTGGAGGCGGTGGGCCAGGAGCGCGGCGCGTCCATCGAGCTCATCGACCTGCTGACCATCTCGCCCATGGACACCGAGACCATCGTGACGTCGGTCAAGAAGACCGGCCGCTGCGTGGTGGTGCAGGAGGCGCCGCGCACCCTGGGCATGTCGTCGGAGATCGTGGCCCGCATCAACGACCACGCGCTGCTGTACCTCGAGGCGCCGGTGGAGCGGGTGACCCATTACGACGTGGTGATGCCCTACTTCGGCCGCGAGCTGCTCTACATGCCCGACGAGGGGCAGGTGACCGAGGCGATCAACAGGACCCTCGACTTCTAGTCACACACGGGGAGGCTTTTTTCATGTACGAGTTCAAGCTGCCCGACCTGGGCGAGGGGATCCACGAGGGGGAGATCCTCAAGTGGCATGTGGCCGTGGGCGAGACGGTGCAGGAGGACGCGCCGCTTGTGGAGGTGGAGACCGACAAGGCCGCGGTGACCATCCCGTCGCCGGTGACCGGCCTGGTGGTGAACCTGGCCGGCAAGGAGGGGGACATCATCAACGTGGGCGATGTGTTCGTGGTCATCGACGACGGGTCGGGCGGAGCTGTCGCCGAACCCGATCCCGCGCCCGATCCCGCTCCCGACCCCGATCCCGCTCCCGCTCCCGATCCCGCCGCTGCCCCCTCTCCGCCCGGCCGCCCCGTGCCCGCCGCACCCGCCACGAGGCGCCTGGCCAGAGAGCTGGGCGTCGACCTGCACGCGGTGACGCCCACCGGACCGGGTGGGCGGGTCACGGTGGAGGACGTCAAGGCCTTCGCCGAGGGAGGCGCCGCGTCGCCGCCCACGCCAGCGACCGCGCCGGCGCCAGCGACCGCGCCAGCGCCGGCCCGCGCCGAGGCAGAGTTCGCGGCCCACGCCGCCAGCGCCATCCCCTTCATGGACCTGGAGCCGCTGCCCGACTTCGCGCAGTACGGGCCGGTGGACAAGGAGCCGCTGCGGTCCATTCGGCGCAAGGTGGCGCACAAGATGACCACGGCCAAGCTGCTGGTGCCGCACGTGTGGCACATGGACGAGGCCGACGTCACCGACCTCGAGGCGTTCCGCCGCAAGGAGCGCGACCGCCGCGACGGCAAGCCCGGGAGCAAGCTGACGCTGCTGGCCTTCGTGATCAAGGCGGTCACCTCGGGCCTGCGCGCCGCGCCGGCGTTCAACACCAGCCTCGATCCGTTCAACGAGGAGATCATCTACAAGCGCTACTACAACATCGGCATCGCGGCGGACACGGGCCGCGGCCTCATCGTGCCCGTGATCAAGGAGACCGACCGCAAGAGCATCATCCAGATCGCGGCGGACATCGAGGCGGTGGTGGGGCGGGCGCGGGGCGGCTCCATCGAGCCGGACGACCTGCGGGGCGGCACGTTCACCATCACCAACGTGGGCCCCCTGGGAGGCACCGCCCTGATCCCGGCCATCAACTACCCCGAGGTGGCGATCCTCGGCATGGGCAAGGTGCAGGAGAAGCCGGTGGTGCGCGACGGCGAGATCGTGGTGCGCAAGATGCTGCCGCTGACCCTGGCCTTCGACCACCGCGTGGCCGACGGCGCCGACGCCGCCCGCTTCGTCAGCGAGCTGGTGCGCCACCTGTCGGACCCGAACCTGCTGTTGTTGGAGACGTAAAAATGTCAAGTGTAGGGGTCAGACCCCCCTACTTGACATTTTGATAATATGTCAACCGGTGGGGTCTGACCCCCCTACTTGACATTTAAAATCGGAGATGAGTCATGGTCATGGGGAGCCTGGAGCAGGAAGCGGATGTGGTGGTCATCGGCGGCGGACCGGGCGGTTACGTGGCCGCGCTTCGGGCGGCGGACCTGGGCAAAGAGGTGCTGCTCATCGAGGAGCGGCAGAAGCTGGGCGGCGTCTGCCTGCTCGAGGGGTGCATCCCGTCCAAGGCGCTGATCAACGCGGTGGAGGTGGCCGAGTCGGCGCGCGCGGCGAAGAAGATGGGCCTCACCTTCGGCGAGGTGCAGGTGGACCTCGACGCCCTGCGCGCCTGGACCGGCAAGGTCGTCGACAGCCTCACCGGCGGCATCGGGTCGCTGCTCAAGGGGCGCGGCGTGGAGGTGATCCACGGGCGGGCGCGCTTCCGCGACAAGCGCACCCTGCAGGTGGAGGGGGCCGACGTGTCGGGGGTCAAGTTTCGCCACTGCATCATCGCCACCGGCTCCTCCATCAACACCCTGCCGCCAGCGTACGACCTGCCCCTGTGGTCGTCGGCGGAGGCGCTTGCCCTGCCCGAGCTGCCCGAGCGGCTGCTGGTGGTGGGCGGCGGCTACATCGGCCTGGAGATGGGGCTGGTCTACGCCGGCCTCGGCTCCAGCGTGGACGTGGTGGAGTTCTTCCCGCGCATGCTCATGGGCGCCGACCCGGACCTGGTGCAGGTGATGGTGCGCAGCGCGCGCAAGCGCTTCGCCAACCTGCGCACCGACTCCAAGGTGGTCAAGGTGGAGCAGAGCCCGGGCGGTGAGTACCAGGTCACCGTGGAGCACGACGGCGCCACGCGCATCGACGCCTACGACCGCGTGCTGGTGGCGGTGGGACGGCACCCCAACTCGGGGGAGCTGGGCCTCGAGCGCCTGGGCCTGGAGCCCGACGCGCAGGGGCACATCCCCACCGACGAGCAGTGCCGCACCGGGGCGCCCAACATCTACGCCATCGGCGATGTGGCCCCGGGCCCCATGCTGGCCCACAAGGCGAGCCGCGAGGGCAAGGTGGCGGCCGAGGTCATCGCCGGCGAGCCGAGCGCGTTCGACAACCGGGCGGTCCCCGCGGTGGTGTTCACCGATCCGGAGATCGCCTGGGCCGGCACCACCGAGGCCGAGGCCGAGGCCGCCGGGCTGCCGGTCAAGGTGGGCAAGTTCCCCCTGGCCGCCCTCGGGCGGGCGCGCACCATGGGCCGCACCGACGGGCTGGTCAAGGTGCTGTGCGACCCGGAGACCGAGGCGGTCATCGGCGTGGGCATGGTGGGGCCCCACGCCTCCGAGCTCATCGCCGAGGGCACCCTGGCCATCGAGATGGGCGCCACCCTCGAGGACCTGATGGTCACCATCCACCCGCACCCCACCATCAGCGAGTCCATCATGGAGGCCGCCGAGGTGGCCGCCGGGGCGGCGGTGCATGTCTCAGCGCCGCGGCGCTGAGACGACTTGAGGCTTGTGGCTTGAGGCTTGAGGGGAATGGCTCGAGACTTGAGGCTTGATGGATCCTTACCCGCTTTATACTCGCGATGACGAGATGAGCGCGGCGACGCTGGCCGACGGCGCGCCGCGCTGCTCGGTGTATGTGCCTGACCGGGCCATGGTGGTGCTCGGCCGCGGCAGCAAGGCCGAGCTGGAGCTGGACCTCGACGCCTGCCAGGCCGACCGGATCCCGGTCCATCGTCGGCGCGGAGGGGGCTGCGCGGTGGTGCTCGATCCGGGCAACGTCATCGTTTCGCTGGCCCTGGCGGTGGAGGGGATCGGACGCAACAAGGAGCACTTCGCCCGCATCAGCGGCTGGCTCATCCATGCCCTGGCCGGCGCCGGCGTCGAGGGCGTCACCCAGCGCGGCGTCTCGGATCTCTGCCTGGGGCAACGCAAGGTGGGCGGCTCGTGCATCCAGCGCGCCCGCGGCCTGCTGCACTACGGCACCACCCTGCTGGTCTCGCCCGATCTGACCCTCATGTCCCGCTACCTGCGCCACCCGCCGCGGGAGCCGGAGTACCGCGCGGGCCGGGACCACGCCGCGTTCGTGGGGCAGATCGTTTACGACGGCGGGGCGCCCGGGCTGGCCGCGGCGCTGGAGGGATCCCTCGACCCGGGCCTGCTCGCGGGTTAACAAAGTAGGTGATGCGCCCGCCTGTCCTCTGCTGCCTGCTGCTGCTTTCCCTCTGCGGCTGCAGCTCCACCCGCCTGGCGTACAACAACGCCGACTGGCTGCTCAAGCGCGAGGTGGTCAAGTACACCTGCCCCACCGACGCGCAGGAGCAGCGGCTGGAGCAGGAGCTCCGCAAGCTGCACGCCTGGCACCGCCAGCAGGAGCTGCCGCGCTACGCCGGGGCCCTGCGTGACCTGGCCGCGGGCATCGGCGACGCCGGGCAGCGCGAGCCGGCGCTCAGGCGCTTCTTCGCCCAGCTGACCACCGCAGGCCGGCGCTTCTCCGCCTACATCGCCGGGCCCAGCGCCCGCTACCTGAGCCGCCTCGGCGTCACCCAGCGCAAGTGCCTGATCAAGCGCCTGCGAGAGCGCAACGACGAGCTGCTGGAGGAGGTGCGCTTGCCCCGCGCACGCTACATCGCCGAGCAGCGGGCCAAGCTGGACAAGACCCTGGGCCGGTTCATCGGCGAGCTGACCGCGGCCCAGCGCGGCATCC
>CAZEFW010000069.1:0-44104 GCA_964511535.1 uncultured Myxococcales bacterium | reverse complement strand
GGCTTGAAGGCCGGATCGTAGCGGCGCAGCAGGTCGGTGAGCTCGCCGGTGTAGCGGGCGGCCAGGGTCTTGTCCCGCCACACCAGCTGGTCCTCGTCGTTGAGGTAGGCGGCGTCGTGGTACCAGTTAAGCGCCCCGGTCACCACCACGGCGCTGTCGATGACCACGAACTTGTGGTGCATGGACGCGTAAGCGCCCATGCGGTTGTCCGCCAGCACCACGTGCACGCCCCGGGCCGCCAGCCACTCGTCGTTCGGGTCGTCCTTGGACATCTGGCCGTAGTACTCGTGGGCCTCGGCGATGCCGTAGTCGGTCACCAGGATCACCTCCACCCCGCGCTTGACCGCCGCGGCCAGCTTGGCGTGCAGCGAGGTCCGGCGCCCCTGAGCGTCGGTGTACTTGATGTCCTTGGCGGTGAACATGGCCACGTGAATGGTGGCCTTGGCGCCGTCGATGAGCTGCCCCATGACGCGGTACGGCTTCTCGTCGGGGGTGAAGCCCACGGAGCGGGTGGCCGACGGGTTGTTAGCCAGCGTGCGGCTGCGCTGCACGCCGCCCGCCAGGGCCACGAACCGCGCGGCGTAGGCGCCCACCAGGTCGGGAGCGTCGAACAGCAGCATGTTCTCGTGGTTCTCCACCCGCGACCCCACCTGCCAGTTGAACGAGCCGGTGGCGGCCCGCGCGCCGTCGAACAGCGCCAGCTTCATGTGCATGGCGCCGTTGCCCCGGCGCTGCACCGCCAGCAGGGGCACCCCCGCCTTGAGCAGGCGGTCGTCCTCGGTCTGCCAGGTGGCCCAGGGCCGCAGCTTGTCCGCCTCGGTGATCAGGCGCACCTCCACCCCCGCCCTGTGCGCCGCGATGACGCGGTCCACCGTGCGCGAGTCGTTGATGTTGAAGATGGCCGCGTGCAGGGTGTGCCGGCCGGCCGGGTCGGCCTTCTTGGCCTGGATGATGCTGTCGATCTGGCGCATCACCTCCCGGCCGGCGTCGTCGAAGGGGGTGAAGAAGGCTTGCGGCGGGCTGCTCTTGGCCACTGGCCGCGTGGGGGAGTTCAACGCCGGGCCGAAGGGATCCGCCGACAGGTCCGGCCCCTTGCCGGCGCCGTACAGCGGCCGCCACGGCGTGACCACCATCTGGTCCTGGCCGTCGCCGTCCGGGTCCTCCTGCATGCGCAGGCGGCAGACCACCGCGCCGCTCAGGGCCGCGCCCGAGGGGCCGCCCGTGGGATAGATCTCCACGGTGTCCGTGCCCCACTTCTCGTAGCCGCCGCCGAGGCTTCCCTTGTACCAGGCCGGGTGCAGGGTGCGCAGGACCGCCTTGCCGTACGGCGCGGCCACCTCCACGAACACCCGCTTGTGAAACCGCCGGTTGAGCACTCGCCCGTCCACCCAGCCGCGCACCACCTCGCGGCCCCTGGCCTTGTCGGCGGCCTCGGTCCAGGTGCCGGCGCCGCGCACCGACAGCAGCCAGGAGGGGCTCTGGTTGGCAGAGCCCACCAGCTCCGCGCCGGCGACCTGGTACCCGTCCCCGGCGCCCTCGTCGGGCAGCGGCCCGCAGGCCAGGGAGAAGGAGAGCAGCATCAGGGCCGCGGCGGCCCGGGCGTCCACGCGGTCCCCGATCATCGCCAGTACCCCGACAGCTTCAACGCGCCGCTCGCCTCACCACACAGGGGCGGCCTCGCCCTGTCCTTGCGGTTGCCGCCACGCTCCCAGCGCGTGCGCCAGCCGTGGCGCGTGATGAACTTCCACTTGAAGGTCGCGCCCAGCGGCAGCGCCGCGGCCTTGTCGCTGACCCACGCGGGGTACAGGTTCGGCCCGGTGGTCAGGGCAGCGCCCCAGGAGACGGAGCCCCACTTGCCCAGCGCCTGCAGGTCGCCCACCACCCGCGCCTGCTCGCCCCAGGAGGTGTAGCAGCGCTTGCACGTGAACGAGACCGGCTGGGTCGGCCAGGCAGCGTGGCCGGTGAGGGCGGCGGCCACCTTGGCCGGGTCGAGCTCCCCGTCAGCCTTCTGGCTCTGGGCCCCGTAGCGCGCCAGCACGCGCAGCCACTCGTCGAGGTAGCGGCGGCCGGTGAAGCCGCTGTCCAGCTTCTGGCTGTCAATGAACAGCACGCTCTCGACGTTGTACGCCGGGGCCGTGGCGTGCCCCAGCCCGGAGCGGGTCCAGTTGGAGGCGTCGGTGATTACCCGCAGCTTGGTGCGCCCGAGGATGGCCGCCTTCTGGTGCATGGCCGCGTAAGGGAAGCGGTAGCCGAACAGGTCCTTCGCGTCGTTGATCGCCTCGTACACATGCACGCCGGCCTTGCGCAGCTTGTCCTCGGTGGCGTCGTCCCAGTAGGTGCGCTTGCCGTTGATGTCCACGCCGTCGGACTGCTTGCGATCCGTGATGACATACACCGGCACGCCCTGCTTGACCTTCTTGCCGAGGATGTCCACCAGCGAACCGGTGACCCCCGGCGCGGTGAGGTCGCGCAGGGAGAAGACCATCAGCAGGATCTGCTCCTGCTCCGCCTCCAGCCACTGCAGGATGCGCGTGCCGGCGCGCAGGCCGCTCTTGACCGGGGTGAACAGCAGGTTCACCGCCGCGTTGCTGTCCCAGCTGTTGGTCAGGGCCAGGGCATCGCGCATGGCGGTGAAGGCCTGGCGGTACTTCTTGATCAGGGCCACATCGCGGATCAGGTGCAGCGACTCGTCGTTGGCGCCGGCCGACTGGTTCGGGTTCATGCTGCCCGACAGGGCCGCTGCTTTGCCTGGGGACTCGAACAGGCGGATCTTCAGGTGCATCAGCCCCTTGTCCTTGATGCCCACCAGGTCGGCCGTGTCGCGGTCGGCGGCCGTCAGCTTGTGGTGGTCCTTGATCACCTGCAGCCCGGCGTCGGTGAACTGCCTGGCGGTGGTGCTCCATGGCTTGTCCAGCTGGTCCGCCTCGATGAGCACCTGCACGTCCACGCCCTCCGCCTCGGCCTTGAACAGCCGGTCCATGACCAGCTTGTTGGTCAGGTTGTAGACCGCGTAGCGGATGCGGTGGGGGTTTTTGCCCTCGGCGCCGCCCGCCGCCGCGCCGGCCGCCTTGCGCGCTGCGCGCACCTCGTCGATGAGGGACAGCTCCAGGGTCACGGTTGGATCGTTGGGCGCGAAGAAGGTGACCAGCGGCTGCTGCTTGCTGCACGCCGCGGGCAGGGTCCCCATGGCGGGCCAGCTGGAGGACAGGATCTGGGCTGCATCAACATCCCCGGAGAGGGGCTCCTGGCCCCCGCAGGCCAGGGTCAGTGCTGCAATAATCAACGTGGCGTTGCGAAGGTGACTGCGTAACATCTTGAAATCCCGTGGACGGGGCGGCGCGGCGGCGCCACCGGGGTTGAATATGGAAACGATCTGCTAGTTACGGGAGGGATCCAGAGCAGGGACCGTGCCAGATCCGTGGTCGGGCACGCCCGGCTCGCATGGAGCGGGAGGTGACGCCTGCGATGGGCTATGGTTCAATCCAGTGATCCCAACAGGAAAGGAGACAGTATGCAGAGCGTGCAGCTGACCCCGGATATCGAAGATCAGGTCATCGGAGCCCTGGGCAAGACCATCTTCTTCAGCAGCCTCAACACCGATCAGGCCCGCTGGGTTGTGGAGCACTGCAAGTTCTTCAAGTCCGACGCCAAGGAGACCGTGGTGAAGCAGGGGGATCCTTCGGACTGCTTCTACCTGCTGCTCAAGGGCCGCACCCGGGTCCTGGTGCAGCAAGCTGACTCAGGGGAGGCCGTGGAGGTGGGCAAGCTGGCCCCGCCCCGCGCCATCGGCGAGATCGGGATCTTGCTGGATCAGCCCCGCACAGCCACCGTGGTGGCCGACGAGCAGTGCCTCCTGCTCCGGTTCGACGAGGAGACCTTCGGGTTGATGTTCGACAAGGTCAAGGGCTTCGGGCAGGCCGTGTGCAGCGCCCTGGCCCGGCGCCTCGACGAGGTGTCGCGCAAGATCCCCATGGCCTCGGCCGAGGGAGAGGACCTGCCCGATCCCGACGTGGTGGCGCTGCTCCCGCTGGGGTTCATCCAGCGCCACCGCGTGCTGCCGCTCAAGCTCAAGGGTAAGCTGCTGCAGGTGGGCCTCGTGGACGACCTGAACCCGGCCCTGATGAACAAGCTGCGCCAGATGCTGCCCGGCATGAACGTGGATCCGGTGGCCATCACCAGCGCGCTGTTCGACCGGGTGCTGCGGGGATACGGCACCGGGGGCAAGCCCACCATGGACAGGCTCCCCGGGGCGGAGGACCAGGCTCCCGAGCCGGCGGCGCCCATGCCGAGCGGGCCGGTGGACCTGGGCGCCTTGCTGCAGCGCATGGTGGACGAGGGGGCGTCGGACCTGCACCTGTCGGCCGGGCACCGACCCCGCTGGCGCCTGGACGGCGAGATGATCGAGCTGACCCAGCTCGCCGAGCTGGGCGCCGAGGAGGTGCCGGAGCTGCTGGCGAACTTCACCCAGGACCGACACCTGGAGGAGTTCCGCCGGGAGAACGACGTGGACTACGGCTTCTCGGTGCCCGACCTGGCGCGCTTTCGGGTCAACCTGTTCCGCGACCAGCACGGCGCCGGCGCAGTGCTTCGGGTGATCCCGTCCAAGATAATGACCCTGGAGCAGCTCGGCATGCCCCGGGTGCTGCAGGAGCTATGCGAATACGGCAAGGGGCTGGTGCTGGTGACCGGGCCCACCGGCAGCGGCAAGAGCACCACCCTCGCCGCCATGATCGACTACATCAACAAGGGGCGGAAGCAGCATGTCATCACGCTGGAGGACCCCATCGAGTTCGTGCACCGCAGCCAGGGGTGCCTGATCAACCAGCGCGAGGTGGGCTCCCACACCAACAGCTTCCACCGGGCGCTCAAGGCGGCCCTGCGGGAGGACCCGGACATCGTGCTGGTGGGCGAGATGCGCGACCTGGAGACCATGGCCCTGGCGCTGGAGACCGCCAACACGGGCCACCTGGTGTTCGGCACCCTGCACACGGCCACGGCCATCTCCACCATCGACCGCGTCGTCGACCTGTTCCCGGCCGAGCGTCAGGGGCAGGTGCGCACGTCCATGGCCGAGAGCCTGCTCGGCGTGGTGGCCCAGACCCTGTGCAAGAAGGAAGGCGGCGGGCGGGTGGCCGCGCTGGAGGTGCTGGTGGTCAACGCCGCGGTGTCGAACCTGATCCGCGAGGCGAAGACGCAGCAGATCGCCTCCATCATGCAGACCGGAAAGAAGCTGGGGAACACCATCCTCAACGAGGAGCTGGCCAACCTGGTGAGGTCCCACCAGGTTGCGCCGGACGAGGCCATCGACAAGGCAGCGGACAAGCAGGACCTGGTGCGCAGGCTCGGTACCCTGCGCGAGTGATCACTCTCCGGCGGCCTCGCCGTCCTCCTTGAAGACCTGCTCCGCCACCTCCACCAGGCCCTCCTGGCTGGCCAGCAGGCCGAGGCCCACCATGGCGGCGCCGAGCAGCGCGTGACCGTAGAAGGAAAACGAGCAGAGCAGGTCGCGCTCGATGTTGACGTAGTACAGCAGCCAGAGCAGGGGCAGGGCCACTGGCAGCGCACGGGGCCAGCGCAGGCGCGCGGCCATGGCGCCGGTGATGGCCAGGAACATGGCAGCCAGCAGGTGCTCGCTCAGGTCCAGGCCCGCGCCGGCGAGGTTGGCCCACTCGGCCACCGTGCCCAGGGCCGCGGCCGTGGTGAGCCCGAGGCCCAGCAAGAAGCCAGACATGAAGCCGGCCTCGGCGCCGCGCCGCATGCCGATCCAGATCGGCACTGCCATGTACAACGGCGTGAAGAACATGTCGTCCAGGCTGACCTGCCCCTGCAGCAGCGACTGCACCGCGCCGAGCAGCATGGCCAGGGTGGCGCCCTCCACGCAGGCGATGGCCGGGCCGGAGCGCCGGAGCGCCACCGCGAGCACGATGGCCAGGGCGAACAGGGCCAGCAGCACCACCGAGACGGCGGTGGAGGGATCCTTGAGGCCCGCCAGGGCGCCGGCCTTCTTCATCTGGCGCGATGACCTGGGCATCTTGCTGAAGGCCGGCTTCTCCCAGGTGCCGTCCTTGTAGGAGACGATGGCCACCTCGCCCAGGTACTTCTTGGGGGTGATCTTCTTTTTCTTCTTCTCCTCTTCTTCCTTCTTCTTTTTGTCGTCAGCGGCGGTGGCCTTGTCGTCCTTCGCCTTGTCCTTGTCCTCCTCCTTGTCCTTGTCCTCCTCCTTCGCCTTGTCCTCCTCCTTCTCCTCTTCCTCGGCGAAATCCAGCTCCACGATGGCCGTGCTGTTGCGCAGCAGGGAGCGGGAGGTGGAGCCGAGGTAGCGCACGGTGCCCACCGAGACGCTGTCCTCGGGGAAGGTCTCCTTGAGGAACTTGGCGTACAGCTTCAACCCCTCGCTGTGGACGAAGGTCTTCTTGCCCTTGATGAACGCCTTCTCCTCCCGGCTCTCGATCTCCTTGCGGTCCTTGGCCTCCAGGGTGGACAGGCCGAGGGCGATCTGCAGCGCCTTGGCGCCGGTGCTGTCGGTGTCGGTGATGGCCGCGGCGTCCTTGATCAGCGCGCGGTCCTTGTGCTTGAAGGCGGCCAGGCCGGCCTTGAGCACGTACGCCTTGTAGGACGCCTGGCTGATGCGGCCCTGCTCCGTGCGGGAGAGCTTGCGGAACGCGCGGCTTGCCTCGCGGTTGGCGCGGGAGGCAATGCGCAGCAGCGCGCTCAGCCCGCTGCGGTAGGCCCGCGACGACAGGGACTTGAGCGTGGGATCGGCCTGGACCTCCTCCGAGTTGGGATCCTTGCCCTCGATGAGCGCCCGGTTTTCGGCAGACAGGGTGTCGAGCCCCGCGGTGAAGGCCAGCGCCTCCATGCTGGGCCGGTCCTGGAGCGTGGCGCCGGAGCCCACGAGCTGCTGGTCGGCGGCCGACAGGGTCGCGAACGCCTGGGCCGCGAGCCACGCCTTCTTGCTCCTGTTGCGGATGCCTGACTGGGCGTCGTATGGCTGGGAGCGGAACGCGGCCTCGCCCAGCTTGTACACCTCGCGCCGCACCTCCCAGTAGCGCTTCTTGCCCTGGCTGCGGGCCTTGGAGAACAGCCCGAGGATGCGGTAGTACTCGGCCCTGCCGTGGGACTTCACCGCGGACTCGGCCCGGGACTTGAAGCCGAGGCGCTCCTCGGCCAGCAAGGTCACGATGTCCGCCTCGCCCAGGGCTTCGAGCAGGTCATCAACGGTGGAGCCGGGGGTGCCGCCAGTGCGCATGACCTGTACCAGGTTGAGCAACAGGCCGAGCACCAGCAGCGCGGCGGTGATGATGAGCAGCTTGCGCTGGGCCAGGCTCCCGGCGCCGCCTGCGAACCGGGACTTCGGGCCCGGGCCGGCTGGCGGCGAAAGATCAGCTGGCGGCTCCTGGGTCGGCTCCGGCAGCGCGCTGGCACGTCCGGGCAGGGTGCTCGCGGGCGAGGGCCTGGGGCTGGCGGGCTCGGGCAGGGTGCTCGCGGGCGAGGGCCTGGGGCTGGCGGGCTCGGGCAAGGAGCTGGTGGGCTCGGGCAAGGAGCTGGTGGGCCCGGGCAAGGTGCTGTTGGGCTCCGGGAGCGTGGGCGCGGCTGAACGGGCGGCCGCCAGCCGCGGATCCGTGGGCGACTCCTCCGGGGCGACAGGCGGCGCCGGCGCCGCCGGCTCGGTGGCGCGCGGAGGGCTGGTGGCCTGCCCGTGGGGTCCCCGGTTGGTGAGGGGCGCGTCGCGGCGCTTGTCAGGGCTGGGGGCGATATGAAGCAGCATGCCGCAGTTCCCGCAAGCGTCGTCGTTTTCGTTCACGGGCATTCCGCAATGATCACAGAGCATGGATCTCTCCTTGGGTTCACCTCTGAGGTCCGGCATTACCTCAACTCGGCGAAAGGCGCCATCCCTACCTCTCAGATCCCTCTGCGACGGCGCATTGCATCTCCGCCCCGGCGGCGCGCCCGCGGGAGGGTCCGCTAGCGGTCGCCCGCCGCCTGCCGTGCTCGCAGCAGGCGCGTGGCCTCCGGCGCCAGGGCCCGGGCCAGAAGGGAGTGGCCCAGGGCGGTGGGGTGCACGTCGTCGAGCATGACATCGCCGATGCCGTGCTTGCAGAACCGGTCCACGGCGGTGACATGGACAGCCCCGCGGCGACCTGCCGCGAGGCCCGCCATGATGCCCGCGAAGGGCTGGGCGCTGTTGATGTCGCGCAGGTCATAGTCGGCCACCGGGACCGACAGGTAGATGGTGGGCACGCCATCCTTGCGCAGCATGCTCTCCAGCAGGGTCAGGTTCTTGCGGTACGCCGCCACCCCGGCCTTCCACGGCGCGGAGACGGCGCCGAGCTTCCGCCTGGCCGGGCAGCGCGGGTTGCCCGGCTGCTCGGGGCGCCACTGCTCGGTCAGGTCATTCAGGTCGTCCTGGAGGTTGGGCCTCGGGCCGAGGTAGAAGCTGAGGTAGGTCAGGGTCATGAACAGGCCGCTGCGCCGGATCGTGGGGCCGATCCACCATGCGGCGCCCAGGTCCGCGTCGGCGCCGCCCAGCACCTGGGCCGCGTCCGATCGGGCCGGGACCGGCTCCCACTGGTCCGCTGGCGGCGGCGTCCAGCGGGCCATCTCCTCCACCGAGTAGTTTTTATCCCGCTCGTTGACGTCCACCGCGATGATGAGCAGGTCGGGGCGCAGGTCCCACACCACTTGCTGGTACAGCACGGCCATGTGGTACGACTCGTAGCTGTCCACGCCGGCGTTGATCGCCTCGATGGTCTCGCCCGGCAGGGCCACGTGCAGGAGCTTGCCCAGCTGGTGGACGTAGGTCTGCCGGATCTTGACGCCGGTGCCCATGGTGGACGAGCCGCCCATGGCGACCACGCGCAGGGTGCCCGGCGGTTTGGCCACCTTCACCGGCGGGTTGCGCAACCCGAGGCTGTTGGTGCGGAGCTCGTACGGCGTCTCCTGCCCCGTCCACCAGCTGCGCGCGCGGGTCTTGACGCGGATGTCCGGCAGGTAGATGAACCCGAGCTTCGGGTGGGGCAGGTGCCGGATGAAGTTCTTGTTCGGCGAGATGTCCGCCCCGGGGACCAGCGCCAGGCCGTCGGTATATTCGTCGGCGTACCACCACCAGAACAGCGCGCGGTCCGCTGCCAGCATCAGCACGAGGCTGCCCAGGACCAGCAGCATGCGTGGGAACCAGACTGGCTTCATGGTGGGACAGTATAATGGCACCCGGAGCCATGGTGACGTCATTCAGATATTGTCGGCCCGGCGCCTGCTTGATGCTGGCGGGGCTGCTCGCGGCCTGCGCAGGTGGGGAGGTGGCGGTCCGCGGCCGCGCCATCACCGACGGGGTGGTGGACACGGCACACATCGCGGTGGGCTACATCGCCGCGGGCCAGGGCGTGGGGTGCACGGCGACCATGGTGGGACGGCGCACGGCGCTGACCGCGGCCCACTGCCTGTCGGGCAGCGCGCAGACCCTCGTCCTGGACGGCTCCGAGTACCGCTCCGCCTCCTCCGCCCTGCATCCGCAGTACGTCGCCTCGGGCAAGGACAACGACATCGGCCTGCTCATCCTGGAGCGCGGGGTGCACCTGGTGCCGTCCACGCTCGATCCGGCATCGCGGCCGGCAGGCGCCGCCGTGACCCTGGTGGGCTACGGCGCCACCCGGGAGGGCGGGGCGGACTCCGGCACCCGCCGCAAGGCCACCAACACCATCGAGAGCCTGCACACCACCTCCTTCAACATCGCCGGCACCGGCGGCGGGCAGGGCAACGTCTGCCACCATGACTCGGGGGCCCCGGTGTATGTGGGCCAGCCAGGCGCCGAGACGCAGATCGGGGTGGTGATCGGCGGCGTGCCGCCCTGCGGGACCACGGGCATCGCCATGCGCGTGGACACCTACCTTGCCTGGATCAAGAGCGCGGCCGCGGGAGACATGGCCCTGGCCGGAGCCACGGGCGTGGGCTTCGGCATGCCCTGCGCCAGCGACAGAGACTGCTCCAGCGGGCTGTGCCGGCAGGACCAGGCCAGCGGGGCGCGCTACTGCGCGGCGGCGTGCGCGGCAGGCGGCGCGCCCTGTCCCGAGGGCGGCGCGTGCGTCAGCCCAGTCGGCGGGGCCCAGGCGGTGTGTCAGCTCCCCTTGCCGCCGGAGGTGGAGCAGACTGGCTGCAGCGTCTCGCCCCGGGGCAGCGCCGGCGTGAGCGTGGCATTTCTGGCGCTGGGCCTGATGCTCACCCTGCGCAGGCGGCGGTCCTCAGCGTCGAGCTGACCGCAGCCTGAGCAGGGTGATCTCGGGGAAGCTCCCCAGCCGCACGGGCGGGCCCCAGAAGCCGGTGCCGCGGTTGACGTAGATCTGGCTCTGGCCATGCCGGTGCAGCCCGGCGAGGTACGGCTCGCTCATGGCAACGAAGTGGTGCATGGGCCACAGCTGCCCGCCGTGGGTGTGCCCGCTGAGCACCAGGTCAACGCCGCGGCGCGACGCCTCGAACACCGCGCGCGGGCGGTGGGCCAGTAGCACACATGGCCGCAGGGGATCGCGGCCGGCCAGGGCAGCCTTCATGTCGGGCGGCCGTCCGTCCCACGCGCCCACCGGATCCTCAACGCCGGCCAGGTCCAGGCCAGCGCCGAGGGTCACGCGGGCGTTGCGCAGCACCCGCAGGCCGAGGCCCGACAGCAGCTCACACCACGCCTCGGCGCCGGCGTAATACTCGTGGTTGCCGGTGACGAAGTACACGCCGTCCGGGGCCTGGAGCTGGCGCAGCGGGGCCACCTCGTGCCCCACGATGCTCGCCGGCTGGTCCACCAGGTCGCCGGTGATCACCACCGCGCGGGGGCGGAGCTCGTTGACCCGGCGCACCACCCCGGCCAGCCAGTCCGGGCCCCGGGTGGTGCCGATGTGCAGGTCGCTCAGCTGCACCAGGGGGTAAGCCTCCATGGCCGCCGGGAGGCCGGCGAGGTGCACGTCCACGTCCACCACCCGCTCGGGCCCCATGGCCCGGGCCAGACCGGCGGCGGTTGTTGCGCCCGCCCCGGCGACCACGCCGGCCGAGATGGCGCCGGAGATGAACCGCCTGCGGGGCAGGTCCGTGTCGGGCTGCTGATCAGGCTCGCGTCGCCGTCTCCCGGCGAGCCACAGGGCCAGCCGCGCGGGCTCGGCCGCCAGGGCCACCAGCAGCAGCACCATCAGGAACCCGAGCCAGAGGAACACCGGCACCGCCAGGGGGCGGAAGGCGTTCGGGGTCTCGTGGCGGGCCACGATGAGCAGCAGGGGCAGGCCCGCGGCCGAGGCCAGCACACCCAGCCGCGCGGCCCAGGCCCACCCGCCACGCACCCAGGGGCGCAGCAGCCTGACCCCCAGGTAGACATGGGCCGCGGCCGTGAGGCCGATGAGGATCCAGATGAACATGCCCGTTTAGTTTAGCCCTTCCTGCTGGATGGAGCCCCACCCGCGGCCTGGATCTGCATCCCCACCGCCAGCGCCATCAGGTGGGGCAAAAAGAGCATGTTCCGCGGACGGAGGCTCACGGCCGACGCGATCACAAACAACAGCAAGACCAGCAGCGGCGGCACCAGCCCCAGGAGGCTCCGGCGGCGCAGGGCCACCAGGGTGAGGCACGCCAGGGCCAGGGCGCCCATCACGGGAAGGGCCAGGCCGGCGCCAGCTTGGCCCAGCAGGCCGAAGCCGAAGATGCGCCTGGCCACGGCTCCGCGGCCTGCTGGATCCCGCTCGGGGCGGAGGTCCGGCCCCTGCGGCTGCTCCGAGCCGGGCCGGGATCTCGACACCTCGCCATTGGGTCCCGGGCGAACCTGCTCGCGCAGCGCCTTGGCCCCGCCCGGCGCCAGCGCGAGCACCGGCGCCACCGCCAACAGCAACGCCACCGGGCGCAGGCGCGGAGACATGGGCAGCGCGAGCCGTCCGGGCAGCAGGGCGACCGCGACCAGCAACCAGGCTGCCATGCCCGCGAGGATGTCGGTCCAGGCGGCCAGGGTGAAGGCGAGCAGGCAGACCGTCCAGCGGAGGCCCTGGTGCAGGCGGCCGGACGTTCTGCCATGGCTCGGCTCGACGCAGAGGGCGAGGGCGGCCAGCATCACCAACATCGCCGCCAGCGGGTAGGGGCGCGCCAGGGCGCATTGCCGGGCGATGTCGGGAGAGCACGCCACCAGGGCGAACGGGATCAGCGCCCATGGCGAACGGCCCCCCTGCAGCAGGGCGAGGGCGAGGAACAGCAGCGCCAGGGCGCCGGCGCAGAGCGAGGGCAAGCGCAGGGCGAGCAGCGGGTCCCCTTCGGTCCAGCCGCTCAGGCGGAGGTAGGCGCGTTGCGTGGCGCGGTGCAGGGGCGGATGGACCCATGCGTCGTGGTCGGCGTTGAACACCGGCGTCTGCCCCGGCAGCGCCCATACCTCGTCGGTGTCCAGGGGCAGGTGTGCCGCGTGGTACCCCCTGAGCGCGACCCCGCCCAGGAGCAACAGGCTGACCATGACCAGGGTCGCCCGGTGGGGCCAACGCCCGGCGGGGGCCGGGGCGGGCGGCGCTGGCCCCGGGCGGAGGGCGAGCCCCACGCCGACGCACACCAGCAGGCCGAGGCCCAGCGAGAGCAGCAGGACATGCCCGGGCTCGACGCCCAGCCGGTGGACAACGGGGCTGAGCAGGCCCACGTCCAGCCGCCCCGTCGCGTCGGCGAGGCGGTGCTGCCAGATGCCTCCCCGGTGGCTCGCCGCCATGGCCGCGGCAAGCTCGATGGCTTCGCCCCGGGGCTCGGGTCCCGGCCCGCTCGCGTCCCCGCAGAGGAACCATGCGAGGCGGATCCCCCCGCGCGTCACTTCGCCCTGGCTCCAGCGCGGGGCCAGCTGCGCCGGGCGATGCGAGCTCGCGCGCTGGATCAGTAGCGCCCCTGGCGGCGTCACCCAGTCCGGCCCGGTGCAGCGCACGTTCGGTTGTTGCCCCGCGGCGTCCTGCTCCAGCAGCACCTGGATCTCACCGCCCTGGATCCGGGTCCCCGCGTGGCGCAGCCCCAGGAAGCCCCCGGCCAGCGGCCGCAGCAGCCGCGCCACCTGCTGCTCCCGGCCTGGCGGGATGACCATCGGCCCTCCCGCGGTCGCAGGTTCCTGCAGGCCCGCCAGGGAGAGCGCGATAACTGCCAGCAGGGCGGCGATACCCAGCAGGAGCGGCGCGCGCGCCAGGGGCCCGCTCACCGGAAGCGGCCCATCAGCCACAGCCCGAGGCAGAGCGCGGGGGGGAGCGGCAGGGCGAGGGAGGTCGGAATGTGCCGGCCCGGGGAGATGGCGCGCATGAGATAGCGTAAGCTCGGATGGGACAGCGGCTCAAGGAGGGAACAAGCCATGAGGAAGGGGCTCCGGGGATGGGGGCGGGTGGTGGTGATCATCACGGGCCTGGCCACCAGCGGGTGCGCGTCGAGCTACTGGACGCTGGCCAGTGAGGCCGCCCCGCGGCTGGGCTGCGCCCGCTCGGAGCTGAAGATCCGCAAGCTCAACGAGGCGTCCGACGAGGGGGCCGAGACCGCCTGCGTGCATGGCTGCGGCGTGGCCGGACGCTACATGGTCTCGTGCATCTCCCGCACCGGGCTCGGAGGGTGCAACTGGGTGCTCATCGAGAAATGGAAGCTGAAGCAGGGGAGCGCTCCGTCGGACAGCTGCTTTCCTCGAGCGGCCGCTCCAGCGCCAGCGCCTTGAGCCGGCTCGGTTAGTCTGGAATCGGGTCCAGCAGCGGTCGACCAGCCGGGGACGCGTCCTGTCCCCGGCAAAAGCGGCGCCCAGGGGTGACACCTGCTATCCCTTCATTGCCCCATCAACTTCAAAGGAGTGATCCGATGCTTCGTCCGTTTCTCGCTGTATTGAGCCTCGCGCTGGCGCTGTGCTGGTCGGCCAACGCCAGCGCTGGCACCTGCGCATTCAGCGCCAAGGAGGGCAAGTACCTCAAGTGCACGTCCTTCAGCAAAGGCGTGTGCAAGGCCGGCTCCACGCCGTGCAAGCCGGGCGGCGGCAAGTGCGCGTTCAGCGCCAAGAAGGGCAAGTACGTCAAGTGCACATCCTTCAGCAAGGGCGTGTGCAAGTCAGGGTCCTCGGCGTGCACGCCGCCGACGGCGTGCGCGTTCAGCGCCAAGAAGGGCAAGTACGTCAAGTGCACATCTTTCAACAAGGGCACCTGCCAGGGCGGCTCCAGCCCCTGCAAGCCCAAGCGGTAGCGCCCCTGCCGGCGCCTCGGCTCGCGGTGCGCCGGCGTGACCCGCCCCCCGCTGCAAGGCCGCGGGGGCTGCGGCCCCCCGGATAACTGGCCCGCGCATTGCTTTTGTGATCGCTCAAAGGGAGCAGATCATGAACAGCCTATCTCACACCCATTGTAAGAAACTGAAATCGAAAGCCAATTTGCTGCTGGTGGCCATGCTGGCGCTCCTGTGGGTGCTGCCCGAAAACGCAAGAGCGATGCCCGCTGTCGGAGGGCCGAAGGTGGTGGTCCGAGAGCGGGTGGATCGGGCGCTGAAGCGGGGCCAGCTCCAGCGGCTCAACCCCGCGAACTGGCGCCTGAAAAAGCGCATCTCGGCGGCCAAAGGATCCCTGGCCAGGAGGGCCGGGACGGCCACGCTGCTGGGGGCGCTGGGCCTCAGCCTGGTGGTCAACCCGCTTGCCGCCAGCGCCAAACCCGCGCCTCTGCCGGGCCAGGCCAACCGATCGGTCCAGGAGCTTGTGCTCAAGGAGCTGGGCACCATGAGGGTGGCGCGCCCACAGCGCGAGGTCGTCAAGATCAGGACCGCGGATCTGCCCCGCGGGGTGGTTCGGCTGCTGCCGGACAGGCCAGGCAGCGAGGTGGTGCTCCCGGTCAAGGCGCGGTCCACCGCCACCCGCGAGGGCGGCACCGTGGAGACGATCTTCTCGCTCGGGCCCCTGGGCATCATCAAGGTGCGGGCCGGCATCACGCATATCCCGAGGGGCCAGGACGTGACCCTGAAGCTGCGGCGGCTGGAGGGCGGCAAGGTGCAGGTGGTCATGCACGAGCTGACCAGCGGCGGCGTCCGCCATGACGTGGATGTCCTGCTCGGCGCGCGCACCCACGCCGGCCGTCATGTCCAGGCTTCCAAGGAGGTGACCACCAGCCATGTGGCGGACCCGGCCCATCCGGGCGCCGCCCTGACGAAGGTGAAGCACACCGAGCAGCGCGTGGTGCGCTCCACCCATCGGCAGACCAGCCTGGGCGCCGTGAACCTGCTGCACGCCATCTCCCGGTCGACCGAGCGCCACGGCACTCTGACGGCCACCGGCGGCGGGACCGTCACCTACAGCCGCGCCCGGCTCGACGATGGGCTCTCCGCGCTGGTGTCCAACCTGTGGCGGGGCAAGCAGAAGCTCAGCCGTGAGCTGGTGAGCGTCAAGCTGCCCGGGCAAGCCGGCGCCAGCGACTACCTGCACCTGCGCTACACCGTGCGCAAGGACCGGGTCACCTCCAAAAAGGACGTGCAGCGGTTCGTCAACCTGGCCCGGCTGCTGGGGGCCCGCACCGCCGACGGCAAGGCGCCGGCCATCAGGAGCATGGGCAAGACCGACCGGGTGGTGGACGTCTACATCTCCGACGCCGGGCTGCGGCGGCTGTCGCGGTCCACCCCCGCGCAGCTCCAGGACGCCTTCACCCGGGCCACCGCCACCCTCTCCGGCGGCCACCCCGGCAGCGACCCCGCCCTGGGCCGTGAGCTGCGCACCCTGCAGTCGCTGGTCAAGTCCCTGCGGGACGCCGGCTCCGCCAGGGAGCGCGCCCGGGTCTTCGCCGGCGCCAGCGAGAAGCTCGGGCTGAACTTCTGGCGGGAGCTGGGCATGATCGCCACCGTGGCTGGCCCGGAGCATGTGGTGGTCAACAAGCTCCAGATCAAGGGCAAGGGCGGCCGGTCGCTCACCTTCGCCCACGAGGGCGCGCTCACGGATCCGCAGCAGCTCATCGACGCCACGCTCGGGGCCCGTCCCTGATCTGCAGGAGGACCCGTCGCCGGCGCGTCGAGGGCTGCGCCCACTGCCTGGATGAATCAATGGATTGCGTCCGGGGACATCCCGGCTAATCTTTGGCTCCCCTAATTGCCAGCGGCAGGTCGGTTGATGCAGCGCATCGTGCAAGTCGAAGCTCGGGCCAAAAGAGCGCTGACCCTCGTGAGAGGCGTGGCGCTGCTGCCGCTGTATGACTGGCCCGAGTTTCACGCGCGCACGGACGAGCTGTGGGCCATGGTGCGCAGGGCAGGGCGGGATGAGGGGCTGGATCTGCCCGTTGACCTGGGACACCCCGGCCACAAGGTCTCGGCCTGGATGTCAGACAACCTGGTGTTCACCCAGCTCTGCGGGGCGCCCTGGTACCGCCACTACCGGGATCAGACCCGCTACCTCGCCACGTCGGCGCTCGGCATCCCCGGGGCGCCGGCAGGCAACTACTTCAGCAAGGTCGTGGTCAGGGCGGACTCGGGTTATCGGGCGCTGGAGGATCTGGCTCATGCCCGGCTGGCCTACAACGACATCGACTCTCAGTCCGGCGTGCACTGCCTTCGGCCGCTGATGGATGTGACGGCCAAGCTGCACACGGGGCTCAAGTCTTGCGGTCACCGCCACTCCATGGACGCGGTGATCAGCGGCGACGCAGACTTCGCCGCCATCGACGCCTTCAGCTTCGGCCTGTACCGCCACCTCAACCCGGACGTCACCGCGCAAGTGCGGATCATCGCGAACACGCCCCCGCGGCCCGCGCCCGTGCTGGTGGCCGCGCGCAGCGTGAGCGAGGGGGTGGTCGGCCGCCTCAGGCGGACCGTGCTCACGGCCCTGACCGCGGCCGCCGGCGGCTTCTACGGCGCCGTGGACCTGGGCGTCGCCGCTTATCGAATCTATGAGCAGGAGGCGGGCTGGTGAGGCGGCCCCGGGCCTCGCTCAGGGCCTGAACTTGCCGGTGAAGATGGCGCCGCTCGTGCCCCAGGCGAAGACCCGCTGCCCGGCGAACTTTCCGTTGCCCAGGCCCATGTTCATGTAGAAGCGGCCCTGGTTGTGCGGGTTGTACAGGCCCACGTCCCACTTGCCGTCGCCGTTGAAGTCACCGCTGAAGGCCTGGGTGGCGCTGCCGTAGACGCCCCAGGTCCAGGCGGTCTGGCCGGTGAAGGCGCCGGTGCCCTTGCCGTAGTGGATGTAGAACGCGCCCTTGTTGTTGGGGTTGTACAGGCCCACGTCCCACTTGCCGTCGCCGTTGAAGTCGCCCGAGAAGGCCTGGGTCTTGGCGCCGTACACGCCCCACTTCCACGCGGTCTGCTTGCCGAAGCTGCCCTTGCCGTCGCCGTACTGGATGTAGAAGGTGCCGGCGCCGTTGGGGTTGTACAGGCAGAGGTCCCACTTCTTGTCGCCGTCGAAGTCGCCGGTGATGAGCTGGGTGCCCTTGCCAAAGACGCCCCACTTCCAGGTGGTCTGGCCGGTAAAAGCGCCCGCGCCGGTGCCGTAGTTGATGTAGAACAAGCCCTTGCCGTTGGGGCTGTACAGGCCCACGTCGTACTTGCCGTCGCCGTTGAAGTCGCCGGAGAAAACCCGGGCGAAGTAGGTGCCCCACTTCCAGGCGGTCTGGTCCGAGAACCAGCCCTTCTCCTCGCCATGGTAGATGTAGAAGTTGCCCAGGCCGTTGGGGTTGTAGCGCCCCAGGTCCCAGCCGTTGACCTTGAAGTTGGGCAGCACGCCGGCCGGCCCCTCGGTGAAGGTGACGTACCGGGTGGGGTTCAGGATGTGGCAGGGCGTGGTCGTCGGGCTGCAGCCGGTGTCCTTCCAGGTGGACGCCGCGAACACGTGGGCGTGCTTCTTGCCGAAGTGCAGCCGCCCCAGGCCTCCGGCGGAGTCGGTGAGCAGGGCCAGCCCCTCGCCGAAGCGGAAGCCGGCGCCGGTCTTGGCGAAGCCGGTGTAGCCGAGGATCTTGAAGTTGGTGTCCAGGTGCACCATGCGCGCGCTGGCGGTGGTGGTGACGTGGCTGCTGTTGTTGCCCGTCACCACGAACTGCTTGCGCGCGGCGTTGTAGGCCAGGTCCACGCTCCAGGCGCCGATGCGCGACGGGATGATGGTGCGCACCTTGGTGTAGCTGGAGAAGGTGGGCGTGCTCGACTTGATCACCCGCAGCTCGATGACCTCGTTCTGGTAGGTGTAGATCATGTAGTACTGGCCGCCCGGGCCCACCGCCACCGACGGCTGCCCCACGCCGTACTTGCCCTTCACCACCGGGTACTTCACGTCGATGATCGGGTTGCCGTTGTTGAGCCGCGTGAAGTCCTTGCCGCCGTTGGTGGAGACCGCGGCGCCGACGCGGGTGGTGGCGGTGGTCTTGGACTCCTTCTCGTTGAAGCCGCCGTAGTAGAGGTACATGGCGTTGCCCACCCTGATGACGCTCGGGTCGCAGGTGTGGGTGTGATCGAACTTGTTGTTGGCCAGCGGCTTGAGGGCCGAGTACCAGGGCACCGTGTTGAGCGCGTCGAGGGAGGCGGCCTCCTTGAATACGATGTGATCGCCGGCGACGCCGCCGCAGCCCCACAGCTTGTAGGTGCCGGAGTGCACGTCGAACATCAGCTTCGGCGCGTAGAAGTAAGACTTGTTCGGGTCGAGCTGCCCCTTGCCCGCGTAGCTCACCTTGTCGGTGTAGAGCACCTTGTTGTGGCACACGCCCGCCTTGCACTCCGTGCCCTCGATGCAGGCGCCGCAGGAGCCGCCGCAGCCGTTGGAGCCGCACTTCTTGCCCGCGCAGGACGGCTTGCACCCGTCGGGGGAGATCTTCTTGTCCGGGGGCGAAGCCTTGGCGTCCGCAAGCGCGGCGTCGGGAGCGGGGGCGTCAGACGCAGGCCCGTCGCGGGCGGCGCCGTCGGGGCGCGGTCCGATGTCGAGGTATGAGGGCGCGTCCGTTGCGCCCCCGTCCCCGCCGGGCGGCAGCGTCAGGGAGCCCTGGCAGGAGAGACCCGTTAGCGCCACCAGCAGGGCAGGCATCAGGCGACATGAGCTGGGCATGCCGTCTATTATGGACCATTCATGGAGACGATGCCCACGCCGCCCCCCGGTGGCCGCCATGGCTGGGCGGTGGCCGCTGCCCTGGTGGTCCTGACCGGCTGCCCCGGGGATATCTCGCCGGGATCTGACGCCGCGCTGGTGGACGGCGCCGCCGGTGCGTGGGATCTGCGGCCACCGGACCGCGCCCCCGGCACCGAGGGTGCGGGGCATCCCGACCTCGGGGCCGCGCCTGATGCCAAGCAGGTGGCCGACGCCGGGCCCGGCGCCGACGCCAAGGCCAAGCCCGACGCCAAGGCCAAGCCCGACGCCAAGCAGCCGCCCGCGCCGTGCACCACCCGTATCACCTACGGCGCGGCGTGGATCAAGCCGGCCGGACACCCGGCTCAGTACGACGACGTCAAGGGCAAGGTCACCTGGAACGGCTACTGCAAGGTGGACGCGTCCGGCAACGCCCAGGCCACCCTCTCCAACGGGTGGAAGCCCTACTTCAAGGGGCGCGCCTGCGTCATCGCGCTGGACTACAATGGCGCCTGCGCCGGGGGGGTACCGGCCGGCTGCGGCACCCGCGTCTCGTACGGGCCGTCCTGGATCCCGGCGCCGGGCCACCCCGCATACCACGACGACGTGAGCGGGGTGCTGACCTGGGACGGCGTGTGCAATGCCAGCGGCGGCAGCTCCTGGGCCCAGCTGTCCAACGGCTGGAAGCCCGGCTTCAAGGGGAACAACGGGTGCGACCTGGCCCTGCGGTACACGGCGTGCGGCGGGCTGTTCAGCAACCCGGTGGTGGGCACCGACTGCCCGGATCCCGGTGTGCTGAGGGACGGGAGCACCTACTACATGGTCTGCACCCCCGGCCCTGGCTTCCCGATCCGCGCCTCCAAGGACCTGGTGAGCTGGACCCATGTCGGCCCCGTGTTCTCCGGCGCCAGCAAGCCCGCCTGGGCCAAGAGCCATTTCTGGGCGCCGGAGCTGCACCGGGTGGGGAGCAAGTACATCGTCTACTACAGCGCCAGGCAGAGCGTGAACAACATCTTCGCGGTGGGCGCCGCCTGGTCGACCAGCCCCAAGGGGCCGTTCAAGGACCTGGGCAAGCCGCTGGCCACCGGGCCGGCCCCGGGCCTCATCGACGCCCACTACTTTCGCAGCGCCGCGGGCAAGGGGTACCTGCTGTGGAAGGTGGACGGCAACGCCGTGGGCAAGCCGACCCCGATCCGGATCCAGCAGCTCAGCCCGGACGGGCTGTCGCTGGTGGGCGCGGCCAAGACCATCCTGAGCAACACCCAGCAGTGGGAGGGGGCGCTGGTGGAGGGGCCCTGGATGGTGGCGCACGGCGGCTACCACTATCTGTTCTACAGCGGCAACGGCTACGCCAGCGCCAGCTACGGCGTGGGCGTGGCCCGCGCCAAGTCTCCCCTGGGCCCGTTCCAGAAGGGCGGCAAGATCCTGGGGAGCCGGGGGTTCTGGTCAGGGCCGGGCCACGGCTCGGTGGTCAGGGGGCCGTCCGGCGCCTGGGTGCATGTCTACCACGCGTGGGTCACGGGCAAGGTCGGCAAGCCGCCGGGGCGGCTCGTGCTGTTGGATCGTCTGCAGTGGCAAGGCGGCTGGCCGGTGATGCGGACCGCCCCCTCGGTCCACTCCCGGCCGCTGCCCTGACGGGGCGGGGCAGCGGCCCCGCGGGGGGAGCTACTGCTGCGCGGAGCTGGGGCGGCGACGGCGGCGACGGCGGCGACGGCGGGGCTTGTCGTCCCCGGCGGCCTCGCGCTCCTGCCGGGAAGACTCCTGCTCGGCCTGGCGCCTGGCCTTGGCCTCGGCCTTGGCCCTGGAGCGAGCCCGCTGGGCCGCCTTCTCCGCGCGGATCTGGGCGATGCGCTCGCGGATGGGCACCTCGAACCGCTCGGACGGCTTCGTCTCGTAGTCGAAGCCCTCCAGCGTGCGGCGCTTGAGGCGCTTGCCCACCTTGCGCTCGATGTCCCGCAGGTCCTTCTCCTCGTCCTGTGAGACGAAGGTCAGCGCCTCGCCGGTGAGCCCGGCGCGCGCGGTGCGGCCCACGCGATGGATGTAGTCCTCGGGCACCTGGGGCACGTCCACGTTGACCACGTGGGACAGCGCCTCGATGTCGATGCCCCGGGCCGCCACGTCGGTGGCCACCAGCACGCGGATGTCGTGGTTCTTGAAATCGGCCAGGGCCTTGGTCCGCTGGGGCTGGCTGCGGTTGCCGTGGATCTTGTCGCACGGGATCCCGTGCTTCTCCAGGAAGGCGGCCAGGCGGTTGGCCCGGTGCTTGGTCCGGGTGAAGGCCAGGGCGTTGTCCACGGTCCCGCGCTGCAGCAGCTCCAGCAGCAAGGCCGGCTTGAGGTCCTGGCGCACCGGGTAGAGGGACTGTCGCACGCCCCGGGCCGGCGCCGCCGGGCGCTCGATGTTGAGCACCGCAGGATCCCGCAGCATCTTGCGGGCCAGGTCCGCGATCTCCCGCGGCACAGTGGCGGAGAAGAAGAGCGTCTGGTCCGCGTCGGGCAGCTGGCGCAGGATGCGGCGGATGTCGGGCAAGAAGCCCATGTCGAGCATGCGGTCAGCCTCGTCCAGCACCAGCACCTCCAGCTGCTTGAAGCTGGCGTACGGGTGCTGCATGTGGTCCAGCAGGCGGCCCGGGCAGGCCACGATGACGTCGACGCCCTGGCGCAGCGCCTTCTCCTGGGGCGCGTGCTTCACGCCGCCGAACACCGCGGCGGCCGTGATGCCGGTGTGGCGGGCCAGTTCGTTGGTGTGCTCCACGATCTGGGAGGCGAGCTCCCGGGTGGGGGCCAGCACCAGGGCCCGGGTGACGCCCCGCTTCAGGGGCAGCAGGCGCTGGAGGATGGGCAGCACGAAGGCCGCGGTCTTGCCGCTGCCGGTCATGGCGCAGCCGAGCACGTCCTGGCCCCGCAGGGCAGGGGGGATGCCGTCCCGCTGGATCGGCGTGGGCGTGGTGAACCCCAGGTCGGCGATGCCGCGCTGAAGGTCGGTGTGAAGGTCAAACTGATCAAAACTATGGGTCACAAAGATTTCCACTTTCCCCGGGCGCCAGGCCGCGGATCTGCCGCGGTGTCCGGACGCCTCCGGGGTGGATTTCCGGCTGAAATGAAAAGAAACGGGGTTGGCCTTAGCCGGCGAGGCCGCCGTCTGGACCCTCTTGGGTCCGGCTCGGTCTATTCGGAGTTTTCCGGGTGGGAAGAGCTACGAAGACAGCGCCAACTTGGCATGTTCCGCAGATAAAGCAAGGGTAAGCGTGATTTTTCTTTGTCGCCTCCGTCCTCGACGCGGCGACCGCGGCCTACTGGATGAAGCTCTGCAGCGCGGCGCGGGCGGGGCTACGTCTCGGCCGGCAGGGTGATGCTGAAGGTGCTGCCTTGCCCCGGCTCGGAGGCCACCTCCACCCCGCCGCCCATGATCTCCATGGCCTTCTTCACGGAGGCCAGGCCGATTCCGGTGCCAGGGATATCTGCCTGGCGGTGCAGGCGCCTGAAGGGGATGAAGATGTCAGCCTGGTGCTCGGGGGCGATGCCGAGCCCGTTGTCCGCGATGGCCAATACCACCTGACCACCGTCGACCTGATGGCGCACATCCACCACCAGCGGGGCCTCCGGCCGGCGGTATTTGATGGCGTTCTCCAGCAGGTTGATCACGGCCTGAACCGTCAGGTTCAGGTTGCCCACCACCCGGGGCATGGAGCTCGGCATATTCACCCGCGCGTCGGCCTCCTCGAGCTGCGCGGCCATGGACTTCATCGCGCGGCGGAACACCTCGTCCATTGAGATCGGCTCCATGGACACGGCGCCCCTGCCGAGCCTGGAATAGGCGAGCAGATCCTCCAGCAGGGCCTCCATCTGGGAGGCCCCGTCGGTGATGAAGCCGAACAGCTTGCCCGCCTCCTGGCTCAGCTCCGCTGCGAACTTGCGCTCGATGAGCTGGGCGAAGCTCTTGATGTTGCGCAGGGGCGCGCGCAGGTCGTGGGAGACGTTGTGGGAGAACCCTTCCAGCTCCTGGTTGGCCCGCTCCAGCTGGGCCGTGCGCTGTCGGATCCGCTGCTCCAGCTCGCGGTTCAGCTCCATGAGCGCCTGCTCGGCCTGCTTGCGTTGGGTGGTCTCGAGGGAGACGACGATGAGGTACTCCACCTGGCCGGCGTCGTCACGCACGGGCACGATGGTGGAGTGGAACCAGAGCTCGTTGCCGTCCACATCGCACACAGCCGCTTCCTGCTCCACCACCGCCCCCGAGCTCCAGGCCCGCGCGAGGTTGGCGGACATCTCCTGCTTGAAAGACTCGGGGTAGAAGCTGAACGGGTAGGGCTTGCCGTAGTGCTCCTCGATCTGCTCGATGTTCAGGGCGGAGATCCCCGCCGTGCTCATGTACCGGAGGTTGTAGTCGGCGTCCACGATCTTGGTGCAGACGGGTGAGTTCTCCAGCCAGGTTCGGCTGCGGGTCTCCCCGAGGGGCAGCTCGAGCTCTGCCAGGGGAGGCGCGGCGGTGGGAGTGAGAGTGGCTATCTGGACCTGCTGGCCAGCGTTCCGGGCCGTGGTCACCCGCGCGGCGGTCTCCAGCGTGGAGCCGTCCTTCCTGGAGCAACGCGCCCTGTCCACCCCGGCGGAGGGGGGCTCGATGAACACGACGCTCGCCTCCTGACCAGCCAGCTCCCCCGGCGCGTAGCCGAGCATCACCTCGAAGGCCGGGTTGGCCAGGACGATACCCCCTGCCTCGTCGGTGACACAGACACCCTCTGTCAGCTGCTCCAGGATCCGGGACAGCAACTCCGGATCATGCTCCTCACGCCGATCACTGGTCATGGTGATCCCTCGCCCTTGTCAATACTGGTCGCGTACGCTTGATCCAAGAATGTGACACACAGAGGAAATAATGTCGCGCATGAGGGCAGCGAGGCGCAAGGGGGCGGCCTGCTCCTGGCCAGCGGCGGCAAGAGGACATGGGCCGCGACGAGGTAACGGCGCGAGCCGATCCTTCTCCCGCCCTGGCGGATTCATGCTTTGAATCGGCTGGTACCGTTGGTAGGTTCGCGCCTGAGGACGCTCCACAGCGCGATACCTGTTGCAAACGAGACCTGCCGAGGAGAGCTGACCATGCTGCTGAACCCGAACGTGGGAGTGAGGGAGTACCCGGACGCACGAAGCCGCGAGATCATGGAGAAGACCATCGCGTTCTTCGAGGCCAAGGGCCTGGCCCGGGTCAAGGAGGACGATCACGAGCGCACCTGGTATCAGGACTTCATCGACTTCGTGGGCAAGGAGGGGATCTACCACTCCATGCTCACGCCCCCGCAGTACGGCGGCGATGGCTGCCGCTGGGACACCTGGCGCAACACCGAGTTCAGCGAGATCCTCGGCTTCTATGGCCTGTCGTACTGGTACAACTGGCAGGTCACCATCCTGGGCCTGGGGCCGATCTGGATGGGCGACAACGAGGCGGTTAAGCAGGCCACCGCCGAGCACCTGAGGAAGGGCGGCATCTTCGCCTTCGGCCTGAGCGAGCAGGGCCACGGCGCGGACATCTACTCCACCGAGATGACCCTCCACCCCCAGGACGACGGCACCTACCTGGCCCGGGGTGAGAAGTACTACATCGGCAACGCCAACGAGGCGGCGCTGGTCTCGGTGTTCGGCAAGATCGCGGGCACCGACGACTACGTCTTCTTCGTGGTGGACCCGAAGCACGACAAGTACGAGCTGGTGGACAACGTCTGCAACTCGCAGAACTACGTGGCCCACTTCGCCCTGAACGATTACCCCGTCACCGACGGCGAGGTGCTGCAGAAGGGGCGGGAAGCCTGGGACATGTCCCTCAACACGGTTAACGTGGGAAAGTTCAACCTGGGCTGGGCCTCCATCGGCATCTGCTCCCACGCGTTCTACGAGGCCATCGACCACGCCGCCAACCGCCACCTCTTCGATCACGCAGTCACCGACTTCGCGCACATCCAGCAGTTCTTCGTGGACGCCTACTGTCGCCTGGTGGCCATGAAGATGTTCGCCCTGCGCGGGGCGGACTACATGCGCACCGCCTCGGCCGAGGACCGGCGCTACCTGCTGTACGACCCGATGGTCAAGATGAAGGTCACCAGCCAGGGCGAGGAGGTGATGGACCTGCTGTGGGACATCATCGCGGCCCGGGGCTTCGAGAAGGACCTCTTCTTCGAGATGGCCGTGCGGGACATCCGCGCCTTGCCCAAGCTGGAGGGCACGGTGCACGTGAACATGGCGCTGATCATCAAGTTCATGAAGAACTACTTCTTCAAGCCGGGGACCTTCCCGGAGATCCCTGAGGTCAAGGATCCGGTCCACGACGCGTTCCTGTTCGACCAGGGCCCCACCAAGGGCCTGTCGAAGATCCGCTTCCACGACTACCGGCCGGTGTACGCCAGCTCCAACCTCCCCAACGTGGCTGTGTTCCGCAAGCAGATGGCCACCTTCAAGCACATGCTCATGGTGGCCCGCCCCAAAAAGGAGCAGGCCAAGGACATCGACTTCCTGTTGATCCTGGGCGAGCTGTTCACGCTGGTGGTCTACGGCCAGCTCCTGCTGGAGGCGGCGCCCATCCATGGCGTCGACGACGACCTGATGGATCAGATCTTCGACATCCAGGTGCGCGACTTCTCCCGCTACGCGCTGCAGCTCTACTCCAAGCCGGGCGCCACCATGCTCCAGCGCGCCTTCTGTCGCCGCATGATGCGCACGCCGGTCAAGGACAGCGCGCGCTTCGACAGGGTGTGGGAGCAGAAGGTCTTCTCGCTGAAGGGCGCCTACACCATGAACCCCTGAGCGAGAGGGGCATCGAGCCAGGAGAGATGATGGCCGGATATTCTGGAACGCCCCTGGCCAGGAAGCTGGGAATAAAGGCGGGCACCGTGCTCGCCGTGCTCGGTGATCCCGGGCACTTCTTCGACATCGTGGCGCCGCTGCCGGAGGGGGTCACCTGTCGCACCAGCGCCCGGGGGAAGGCCGACACCGCGCTGCTCTTCACCCGCTCGCGCTCGGAGCTCACCCGTCGCATCGCCTCCCTGTCGCGGATGATCTCCCCGGCGGGCGGCCTCTGGATCTGCTGGCCCAAGCGAGCCTCGCGGGTGCCCACCGACATGACGGAGGGCGTCGTGCGTGAGGTCGTCCTGCCCCTGGGGCTCGTGGACGTCAAGGTCGCCGCCATCGACGAGATCTGGTCGGGGCTCCGGGTGGTGCACCGGCGCAACCCGGCCGGGGCCTAAAGTCAGCAGGTCCATACCGGGGACCTCACCAGACCACGGGCAGGGGGCCAGGCATACGGTGCGGCGTGTCAGGCGCCAGGCCGGGAGCCCGCGCAAAGACAACGCCCGCCATGGGTGTATAAATGAGGACTTCAAAGGAGCCACACATGCCTCGCATCAGCGCGATTCTGCCGCTTTCTGTTCTCCTGGGGCTGGTCTCGGCCAGCGGTTGCACGCCCTCCAAGCCTCCCCCCTCCTCCGCGCCCAAGGCCGACATGGCACAGGAGAAGCCGCTGTCGGCGCCGGCAAAGGTCTCCCCGTCGCCGCTCTGGGAGCAGGTCAAGAAGCTGACCGGCGAGCAGAAGTACGAGGCCGCCACCAAGGAGGTGGAGAAGATCCGCGCCGCGGCCGAGAAGGCCGGCAACGATCAGGAGTGGGCCAGGGCGCTGATCACCATGGTCCAGCTGCGCATGGCCCTGCACGGGTACGAGACCTCGGTGCGCTACCTCATGGACCAGCCATGGCCCAAGGAGCCGGTGGCCGAGATGACCCTGCGGCTGTATTACGGCCAGACGCTCATGCGCTACCTGGGGAGCTACTCGTGGGAGATCCGCCAGCGCGAGCAGGTGGTCCAGAAGGGGAAGGTGGATCTGAAGAAGTGGACCCAGGAGCAGATCTTCGGCGAGGCGCAGCGGGTCTACGCCGACGTGTGGGCAGGGCGCGCCAGGCTGGGCGACCACCCCGTGGGGCTGCTGGGTGAGTACATCAACCCGGGCACCTACCCCAAGGAGGTGCGGGGCACCCTGCGCGACGCGGTCACCTACCTGTACGTCCAGCTGCTGTCCAATACGCGGTTCTGGTCGGCGAAACACCAGAACAACAGCTACACGCTGCCCTTCAAGGCGCTGCTCAAGGGAGGCGATGGCGCCGACGCCGCGCCCGGGAAGCTGCAGGACTCGAGGCTCCACCCGCTGCTCAAGGTGTGCGGGCTGCTGGACGACCTGGAGGCCTGGCACCTGCGCAAGGCGCGCCCCGGGGCGGCGCTGGAGGCCCGGCTGGAGCGGCTGCGCAGGCTGGCCGGCTCCTTCTCGGAGCAGGACCAGAAGCGGACCATGCGCGAGCACCTGGAGGCGCACCTGTCTGACCTGAAGAAGCACCCCTGGTGGGCCATGGGCATGGCCCGGCTGGTGGAGATGGTGCGCGGTGAGGGGGACCAGGTGCGCGCCCGAACCCTCGCCCTCGGGTGCTACAAGGCGTTCCCCAACGCCATGGGCGGCCGAAAATGCCGGCACCTCGCGATGGCCATCGAGGCGCCGGAGTTCCAGCTGCGCTCGATGCTCACCGACGGCCTGGGCAAGCGGTCGATCCAGGTCACCCACAAGCAGCTGCCTGCCATCCACTTCCGCGCCTACCGGCGCTCCTTGCTTGACCGCATCGGCACCGCCCGGGACTACAACCTGTTTCCCAACCAGCGCGAGATGCGCGCCATCATGGCCAGCTCCCGTCCGGAGCTGACATGGACCACCAGCCTGCCGGCCACGCCGGACTACAAGAACCACGTCACCTACGTCACCCCGCCCATCAAGAAGAAGGGCTACTACCTCATCGTCGGCTCGGTCCGCAAAGACTTCAAGGAGAGCAGCAACCGCATCCTCGGGGTGGACTTCATCGCCTCGGACCTCGTGCTCGTGACTCGCCGCCTGCCCGACGGTGGCCTGGACGTTTCGGTGCGCTCGGGCGCCACTGGCCGCGCAGTCTCCGGAGCCCGGGTTCACCTCTACCGCTACGACTACAGCCGGGGGAACAAGCACCACAAGGTGGTCACCCGGCGCAGCTCCCGCGACGGGACGGTGCGGTTCAGGAGCAACAGCGAGCGACGTCACCGTTCACACTTCCTGGTGGTCGAGAAGGGCTCGGACATCAACCTCGACACCAACAGCCTGCGCATGTACGCCAGCCGCCGGGCCAACCATGTCCAGCGCACCCTGATCTACACCGACCGCAGCATCTACCGACCGCTGCAGAAGCTGCACTTCAAGGCCATCGCCTACAAGGGCAAGCTGGACAGCGGCCGCTTCCAGACCTCGCCCGGGACGAAGCTGACCATTTCGCTGATGGATCCCAACTACCAGAAGGTCAAGACGCTGAAGTTGACCACCAACAGCTTCGGCTCGGCCTCGGGCGTGTTCGAAATCCCGGCGGGCAGGGTGCTGGGCAGGTGGCGGGTCCAGAGCTCCATCTCGGGCCAGGCGTATGTCCGGGTGGAGGAGTACAAGCGGCCCACCTTCGAGGTCAAGCTGAAGGACCCCAAGGGCGCCCTGCGCCTGAACCGCAAGGCCACCCTCAGCGGCGAGGCGCGCTACTACTTCGGCCTGCCCGTCACCGAGGGGCAGGTCAAGTGGCGGGTGACCCGCCAGGCGGTCTACCCCTGGTGGTGGGGCTACTACTGGTCTTCACGCCGCAGCTCCCGGGCCCAGCTCGTGGCGCAGGGCGAGGCCAGGCTCGAGGCGGACGGCAGCTTCAACTTCAGCTTCACCCCCAGGGCTGACGAGAAGCAGGACGACAAGGCCTCCCGGGACCTGACCTATCGATACATGGTCAACGCGGACTTCACCGACGAGGGCGGCGAGACGCGCTCTGCCTCCCGTGGCTTCCGCCTCGGCCTCTTCGCCGTGGAAGGGCATATCTCACAGGGCACCGGGTTCTTCCGTGAAGGCCAGGCCGTCAAGCTCACCATCCGCCGCACCAACCTCGACGGGGTCGCGCGCCCGGGCAAGGGCTCCTGGCAGCTGGTGGCCCTCGCGCAGCCCGGCCGGACCGTGCCCCCGGCTGACCTGCCCCGGCCGCCGGTGCGCGGCGCCAGCTTTCAGACGCCCGGCGACAAGCTGCGGCCCCGCTGGAGCCCGGGCTACTCCCCCTCGGCGGTGATGGCGGCCTGGAAGGACGGTCCGCAGCAGGCCTCGGGCGCGGTGACCCACGACAAGAACGGCGGCGCCACGGTCACCCTGCCCCGGCTCTCCCCCGGCGCCTACCGCATGCGCTACGAGACCACGGACTCCTTCGGCGCCACATCAAAGACCTGGAAAGATTTCGTGGTCGCGGGCAAGGCCACCCCCCTGGCCCTGCCGGCCCAGCTGCTGGTGGAGCGCAGCTCGGTGAAGGTGGGCGGCAAGGCGCGGGTCCTGGTGCACTCGGGGCTTCGCCGCCAGGAGATGTTCCTGGATATCTACCGCTCGGGTGAGCTGGTCAAGCGGCGCCGGCTCACCGGCAGCGCGGTGCTGGAGCTCCCCATCGCCGAGAAGGATCGCGGCGGCTTCGGCCTCTCCCTGTCGGTGGTGCGAGATCACCAGTTCATGAACCTCACCCGCTCCATCTACGTGCCGTACGACCAGAAGCAGCTCAAGCTCGAGTTCGCCACCTTCCGCGACAAGCTGCGCCCTGGCCAGCAGGAGACCTGGCGCGTCACCGTCAAGCACGCGGGCGGCAAGAAGAAGGGCAAGCTGCTCACCTCCGGCGCGGCCGAGGTGCTGGCCTACATGTACGACCGCAGCCTCGACCTGTTCGCGCCCCACAGCCCGCCATACCCGTCGAGCGCTTACCCGGGCCGTACGGGCAGCGCCTGGGCGCGCAGCAACCTGCGCGTGGCCAGCACGCGCTACCTGAGGAACAACCTGGTCAGCCTGCCAGGCTACAGCTCGCCCTATCCGGCGCGGCTCAAATTCCCCAGCGGCTACGGCATCGGCGGCCCTGGCCGGCGAGGTGGGGGGTACGGGTACGGCCGGGGGGTCGGTCTCCTCAGGTCCAGCAGGTCGCGTGCGGCCGGAGACGAGGGTGGCATGCCGCCGCCTTCGCCGCCCAAGGCAGCGCCCCGCAAGATGAAGAAGGAGGCCGTGGCAGAGCAGAGCGTCGCCGCCAGGCCCGAGCCCTCGCCGGTGGTCAGCGCCACCACCACGGCAAAAAGCCAAAAACCAGCGGCGACCCAGGTGCGCAGCAACTTCTCCGAGACCGCCTTCTTCCAGCCCCACCTCATCGTGGGCCAGGACGGCTCCACCAGCATCGAGTTCAAGGTGCCAGACTCGGTCACCAGCTGGAACGTCTGGGTCCACGCCATCACCCGCGACCTCAGCTCGGGCCAGATCAAGAAGGAGGCCCGCACGGTCAAGGACCTGATGGTGCGGCCCTACCTGCCGCGCTTCTTCCGCGAGGGTGACCAGGCGGAGCTGAAGGTGGTGGTCAACAACGCCTCCAACAAGGAGATGAAGGGCACGCTCTCCCTGGAGGTCCTGGACCCGGAGAGCAAGAAGAGCGTGGCCGGGACCTTCGGCCTCAAGGCCACCGACCGGCCCTTCACGGTCCCCGCCGGCGGCGGCGCCAACCTGACCTACAAGCTCTCCGCGCCGAAGAAGGTGGGCACCGTCGCCTTCCGCGTCATCGCCCGGGCCGACAGCCTGAGCGACGGTGAGCTGCGGCCGGTGCCGGTGCTGCCGGGGCGCATGCACCTGGCCCAGTCGCGCTTCGTCTCCCTGCGCGACAAGGACCGCCGCACCATGACCTTCGCCGACATGCGCAAGGACGACGACCCGAGCCGGGTGCACGACTCGCTGGTGGTGACCATCGACGGGCAGCTGTTCTACACCGTGCTCAAGGCCCTGCCGTACCTGGTCAACTACCCGTACCAGTGCACCGAGCAGACCATGAACCGCTTCGTCTCCACGGGCATCCTGACCTCCATGTACAAGGACTACCCGGCGGTGGCCGCCATGGCCAAGAAGCTGTCGGCGCGAAAGACCCGGCTGGAGACCTGGGACATGGCCGACCCGAACCGCAAGATGACCCTGGAGGAGTCGCCCTGGCTGCAGCAGGCAAAGGGCGGCGACGCCGGAGGCCGCGAGCTGGCCAGGGTGCTGGACCCGCGCATCGCCAAGGCCGTGCGCGACGCGGCGCTGGCCAAGCTGGCCAAGGCCCAGACCGGCAGCGGCGGCTTCCCCTGGTTCCCCGGCGGTCCTCCCTCGCCGTACATCACGCTCTACCTGATGCACGGCTTCGCCAAGGCGCTGGAGTTCGGCGTGGACGTGCCCAAGACCATGGTGCGGCGCGGCTGGGCCTACCTGGCGCGCCACTTCCGCCAGAACATGGTGGACTGGATGATCACCAGGGATTGCTGCTGGGAGTTTCTGACGTTCCTCAACTATGTGGCCTCGTCCTACCCCGACCCCTCCTGGACTGCCGGCGCGCTGACCAAGAAGGAGCGCTCCAAGATCCTGGACTTCACCTTCAAGCACTGGAAGCAGCACTCGCCCTACCTCAAGGGCTACCTGGCGCTGACCCTCAAGCGCATGGGGCGGCTGGACGACGGCAAGCTGGTCTTCGCCAGCGTCATGGACTCGGCCAAGACCAAGCAGGACCAGGGCACCTTCTGGGCCGCCGAGGACCGCTCCTGGCTCTGGTACAACGACACCATCGAGACCCACGCCTTCGCCCTGCGCACCCTCATCGAGCTGGACCCGAAGAACGCCAAGAAGCACGGCCTGGTGTTGTGGCTGCTGATCAACAAGAAGCTCAGCCACTGGAAGTCCACCCGCGCCACCGCCGAGGTGGTCTACTCCCTGGTGCACTACCTCAAGGACGTGGGCGCCCTGGGCGTGCGCGAGGTGGCCACGGTCAAGGCCGGCCCGGTGAAGCAGGAGTTCGTCTTCGAGCCCGACAAGTACGTGGGCAAGTCCCAGCTCGTGATCCCGGGCAGCCAGATCAAGCCGAAGCAGAGCTCCACCATCACCGTGGAGAAGGAGACCAAGGGCTTCATGTTCGCGTCGGCCACCTGGCACTTCTCCACCGAGCGGCTGCCCAGGGAGGCCCGGGGCGATTTTCTCAGCGTGACCCGCAAGTACTACAAGCGGGAGCTGTCCGGCGACAAGTACGTGCTCAAGCCGCTCGACCAGGGGGCCTCGCTGAAGCCGGGGGATCAGCTGGAGGTGCAGCTCTCCCTGCGCAGCAAGCACGCGGTGGAGTACGTGCACCTGCGCGATCCGCGGGCCGCCGGGCTGGAGCCTGAAAACGCCGTCTCCCGTCACAAGTGGGACCTCGGAATCTCCTGGTACGAGGAGACCCGGGACAGCGGCGCCAACTTCTTCTTCGAGAAGCTGCCGGTGGGCGAGTACAGCTTCAAGTACCGCCTGCGCGCCAACATGGCCGGAAAGTTCAAGGTCGGCCCGGCCACCCTGCAGTGCCTCTACGCCCCGGAGTTCGTGGCCTACTCCGCCGGTCACCTCGTGACAGTGGCGCCGGGCAAGTAGGAGAGCGGCTCCATGGACCTGGACCTGCGGCAGCTCGAGATCTTCTGTGCGGTGATTGAGCAGGGCAGCTTCACCCGCGCGGCGGGCGTGGTGCACCTGTCTCAGGCGGCGGTGTCCGAGCGCATCGCCGGTTTGGAGAAGGCGGTGGGGGCGCGGCTGCTGGATCGACTGGGACGTCGGGTGACCCCCACCACCGTGGGGCGACTCCTCCAGCGGCGCGCCATGGAGCTGCTGGACGCCCGGGAGGGGCTGAGGTTCGAGCTGTCCGAGCTGCTCGGGGCCCGTCGCGGCACCCTGACCCTGGCGGCAAGCACCGTGCCCGCGGACTACATCTTGCCCGGGGTGCTGGCCTCGTTCCGGGAGGAGTCCCCGGAGGTGTTGGTGCGGCTCATCAGCGGGGGCAGCGCCCGGGTGGAGCGGCTGGTGTTCGAAGGCAAGGCAGAGGCGGGCATCATCGGCACCCCCGCCAGGCGGTCAGCCCTGCGCTCGTCGCCACTGTGGAAGGACGAGCTGGTGCTGGCGATCCCGGCCGGTCACCGCTGGGGCCGCCGCAAGAGGATCTCCCTGGAGGAGATGTGCCAGGAGCCGTTCATCACGCGGGCAGAGGATTCGGGCACCCGCGCCGTGGTGGAGGACTACCTGCGAGACCATGGTTTTGATCCTGCCAGGTTGAAGGTGGCCGCCGAGCTTGGCAGCACCGGCGCGGTCAAGGAGGGGGTGCTGAGCGGCCTCGGGATCTCTGTGCTCTCCTGGGTAGCATTGCAGACCGAGCTGGGGGCGGGCCTCTGTCACGGCCTGGCGCTCAAGCCCGGGCCCGTGCTGCGTCATTTCCACCTGCTCTGGGACCCCCGGCGTGCCCGGTCTCCCCTGTGCGAGCGCTTCATCCAGGCGCTGGACGGGATATCGGCAGAACCGAATGGCGGGCGCCCTTCTATCAAATCTTCCGATTAGTACAATCGGGTTCGCCGATATAAGCTCCTTGCCACTGATGAAGTATCTGGAGGACAGGCGTCCTGCGGCGTCCAGCGGTGAGCGAGGTCCGGACTCCACACGGGACAGGCCCGTGGAGCTGGAGATCATGATGGGCTCGCTCGGCTGCGGGGAATTGATCTTCGAGCTCAAAGCGCAGCTTGATCGCGCGGCGCCGGGACAGAGGGTGCGGGTGGTGACCGACGATCCGGGCGCCAGGGACGATATCCCGGCCTGGTGCCGCATGACCGGACATACGCTGGAGGCGGCCGATCCGCCTTACTTCATCCTCCATGTGCGCCCGCTCGATAGGGGCCAAACCTGAGATAGAGGAGAGGAAGATGGCTGGTAAGTTCTGTGTGACCCTGACCCATTGCCGCGCTGACGGTGACAAGGCGACCGTGGCGTTTGTGGTGGCCAACGCGGCCCTGGGCAGCGAGAAGGAGACGCTCGTCTTTTTGAGCACCGACGGGGTCTGGGCCGCGGTGAAGGGCGAGGCCGAGAAGATCAACGAGGGCGCGCCCTTCGCCCCGCTCAAGGAGCTGATGGACAAGTTCGTCGCCGGCGGCGGTCAGATCGTGGTGTGCGCGCCGTGCATCAAGAAGCGCGGCATCACCGAGGAGGACCTCATCCCGGGCGCCCGGCCCGGCGGCGGCGCCCTGCTGGTGGAGTGGCTCAGCGAGAGCCCGGCCTGCGTGGCCTACTGAGCGGCATGCCCGACGACAAGGGGTTGGAAGCCCTCACGCCGGATCATGTGCTCGAGGGCGGCGATCTGGACTGCGGCTCCGGCCTGGTGTTGATGATCCGGGATGCCATGTCCCGGGTGCCAGCGGGGGGCGTGCTCGAGCTGCGCAGCCGCGAGCCCACGGTGCGGGACGATCTGCCGCCCTGGTGTCGCATGGTGGGCCACGAGCTGCTCGGTGAGCTGGCCGGGGCAGGGGACGGCGCGCGATACTTCGTGCGCAGGGGGGAAGGGGCCCAGGCCGCGGCCGAGCAGGAGGAGCTGGCAAAGGATCAAGCCAGGGCCAGGGAATACCAGTGGCGGGCCAGGGTGCGCCACGCCGGGCACCTGCGGGGGCGCGTCTACTGCCGCAACTTCTCCTTCGACGTGGGGCAGCCGGCCAGCTTCGAGGAGGCGGACGAGAACCCCTCGGCGGTGGAGTACCTGCTCGGGGCGCTGGGCGGCTCCCTGGTGGTTGCCTTCGCCACCGCCTGCGCCCGGGCCGGCCTGGAGGTGGACGACATCGAGCTCACCGCCCGGGGGCGGCTGCACGACGTGCTGGCCCACCTGGGTCTGGAGCAGGGGGATCCGTCGTTCAAGGAGATCCAGGTCAAGTGCTTCGCGTCGACCTTCGATGACGAGGCCGCCGTCTCGGCCGCCTGGCAGGAGGCCGTGCAGCGCTCGCCGCTGGCCGCGACCCTGGCCAAGGCCGTGGACCTGGAGCTGAAGCTGGCCATTGTCTGATTCGAGGAGGAGATGATGTTCACCGTGACTCATGTGGGGAGCTGGCCCCGCTCCCGTGAGCTGCTGCGCGCCCTGCGCGGAAAGCAGCGTGGGCGCGTAACCGAGGCCGAGTTCACGGCCGTGGCAGATCAGGAGATCCGGGCCTGCGTGGAGGCGCAACATGACGCGGGCGTGGAGCTGGTCACCGACGGAGAGCTGCGCCGGGACAACTTCTACTCCTTCGTCACCGAGAAGCTCGACGGGACGCGCCTGCTCACCCTGGCCGACCTGCTGGACACCGTGGAGGACAAGGCCGGCTTCGAGGAGATGCTGCACACCATGGACATGCCGGCCTCGGCTGTGCGCAACCCCACCTGCGTGGGGGAGCTTTCCCGCCGTGAGCCCCTGGCAGTCAACGAGGCGAAGGCGTTGCGGCAGCTCACCGACCGGCCCATCAAGGTGACCCTGCCCGGGCCTTACCTGCTCACGCGATCCATGTGGATCGGCTCGCTCTCCCGTGCGGGGTACGCGGACAAGATCGCCATGGGCGAGCAGGTGGTGTCCATCCTGCGCGACGAGCTGCAAGAGCTGCGCGACGAGGGCGTGGCCTTCGTCCAGTTCGACGAGCCGGTGCTCACCGAGGTGGTGATGTCGGAGGAGTGCGACCGACGCACCTTCATGTGAGCCACCCTGGCCACCCGCCGTGACGCGGGTGAAGAGATCGCCTACGCCGCCGACCTGATCAACGCCATCGTCCAGGGTGTGGACGGGATCCGCACCGGGGTGCATGTGTGCCGCGGCAACTGGAGCCGCAAGGAAGAGGTGCTGCTCACCGGCGACTACACCGGGCTGCTGCCCGCCTTTTCCCGCATGCAGGTGCAGCAGCTCGTGCTGGAGTACGCCACCCCCCGCGCCGGGGACATCGCCGTGGTGGCGCGAGCCCTCGACGGCAAGGAGCTGGGGCTCGGCGTGGTCAACCCCCGCACCGCGGCGGTGGAGACGCCTCAAGATATCGTGGCCCAGGTAGAGACTGCGCTACGGTACATGCCCCCGGACGCGCTCTATCTCAACCCGGATTGCGGCTTCGGCTGCTTCGCCAACCGATGCGTCAACGACGCCAGCACCGCCGCGGCCAAGCTCAAGAGCATCTCGCAGGCCGCCCGGATCCTGCGCGATCGCTACTGACAGAGACCCCTGGCCAGGGCCTCGATGACATCGATGGTGGGGGTGGTGTCGGACGGCAAGGGGGGGGTGAGGACCATCAGGCAGTCGGGCTGAAACGGAGAGACGAACAGCAGCATGTTGTCGAAGTACGGATCTTGCCGGAGCGAGAGGAGCGTGGCTCGGGTGTCCGCGTCGAGCAGTTCCTCGCTCTCGCGCCCCTGCTCGACCCGGATCTCGAACAGCTCGTCAAAGATCGGGTCTCCAGTGACGTGACGGGCCATTTCCCATTTGCCGGGCTTGATGTAGTTCCAGGCTATCTTTGTGGTCTCATGCTTCCGCCGCATGGCCAGGGTCGGGAACGTGCGGCCCCGCCAGACGGTCGCCGTGACGTGAAGCCACCACAAGCCGATGAACCGGTTGTCCGACCTTCCGAGGAGCTTTTCATCGGGCCGGTCCCGGTGAACCGCCGTGTGCCCGATGAACAGTTCGATCTGGGGATCTCCGAGCCTGACCATCTGCAGGGAAGAGCTCATCATCGAGCCGCTCTTGCGTTCGACCATCTCGAATCCCTGGTCCGCCAGCGATTGCTCCACGTCGGCCAAGGTGGCGTCCAGCCCCCCGCTGGCACGCTTAAGCCGCCACAGAACATACCCGATCACCAGGACCGGGATGACGCCGCCGATGATCCCCAGCCACTCCATTGTCCGCATCCACAATTGATCTGAGCCGCAGGATAGCAGCTTGCAGCCAGGCTCCGTTGCCCAACATCTGCGTGGTACGCTGGGGCCCATCTGGGCAAGGCCTGCGACCAGGGGAGGACACCATGAACAAGGCACGGATCATCTCTTCGGTATGCGGCTTCGCCATCGTGGCTGCCGCTCTGACCCACGCTGGTTGTTCACGCGATGGCAAGAAACAAGCTGGAAACAAGGGTGGCAAGAACGAGGCCCTGCTCGAATCCTTGAAAGAGACGGTGATGTCTGAGAGCGGCGGTCCGGGCGGCGGCGGGAGCGACAGCCCGGGTGGTGCCAAAGAGGCGAAGGCGGAGAAGCGTGGGCTGAATGATCCGGGCAGTGACAGCGAGGTCGTGGCCGAAGCCAAAAAGGTGCTCAAATGCGATCCTGAACGCCTGTCCATCTGCGAGGCGTACAAGGGCTTCCTCGCCAGCGACCTGATCAAAGGTGGCCGCGCGGACAAGACCCTGAGCCGGTTCACCGAGGACAAGAACCCGTCCATCCGCTACCTCGGCGCCAGCGCGCTCCTGGAGCAGGGCATCAAGGATCCCAAAGATAAGGACTTGGCGGGCCGCGCGATGGGCGCGCTGGAGCGTGAGAAGGACATGGACCTCACAGAACGGTTGGCCCGGACGGTGGCCATGTTCGACTGGAAACGCTCCGGGATCGAAGAGATGGCGGTTCGCTACTGCAGAGAGGGACCTGTGGTCGGCCGCACCATGATGCTACGTGTGGCCATGGGAAATAACTATTCGCCCGCGCTGTACGAAGTCATGAAGAAGGCCGCGGCGACCGATCCTGACGCGGACCTTCGGGCTGGCGCCGTGACAGGATTCGCGAACATCCCAGCCGACAAACATGGTGAGCTCTGTAAGCTCTGGGTTTCCATCGCTCGTACCGACAAGGACGCCAAGGTCGTGGCCAGGGCGCTGGAGGAGGCCGTCGGATTCCAGAAGGGGGGATGCAAAGATCACTACGACGAGCTCCTCGCGTTGATCACGAAGAGCGCAGAAAGTGGCTCGGCGAAGGAGCCGAACACTGCCTGGGCCCTGGCGGCCATCCATCGTCAGAAAGTATCCACAGCAGCACAGAAGGAACGAGCACTGGACGGCGCGAGGGCGCTGTTGGCCAACAAGAGCAACGCGGGCATAGTGCGCAGCAGCGCGCTGTCCTTCCTGTGCAAGACCCTGCCCAAATCGAAGGGCAAGGCCCTGGCCAAAAACCATATCGACCCCTCGGAAGAGTTCTTCGTGAGGACCACAGCCGAGAATTTCCTGGCTGGAAAGAAACACTTCTGACCTTCGCTGCTTGGGGGGAGGCTACTGGAGCTCGTATTCGAGCAGGTCCTTGAACCGCCGGACTCCGTGGAAAGGGGGGAGGGCCTCCTGGCGGCAGAAGAGGGAAAATGTACGACGAGATCCTCAAGCAGATCCTTGCCAAGCTCGACCAGCACATCGGCAAGGACCCCGAGTTCAAGATCCCGGGAGCCGGGATCCACCGATACCAGCTCGGCCCCAGGTGGACCGAGGCCCAGGCGAGCGAGTTCGAGGCGAGCCACGGCCTGCGCCTGCCTCAGGCGTACCGTGAGTTCTTGCTCAACGCGGGCAACGGCGGCGCCGGCCCCTGCTCCGGGCTGCTGCCGCTGAGGGAGGCCAACAACGGGCATCCACGGTTTGAGGGTGAGGGCGCCCAGATCGACCTGACGCGGCCGTTCCCCCACACCACCGAATGGAACGCCCCAGCGCTCTCTGCAGGGGCCGGAACGGGGCGCCAGGCGACCGCAAGATGGTTCAGGGCGGCAAGCAGACGCCGGTCGACGAAGAGACAGCGAAGAAGCTGGAGCCCAAGGCCTTCATGGGCAACCCACAGATCGCGGAGCGGATAAGGAAGAGTCTGGGCCTGTGAGGGAGCGGGTGCCGGAGTTCTACATCGCTTCGCTCCATAGACAAACCTGAACAAGTGCACCTGGTACAGCTGGGTGCACTTCTTCAGGTTTGTTATCAGGCGTGGCGGAACTGCTTGAATTTCTTGAAGGCCGTTGACCAACGAAATTCGCCTGAACTGGGCTCATCCTCCCAACTCATGAAGCCTTCATGAATCCCAGGATGGTTCAGACCCCCTCTTCCGCCACAGAGCCGGGCCCGGCCAGGGGGCGGAACATCTCCTTGCCGGCGCCACAGGACGGGCACTTCCAGTCCTCGGGGAGGTCGTCGAAGGACGTGCCCTTCTTGACCTTGGACTTTCCCCTTTTGACCCCTTTGTCCGGGTCGTAGATGAAGCCGCACGTTCCTATCTGGCACTGATACATCTCTTCCGCTTTGGCCGCTCCACTGTCCGTCCCTTTTTTCTCCGGTGTCTTTGTATCGTCAGGCTCCTGGTGCCTCCTTGCGATTTCACCGGCGAGGCGCCCCATCGCCTCGCGGTCGGGCTGACCGGGGAGCCCCTTTGTCAGGTGTGGCTCGATCAAATCGACCTGCAGGTTCGGTATCATCTCCGCCAGCGTCTCGACGGCATTGCCCCCCCATCCGTAGGAGCCGATGACCGAGAGGTTCCTGGCCTTCGGCCTCAGCGCGTTTGCCAACACGGCCGCGTACGCGGCCAGCGGATGGGGTCCGCCGAGCACCATCGGTGTGGCGATGACGATGGTGGCCGCGTCCATCATCGACATGGCCAGCTTGCCGATGTCAGCAACCGTCAAGTCGAAGCACTCCACCTCGACGCCGCGATCCACCAGCTCTTCGATGAGACAGTCCGCCATCGCCTTGGTGCTCCCGTGCATGGAGACCATGGGCAGCACGACCATGTTCCTGGGCTGCTCGTCGGCCCACCCGCGGTAGGCGCCCATGATGAACTCCGGCTCGCCGTGAATCTGGCCGTGGCTCGGCGCGATGGTGGTGATGTCGTATTCGGCCAACCGATCGAGGTGCATTCGAATATGAGATCGAAACGGCAACATCACCTCTGCGAAGTAGCGCTTCGCCGCTTCATACACGCGCCCCTTGTCGTTGACCCAGAGCTCGCTGGAGGCGATGTGTGAACCGAAGAAATCGCAGCTGAACAGCACACCTTCCTCTTTCAGCAGCGTGACCATGGTTTCTGGCCAGTGGACCCATGGCGTGTAGAGGAACTCCAGAGTTCTCCCGCCCAGGTCGAGCGTCTCGCCATCGGATACCGCGCGGATCTTTTGCTCGGGGATTCGCAGCGAGTTGACCAGGAGCTCGACGGCCACGCTGGACGCCAGCACCTCGGCGTTGGGATACCGCTCGAGGACAGCCGGTATTGAGCCGGAGTGATCCTGCTCCGCGTGGTTTGACACCACATAGTCGATCCGCTCGACCGACTCCAGTTGACGAAGAAGGACATCGGTCATGGATGGATCCACCGAGTCGATCAACACGGTCTTCTCTTCGCCTGTCACCAGGTATGCGTTGTACGAGGTGCCGTCCGGGAGGGGGATCAACGCGTCGAACAGCCGCCGGTCCCAGTCGATGGCTCCCAGCCACTTCGCCCCGTTTGTCAGCTTCCTGGCTTTCATCTCTGCCTCCTCTCGCAGGTGCTCAGCGCTCGAGCTTTCGAATCCCCGGGCCGCATGATGGCCACGCCCCATGCTGGTGCCCGGCAGAATACCTTTGCGATTACCATGGCATAGGTTGCGAGTAAACAGGTGCTTTCACACAACATTGCCCATGGAATTCGTCGCCAGGAAGGGCGGGAGAGAAATCCCACCCATGTCCGCCAGCGCGAGACCGATTGTCCGGCACCTCCAGAGCATGGGGAGCCATCGTTGACAAAGCGCTTGTGCGTGTTTGGCAATTGTTGTCGCGTGCCTTCCTTGGCGGAGCGAGCCGAAGTCCATCCGCGACGTGAAGGCGAAGCTGGACGAGTTGCTGGAAGAGTAGCGTCTGGCGAATTAACAAAGGCTCAGGAGACTCTCAGATACTCGGCCTCCGAGATTCCAGTCGCCAAGCGGGGCAAGATAAGATCTGCGGGACGTCGGTGGGGTTGCTACTGCTCGTGATGAGCTCACTCTCCGAGGTCGGGACTGTGGACCTCGTTCCACTGCGTGCACATCACAATTCCATACTCGCCGAGGGCGTCGGTGAGGCGCAGGCCGAGCTCGGTGACCTCTGTGCCGTCGGGCTGCGCGTCCATGTGCAGGTGGAGGCTGAGATCCGCGCTCACACCGGTGCGCCGATAGATCCGCAGCTGGACCTGGTCGCCTTCATCTGCCACCGACGCCTGGATGTCCCGGATCAGCGACGCGGGAAGCGGTCCGTACAGTCGAATGTGCACGATCTCCAGTCGCTTCATGAGCTCTCTCCTGGGGGCAGTCCTATCTCCTCTACACGCGCCCAAACAAATACAGCGCCCACCCCAGGCAATCCCGCCCCCAACGCAGATACGCATCCCGGTTCTTCCGCAGCGTGCCGAGCAGCGCTTCGTTGTCCGGGTCCTCCGGATGTGCCGCTGCATACCGCTCCGCAGCCTGGGTCTGGAGCCCTTCGTAGCGGTCCCAATCGTCGGGTGAGGACATGGCGGAGTACAGGAACGTCAGCCCCAGTTCCACCCCGGTCTGGACGTTTTCCGCGTGCGTCCCATAGGACTCGGCCTTCTGCTCGGTGATCTTCAGGTACTCCGGGTCCGGGGTCCTCCTCCAGAGGGGCTCGCCCACGAGCACGAGCCCGCCGGGCTTGGCCAGCTTGGTCATGGCTTCGAGGGTGCCCCGGTGTCCTCCGAAGACCCAGGAGGCGCCCACGCAGGAGGCCAGGTCCAAGCTCTCCGGTCGCTCCGGCTGATACTGTGCGCCATCCATGTTCACCAGCTCGATGCGCTCCGTCAGTCCCCGGGCGGCCACGGTCTGCTGCGCCGCCTCGAAGGTGACGGGAGACAGCTCCACCCCGGTGCCGGTCACCCCGTACTGCTCCGCCACGAGACAGAGGTACTCGGCCTTGCCGCAGGCCATGTCCAGGACCTGCCCCCCCTCGGGCAGGCGCAGCTGGTCCACCAGCTCCCGGGTCTTGGGCAGGCTCATGGGGTTCATCACCGTATGGTCGGTGTGCGTGATGCCAAAGTACTTCCACATGTCCATGTTCATCGCGGGCTCCTCAATGTCGTGAGTGGTCGGTTCCATCCGATCCACCGTGCTCACGTAATTTGCATTCGGCATGCCAAACAGGAAACCGCATCATTGCAATAGGTTAGCTTTGACGATGTCCACGGTTGTCAAATGCTGCGATTTCAGCGCGTGACAAACGAAGCTGCGCTGTCAAATATGGCGATGTCGGGGCGACTCCGCGCCGCGACCTGACAGCCCGGAGGTGTCACCCAATGAGCCGGCCGGTAGAGGTCGATCCAAACCTGTTCTGTCGCGAAGCGACCTTGAAGATCTGCAGCACCTTCGAGGTCGAGCAGAGCCTCAAGCACTGCTTCGACATGCTCGTGGAGCACATGCCCGTGGATGCCCTCTATCTGACCCAGTATCAGGAGGATCAGCTGGCCTTGCGTTTCATTGCTTCAGCGCGCCGAGATTCGTACTCCTCCATGGACACCCTCGTGCGTCTGCCCGATCTCGACGAGAGGAAAGCGGCCGACGTCGATCGGACAGCCGCAGACAAGACCGTCGAGGGAGTCGTCGTCTTCAATCGCTCCGATGAGATGCCGATGCACGAACAAGTGCTCGGGCTCCTCGACCTGCCTCCCAGCTCAGCCATGAGCCTCCTGCTGAGGATCGCCGATCAGTGGATCGGCAGCCTGGACCTGTTTGCTCACGGTGAAGATCGCTTCACCAACGAACATATACGGCTCTTCGCGACGCTGCGCGAGCCCATGGCGCTGGCGCTGGCGAACTCGCTCAAGCACCGGGAATTGCTGCAGCTGAAGAATCAGCTGGCAGACGACAACCGGTACCTGCAAGGTGAGCTCCGTAGGCTCGCGGGGTCCGATATCGTCGGCGCCGATTTCGGCCTACGGGACGTGATGCAGCAGGTCGCTCGGGTCGCCCCCACCGAGAGCCCCGTCTTGTTATCCGGCGAGACCGGCGTGGGCAAGGACGTCATCGCCAACCGGATCCACCAAACCTCGCCGCGCCACGACGGGCCGTTCATCGCGGTCAACTGCGGCGCGATTCCGGATTCCCTGCTCGACAGCGAGCTCTTCGGTCACGAGAAGGGCGCCTTCACGGGCGCCCTGGCACAGAAGCGAGGCCGGTTCGAACGCGCCGACAAGGGAACCATCTTGCTCGACGAAATCGGCGAGATGCCCCTCGAGGCCCAGGTTCGCCTGCTCCGGGTGCTACAGAACCGCGAGATCGAGCGGATCGGCGGCACCAGGAGCATCAAGCTCGACATCCGGATCATCGCCGCCACGAACAAGGACCTCAAGCAGATGGTGGCGGACGGCCGGTTTCGGGAAGACCTGTACTACCGGCTGAACGTGTTTCCCATCGAGTTGCCGCCCCTGCGCAAGCGCACTGCAGACATCCCCGCCCTGGTGCAGCACTTCCTGGAGCGTAAGGCGCGGGAGCTGAAGCTCGGCCCCACGCCAGAGCTGGCTGCTGGAGCCATGAACACCCTCATGGCATACGCGTGGCCGGGCAATGTGCGCGAACTCGACAACGTGGTGGAGCGCGCCATGATACTGCACCGGGGCGAACCCCTCCGCTTCGAAGGGCTCGAGCCCGCCCCGACCGTGGGTGGCGGACCGACACCGGTCCCGCCTGAGGAGGGTTCCTTGGAACTGAATTCGGTGATGGCGGCTCACATCCGGCGGGTGCTCGAAGCGACGGGCGGCAAGGTCCACGGCCCCGGCGGCGCTGCCGAGCTACTGGGCATGAACCCGAGCACCCTCCGCGCGCGTATGCGCAAGCTGGGTATCGCGAAGACACCGTAAGCTCGGCGTCCTGCAGACAGGTCTGCAGGTTTTTGTAGGGGAAGTCGTCGCTGGTCCAGCAGGGCGGCTTCCGCCATCAACAGGCCAAGATGTGCCCTGTGCTGGCTTGGCGCTCCAGCCGCGACGGAGACGCTCCACAAGTAGACTATGCCCCCTCGGAGTACCGATTGAAGCAATGGCCCGACGAGGCCCAACTGGGAGTCTGGTTCCCCCTCCTTGGAGGAGCAAAGAACTACTTCGCAATCGACGACATCATCGCTGAATCAAAGCGCTGGACAATCACGCCGTCGATTGCAGCGACGAGCACGGCCCGCAGGGCCGCGCGGAGTCCACCCGCGACGAGGTCAGAAAACACCAAAGCCCCCGGTTGGGGGCCTTGGATTTGGAGCGGGACACGGG
>CAZEFW010000068.1:0-44227 GCA_964511535.1 uncultured Myxococcales bacterium | reverse complement strand
CGCATCACCGCCTTGTCGCACCGGAGCAGCGGCTCGCACTCCGCGCCGTTGGCGATGACCGTGTCCACCTTGGACCCGAGCTTCACGTGGGTCGGGAACCCGGCGCCGCCGGCGCCCACTATCCCTGCGGCACGGACCTTCTCTGCTATCTCTTGGCTCATCCAGTTTGGCAGCGTATCCGTCGGCGGGGCCTCACGTCAACGGCGCTGACGCGGTCTCGGGCATATGGCATGATGGCCGGCAAGGAGGAGACCCATGGCCAACCTGCGCCACTTCTATTTCCCGGACATCGAGAGCCGGGATCGGTTCATGAACATCTTCGACAAGTACACCGGCTGGCGTATGGAGAGCTTCTTCGAGGGCACGGAGTGCCAGCGCGGCCGGCTGCTGGTGTACCAGTCGTTCGGCAAGCCGATCTACATGGGCTGGGAGATTGAGGGTGCCAAGGTCACCTTCGACGAGACCATGCTGCGCGGGCACTACCAGGGCAACGTCGACTTCCATGTATGGAACAAGATCAACGAGTACGCCGATCGGTTCGGCGGCGGCAACTCGGCCAGCATCGGCCTCTCACGGCGTATGATCTGATCCCCTCAGCGGCGTAGATCCAGCTTCACCCGGGCCACCTGGCCCGCCCTCACCGTCACCTTCACCTGCCGGCGGATACCGTCCGGATTCTTCAGCAGCAGCATGTGGGTCCCGGCGGGCAGCTCCACCTTGGCCAGGGGGGTGATGCCGAGCAGCTTGCCGCCGAGGTAGACCTGAGTCCACGGGATGGTGGTGATGGAGAGGCTGCCCTTGCCAGCGCTGGCCCGCCGCTGGGCCGGGTTCGCGCCGGTGAACCGACGGGGCCTGGCGCGTGGACCGGGCCGCGGCTTCGTCCTCGGCTTCGGCCGGGCAGGGGGCGGCGCTGCGGCTTCCGGGGCGCCTGCGTCCGGGCGGCGGTAGCTCACCACGGCGCCCGGCGCGGCGGGGGAGGAGGCGTCCATGGGGGCCAGGGCAGGCTCCTCCACCGGCGGCAAGGGATCTGCCACGGGGGCGCGGAGGTCGGGGTGGTCCCCGGCGGGCGCCGCCACGCGCGGCTCGCCGGGTAACGCCGGCGAAGGGGTCGGCGCCGTGGCCGGCGTGAAGAGGTAGCCGGCCGAGACCCCCGCGCCCACCAGGACGACCCCGAACAGGCCGCCCAGCACCCAGGCTCTGCGGCCGGCCGGGCGCCGGCGCTCCTCCTCGGTGGAGACCACCTTCGGCGCCGCGGTGGACATCATGTGCAGGTCCGGTCCGTCGGGGACAGTGTCGGCCTTGCCCTCAAGCTCGAGGGTGCCGGCGTCGGTCTCCAGCCGCCCATCGCCCGCCGGGAAGAGCTCGAAGTCGGTGGCAGCGCCGTCGTCTGGGCTGATCTCCACCAGGGGCGTGGCGTCCGGCGGCCCACCCCCCCGGCCCCCTGGCAGGGCCGCCTCGCCGGCGATCTCCACCCGCGGCAGCTGCGGCCCCCCGATGCCCGCGGTGCTGAACACCTCCGCCTCCCGCAGCGGCTCGGACGCCGCGTCGGCCGCCTCCTGCTCCTTGGTCGCCCTGTAGTTGTCCGTGAAGAACCGCCCCAGCAGCACCGAGTTGGAGAGCTTGCCATGGGAGAGCAGGAATTGCTCCAGATCCAGCTGCATGTCCGCCGCCGTCTGGTAGCGGTCATCCGCGTCCTTCTCCAGGGCGCGCACCAGCACCCGCTGCAGGGGCTCGGGCACGGGCAGGCCGTCGCGCAGGGCAGGCGGCACCGGCTCCTTGCGGATGCGCTGCATGGCCGCCACGGCGTCGGTGCGCGGGAACAGGGGCGCCACGCAGCAAAGCTCGTGCAGCACGATGCCGGCGCAGAACAGATCCGACCGCCCGTCCAGCTTGTGGCCCACCACCTGCTCCGGCGACATGTAGCTGAACTTGCCGCGCACCACCCCTGGCTGGGTGCGCTCAACATGGTGAGCCGCCTTGGCGATGCCGAAGTCGAGGATCTTCACCGCTCCGTCGAAGGAGACCATGATGTTCTGGGGCGAGATGTCCCGGTGAACCAGGTTCAGGTGCGAGCCATCCTCGTCGCTCAGGCCGTGGGCGTAGTTCAGCGCCGCGCACACCTCGGCCACGACCCGCGCGACATGCTCCAGCGGCAGGGGCATGCTTGCGCCCTCCACCAGCAGGGCGCCCAGGTCGACGCCGTCGATGTACTCCATGGCGATGAAGTAGTTGTCACGGAAGGAGCCGAACTCGTAGATGTGCGCGATGTTCGGGTGGCTCAGCCGCGCCGCCAGCCGCGCCTCGTCCATGAACATGTCGCGGAACTGTGGCACGTCGGCCAGGTGGGGCAGGATCCGCTTGACCGCCACCTTGCGCTGGAAACCCTCGGGGCCCTGCTGGGCCGCCAGAAACACCTCGGCCATACCGCCCCGGGCGATGCGCCGCTGGAGGCGGTAGTTTCCGAAAGGGATCCCGACGGTCATCGGGTTCTGATGATAATCGACGTGGGGGTCAGAAGGGAGAAGTTCTGGCAGGGATCGGCCGGGCCTCGCCGCGTGGCGCGCCCGTGCGCCGGTGGTTACATGCGCGCCCTACGGCGAGGGGCCGGGGTGTTGGTCAGGGCCCAGGCGTCGCCCAGGTTCGACTTGGCGTTGGGCGCCTGGCTGGCCTGCAGCTCGCGCGCGGTCTCCACGACGATGCGCCCGCGGTCCGCCTGCTCCTCGGCCGGAATCGGGGTGCCCTGCAGCCGCCGCGCCTCGGCGTACAGCGCCTGCACCGGCGCCCAGGCCGTGGCGGCGAGGGCGGCGAAGGTCTCGGGGCTCTGGGGGTGGGCCCGCAGGGGCTGCAGCTGTGACTGCGGCACCGGCTCGCCAACCGTGATCACCACCTTCTGCATGGGCCGCGGCATGGCCTTCTTGATGGGCAGGACATCGTGCATGCCGCAGAACGCGAACGGGATCACCTGGGCGTTGGGGCTGCAGCAGATCGCCTTGCCCACGCCGCGCCTGGGCTGTCGCAGGCTGGCGGTGCGGCTGCGGCCGCCCTCGGGGAAGAAGTGCAGCCAGTCGCCCAGGTTGAGCCTGGCGCAGGCCTCGATCATCCCGGTCTGGTTCATCGGGGCCATCTTGATCGGGTTACCCGGAGTGATGAACTGGCGCAGGAAGCTCTCACCGCCGAGGCCCAGCTCCGAGGCGTGCTGCATGATCCGGTCGAGCAGGTCCATGTCGCCGCGCTGATTGAGCGCCTCGAGGTAGCTGTGAGGCAGCTCGAGCACGCCGCCCTTCTTGGCGGGGCGCTCGAAGAAGACCATGTTCGAGACCTCGCTGAAGTAGCGCACGAACCGGGCGGAGATGCTCTTGCCCGCGGGGTTGAAGTTGCTCTTGCACGGCGTGGACCACCAACGCTTGCTCTCGCAGGTGAAGTCCTTGATGCCGAGGATCTGTTGAAGGATGAGCGGGTCGTCGAACAGGCTCTGGTGGTTGCTGACGGTGATGATGCCAGTGCCGTCCCGGTGGGACCGCTCGAGGGCCTCGAACAGGCGCTCGCGCCCGTGGATCTCGAACCGGGTCATCAGGTTGGTGAGGGTGAACGGGAACGCCAGGACCCTGCTGCGGTGTCTTTTTTCGATGCGTTGCCAGTTGGCCATCAGATTTTCCTATCGGAAGGTTGCTTTCGCAGGTCTCTGGTACAGCAGGAACCGTGCCGGAATCTATGTGCTGAAATTAAAGGGTTTTCTGGAGTCCCTGCGTCGCCGCTGGATACTCCACGTAGCACCTGGCGCCCCGGGGTGCGTAATCCGGGTGGCACCTGGGGTACCGGGGGCCCGGTACGGGGGTGGGGGGTGGGCGTCCTCGTCCACGTCGGTTCGGGGCGGCTTGGGTCTATGTCCATGTCTGCGTCCACGTCCACGTTGGTTCGGGGTTATACTCCGGCGATGGTTCGTGTGGTCGCAGCTTGCGTCGTGATGGCTACCCTCCTGGGCTGCAATGAGACCTCGGTCTATCTGGTGATCCACTCGCGGCTCAAGATCCCGGATCAGCTGGACGCCGCCTGCCTGCAGCTCGCCGGCAGCGCGGAGCTGGAGTTTGCCCGGCGGTACCCGCTGTCGTCGACCAACGCGGGCGCGCCGTTGACGCTCTCGGTTGTGGCGGGGGAGCGGAACAACCGGGCGTTCGAGGTGATGCTGAGCGGCGAACGGCGGGGCTGGCAGACCGCGTGGCAGCGCACCACCGTGCGGTTCGAGGACAAGGCGATCAAGCAGGTGGACATGCACATCGAGGGGTGCCCTGGCGGCTTCACCTCCGGGGATTTCAGCGGGGCAGGGCGACTCACCGCGAGCCAGGGGACCCATGTGGCGGCCATGCCGGTGCCGTATGCCTATGGCCAGCTGGTGGTGGTCTGGCCGGGCGGGTTTCGGCGCTTCGCCAGCTTGCAGGGGACCGTGCATGAAAAGCAGGGGTCGGCGCCCACCGTGGGTAGCGAGGCAATCACCGGGATGTTGAAGGTGGACCTGGACGGCGACTGCGATCTCGATCTGGTGCTGCTGCGCGCCAAGGCCCAGCCCGTGGTCTGGCGAAACGACGGCAACGGCGGCTTCAACCTGGACGCCGCCGGGCTGCCCGGGCCGGGAGACTATGTGGACGGCGCGGCGGCGGATATCAACCGCGACGGAGCGGTGGACCTGCTGCTGGCCGCGCGCACGCGGCTGACCCTGCTGCTCGGCAGCGCCTCGAAGCCCGGCACCTTCAAGGTGGGCACGGGCCTGCTCCCCGCCCTCGGTTCGGCGGCCATCTCCAGCGTGGCGGTGGGCCTCGTCACCGACGACGCGCACCCTGACATCGTGCTCGGGCGGGGGGGCGTGACCACCTCGGCAGCCAACCTGTTGCTGGTGAACAACAAGTCAGGCACCGGCAGCTTCACCGCCGGCCCCACGTTCAGCCGAAAGGACCCGACCCGGGCCGTGGCCCTGGCGGATCTGGACGGCGACGGCCTGCATGAACTGGTGGTGGGCAACGCCAAGGGCACGGCGAGCTTCGTGTATCAGAACACGCGCGGCGTGCTGAACCAGAAGGGGCCCTGGAGCGCCCCGGGCAGCGCTGGCCTGGGGGTGGCCCACCTGCTTGTGCGAGACCTGAACAACGACTGCGCCGCGGACATCGCCATGGCCAGCAAGGGCGGCCTCCGGGTGTGGAGCAACCGCGGCAAGCTCACCTTCAAGGCCGCCAGCCTCGGGGCAACGCCCCCCGGCTGCACCAACCTGGACGCGGCGGACGTGGACGGGGACTCGAAGCTCGATCTGGTCCTCGGCGGCGATGCCCAGGGGGCCAGCTGGATGAGGCAAAGATGACCCCGCCGCGGAACCTCCTGCTCCTCGTGGTCGTGGTGACGTCCGTCGCTGCCGCGGCCGCGCCTGCCCGGGCTGGTGCCATCGGCGAGGCAGAGCTGGCCGCGGCCCGTAACGCCTACCAGAACATGGACTACGAGCGGGTGATCTCCCTGGCCTCCGCGGTGGTCCGGCGCCCCGCCGCGTCAGCCGCCCAGCGGGTGGAGGCGCTGGAGCTCACGGGCCTGTCTCAGCTGATCCTTGGTCGCCAGGCCCGGGCGCGTGCGTCGTTTGAGGCGCTGCTGGAGCTCAGCCCGGACCACAAGCTCAAGGACCCGAGCGGCTCCCCCAAGCTGAGGCGCTTCTTCGAGACGGTGCGCAAAGAGCACGCCAGCGCCGCGACCGCGGCGACATCGCCGACCCTGTCGCCCGAGCAGGTGAAGGGCGCTCGGGGCGGCCAGACCTTGACCATCGTGGTGCAGGTCAAGGGCGATGCGGGCAAGGTGGCCCAGGCCATGCTCCGCTGGCGCTCTCCCGCCGAGACCTCCTGGCAGGGGCAGCCCATGATCCGCAAGGGCGCGGACCTGACCGCGCGGTTCACCTTGCCCTCCAGCCCCCGGGCCTACCAGCTGCGGTACCTGGTGGAGGTCAGGGACAGCTCGGGCAACCTGCTCACCCGGTCCGGCACGGAGCAGCAGCCCTTGACCGCCGAGGTCGCCGCCGGGACCCGCGTGGCGCCGAAGCCGGTCTGGAAGCGGTGGTGGTTCTGGACCGTCATCGGCACCGTGGTGGTGGGCGGCGTCACCGCCGGAGCCATCGTGCTCTCATCGGAGTCAGCTCCCCAGGGGAACCTCCAGCCCGGCGTGGTCCAGCTCAGGTGACAACGCCCAATCCGCCTCAAGCCTCAAGTCGGGCCGCGAATCGACCCTAGGGCTTGATCGGCGGCGGCGCAGGCTTCTTGAAGGTGGCCTCACCCTTGGCGTAGATCTTCTTCCTGCCGTTGATGATCTGCCCCACGTAGATCATGTAGGTCCGGTTGGCGTTGAAGCCGAAGTTGGCGTCGAACAGCATGTGGTAGACGAAGTGTTTCCGCCCCAACGCCTTCATGTCCCAGTCCACCGACTTGACGCTGATCTCGTGCCCGTCCTTGAGCAGCACCTTCTTGTCAGCCTTGTCGTAGACCCAGAAAGTGATGGGCCCGAAGGCAGCCTTGCGCTTGAAGAAGGCGACGATATACGTCTCCCAGTTCTTCTCCTTGTTGCGCATCAGCTCCACCTTGGCGGGGGACTTGCCGAACTTGGCCTTGCAGGCCTTGAACGACTGGTCCTTCACCTCCTCGGTGCTGAAGACGACCTTGCCTTTCCGCGCCTCGGCGGGGGATGCCAGCGCCAGCAGCGCAGGCAGAGCCAGGATTGTCACTATGTGGCGTTTGAAAAACATGCGATCTCCTCCAAGGACATGGGTCGAGCCATGCCGCCCCCTCTCCTGGTGACGGCGTCCCTGTCTCCGCTATTCAAAGACCTCAGTCAGTTTAACCCGGGGTCGTCACCGGATAAACCTTTCTGGGCCTTCCTGTGGGAGAAGTTGCGAGGAGCGCGGCCTTGGAGAGCTGGTCAGCTCTCTAGCGGCCGCAGGAGGCCTGGCGCTTGCGTGCGCGGCCCTGAGCGCTTCCGAGCAGTCGGGCGAGGCGGGAGGTCCGTTGGCGTAACCGCCGCACTTCCTCCTCGAGCTCCTCGATGCGTTCGTCCTTGGCCTGGCCTGCTGCGATCCACAACTGGCAGACCATTTCCATCTCTTGCAACCGGGTAGCGAGGGCGTCCCGGTCCTTGTTTGGTTCTGTCGAAATCATGGCTGTCACCTTCGTTTTGGTCTCTTCACTCTTTTGCATCCTACTAGATGTGGTGGGGTGGGCAAATTTTTGACCCATATATTGGGCAGTCTGCCGCGTACCTGACAGAATGTTCAGTGTCTTCCAGCGGTTGTGTAGACTTTTTTTTTCACGGTCCCTGGCCAACTCGGGGCAGGAGCCTGTCGCGGATGGAGAATCGAGCCAGGCGATGGAATTGGAATCAATGGCACGGCGCGAGAAAGGCGCTTGCTGGCGGCAAGCAACTGACGAGCAACAAAGCCAGTGATTTCAAGAACAAGCCTGGCGAAGCGTTGATCTATGCGCGACAGGCTCCTAGAATGGTGGCTCTCATGAGCAAGCCGACCAAGCGGGGCACCCCCTTGTGGGGGGACACCCACATCGGCCTGGGCAAGGACCAGGCCGGGGAAGAATCTGCGCCCGCCGAGCAGGCTCCGGCGGGCGAGCTGCTGCCCGTGGACGCCGACGAATCTTCATCCGGAACATCGCCAGGGCTGGGCTCGTCCCCCGAGCCCGCGCGCCAGGCAGAGCATGAGCTGCGGCCCGAAGGTACCCCTACCACCCAGGCCTTCGATCTCGACCCTCTGCCCGAGGAGGCGCCGGCGCAGGAGGAGGCGCCGGCCGGGGGTGACGACCCCACGCGCGAGGCAGCCCTGGCCCGGGCGCTGGCAGAGACCAGGCCCCAGGTGCCGTTCCCGTCGGATGAGACCACGCCCTACGTGAAGGTGGGCCAGCCGGAGGCCCCCGGTGAACCTTCCGAGCCGATGATCAAGCTGGGCGCGGATATCGGCGAGAACCTGGTGCATCTGGACAGCGCCGACGAGCGCCCCGCCCCTAAGGCAGGCCAGGGCGCGGCGGAGGCGCCGCCCCCCGGTGGCGGGCTGGAGGGATCTTTCGATCTGGCCGAAGAGGAGCCCATCGCCACGGCCACCCAGGAGGAGCAGAAGTTCGGGCCGCCGCCCGAGGAGAGCATGCCGGGCCTGGACCTCCCCGGGGACGGCGGGGCGCGCCCCATCGGCAACCTCGCGCCGGTGGGGGGGAGCTACCCGGTTCATGGCGGCGGGCAGGGCAGGGAGCCCGCCGAGGAGCCGGTGCTCGACTGGCTCGGCTACCCGTCGCGCGTCATCGCCCGGTTCCTCGAGACCGAGGGCACCATGGTGCTCCACCTGGTGCTCTGCCTGCTGGTGGTGGCGGTGGTGGCTGCCACGCGCGCGGTGGAGCCCATCGCCGCCGCGCTGGAGCCTGGCGACCGCAGCGTGGTCATCACGGTGGAGACGGTGCCCCCGGGCGCCGAGGTATACCTCGACGGCGTCCTGGCGCGCACCGATGGCGCGGCGGCTCAGGTGCGCATGCGCCGGGACGCGGCAGCCGGGAACCTGAGGGTGTTCGCGCCGGGGCATCGCAGCGGGAAGCAGAAGCTGCTGCCGGGGGAGTCACGAACTGTAAAGGTGGAGCTGGAGCCGCGCTGAGCTACTTCTCCGTCGCCAGCCGGGCCATCTCCTCGGTGACCGCCTCGAGCTTCGACTGCAGCTCGGCGTTCTCCGGCTCCTGCTTCAGGGCCAGCTTGAGGTACGAGATGGCGGTGCGCAGCTTGCCCTCCTCCTCGGCGCGCAGGCCGAAGTAGAGGAACCGGCGCCCCAGGGGGGAGGTGGCCATCGAGGTGCTCTTGACCCCCTCGATGATGTTGGCCTCCTGCCGCTGGTAGCGCAGGTTGCCCTTGTCCCGCTCGGTCTCGAGCATGGCGTCGTAGTGGCGCCGGCTCACCGGATCGATGAGCACCATGAACGCCTCGCTCAGCCGCTTGTACACCTCGTAGACCTCGTGCTTGAGCTGCGGTTCGTCGTGCACCATGAAGCGGTCGGGGTGGTACTGCAGGGCGAGATCGAAGTAGTGCTCCTTGATCTCTTTGCTCGAGTCGGAGGGGTCCACCCCGATGAGCTCGTAGTAGTCCACGGCCTCGAGGCGGTCGTAGAGCCGCGCCACGTCGGCGCGGAACTGCCCCCACGGATCTTCCTTGATCGCCTCGGCGTCCACCACCGGCATCTGCCCGGTCTCCAGGCGAGCCTTCTCTGGCTCGGGCGGGCGCAGCTCGGCCTGGATCTGGAGCTTCTTGCGCAGCTGGCCAGCGGCCAGGCGCTGGTCGAGCAGCTGCCGCTCGAAGGGGAACGGGATGTAGGTGTCGGCGCCGCTCCCCTCGGCCTGGGCCTCGCCCTCGGCCTTGTCCTCGAAGCTCTCGTCCATCAGCACGACCAGGCAGGAGCTGCCGGCGTGCTGGGCCCGGATGCGCTGGCAGATATCCTCGGGCGCGGTGTCTTGCCCGACGATGACCACGTCGGGTTCCAGCGCCTTGAGCAGGTCGAGGCCAGTCTCCGGAGAGTTGGCGAACTCGAGCTCGTAGTCCGATTCTCCCATGGTGAGCGCGACCATGCCGCGCCGCACGCTGTCCTGATCGATGATCAGGACCTTACTGCCCCTGGGATCTTTCGGCTGGTCGCTCAAGCCTCAGTACCGCCTTCCGCCCCCTCATGGCGCAGCCTGATGGCGTCGATGTTCTCGTCATCCAGCTCGGAGGATACCTTGACGCTCTTTTTGCAAACCCTGCCCGAGTCCTGATCCCGCGCGGTGACGTTGAGGATGCCGTTGGTGTCCACCTCGAAGGTGACCAGGATCTGGATCTCCCCCTTGGGCGCGGCCCGCAGCCCGGTGACCACGAGCTCGCCCAGCGGGGTGTTCTCGTCGGCGCTCTCCGACTCTCCCTGGGTGATGCGGATCTTCACCTCGGGCTGGTTGTCCTTGGAGGTGGAGAACAGCAGCGACTGCTCCACGGGGATCGGCATGTTGCGCGCCAGCACCTTCTCGCAGTATCCGCCCGAGGTGACGATGCCGATGGAGTGGGGCAGCACGTCCAGCAGCACCGCCTGGGTGTGCCCCATGGTCGGCGTGGGCGCCGCCATGAGGGCCGCCGCCTGGATCGCCGCGCCCATGGCCACCGCCGTGAGCGGGTTCAGGTCGGTGCGCGGTGAGCGGCCGAAGTACTGGGCCACCGACGCGCGCACCAGCGGGATGTACGTGGTGCCGCCGCACAGGATGACCTCGTCCACGTCGGACGGCCGCAGCTTGGCGTCCGCGAAGGTGCGGTCGCACACGGCGAAGGAGCGCCGCACCAGATCCATCACCAGGGAGTTGAACAGGTCGCGCGTGATGTTCGCGGACAGGTCGAGGGAGCCCTTGGCGGTGTGGGCCACCCGGTCCACTTGCAGCGGGTGCTCGCTCTTCTCGCTCAGGTTGCGCTTGACCTCTTCGGCCGCGAAGAGCAGCCGCTGCCACTCCACCACGTCGTTGCGCAGCTCGATGCCGGTCTGCTTCCAGAAGGAGTTGGCCACCGCGTTGGCCATGGCCTCGTCGAAGTCGTCGCCGCCCAGGAAGATGTCTCCGGCGGTGGCCAGCACCCTGAACAGGTTGCTGCGCAGCTCGAGGATGGTGAAGTCGAAGCTGCCGCCGCCGAAGTCGTAGACCGCGATGATCTTGTCCATGCTGCGGCCGTAGGCGTAAGCCAGCGCCGCCGCGGTGGGCTCGTTGATCATGCGGATGACGTCGAGGCCGGCGATGCGGCCGGCGATGCGCGTGCTCTCGCGCTGGGAGTCGTTGAAGTTGGCGGGCACCGTGATGACGGCCTTGTCGATGTTGGTCTTGAGCCGCGCCTCTGCGATCTTCTTCATGGTGCGCAGCACATAGGCCGAGATCTCGGGGATGGCGATGTGCTGGCCGTGGAACTCCACCACCGGGTGGCCGTTGGGTCCCTCCACCACGTTGTACGGGAACGAGGTGATGGCCAGGCGGGTGTCCGGGTCGTCCATGCGTCGCCCGATGAGTCGCTTGGCCGAATAGACCGTGTGAAAGGGATCGGTGACGAGCCGCTTTCGCGCGTCCCACCCCATGACCACGCCGCTGTCTCTGGGGAAGGAGACCACCGAGGGTGTGCTGATGCGGCCCTCGGAGTCGGGCAACACAACGGGCACGCCCTCCTGCACCACACCTACGGAGGAGTACGACGTACCTAGATCTATGCCGATGGCCAGTTCCATTGGGACCTTTCTGGCATCCTATTCTGCGCCTGAATTGTCAGCGATCCTAAGTAATTTTTCATGTCATTACAATTACCAAACACGTAGTATGCTCCGGAACATATCAGGTAGAATCGTTGACACCAGATCCGTAGTCGTGCTATCGAGGAATGGCTATGTTGTTGAAAAAACTAATAATAGCCGAGGATGATGACGACACTTCGTACCTCCTTCTGACGGCCCTGGGGGACTCCGGCTTCCTCTGCATGCGCGCGAGGAATGGCGAAGAGGCGCTCAACCTGACCCGGACCGAGCTGCCGGACGCCCTGCTGCTGGACGTGATGATGCCCAAGATGGACGGCATCACGGTGTGTCAGAAACTCAAGTCGGATGTGTTGTTGTCCAGGATCCCGATCATGATGCTCACCTCCCTGTCCGGGGTGAACGATCGGGTCCGGGGCCTCGAGAGCGGCGCCGACGATTACCTGCCCAAGCCGTTCGACATCCGCGAGCTCACCGCCCGGGTGCGGGCCCTGATCCGGGCGAGCAACCGCGAGCGGCAGCGCAACCCGGTGACCAACCTGCCGTCTGGAGACGCCATCGAGGAGAAGGTTCACGAGCTGCTCAAGGCTGGCGAACCCTTCTCCCTGCTCTACGTCGACATCGAGAACTATCGCTCCTACGCCGATATTCACGGCTACATCAAGGCGGACGAGGTGGTGGCCAGCACCGGCAAGCTGCTGCTTCGGGAGGCTCGCGCCGCGGCCGCCCCGACCCCCTTCGTGGGCCACGTGGGCGGCGACGACTTCTTCGTGCTCTGCCCCCAGGAGGTGAGCGGCACGCTGCAGCTTGGCTTCCTCGACGCGTTCCTGGATGGGGTGGACCGCTTCTACACCGACGAGGAGCGCGAGCGCGGCCACCTGCTGGTCCCCACGGACGCCGGCGAGTCGCGCAAGGTGGACTTCATGAACCCGTCGGTGGCGGAGGTTCGTGTGGCCCCGGGCGAGTTCAGCACCGTGGAGGACCTGGCCCGGGTCGTGACCGACACCAAGGGCGAGGTGCGCCGCCGCACCCACAGCGGCCTGGTGCCGGTGGTCCCTGACAAGGTGGGCAAGTAGGTCCCCTCGCCGGTGAGCCATGCCCCGGCAACTCCAGCAAGGCGACAGACTGGGTAGATACGAGCTGTTGGACGAGCTCGGCCGCGGCGGTATGGCGGTGGTGTACCGCGCCCAGGACCCCACCCTCGAACGAGAGGTGGCGCTCAAGGTGATGCACCTCCACCTGTGGGGCAACCCGGAGCATGCCACCAGGTTCGTGCGCGAGGCCCGGGCGGTGGCCGCCCTGAGGCACCCCAACATCGTGGAGATCTACGACTTCAGCGACGGCGACGTTGAGGAGGGCGTACCGGGCTACATCGTGTCGGAGCTGATCCACGGCGCGAACCTGCGGGACTTCGTCGCCATGCACGGTCGTCCCATGCCCGAGGTGGCGGCCATGATCGGCCTGAAGCTGGCCGCGGCCCTGTCGGCGGCCCACGGCGCGGGGATCATCCACCGTGACATCAAGCCGGAGAACGTGATGATCGCCGACAGGGAGCGGGTCCTGCTCACCGACTTCGGCATCGCTCGCATCGCCGAGGGTGACGCGGTGACCCAGACCGGCGCCATGGTGGGATCGCCGGCCTACATGTCCCCCGAGCAGGCGCGCGGCGAGGGCGTGGACGCCCGGTCCGACCTCTTCTCTCTCGGCACGTTGCTGTACCAGCTCGGCACCGGGCGGCTGCCCTTCAAGGGGGGCGATCCCCTGAGCACCGTCCTCAAGGTTCTCGACGGACAGCACGAGCCGCCGCTGAGGGTCAATCCCTGCCTCGGCACCCGGTTCGCGCGGGTCATCGAGCGGCTCATGGCCCCGGCGCCGGGGCGGCGATTCGATGACGCCGCGCAGGCAGGCGAGGCGCTTCACGCGGTGGTGGAGGAGGGCGGGATCACGGACGTGGACAGGGAGCTGAAGCGCCACTTCGAGGATCCGGCGGGGCACTCCGCGGAGCTGACCGGGCGGGTCATCAGCAGCAACATCACCCTGGCCGACGCCGCCAGGGAGGAGGGCGATGTGCCCCGGGCGCTGGCCCTGTGTGACCGGGTGTTGGCCCTGGACAGCGGGCATGACGAGGCGCTGGCCCTGATGGAACAGCTCAGCGCGGGATCGGGCGGCGCGCGCTGGCTGCTGCTGGGCCTCGGCGCGGCAGTGGTGGCGGCGGGCATCGGGGTTGGCGCGTGGGTGCTCTGGCCAGGGGAGCCGAGCGCGCCGGCGCTGCCCACGACCCCCGATCTGGCCATGGCCCACCAGGCGCCAGCGCCTGACGCGGCCCCGGCCCCGGCTCCGGATCCGCGCGACCAGGGCCTGGCGCCCCTGGACGCGGCCAGGCCGGATCATCCGCGGAGGCGTCGTCCCCGGCGCCCGCGCGCCAAGGGGACGACCCCCCGGCCCGCCCCGCCGCCCGCGGCCGCGGCGGCGCCCGCCCAGGCGCCAGACTCACGACTTGCCAGGCCCGACCTGCCCGGGCACGCCGGGCTGGAGCTCCTCATCGGCCCCTGGTGCCGGGCCGCCGTGGACGGGAAACCCCTGGGGATCTCGCCCATGGCGGGCAAGATCCACCGTCTCGAGCCGGGCACCCACCGCGTGACCTGCCGCTACCAGGGCGGCGGCCCGCACTTCGACCGGAACATCACCCTGAAGCCAGGCCAGCGCCTCACCCTGCGCTCGCCGCCCGTGCAGGTCAGGCTGGATCTGCGGCTGGGAGACGCCGCGTCATTCGACGGCAAGATCCTCAGGGGAGACGCGCGCATGCTCCCCAAGCGCTACCGGGTGGAGCTGCTGCGCGGCGGCGAGGTGCTGGAAGCCCGCTACGTCACCGTCACCCACCGCGGCTGCACCCTGGTGGACACGCCAAACCTCGGCTGTCGCTGACATTTCAGCCCCGGCCAGATGCCGAGCATTCCGGCATTCTGGCATTTCGGCGTTCCGGCGTTCTGGCATTCTGGCATTCCCCCCGCAGGGGGGTTGCTACCCGGCTCCCGTTCCAGTAGGGTAGCGCGACTCTGGACCCGGTGTGCGGGAACCCCGTACGGGACGCCGGCGTTGTGAGCATGTAATGGCGCAAAAGGAAAAACAGTCTGGCCAGTCTGACCCCCCTCTGCTGGAGGTGCGGGCCCTGTCCAAGATCTTCGAGCACGGCGGCCGTACCCTGCCCGTGCTCAGGGACATCAACCTGTCCCTGAACGAGGGTGAGCTGCTGGCAGTGGTGGGGCGCTCGGGAGCGGGCAAGTCCACGCTGCTGCACGTGCTCGGCACCATCGACCTGCCCACCGAGGGGACCATCCATTTCAAGGGTCAGGACCTGATGGCCATGTCCTCGGCGCGGCTGGCTGACTTCCGCAACCGCTCCATCGGCTTCGTGTTCCAGTTCCACCACCTGCTGCCCGAGTTCACCGCCCTGGAGAACGTGATGATGCCCGGCTTGATCCAGCGGCTGCCGCGCAAGCAGGCCATGGACCGGGCCCACGAGCTGCTGGTGAGCGTGGGGCTGGAGGATCGCGTCACCCACCGGCCCGGCGAGCTCTCCGGCGGCGAGCAGCAGCGCGTGGCGCTGGCGCGCGCCCTGGTGCTGCGGCCGGCCCTGCTGCTGGCGGACGAGCCCACGGGCAACCTCGACAGCAAGACGGGCGAGGCGATCCACGACCTGTTCTTCTCGCTGAACGAGCGGTTCAAGAGCACCATGCTCATCGTGACCCACAACAACGAGCTCGCCGCGCGCCTGCCGCGCAAGCTCAGGATGGAGGACGGCTTCCTGTTCGAGGCCGGCGACCACCCGTATCGCGAGACCGACGTCGCCGAGGAGATGGCGTGATCAGGACCCTGCCTGCCACCGCGCTGGTGGCGCTGCTCTGCCTCGGCTCCATCCCCGCGTTGCCCGCCACGGCCGGCGCGGAGGAGCCGCCGATGGTGGCCAAGATCGTGGTCAAGGGCAACCGCCTGGTGGAGACCGCCGCGGTACGCAGCGCTCTGGCCACCAAGGAGGGCCAGCGGCTCAGCCCGGCGCGCCTGGCCGCGGACGTCAAGGCCCTGTGGGCCATGAAGTACTTCGACGACATCACGGTCAACCTGCTGCCCAGCTCCAAGGGCGCGGTGTTGGTCTACGTGGTCAAGGAGAAGCCGTCGGTGCGCAAGGTGGTCGTCGGCGGCAACGACGAGATCGATCTGGACGACATCAACGAGGTGCTCGACCTGAAGATCGGGGCGATCCTCGACATCTCCAAGGTCAAGAGCAACCTGGAGAAGATCCGCGATCTGTACATCGAGAAGGGCTACTACCTGGCCGACGTCAGCTACAAGCTGAAGAAGGTGAGCAAGACCCAGATCGACATCCTGTACACCCTCACCGAGAACGCCAAGGTCACCATCCGCAAGATCACCTTCATCGGCAACGAGAACATCCCTGACGGCGATCTCAAGGGCGTGATGGGCACCCAGGAGGGCGGCTGGTTCTCCTGGATCACCGACAGCGGCACCTACCAGGAGGACGCCTTCGAGCGGGACCTGCTGATCCTGACCTCGCTCTACTACGACAAGGGCTTCGTCAACGTGAAGCTCTCCCGGCCTCAGGTGGTGCTCAGCCCGGACAAGCGGTACATGTACATCACCATCCATGTCCAGGAGGGCAAGCAGTACCGCATCGGCAAGCTCGACATCAAGGGCGACCTGCTGTGGCCCAAGAAGGAGCTGTTGGCCGACCTGTCCGTGGAGCAGGATGAGCTGTTCAACCGCACCAAGCTGGGCCAGGACATCCTCGGCCTCACCGACCGGTACAAGGACAAGGGGCACGCGTACGTCAACATCACTCCCCTGACCAGCATCGACAGCGACAAGCGCATCGTGGACCTTACCCTGGACGTGCAGAAGGGGCCGGTGGTGATCTTCGAGCGCGTCAACATCCGCGGCAACACCAAGACCCGCGACCGAGTGATCCGGCGCGAGATGAAGATCGCCGAGGGCGACAAGTACAGCCAGAGCCAGCTCAACCTGAGCCGGGCGCGCATCATGGCCCTCGGGTTCTTCGAGACGGTCAACCTCTCCACCTCCCGCGGCTCCACCGACGACCGCATCATGGTGAACTTCGAGGTCAAGGAGCGGCCCACCGGCACCTTCCAGATCGGCGCCGGGTTCTCCTCGGTGGAGAACTTCATCGCCCAGGCCCAGGTGTCGCAGAACAACCTGTTCGGCCGCGGCCAGCGTCTGGCCTTGCAGGCCCAGATCTCCGGCCTGCGCCAGCTCTTCTCCCTCTCCTTCTGGGAGCCGTACTTCGTGGACACCAGCTGGACCTTCGGCTTCGACCTGTACAACTCGGTGCGCAACTTCGAGTCGTTCAACCGCAACGCCACGGGCGGCAACTTCACCTGGGGCTACCCGATCACCGACGACCTGCGGGTGTTCCTGACCTACAAGGCAGAGTACGTGGACGTGGCCACCAGCGGCCGCGGGACCCTGTTCGGCTCCGGCTTCACCTCGCCGCTGCCCACCGGGGTGCAGATCGCCAACCTGTTCAACGACGGCGTCACCTCCAGCGTGCGCCTGTCGGTGCAGTGGGACACGCGCAACAACCGGCTCTTCCCCACCAAGGGCATGTTCCACGCGGCCTGGGCCGAGTTCGCGCCGGACTGGCTCGGCTCGGACAACCTGTTCAACCGGTTCGGCGCCTTCTCCCGCTTCTACTACCCGATCTGGTGGAAGTTCGTGTTCAAGCTCAACGCACAGATCGGGCTGATCACCTCCAGCGACCCGGCCGGCGTGCCGATCTTCGAGCGCTACTTCACCGGCGGCATCATGGACGTGCGCGGCTTCCGCCCGCGCTCCCTGGGGCCGCGAATCCCGGTGCCCACCTCCCTCGACCCGAGCGCCCCGCTGTTCTACTTCAACAAGGGCGGCAACAAGGAGCTGGTGTTCAACGCCGAGATCGAGTTCCCGATCTTCGAGAAGGTGGGCATCAAGGGCGTGATCTTCACCGACGCCGGCATGGCGTACGACGACGACGAGGACATCTCCTTCGAGGGGCTGCGGCACAGCTGGGGCTTCGGCTTCCGCTGGTTCTCCCCCATCGGGCCGCTGCGCTTCGAGTGGGGGCTGCCGTACGAGCCGAACGAGGGCGAGGAGCCGCTGGTGTTCGAGTTCACCATCGGAAACTTCTTCTAGGGGTGAATTCGGCGACGCTGGCATACGTGTACTAATCAAGAACGACGAAATAGACGACAACGACCCCTTCTATACGCGGAGACGAAAATGAAAAAGCTGAGCATTCTCGGAGTGATGGTGGCCGCCCTGCTGGTCTCGGGTGTGGCGCAGGCCAAGGGTTTGAAGATCGGCGTGGTCAACATGCAGCGGGCGGTCAGCGAGACCAAGGAAGGCAAGAAGGCCGAGCAGACCCTGCTGAACATGAAGAAGAAGCTCGAGGCGGAGCTGAACCGGAAGCTCAAGGAGTTCTACAAGGAGCAGGAGCAGCTGCAGAAGGCCATGGCGATCCTCAAGGAGGACGAGAAGCGCAAGCGCCTGGCCGCGTCGCGCAAGAAGTTCCAGGCGCTGCAGAAACGCTACCTCGGCGCCGAGCGCGAGCTGATGAAGAAGAAGACCCAGGTGATGGTGCGGCTGAGCAAGAAGCTCGGCAAAGTGATCCAGTCCATCGCCAAGAAAGAGAAGTACGACTACGTGTTCAACAACGCCGCAGTGCTCTGGGCGCCCCGCCACACCGACCTGACCAACCAGGTCATCCGCATCTACAACGGCGGCAAGTAGCTTCGCCCTGGCGCCCTCGCCGCGGCGGGGGTGTCCTCTCCCGGGGGAACCACCAGCCAGCGTTGAGGGTATGATGGGCTGAGGTGGGAACGTTGAGAACAATCCAACCATGGCGAGGCCTGGCGCGTATGCGCGGCGGCCTGCTGCCCCTCGGCCTCTGGCTGCTGGCGAGCGCCCTGCTGCCGGCGTGCACCTGCAAGCAGCCCGGCCCGGCCAGTGAGCGCGAGCAGCCGCCGGTGGTGGTGGTGGACCCCGACGAGCATGCGGCGGTCAAGGCGACCCCCGAGCAGGAGCCCAACAATGAGCGCGGGCAAGCCCAGGCGTTGTCAGCCGGCGACTGGATCGAGGCGCGCGTGGAGGCCAGCGGGCCAGACTGGTTCCGCATGGACATCACGGGCGAGGCGCTGGTGGCGAAGGCCATGGTGCGCGGGGTGACCGGGCTGGACCTGCACCTGGCAGCGTACGACGCCACTGGGAAGCGGCTGATGCAGGTGGACAACGCACGGGAGGGCGGCGGTGAGGTGTTGGTGAACCTGTCGGTGGAGCCGGGGACCTACTACCTGCGCGTGAGCGAGGTCAAGGGGCGGGCCGGCGGAGAGGCACGCTACCGCATCGGCTACCAGCTCCGCGGCCGTGAAGAGGGCGAGGAGGTGGAGCCGAACTGGAAGGCGGAGCTCGCCACCCCCCTGGCGGTGGACCAGGAGGCGGTGGGCTTCCTCGGGTGGGCCACCGACACCGACTGGTACCGGGTGGACGCCGCGGGCATCTCGGCCAGCGCGCGCATCCGGGTCGAGCTGGACGGGGTGGACGGGGTGCGCGCTCACCTGTCCGTGCGAGACCAGGCGGGCAAGCTGCTGGCCGAGCGATGGACCGCCGCGGGCGGCTCGGCGGTGCTGCCGAACCTGGCGCCTCCCGCGCCGGAGGCGAGCCACTTCCACGTGGTGGTGCGCTGCCGCAAGCAGACCAACGTCGAGACCCGCTATTACCTGCGGGTCATGGCCGCCGTGCCGCCTGGGCCCACCGAGGCCGAGCCCAACGACCTGCCTGCCACGGCCAACGCCCTGAGCCCCGGCGGCGCCACTCAGGGGCTGCTGGCGGACCGGAAGGACCGGGACCTGTACCTGATCACGGCGCAGGAGCCGACCTGGGTGGAGGTGACGGCGCGGCCGCCCATGGGCGTGGACCTGGAGCTGAGCCTGCTGAACCCGGCGGGCAAGGCCGTCTGGACGGTCAACGCTGCCAAGCTCCGGCTGCCCGAGGTGATGCCCGCGCTGGCGATGGAGCCGCCTGGCGCGCTGGTGCAGGTGCGCGCCGTGGCCCTGGATCAGGTGTCCGGGGGCGCGCCGTACCGCATCAGCACGCGGCTGCTGACCCGGGGTGGGTTCGAGGTGGAGCCCAACGGCCAGCCTGCGCTGGCCGCCTCGGCCTGGGCCAGCCATCGCTGGCCCATCCGCGGGTACGTGCACCCGGGCGACGACCGCGACCACTACCGGCTGCAGGCCGAGTCGAGCCGCCTGCGCCTCAGCCTGGCGCCGCCGCCGGGCCTCACCCTGAGGGCGGTGCTCACGCGGGTGGACGTGGAGGGCAAGCTGGCGGAGGTCCAGACCGAGCCAACGGGCGGGGATGATCAGGCGGTGATGGAGGTGGACGTGGTGGAGGGCGCGGAGTACATCCTTGTAGTGGACGATCCCCGCGCCAAGGGCGACGCGGGGCAGCCCTATGTGATCACGCGGGAGAACCCATGAGGCAGCCTTTGAGCATCCGGGGGCCGCTGCTGCTCACCGGCCTGATGATCCTCCTGATGGGCGGGTGCGGCTCGGCGGGCGGGATCCGCCCCCTGTCGCCGTCCGAGGTGGTGCGCGCTTACGCGGCCGCCATCGAGTCGGGCAAGTACGCCGAGGCCTACCGGTTCATGTCCGCCTCCTTCCGCAAGCGCCACTCGCTGGCGCGGTTCAAGAAGATGATCAAGGCGGATCCAGACGGAGCTCGCGCGGCCATGGCCAGGGTGCGCAAGGACGCCGCCAGCCTGCGGGTGGAAGCCCAGGTGTCCTACGGCAACGGCCAGCGGCTCAAGCTGGCCGTGGAGCAGGGGCAGTGGCGCATCGCCTCGGATCCCACGGACCTGTACAGCCAGCGCACACCCGAGGAGACCCTGCGCTCATTCGTTCGCGCCCTGGAGCTGGGACGCTACGACATCCTGATGAGGTTCGTTCCGCGGGCATCGCTCAAGGGCTTGTCCGCGGCGAAGTTGAAGAAGGCCTGGGAAGGGGAGCGCAAGGCCGAAATCGAGACCCTCATTGCCAACCTGAAGACCCACCTGAACACTCCGTTCCGGCGTCAGGACGACCGGGCCACCATGGCGTACGGCGAAGGCTTCCAGATGAAGATGATTCGGGAAGATGGCGCCTGGAAGGTCATTGATCCCGACTGATTCCATTGGTTTAGGTTGATTTAGTTATAGTATTGCTTTCACTTTTTCCTCGCAGCTGGCAAGGAGCTGCTGGCCAGCGCATGTGATCCCTCCTGGGTCCATTATGGAGAAAACCGGTCCCGACAGGTGACAATTGTCAACAGTTGTCCACACGGGCTGTGCAATTTTTGCGAGGTGGATGGATCCGTGTAACACTTCATCATTCTTGCGGATCTTGGCCATCGAACTTCGAGAATAAAAAAAACCGGCGCAGCGTATGACATTAACTGCGGGAAAAATGGCATGAACGATCCGGTAAGCTGGAGCACCAAAAAATTAAAAGATGTATGATTGTGAGGCTTTGGAACCAATTGAAAGATTCGCATGAAATTCTTGGACCATTTGTTGCTGTTATTCGTATAAAATAATGACTGAGGTGAAAATCCTCTAAATGGAGATTTCGAGATGCTTGACCCGTGGATCATAGAAGAGATCAGGAAGCGCGAGGAGCGCGACCGGCGGGATGAGCGCCCGATGCTCGAAATTCCACTTGAAGAACCGGGCCGCGATGACGTGGACAGTGTTGTGAGGGAAGAAGAGGAGTCGGAACGCGGCGTGGTTATTGTGGATTTCGGAATTTAGGGTAGCTCTACCCTGACCGCTCATTCGGGATGCACCGCATCCCACAACCCCTTACGGTTTCTTTTTCGTTTTCTTGAAGGGCTGCTGGCCTAGCAGGTCCAGATCGTCGAGCTTTGCCCGTAGGTCCTTCATGAACCGTTTTCCAGGATCGGCCTTGGCGTTACGGTAGGTTGGATCCAGCTCACGGAAGATGGGCAGGTTCTGCACCTTGCGCCACTCCATGTGTCCGATGAGGTAGCGGATCTTGGAGTGGCGCTTGACCAGGTGCCGCACCAGGGCGACGTTGGCCTTCAGCTGGGCCCGGGTCAGGGGGTACTTCTTTCCCCCGCCCATGTTCTCGATGCCGATGGAGTCGTAGTTCAGCCCGATGCAGTGGCGCGCCATCCAGGTCTCCGGCATGAGCTGATAGATGGTCCCGTCGCGATCCACCAGGAAGTGTGCCGACACGTTGACCGCGCCGCCCCTCACCAGGTGTCGCCGGCTCCGCCGCGCGCGCACCCGGTTGAAGGCGCGCCAGGTCCCCTTGAGGCTCCGGGTCGCGGTCCAGTGCACCACGATGGCGCGCGGCTCGATGGTGATGTCGTCCACCTCCAGGCCGTAGTGCAGCTTGATGTAGTCCACGGTCAGCGCCTTGCGCTCGGCGTCGAACTTGATGGGGCGCTGGACGATCTTCAGGGTGGGCTCGGCGCGTGCCGACGAGGGCAAGGTAACGAGCAGGCAGATCAAGCTGGCGGTGATACGCATCGGTTGAAAATCTCCATCAAGTGAGAGCCGACTACCGACTACCGACTGCCCACACAGAATGATACTATCGCAGACCGTGAGAAACCCCGACCACACCGATCAGACCCGCCGGGCGCGGGATCAGGATCGCGCCATCAACCTCAACCAGTGCAAGCTGGTGGTGCTCAAGGGGAGCATGCGCGGCAAGGAGACCACGGTCGCGGCGGACGTGGTGCGCCTGGGCAAAGAGGCCACCAACGACCTCGTGCTGCACGAGGACACCGTCTCCCGCGTGCACTGTGAGATCTTGCGCGACGCCCGGGGCTACCTGCTGCGCGACCTCCGCTCCACCAACGGCACCTTCCTCGACGGAGCAGAGGTGCGAGAAGCGTACCTGCGCTCCGGCTCGGTGATCACCGTGGGCACGGTGCAGATCCGCTTCCAGCCCTTCTCTGAACGCATCGAGATCTTGCCAAGCGAGAAGGAGCGGCTCGGCAGCATGGTGGGCCGCAGCCTCGCCATCCGGGAGATCTTCGGGCTGATAGAGCGGGTCGCCACCACCGAGGCCACCGTGCTCGTCGAGGGGGAGACCGGCACGGGCAAGGACATGGTGGCGCGGACCATCCACGAGCTGAGCCGCCGCCAGGAGGGGCCGTTCGTGGTGGTGGACTGCGGCGCCGTGGCGCCCAACCTGATCGAGTCCGAGCTGTTCGGCCACGAGAAGGGCGCCTACACCGGGGCCACGACCACCCGCCAGGGGGCTTTCGAGCAGGCCAACGGCGGCACCATCTTCCTCGACGAGCTGGGCGAACTGAGCCTCGACCTTCAGCCCAAGCTGCTGCGGGTGCTGGAGCAACGCGAGATCCGCCGGGTGGGGGGCAACCGCACCATGCAGGTGGACATCCGCGTGGTGGCGGCCACCAAGCAGGACCTGAAGCAGGAGGTGCAGCGGGGCAAGTTCCGCGAGGACCTCTACTTCCGCGTCTCGGTGGTGCCGCTGTACATGCCGCCGGTGCGGCAGCGCAAGGACGACATCCCCCTGCTGGTGGCCGAGTTCATGCGCAAGCTGGGGGGCGACGACCAGCTCACCATCCCGGATGAGGCCATGGACATCCTGCTGGCCCATGACTGGCCCGGTAACGTGCGTGAGCTGCGCAACGTGCTCGAGCGCGGGGCCTTCCTGTCCAAGCACATGGGGCCCGAGGCGTTCAACATCATCAACATGCAGGGGATCTCCGGCCCCGGCGGTGGGGCAGGGCGCCAGGCTGGCCCGGAGTTCGACCCGAGCATGTCCTACCGCGAGAACAAGGAGCGCTGGAACGACACCTTCGAGCGCTCATACCTCACCTGGCTGCTGGAGCGCGCCGGAAACAACATCTCCCGGGCAGCGCGCGAAGCAGACATGGACCGCAAGTATCTGCACAAGCTGATCAAAAAACACAACCTGGCCTGATCCCACCTCAACCTGGACTTGGACGGCTTGGCCGTAACCGTTCCACGCTTTACGGTTAAGGCTGCGGCTGTACCCGATCCCCGCCCATCCCCGGGAGCGCGCCGGTCCTCGGCATGCTTTGCCTGCCTCCGGGATGAACGGCGCGCTGGGGGGACAACCCCCCATGACATGGGGGGAAAGTGGCCGATCTGGGGGCTGCATCCCCGCGCAAACAACGTAATTATTTAGTTTTTTCGCTGTCCGGGGCCCTAGTGACGGGTGGCAAGCAAATTGCTACTATCGAAGGGTGCCCAAAAACCCCAAACGCCCCTTGGAGGCATTTGTCATGAACAGAGCACGGATCTTCTTCAGCCTGGTCGTCTCGGTGGCCCTGGCCGCATGCGGCGGAGAGATCAACCTGGACAATGTCCCCAACGGCGGCGGAGGCGGCGGCAGCAAATCCGATTGCCCGCCCGAGAAGATCAAGTGCTACGGCGATGTGGACGACGGCACCCTCATCTGCACCTGTGATGACCTCTGGGACTGCTCCAAGAACCCGAACAAGTGCGAGACCAACAAGCCCAAGCCGCCAGGCGGCACGGGCTGGAACTGCACCTGGGTCACCGAGGACAAGTACATGTGCACCCGCAAGGGCGGCAAGGGCACGCCCCCCGGCGGCGGCACCGACTGGTACTGCACCTGGGACGACAAGGCAGGTCAGTGGAAGTGTGTGCGCATCAAGCCGCCCAAGCCCCCGGGCGGCGGCACCTGGACCTGCATCGTGGACAAGGAGCAGAAGAAGCTGATCTGCGAGAAGAAGGGCGGCGGCGCGCCCCCCACCGGCGGCGGCACCTGGGACTGCAAGACCGACAAGGAAGGCAAGAAGGTCTGCACTAAAAAGGACAGCAACGGCGGCCTGCCTCCGGGAGGCAACGGCTGGCAGTGCAACAAGACCAGCAAGAACGGCGTGCCCACCTGGGTCTGCTGGGGCACCACGCCCCAGGGCGGCAAACCCCCGGGCGGCAACGGCTGGAACTGCGTCAAGATGAAGACCGAGATGGGCAAGGATCACTGGCGCTGCGAGAAGCCGGACGGCAGCGGCGACACGCCCCCGGGCGGCGGCTGGTGGTCCTGCACCAAGGGTACCGAGTGGAACGGCACCAAGTGCGAGAAGGTGCCCAAGCAGCCGCTGCCGCCCACCCCCTCGCCCAAGCCGGGTGACAAGTGCAAGCCGGGCACCAAGATGTGGTGCGACGGGCTGCAGTACTGCGGCTGGGGCCAGGTGCCTTGCCTGCCCAACGGCAAGTGGAAGACCAAGATGGTGGCCGGCAAGGAGGTGCTCGACTGTCAGGAGCTGTCCAGCGGCGCGCGGCCCAAGACCAAGTGCGCCTGCTACCACTTCTTCTTCAACGCCAGCTGCTGCGAGCGTCCGGACTGCATCGTGCCGCCCGGCACCAACGGCCAGATCTGCGGCAAGAGCGCCGGCAAGCTGTGCGACTTCTGCAACCCGCAGAAACCCGAGTGCGTCGAGAACGGCGCCAAGTGCATCGTGACCAACTCGCACGAGACCTTCTGTGGTCGGCTCTGCTCCTCCTCCCAGGGGTGCCCCTCCGGCTACAAGTGCATGATGGTCAAGCTGAAGATCGGCACCACTTACCAGTGCATCCCGGCCGATTACAGCTGCTACTATTGATCCCTGGCCGGCTCACGCCGGCGGTCATGAGTGAATCCCGAAACCGACCTGCGAGGTGTTTGATGAGACCTCTGATGATCCACCTGTGCGCGGCCGCCCTGCTGGTGGCCGGGCTGCCCGCCGTCGCCGACGCCTACTGCGTGCGCGTGGCGGACAAGAAGACCATCCGCTGGAACAAGCCGCCGGTGTCCTACCGGGTCTCCAGCTCCCTGACGGACAAGGCGCTGCTGACAGCCATCGACAACGCGTTCAAGACCTGGGCCAGCGCCAGCTGCGCCGGGCTGTCGTTCAAGAAGGGCAGCTCGTTCAAGGTGTGCACCGATCCCAAGTGCAAGGAGTTCGACAACCCTGACGGGGCCATCTTCGTGCACTGGGTCACCGGCACCTCGACGCTGTTCAAGAACCCGACGCCCAAGGGCCAGCCGTACTTCGCCAACTTCTCGTTCACCTTCGACAAGACCGGCGGCTTCGGCGGCGCCGCACTGGCCATCAACGCCAAGGACTACAACTGGGACGCCAAGGGCGGCAGCGCCACCAAGGCGGTGTTCGACACCTGGAACGAGCTGGTGCCGCTCATCGGGTGGGCCATCGGCGTGCACGACTCGTTGACAAAGGGGTCCGTGATGTACGGCACCTCCAGCTTCGGCGACACCAAGCGGCGCAAGCTCAGCTCGGACGACGTCAACGCCATCAGGTACCTGTACGGGCTGTGCAGCTGCAAGGCGCCGCCGTCGCCGGACGCCAAGTGCACCACCAAGCCGCCCGGCAGGCCGGCGTGCTTCAAGACCGGCAGCGGCGACGGGGGCGTCACCCCATCCGACGCTGGCGGCACAGCGACCAAGGACAAGGGCGCCGGGCCAGGGCTGGACGCGGCCACCGCGCTGGAGGGAGGCAGCGCGGGCAACGAGGCGGGCGCCGACTGGTACAGCCCGTCGGCGGACGGCGGCGCGGGGACCAAGTGCAAGTCTTCCAGCGAGTGCGCGGCCGACGAGCGGTGCACCATCGAGGGGACCTGCGTGAAGGTGGGCGGCGGCGAGGACGACGGCGGGTGCGGCTGCGCCACCGGCGGCTCGCAGGGGGCGTCCGGCTCGCTGCTGCTGCTGCTGATGGGGCTGGCGGCGGCGCTCCGGCGGCGTCTCCGTCGTGGTACCTTTGGGGGGACCAAATCATGAGGAGATCGTTCATGCGAACCATGCTTACTGCCGCCCTGGCGCTGGGGCTTTGCCTGGCGCTGGCGCCCGCGCCCGCCGCTGCGGATGACTGCGCGGGGCTCAAGGTCTGCTACAAGGGCTCGTTGGGCAAGAAGGGGGGCGTGCCGAGTCGGTGGTACGTCAGCGACAAGCACCCGATCCACTTCTACGTCAACGCATCGCTGCTGCCGGCGGCCAAGCAGCAGGCGGCCATTGACGCGGTGAAGGCCGCCTTCGCCGCGTTCCAGCTGCCGTGCACCACCCTCAAGTTCAAGTACGCAGGCGCCAGCACCTCGTTCTCCGACGTGCCGGGGGGAATCCTGATCTACTGGGGCAACAAGTCCAAGGACTCGAGCAGCTGGATCCACGGCAACGCAGCCTACTGGCGCTACATGAACATCAACAGTTACCAGACCGGCGAGATCAGCTACGCCTACATGGCGTTCAACGCGGGGCTGTACGGCTGGAACGCCGGCGGCACCGCGGTGCAGCCGCCGCCGAAGAGCGCCAAGAACTCCATCATCGACATCAAGACCGCGGTGACCTGGCTGATCCCGGACGTGCTGGGGTACATGGCCACCAAGGACCCGACCAAGCCGGACCTGCCCATCGCCTACAAGACCCAGCTCAAGGCGCTGTGCGCGGCGCACAAGACCGGCGCCACCTACTCGTACTTCAAGAAGACCTCGGCCAGCTGCACCAAGCCGACCACGGTCAAGGCGTGCGCCGGGGGCTTCGACCCGGGCGACGGCGTCCTCTCCGACGGGTTCTTCGGCGACATGGCCGCGCGCAAGGACAAGGGGCCGGGCCCCGGCCCCGACGGCGGCGGGAGCCTCGTCGACGGCGCGTCAGCCAGCGCTGACGGTGGCGGCGGGCAGAAGTGCAGCGCGTCGAGTCAGTGCCCTGCCGGCTACCAGTGCACCATCGAGGGGATCTGCGTGAAGGTGGGCGGCGAGGATGACGAGGGGTGCAGCTGCCGCGCGGGCGGCACGGCGCCCCCGGCTGCGATGACGCTGATGCTGGCGCTGGTCCTCGGGCTGGGGCTGCGCCGGCGGCGCGAGCGCTCGAGGTAGACGCTAGCTGATTGAAAGAAAAATACGAGCGACAAAGCCTGTGATCTAACAAACAAGCCTGGCGAAGCGCCGATCTATGCGCGGCAGGCTCCTGGCCTTCACACCCACTGCTCATCGGCATAACGATTCAGCCGCTTTGAACTGCGACCCCACTTGGGGCAAGATGGGCAAGGCCCTATCCCAGATATGAAGGATCATCGCCAACACAGGGGCGATCATGGCGTTGACAAGCGGCAGTGAATACAGGCCAGAAATACCTGACGTCACCCCTGGCTGGGCGACCATCCTTGGCAAACGGCCCATGTGGACCGCCATATGGTCGATCTCCCTCGTCGGCGTGCTGCCGCTGGCGGCCTTCTTCGCCATCGGCCGGCTGGGGAGCTCATTGGTGCTCCCGCATCCTTCGGTTAATGCATCGCTGAGGGATGTCTTCAACAACATCGTCCTCACCGGAGGCGGCGACCGGGGAATCCTGGAAGACGCCATCTTCCTCAGCTACTTCGTTGCTTTTCCCGTGCTGCTCTTGCTGATGTACCCGTGCTACCAGGCGCTGCGCTACGCAATGAAGGATGCGCACCTCTACATGGTGATCAGGGCCGGCGATGATTCTGCGGCTGGTGGGCTCACCGTGGAGCAGGCTGACGGGCTCTTCGGCTACATCGGCAAGCTGTGCCGAGGCGACAACGCTGCCCTGGGTGACGAAGAGCGCAAGGCGCTCGCCGTTCTTGGGGTTAAAGACAGGCGCCCAGTCTTCAAGCTGCTCTACCCGGCTAGCGTGCTCGGCACCATGGTGTTCTGGCTCAACGGCTACCGCCAGCACAGCGACCCGCTTAGCGCATACAGTTTCCACATCTGGGCCGATGCGTGTGGTTCGCACAACATGGGCCTCTGGGGCCGCACCGTCTACGAAGGCATATTGTATGTCGGGCTGCTGCCACTGGTGGCCACCTGCCTCTTCCGCCTGCTAAATGCCGTGCACCGGCTGGTGAAGGTGTTGGAGAAACATGACGCCATTCGGTACACGCCGTACCCTGCGGACGACGCCGGGCACATGAAGGCTTTCGGCAACGTCTGCCTCTGGCTCATGGCGCTCCTGCTCCCCTTCTTGCTGCCGCTGCTCGCCTATGTGTTCACCTACCCCGTCACGCCCCAGCTCATCATCGGCGGCGTGGTCGGTGTGCTGGTCTTTCCCGCGGTGTTCTTTCTGCCGCTGCTGGGCGTACACCGAGCCATGGTTCGTCTGCGGGACAACGAGCTCGCGTTCCTCAGCAAGACCCTGGGCGCCCAGTACCTTCAGGCGCGGGAGGAACTCCCAGGCGTGAACCTGGCCCATGAAGATAGCAAGGCGCTCACCACATTGGATATCCTGGAAAAGTCACGCGGCCTGTTCGAGTTCGTATTCAACGTCAATACCTGGCCCTACCGACGGCGGCTGGTGGCCACCATCATCACCGCGTCCACCGTGCTCGCCTCCTCGGTTCTGAGCAAGGTATACGCTTTCTTTGGCGGCGGCGGGTAGCATGAGCCGGCTCGTCATCGCGGGGATCCTCCTTACCGTGCTCTGCCTCGGCCTGGCGGTCCCCATCGTCCGCTGGTCGCTGGTGGCCTATCTGCAGGGCGCGGATCGTGACCCGCCCACCGCGTGGGTCGACCTCGGCCCGGTCCCTGGCGCCGAGGGCAGGTACCCGCCCCAGGGCATGACCTTCGTCGCCGGGCAGCTGATCTTCTCGGAGCACTGGCAGGACAAAAAGAGCATGCTCTACCGGGTGGATCCTGGGGGCATGAAGCTGCTCGCCAGCGCCGAGATGCCGCCGGAGGCGGTGCACACCAGCGGGCTCGGCTGGGACGGCGAGCACCTGTTCGCCGTGGATTACCGGTCCAACCTGATCTACAAGCTCGACCTGGAGCGCACCTTCGCCAGCGGCAAGGCGGTGGTGGTGCAACAGTGGCCCACAGGCCTCGAGGCCGCCTCGGCCATGGCCGTGTTCCGCTTCAACAAGATCTACCACTTCGCCGTGAGCGACTTCCTGCACACGGGCAAGACCTACGTGATCTCGCGCGAGGAGATGGTGCAGCTGGGCGCCAAGGGGTTGCCCGAGCTCGCCCTTGTGACCTACCGCAACGGCGGGTTCTCCCAGGGGCTGACCTGGGACGGCCACCTGCTGTACGAGGCCGTCAACAGCCACGGCAAGGATCGGATCGAGGTGATCGACATCGCCGAGGCGCTGGGTAAGCGTGACAGCAGCCTCGTGCGCAAGCTCGGCTCGTTCACCGCACCGGACGGCATGGTGGAGGATCTGGGCAACGACGGGACCCGGCTCTGGACCAGCGACGAGGGGAGCTATCGCTTCTTCCGGCTGGACAGCCTGGACCAGATCCGCCGCAGCTTCCTGGCAGGCAGATCCCGGTAGCTCCCCGGGCCCCTTACCCCGGAGTCCCGACCCCGGACTCCGGACCCCGGACACCCGACTGTTGACTGGCGCGCCGTTCTGCTGTCCATTACTGTAGCAATCTGTATTGAAATCAAGGCCCGAGGACTACCCCATGGTAGCTACCGAAGATATCCCCCTGGTCGGGAGAGAGGCAGAGATAGCCGAGCTTCATCAGGCCCTCGAGCGGGCGGTGAAGTATGAGACCCCTCAGTCCATCGTCCTGGTGGGCAGCCAGGGCGTGGGCAAGACGCGGCTGGTGCAGCACTGGCTGGCGGAGGTGCAGGAGCAGCAGGTGGGGGTGCGGGTGTACCAGGGGGCGCCGACACAGGGCGGATCCCACGGGCCGTTCAACCAGATCCTGCGGGCCCGCTTCGGCGTCCGGGATGGAGACGAGGCGGGCCAGGAGACCCTCAGGTCAGAGGTGGAGGGCGTGCTCCAGGACCGCCGCGTGGCCGAGGTGGTGCACTTCATTGGCACCTACGTGGGCGTCAAGGTGGCGGACAACCCGTTCCTGCGCGCCATGGGCGAGAGCGCCGACCAGCATGATCAGGTGGCGCGCACGGTGCTGACGCGGTTCCTGGAAGAGGACGCCGCCGTGTCGCCCATGGTGATGGTGGTGGAGGACCTGCAAGAGGCGGACGACGCGACCCTGTCGCTGTTCCGCCACCTGGCGGAGACCCTGGAGGGGGCGCCGGTGGTGCTGGTGGGATCCTGCCGCCCGTCGCTGTTCGTGCGCGAGCCACACTTCACCACCATGGACGCCGAGGTGCTGCGCCTGGACCTGCCCCTACTGCAGCCCGACGCGAGCGAGGCCCAGCTGGGACACTTGCTGGGCGGGGTGGCCGAGGTGCCGGCGAAGCTGGTGGACAAGGCGGTGGCCCTCAGCGGCGGCAACCCGCTGTTCCTGGAGCAGCTGGCGCGGATCCTGATGGACCGCGGCATCGTCGCCCTGGAGGGCGAGGCGCTCTCCCTGGACGAGGAGGGGCTGGAGAAGATCGACCTGCCGCTGTCGGTGGAGGAGGCGGTGCAGGCGCGGGTGGACCTGCTCAACCCGGCGGAGCTGGACGTGCTGCAGAAGGCGGCCTGCGTGGGCTCGGTGTTCTGGGCCGAGGCGTTGATCTGCCTGTCACGGCTGCAGCAGGAGGTGGAGTACAAGGTGGACGTCTGGATGGCGGACGTGCTCAACCGCACCATCCTCGACATCCTGGAGAGCCTGGAGCAGCGAGACTACGTGCTGAAGCTGCCCGACTCGAGCATCTCCGGCGCCACCGAGTACGCGTTCAAGAACAACCTGGAGCGCAAGCTCATCGACTCCATGGTCCACCCCGGGCGGCGTGAGCAGTACCACCTGTTCGCGGCCCAGTGGCTGGAGACCCGGCTGGAGGAGCGCAGCGAGGCGCAGCTCGAGGAGCTGGGTGACCACTACGAGCAGGGGGGCTACAGCCGGCGGGCGGCGTTCTGCTACATCTTCGCCGGCAGCAAGGCGCGGTCCCGCTACGCCAACGCCCAGTCGGCCAGGTTCTACAAGCGCGGCATCGACCTGCTGGAGCTGCATGACACCTTCTCCAAGCTGGAGGCGCTCAACAACCTGGGCGACGTGCTCACGGTGCTGGGCCGCAACGAGGAGGCGGTGGAGCACTTCAGCGAGATGCTGCACTACGCCTGGCTGCTGGATCACAAGCCCAAGGGCGGGGCGGCGCACCGTCGCCTCGGCACCACCTTCTGCACGCTCGGCGACTACGAGAAGGCCAACACCCACCTGCACAACGCGCTGCACCTGTTCAAGGTTTCGGGGGACGCCTCCGGGCTGGCGGCCACCATGGACGACGTGGGGCGGCTGCACTGGCTCAAGGGGGAGTACGAGCAGGCGCTGGAGTTCCACCGCCAGGCCATGGACCTCAAGCGGGGCCTCGGCGATCGCGCGGAGATCGCGGTGTCCCTCACCAGCATCGGCAGGGTGCACCAGGACTCGGGCTCCTTCGCCGCCGCCCTGGACTGCTACGTCGAGGCGCTGGAGATCCGCAAGGAGGTGGGGGACAAGCGCGGCATGGTGGACTCCCTGGCTCACCTGGGCGGCGTGCACCGCGCCCAGAGCGACTACGGCAAGGCGCGGGATCTGCTCACCGAGGCCCTCGACCTGGCCCAGGAGATGGGCGCGCGGCTGGACGAGGCGGCGCTGCGCATCAGCCTGGCCGACGCCCAGCTCCAGCTGGGACAGCCGGGGGAGGCGGAGGAGCAGCTGCAGGCGGCCGAGGCCATCACCAGCGAGCTGGGCGACCGGCGCCTGCGCGCTGACTGCTGCCGCACCATGGCCGAGGTCAGGCTGGCCCTGGGCGACCTGGCCGCCGCGGGCGAGCACGCGGCCGAGGCGCTGGACATCGTCGAGGCGCTGGAGCTGACGCCCGAGATGGGCATGGCGCTGCGGGTGCAAGGCGAGGTGTTCGCCGCCCGGGAGCTGACCGAGGAGAACAAGGAGCACACCCTCGTGCTGTTCCGGCGCGCCATCAGCCTGTTCACCGAGCTGGGCAACGACCTGGAGCTGGCCCGCTCCTTCGCCGCCATGGCGGACTACCACGACCGGTGCGGCGAGTGGGAAGACGCGGACCACTTCCGCTCCAGCGCCGACGAGATCTTCAGCCGCCTCGCCTGAGCCGGCCACCTCACGCCGGCCCCTCGAGCAGCCATGCCCCGCGACATCGACTTCGAGCTGATCCCCGCCCCGGTGGTGGACCTGTGCCGCCGGCTGCGCGACGCCGGCCACGAGGCGTACCTGGTGGGCGGCGGCGTGCGCGACATGCTCATGGGCCGCGGCGTGCACGACTGGGACGTGGCCACCAGCGCGCGGCCCGAGCAGGTTGGGCGGCTGTTCCGGCGCACCATCCCCACTGGAATCAAGCACGGCACCGTGACCGTGATGTTGCGGGCGCCGTCCCGCGACACCCCGGGGGCCGTGGGGGATGACCTGCCGGTGGAGGTGACCACCTACCGCGGCGAGGGGGCGTACACCGACGGTCGCCGCCCGGACGAGGTGCGCTTCGTGCGCACCCTGGAGGAGGACCTGGCGCGGCGGGACTTCACCATCAACGCCATGGCCATCGATCCGGTGGCCCGGGCGCTGGCCGACCCCGTGGGCGGCGAGGCGGATCTGGCGCGCGGCCTGCTGCGGGCGGTGGGCGTGGCCGCCGAGCGTTTCGGTGAGGACGGGCTGCGGGTGATGCGGGCCGTGCGCTTCGCCGCGGTGCTGGAGGTGGAGCTGGAGCCGCAGACCGAGGCGGCCATCGCCCCGGCGCTGCCAGTGTTCCGCAAGGTCTCGGCGGAGCGGGTGCGGGACGAGCTGCTCAAGCTGCTGGACGCGCCGCGGCCGTCGGTGGGCCTGGAGCTGATGCGCCGCACCGGCCTGCTGCACGAGGTGCTGCCCGAGCTGACCCCCGCCGTGGGCATGAAGCAGAACCGCTACCACCCGCACGACGTGTACCACCACACCCTGCAGGTGGTGGACGCGGCGCCGGCCCGGGACATGCTGCGGCTGGCGGCGCTGCTGCACGACGTGGGCAAGCCCCCCACCTGCGAGGCGAACCCTGAGCGCCCGGGCGAGTTCCGCTTCCACGGCCACGAGGTGGTGGGGGCGGCCATGGCGCGCAAGATCTGCGAGCGGCTCCGGCTGTCCAACCGCGACCGCGACCGGGTGGAGGCGCTGGTGCGGCACCACATCTTCCCCATGCGCGGCTGGAGCGGGGCCGGGCTGCGGCGGTTCCTGCGTCGCATCGGGCCCGACCTGCTGGAGGATCTGTTCACGCTCAAGGAGGCCGACCTGCAGGGCAAGGCCGACCTCGACGAGCGGCTGCCGCGGCTGCGCGAGCTGCTGGAGCGGCTGCGCGAGCAGCGGCGGCGGCAGCCGCCCATGAAGACCGGCGACCTGGCGCTCAAGGGGGGCCGGCTGATGAAGGAGCTCGGCCTCGAGCCAGGGCCCCGGGTGGGGGAGCTGCTGCGGGCGCTGCTGGAGCGGGTCATCGACGACCCGGAGCTCAACGACGAGCAGCGGCTGCTGGGCCTGGCCAGGGAGCTGCAAGAAACGGAGTAACCTGGATATCGCGCCAGTTGACCTGCTGCGGCAGCCGCTACCGTCGGCGTAGCGGAGCCCGCGCCGCCTCACCATACGCACCAGTATGCTTTCGTCGTCGCGTGCCCGCTACGCCTCGGTCCCCGTTCGCCGTGCGCCGACCCTTCGGGTCGTTACGCGGTGAAGCGGCTCACCCTCGTGACGTCCCCCTGGCGCGATATCCAGGTAGAATGTCAGGCGCATGGCCTACCTACGCGCACTGATCCTCGCCCTGCAGTTCCTCCTGGTGACCGTCTGGACCCTGGCGCTGCGCGTGGCGGGCCGGCCGCTCCATCGCGGGTGGACCGTGGCGCAGGAGGCCACCGTGCGGCTCATGCGCTGGCGGGGGGCCAACGACGCGCGCCTGCCGGTGCCGGTGCTGCGGCGCCGGCTGGATGAGCTGGCCTCTCTGGCGCGCGTCCGCCCGGGCAAGATCGAGATCACCGACTGCGACGCCGGCGGCGTGCCGGCCCAGTGGCTCGCCCCGCCCGACCTGGAGCCCCACGGGGCGCCGGTGGTGCTCTACCTGCATGGGGGCGGCTACATCTTCTGCTCGCCGGTGACCCACCGGCTGATGATGCTGCGCCTGGCCCGGGCGGCCCGGGCGCGGGTGCTGGGCCTGCACTACCGGCTGGCCCCGGAGCATCCGTTCCCCGCGGCGGTGGACGACGCCGAGGCGGCTTATCGCTGGCTGCTGGAGCGGGGCACCGAGCCCGGTGACATCGTGCTCGCCGGCGACTCGGCGGGCGGCGGCCTGGCGCTGGCCCTCATGTTGCGGGCCCGGGAGCGGGGGCTGCCCCGGCCAGCGGGGGCGGCGCTCATCTCGCCCTGGGTGGACATGACCGCCGCCGACGCCTCGCTCACCGAATACGCGCCGGTGGATTACCTGGGGCCGGTCACCAGCATCGGCCGCATGCGGGGCCACTACCTGGGCGATGCTGACCCGACCGAGCCGCTGGTCTCACCGGCGCTGGCCGATCTCGCGGGGCTGTCGCCGCTGCTGGTGCAGGGCGGCGGCGTGGAGATCCTGCGCGGTCAGATCGAGCGGCTGACCGCGCGGGCCCGGGAGGCCGGCGTGGACACCACCCTGTCGATCTACCCCGACATGGTGCATGTGTGGCACGCCTTCCCGCAGGTCTTCCCCCAGGCGGGCCAGGCAATGGAAGAGATCGCCGCCTTCTGCCGCCAGGTCAGGCGTCGGCCATGACCATGGTGGCCGGCCCCTCGGTGGGCAGGTAGCGCACGCGCCGGAAGCCCGCGCTCTCCAGCCAGTCCCGATACTGGGCGCGGGTGTAGGTCCCGCCCGACATGGTGCGCATGAACATGTTGGCGTTGAAGATCATGGCGAAGGGGTGGCCGGTGCGGTTGTCCTCGAGCACGAAGTCCACCACCGTGATGGTCCCGCCCGGCTTGAGCGCGCTGTTGATGCGCTGGAAGTTGTTTCGGTTCTCCTCGGGGGACTCCCCGTGGGCGATGTGCGAATAGACCACCACGTCATGCTTCTCGCTGCCGAAGTCGATGTTGTGGTAGTCGCCGTCCACGGTGGTGAAGCGCCCGGGCTCGACGCCGTAGGAGGCCACCACGTCCCGGGCGATGCGGTTGACCGAGGACCGGTCCACCTGGATCGATCGCGCCTCGGGGTTGGCGAACAGGAACACGGCGGAGAAGATGCCCGAGCCGCCGCCCACGTCCAGGATCGAGACCGGGCCCGCCTCGGCCAGCCCCAGGTGCTTGACCGCCTCCTGGGCCACCGGGAAGCTGATCGGTACCAGCGCCTGGGCCAGCTCCTCCCAGAACCGGTTCTCGTTGGGCATGCGCCCGGGGGGCGGCGCCTCGGCCCGCACCGCGTCGGGCAGGCTCATCCACTGCTCCATGGCCAGGCCCTCCAGCCGGATGTAGTGGCCCAGGTACCCTGGTCGCCCCTCCACCAGAAATGCGCTGCTCTCTGGCGTGTTGACGTAGTCGCCGTGGTTATTGCGCAGGAAGCCGAGGCCCACCAGGCCGTCGAGCAGGGACTGGGCGCCGCGGATGGACAGCCCAGCCCGGCGCGCGATCTCGTCGGTGGTGCAGGCCCCTTGCTGGACATGGGTGAAGATGCCGTGGGTCACCGAGGCGCCCAGGATACCGGCGGTCCATGCGCCGGTTGTTACTGAGAGAATCCGTTCCGGGGTGGGGAAATCTTCCACGCCAGGCGCCTTCCTCGGGATCTGCATCTTCTCCTCCTCTGTGGCTGAATAACAGGTGGATGGTAGCAGCGGGGGGGCATCGGGCAATGGTGTAACTATTTGAATCTTCTGGGCAAAACTGGAACAAATAGGTTGGATTATTGGGGGAGGTCCCACACGGGGAAGGCGCCGCTGCCTCCGGCCACGGCCAGCAGGTCGGACCCTTCGGCCCGTGCAATCGCGCCCGGCAGGCCGCCGGGGTAGGTCAATGCAAAGAGCAGCTCGCCCCTTCGGGCGTCGAAGACCCGGACCCGCTGATCTTCGCAGGAGGTGACCAGGCGGGAGGAGTCCATGCACCAGCACAGGTCCTGCACGCAGTTGTCGTGGTCCTCGACGCGGCTCACCGTTTCGCCCGAGCAGACATCACGGATCACCACGGCGCGCTCGCCCTCGGAGCTCGCGAGCCAGCGACCGTCGGGGGAGAACGCCATGTGGCACCCGGAAGAGTAGGGGACCTCCCGCTTCCAGACCCGGCGTCCCCGGCGGCGCACCTCGAGGCTGTAGCTATCCATGGCCGCCAGCAAACGCTCCGGCTGGTGCGTGGCCACCCCCGAGCCGCCCACGAGCCGCAGCGTGGAGAGCCGCTTGCCGGTGCCAGGCGACCACAGGTGCGCCGTGCCGCCGAAGCTGACCGTCAGCAGCACGGGCTCGTCGCGGGTATTGGTGGTCCAGGCGATGCTGCGGCTGTCCGGGTGGAGCGTGCGGGTCCACAGCGCCTCCGAGCGGGGCGGGGAGACGCTGAACAGCGACAGCGGCGTCACCTGAGAGTGCGGCGCGAAATAGGTCACGGCCAGCATCGCGCCGTCAGGGCTCCAGCGCAGCTGGTACGGGATGAACTTCGCGCCGGGGGCCCTCAGGATGCGCACCCGGTTCCCGCTGGACAGACGGCGCAGCTCCAGGTCAGAAGCGCCGCCAGCCACCAGCCGCCCGCTGGGAGATATGGCCACGGCGATCCCGCCCCTGTCCCCGACGGGCCGGGCGCGCCAGCGCGTGCCATTGCCCTGCCAGCAGCAGAGCTGCCCGTCGTCGTGGCTGCTCATGACTGCCGAGCCGTCAGGTGCCACCGCCACGTTGTAGGTCCTGACCGGCTGGCCCGGGGTCGGCTCCAGCCAGCGTACGCCAGGCGGATCCGCGGGCGGCTTCGTCCGCGGGTACCTGCGCTGCTGGCCGGTGAGTCGGAACGCCCGGACGGTGTAGTCGTACCGACCGGCCGCCTCCCAGCAGGCGGCGGCGAGCACCCCGGCGTCGGGGGACCAGGCCAGCTTTTCGGCCCGGTTCACGTCGTCGACGCCGAGCCTCAGCAGCTCGCCGCCGCGCTCCAGATCCCACACCCGCACCGTCTTGTCGAAGGCGCCGGTGGCCAGGTGTCGCCCGTCGGCGGCCAGGGCCGCGCACTCCACACCGTCCCCGTGGCCCTGCAGCAGCCGCCGCAGCTTGCCCGTCGCCGGGTCAACGATGCCCACACCCTCGCTCCAGTGGGCCACGACCACCAGGGTCCCGCTGTCCGGGGTCCAGCACACCGAGGTCATGGGGGACAGGCCCCGCTCGAACGCCTTGCCCAGCACGCGGGCCTCGCGCAGCAGCCGCTCGCGCCGCTTCACGTCCCAGATGGACAGCGCCCCGTCGGCGCTCAGGGCGGCCAGGCGCCCGTCGCCGGAGAAGGCAAGAGAGAGCCACTCCTTGCGTGAAGGCGAGGGCAGCTCATGGCGCTCCCCGGAGCCGGGCTCCCACAGCACCACCGGCCGCAGGCCCTTGGCCGCGTACGGGCCGTCGGTGGCCAGCCACGCGCCGTCCGGGGACCAGGCCACCCGGATCCCGCCGCCCTCCAGCCGCTCCTCGCCGAACAGCCCCTTCGGCTTGAGCCGCCCCTTGCGCCGCCGCGCGGGCAGCTTCCACACCTGCAGCCTCGCGGCGCTGGCCAGGCGCTTGCTATCCGGCGCCCAGGCCAGGCCCTGCGCCGCCTCCACCGAGCCCACATGCTCGCCGTCGGGCGTCACGAGCCAGGTGGCTGCCCAGCTGTCCGTGGGCGCCAACAAAACGTCCTCGTCCACGATGACCCCGGACACCGCCAGCAGCGATCCATCCGGCGCCCACTTCAGGTCGCCCACCGAGCGGAACGGCTCCCGCCAGTCGGTGTTGCCCAGCACAAGCGTCCACGCGCGCTCGGCCTTCAGCATCTCTGGCTCCCCCTCAGGGCTGGTACCAGATGGGCGAGCTCCAGGCCCGCTCCTGGATCACCTTCTGGGTGGTCTTGCTGTCGCACCCCGCCGGGCGGCCCGTGACGGGCAGCGTATTGCACAGGGCGGCGCTCCAGCGGCAAGACGGGTTCTCGATCACCCGGGCGTAGTACAGCGCCTGCTGGCCGGCGTCGAACTGCGGATCGGTCCATTTGGCGCACAGGGCCTCGTGGCCCTTGCCCGAGCGCTTGCAGGTCTTGGCATCCGCGGCGGCGCCGTTCCTGGCGTCCCCGGCCACGTCGTACACTTTCTGGTGCGCCTTGCCGGCGCTGTCCACCCACAGCTTGACGATCTGGGCCACCTGCAGCTTGGCCCCCGGCGCCGCGCTGGTGCCCGGGTCGCTGCGGGCTTGCAGCACGAAGCTGGGGCCGCCCTGGCCACGGGAGGGCAGGATGCCCCCCATGGGCACGCCGCCCCGATAGCCGGCTGCGGCCAGGGCAGCGTCGCCCTTGCTGCACGGGTCAGCGCCGTGGCCCCAGCCGCCGAAGAAGCGCAGCTTGATGCGCGTGCCGCTGGTGGCGTAGATCTCCCGCCGCTGGTAGGCCTGGAAGATGGCGTCCCGGGAGTTTTCGATGGCCCACACTCCGGCCAGGCCCCCCGGGTTGTTGATCAGCCCCCGGTGGGTCATGTTCCCCTTGCCCAGCCGCTCGGCCGGCGTGTCGTCGCTGACGCCCACGTGGCCCGGCCAGGTGGACTCCCAGGTGTTGCCCGGCGTGCCGTTGTGCGAGTCGGTGGCGCCGATGATTCCGAGCATGTACGGGTTGAACCCGAGGGTGCGGCGCAGCTCCATGCCCCGGGTCAGCACGCCCCGCAAGAAGTCGAGCCTCGAGACGCAGCCTGCCTCTTGCACACCCCCGAAGCCGGTGCCGATGCCGCAGTCGGGCACCGGATCCGGGCGCAGCTTTTCGAAGCCGCACAGGGGGTCGGCCGCGCCGGCGATGCCGGCCAGCCCGTTGCGGCACTCCATCTCCCCCTTGTGCTGAAAGATCTCCATCACCGGCTCCAGCCGACGCCGCAGCTGCATCGCCTCGCGCACGGTGGCGCCGTCGCTGCCGTCCACCACCTGGTCGGTGTGGTACAGGTTGCCGTTGCTCCAGTTCGAGTTGTGCGGGATGACGAACACCTGGCAGCCGGTGCCAGCGTCCAGGCACTGGCTGGCCAGCGCCTTCCACAGCTTGAACGGCTTGGGCGCCTCGTAGTACGAGATCGGCAGCTTCGGCACATGCTTGTTACGGAAGATCACGTTGCGGTGCAGGTTCGACACCTTGGGCGTGGCGGTGAACTCGTAGCCAACGAATGAGGTGAAGGTGCAGGCCGCGGTGCGGTCGTAGGCGGCCTCCGCGGCGCGCTGGATGTCGGCCCACACCGTCGCCGCCGCGGCCCGGCAGTGCTTGCCGTCGTCGCCGCAGATGTCCTTCTGGCGTTTGGCGCCCGCGGCGTCCACCAGCTGCATGCCCCAGGCGGTCACGGCGTTGGTGCCGCCAGCCCGGAAGGACTTGCACCCGGCCGTGTCGTAAGAAGCCGAACCCTTGGTGCGGCACAGGTGCGTCTCGCCGAAGAACTCGGCGTGGTCCGTTATCGCCGCGAAGTCCAGCGGGCGGCCGAGCTTCGCCGGGCGGGTCCCCTTGCCCGCGCTGTCAAGGGGCGGCAGCTTCACTGTCCCGCCGCGGGCGAACCTGTATGCCTCGTCGGGCGTGACGGTCAGGGAGTAGCCGTAGGCGTCCCAGGAGTGGGTGGTGTGGGCGTGGAAGTCACCCCAGTAGAGGTTGCGCTGCGGGTTTCGGTGGGTGCACACCGCCCGCTGCTCGGTGTAGGCCACGGTGGAGCCGTCGTCCACCGGCGTCGCCTCCTCGGAGCAGGCCCCCAGCAGCGCGGCGACGCCGAGCGCGACCATGGCATGAGTTGTGTTCATGCTCTTTCTTTACTGCACCGCGGGGCGGTCGTCTACCGGCGCTCGCCGTACGCGTCGATGACCAGGGCAGGGCGGCTCCCTTCGGGCGGGCTGACGGTGTCCAGCCGCAGCCAGGCCATCAGCCCGGCGAGGTCGGGGCCGATCCAGGAGAGGCGCTCGAGGGTGGTGCCCAGCTTGCGGACATCGCCGTCGTCGGGCCGGCTGTCGGGCCCCCACAGGCCCTCCTCGGCCAGCAGGGCCGCGGCGCGGCGGGCGCCCTCGCGGTTGAGCGGACACCGGAGCACCTGGCGGCCGTTGGGGTACACCTCGCCGTGCCGCACGGTGAGCACCATCAGCGCGTCGGCGCCGTGGGGCCAGGTGATGGCGCAGTCCAGCGCGGCGGGCAGGGGGATCATGGGGCTGACCAGCACGCCGTGCAGCAGCACCGGCGGGTCGCTGTCGCCCAGGGGCGCGAGCACATCCCGGAACGCCTGGCGCGCGGCGGACGGCGTGGGCACGTCCAGGGCCACGGCGCCCAGACCCTGGCGCTGCCGGAGCTCCGGGCCCACCGCCTTTATCGCCACCGGCTGACCCAGCTCACCTGCCAGGCGCCCCGCGGCCGAGGCTGAGAGCACCAGCTCGCCCCCCACGCTGTCCATGCCGTAGCAAGCCACCAGCTCCTTGGCGCCCAGTTCGTCCAGCTGCTGCCGGTGCTCCTGGAGCACCGCGGCCGCGCGGCCCGAGACCCCTCGTCGCCTGGGCCCCGGCGCGACGCGGGAGGCGGCAGCGCCTGCCAGCGTGTTGAGGGCAGACAGGGTCGCGAGGGCATCGCCCGGCTCCTCCTCGAGCGCCACAGAGGCCAGGCGCCCCTCGAAGGCCCGGTGCAGCGGCGCGGCGCCCGACAGGGTCAGATCAGGGCGGCTCGCGGGCGCGTGCTTTCGCGCGCCGTCCATGAGCGAGGTATCCAGCTCGCACTGTCCGGGCGCCGCGGCCCGGGCCCAGGCATCCCGAAGCAAGGCAAGCTCGCCGTCACTGCGTCCGAGGATGAACACCGTGGGCCGGGGCGGGACCGGCCCTCGGCTCAAAAGGCTGCCGGCGGCGGCCAGTTGCTGCAGGTCTCCCGCGATGGCGAGCCCAAGGGCGCCGCCCACCTCCTCGGCTGACAGGGGCCTGGGCAGGGGCCAGCCCGAGCCGGTCACCTTGCCGCCTGCGTGGCCCATGAGCAGCACCGCCACCTGCTGAGGGTGGTCCGCCAGGGCGCCGAGGGCCGCGCAGGACAGGGGGCCGCCGTGCAGGGCCACCAGCAGGGGCGGGGCAGGGTCGAGCGCCGCCGCAGCCGCCACCAGGCTCAGCCAGCTGTCGCGGCGCCCCTCGCCGGTGGTGATGATCCCCGCCAGGGGCAGCGCCAGCCGGCGCGCGGCTCCGTGGAGCTGTCGGGCCACCAGCAGATCCTCGGCGATCACCAGCACCGGGGCGCCCTCCCGGGCGGTGTAACCCGGGTCCACCAGGCCCACGCGCAGGGCAGGGGTCCAGAGGCCGCCGCCCGGTCCGATCTGCAGCCCGGCCTCGCCCGGGACCGGATCAACCGGGGAGGAGCCAGGCAGGACCACCGCCCGGGCTCGCAGGGAGGCCTGCTTGACGCGCTCGGCCAGCCGCTTGCCCCGGCCGCTGACCACCGCCACGTCGGCGCGCTGGCCGGACACCGGCGGTTTCAGCCTCGCGCTGGCCCACAGCTTCAGGCCCCCCTCCGGGCCGAGCCGCAGCAGGGTACGGGGGCGCAGCAGAGACCGCAGGGGTGCCGGCGGGGGAGAGCCCATGCTCTCCATCATCTCCACCCCTGGCCGGGGCGCAAAAAAAAGGATCCGGGTTACTGTTCGGGATCCGGCTCGGGATCGCCTTCAGCGGTGGGCCGGGGATCCGGCGTCGGGTCCTCTGGATCGATGACCACCATCACCGGCGCGTCTCCGGTGACGGCGTCGCTGGCGAACTCTCCCATGGCGTCGAGAGCGTCCGAACGGATGTCGTCCGCGGTCTCCGCCTCTTCCGGCTCCACCGGGTCGCCCGGCAGCCTCGGGTGCAGCACCACCACCTCGGCCTCCTCGTCGCCCATGGCCGTCGGAGGATCTTCCGGCGCGAGGGTCATCACCAGGGCCCCCTCGCACTCCACCAGGATCCGCATCCCCTCCGGGAGGTCATCCCCCGGCTCGCCGCCGGTCAGCTCCTTGAAGTAGGGCGTCCGCTCCTCCGGGGTGAACCCGAGGGAGTCCATGCCGGTGAACTGACCCTGCAGGTACAGCGCCAGGGAGGCGGCGATCTGCATGTTCTCCTCGGTGGAGGGGAGCAGCACCAGGCGCGGCGGGAAGCGCTTGCACGCCAGGCGCAGGGTGGCGTGGAGCTGTTCCGCGGTGACCTCGCCGCCCAGGTCGGGGTGGGTCAGCAGGATCACCTTGTCGGCGCCGTGTCGGGAGAGCACCGCGATGATGTCATTGTCGCCGTAGGTGGGAGGCTGATCGCATGGCAGCATGGCGTACAGCGTGGCGCCCAGCCTGCTGGCGATGGTGCGGCCCTCGTTGATCAGGCTGAGGCTGGCCGGCGTCGGTTCTTCGTCGGCGAGCTCAATCTGTACCAGGATGTTCGCCAATTCGCGCCTCGAGGTTCCAGGCGGCGCTACTCCTTGATGCCTCGCTTGCGCCGGATCTGTTCCATCACCTTGCCATACTCCACGTCCCAGGTGGACGTCCCCTCCTGGAGGTTCCTGATCTGCTTGCGGACCTCCAGGTCGAGCTCCTCGTCCACCATCATGTGGCGCCTCAGGATCTCTTTCATCTTGCGGCGCATCTCGGCGTCGGACGCGTAGACCTCCTCGACAAATTGCGAGTGCATGAAGGTCTCGATAACCTGGTTACAGATCCAGATCAGGGCGTCCTCGCCCAGCCCGAAGCCCTTCTCGTCAGCCAGCACCCGCTTGACCTTGCCGAAGTGACCGTGGGGAAGCTTGCGGCTTTCCAGCAGGTCCTTGGTCTGCTCGGTGATCTCGCGGTCCAGGCGTACGTACTCCTTGAGTACGGCCTCGATGTCGAGCTGAGCCTCGTCCATGTTGTTGATCTCGATCTCGCCGCCATCAGACAGCTGCTTGATGACGTCGCGTGCGATGATCGGTACCTTTGCGCTGTAGAGTCTCATGTTAAAGTCCGGCCTGGAGAATGGTGCAGTATAGGAGCCACGGCTGGCCGGTGTCAACGCCCGGATGACACAGATATGGTGAAAGATAAAGCAAAGTTATAGCTCGGGGGTGGCCTCGCCATGCTCTTCCCTTACCGCGATGACAATCCCCGCCACGGTGTGCCCTGGGTCACCCTGGCGCTCCTGGTGGCCAATACGCTGGTCCAGATCTACCTGGCAACCATGAGCGCCGAGCGCGCCGCGATCTTCATGCGCATGGCCGGGGTCATCCCGTGGGAGATCGCGCACCTTACGGATCTGGTGCGGTGGCCCGATCATCCGGCGGCGCTGCTGCCGATCCCGCTGACCCTGGTGAGCGCCATGTTCGTCCACGGCGGCTGGCTGCACCTGGTGAGCAACATGTGGTACCTGTGGATCTTCGGCGACAACGTGGAGGACAGCATGGGCCCTGTGCGGTTCGTGCTGTTCTATCTGCTGTCCGGGCTGGCGGCGGCGCTGCTGCAGGTGGTGGCCGATCCCTCGGGCACGGTGCCCATGGTGGGGGCCAGCGGCGCCATCGCCGGCGTGCTCGGGGGGTACATGCTGCTCTACCCGCGGGCCCGGGTGCGCTGCCTGCTGTTCGTCTTCATCCTGGTCACCTTCATCGACCTGCCCGCCTTCCTGGTGCTCGGCTTCTGGTTCGTATTGCAGCTGGTGCGCGGGTTCACCGAGGGGGCCCTCTCGTCGGTGGCATGGTGGGCCCACATCGGCGGCTTCGTGGCGGGATTCGCGCTGATCAAGCTGTTCGCGAAGAGGCGGTAGGCGAGCTTCGCTCGCCGGGTTGTGGGTTGGGGGGTGAGGCTTGAGGGGGGGTGGGGGGGGGGGGGGACCGGGCCCGGGTGAGGGCGGGGGGGTGGGGGG
>CAZEFW010000067.1:0-44393 GCA_964511535.1 uncultured Myxococcales bacterium | reverse complement strand
AAACTGTAACCGATGTGTCCGGCGTAATTTGTAACCGATGTCCCGGACGCCGCAGTCTGCAATGAGTTCTCCGGAACTGTGCCCTGAATCAAGAATTGTGGGACTTGATGAAAAACCGGATTTCGCCCCCCAGTGAACTCTGGCTTCTCCAGGGTCTGAACTCAGACCTTTGCACTTGCATAAGCTACTAATTACCAGGTCAAGGTATCCATTTCCATCGAGATCTGCGCTAGAAATCCTCTCACTGGAGCATCCCGCGATGGTGGAATTGTTGGTTGAACTAAGTCCAGTCTTGCTGCCCCAGTAGACGGTTGTGTTTGCAGGCGAACACTTGTTCTTATCTCCGGATGTGAGCGCAATGTCCAGATATCCGTCCTTGTTGAAATCACCGATAGTATTACCTGTATTCCAGGTGGCTGGGAGTTTTTGCACATTGGTTGTAGAGAATCCTGACTTTGAACCGAAGTAAATCAGGAGTGGCATGTTGATGCTGCTGCCGTCGTATTTGCTGCTGAGGATTACATCAAGGAATGAATCCCCGTTCATGTCCGCAATGGACACTGTTCCCACTGCGTGTCCTGGCAAATTGCTGCGGTTCGTCTTTGAGAACCCTGATGATGAACCCCAGTACACGTATGTGTCGGTAGAGTACTTTGAATCATCAAAGAATCCTCCATAGATCAGATCCAGGTATCCATCTCTGTTGAGATCCGCTGAAACTGGACTTGTTCCGCCATTCGTCTCTAGCTTGGATGGGTTCGCCTTGTCGATTCCGCTGCTCGAACCGTAGTATACATATGAGTCGGTTTTATACGAGGGGCCTTTCTTGGAGTTGGCGAAAGCCACATCCACGAAACCATCATCATTAAAATCGCGCGTGATTACACCATTTCCGTGGTGCGTGGGGAGCGTCGTTTTTTGGGAAGTATCCACGCCAGTTGAACCACCATGATATACGAAAGAGTCGATTGATGTAGCAGAACTTCCGACATTGCCCTTGATATAATTTGGGACAGGCAAGTCGATATATCCGTCTCCGTTAACGTCAAGGCGATCAAGCATCTGAACATTGCCTTTTGCGGATACATAGATCTTGGCACCCGCCTCGGAGAGGGTGCCTTTTGAGAAGTCAGCGAACGAGTCATCCGCCAACGTTTTTGAGCCGATGGAGCGGACGCAGCGGAAGCCAACGTAGCCCGCGTGTGATGGGTTTTCAGAATAGCGAGCGGCGGCCCTGAGGGACGTCGGGTTGGACTTGAAATTTCCTCCGCGGAGATTGCGCTTGGTCCCTGTGATGCTCACGGGATCAATCTGAGCCGAGGTACCTAAACTTGAGGCATACCAGTCATGATTCCACTCCCAGAGGTTTCCTGCCATGTCGTACAGCCCCCATTTATTCGGTGCCAACTGACCTACAGGATGCAGATCATTCGAGTTGAGATCATACCATCCAATCTTGTCGGCGTTGGGGTCTTTGTAGCAATTGGAACCAATCGGCCCATTGTAAAACGCAGTGGAGGTTTTAGATCGGTAAGCATATTCCCATTCCGCCTCTGTTGGAAGCCTGTAGCCCTTGCATGCATAGATCCCCTGTCCCTTTGAGGCAGATGTTGATTTGCATTGAACTGCCTTGTGGGAACCTGTGCAGGTGTAGCACTGCTTGAGATTTGCCCGGGCCGAAAGTTGATTGCAGTAGGCAGCAGCCTGATGCCAGGATATTCCTGTGACAGGGCATGAACTCGTACATGCTGTCGTTAGCGATGGGTTGTATTGCATTACTGATAAGAATTGAGCCTCTGTCACTTCAGTGGTCTGGATTTCATAATTGCCCGTTAGAGTTACGCTATGTTCGTGCTCATCCAGGCTCCTGCAGTTTTCACCCTTCGGTGAGCCCATTGTGAATGTGCCATTTGGAATGAATGCCCATTTCCCTGGTATCGCGAGAGGTCCCCCACCGTCGCTAGGGGACATGCCGTCCGGAGGGAGGGACTTATCTAGTGGCATTATTATATCTGCAGATATATCAGGAACTGAAATGTCAGGTGGAAATGTGTCTGAGTACTTGAAGTCAGGAATCGGCATATCTTTACTTTTTGTATCCGGATACAGATCGGCTGCAAGTGCTTGATCCATGGCTTTGAGATCTGGTACTTGCTTATCTCCGATGGAGAGGTCCAAAGCGCTCGAGTCGGGACCCCTATCTTGTTGAGGCTTGGCGTCGATGACTCCTGAATCAGCAGCGTTGGAATCCGGTGATGAAGAATCCGAGACCAGGTCGCCCTTGAGATCTAAAATGGTTGCGTCTACCCCCAAATCGTGGGCCACTCCACTATCTTTATAGCGGACTGTACCGTCGCAACTGGCTACCAGAATTATCAGGAGCAGGTAATGGTTGCTCAACTTTGGCATATCAGAAGCTCCACCCCAATCCAGCGCCCACCTGGTAGCGCAGGATATGGGAGATGTTGTCGGTGAACTGGCCATGTGCAGGGCTGTAATCCACGGCGAATGCGGTCAGAACCAGGGTCAGACCACGCCAGGCGTGCCAGCCTGCGGTGAGCTCGGGACGCAGGGCGAAGGAGGTGAACGAGCCGGTCACCTCGGCGATGATGGTGTCCTTGAAGAAGAAGCTGTCGGCGCTAGCGCCGTGCAGGGTGCTCGCGCCGACGTAGACCGACGCGCCGGCCCACAGGTTGTCGAGGATGTAGAAGCGGAAGCCGGGGCCAGCCAGGAAGGTGACGAACCAGGACGCGCCGTCGTCGGCGGTGCCGTCGGTCTTGTCGCTCACCGGGGCGGTCATCACGGCCGCGCCCAACTGCAGGCCGATGCGGCCCCAGCGCAGCAGGTAGCCGGCGTGCAGGCCGAAGCTCGTGGCCGCGCCCAGCTCCAGGTTGTCATTGCCGTAGTCGGGGAAGGCCACGCCCACGAACAGGTCGGCGTAGACACCGTCGCCGGGGTGGGACACTTCGGGTTCGGGGCCAGGCTCGGGCTCGTCGGCGGGCTCGTCGGTGGGCTCGGGCTTCTGCTCTGGCTCCGGCCTGGTCTCCAGCTCCGGCTCCGGCTTCGGCTTCGGCTCCGGTGCGGGAGCCGGAGCTGGCAGGGGAGCGGGCTTGAGCTCCGGCTTTGGCTTCGGCTTCGTCGCCAGCGGCTGCAACGCCATGCTCAGCGCCATGGGCTCGCCGAACTCCGCCTGCACCTTGCGCGACCCGGAGACATGGCCCTCGAGCACGAAGCTGACCTCGTGCTCGCCGCCGTTGATCATCATGGTCACCGGCGAGCCGTCGTTGGGCGTCTGCGCCACCACCTTGCCGCCCACCAGCACCTTCGCCCCGCCGGGCTGGCTAGCCACCGATAGTTTGCACTTCCGATTCCAGCGCAGATTGTTCAGCTTCACCTGGAAGTCGGCGCGCTGGGCCTCGCTGAGCATTGCCGCGTAGCGCGAGTAGCGTTCGTAGCTTGTGCGCAGGTCGCCCAGCCGGCGGTGCGCCTCGGCCCCATAGTAGATGTTGTTCAGGTGCGGGTGCAGGGCGTGCGAGGCGTCGAACTTGGCAATGGCCTCTTTGAAATGCCCCGTCTTGTACGCCTTCATCCCCTCCCGGTACAGCTTGACCGCCTGCTCCTTGCGGGACGGCTCGTTGGCCCGGGCGGGCGTAGTGAACGAGAGCGTCAGGAACAAGACGAGCGCGCCATAAAATCTATGTGCTTTATTTCTTTGCATATCGATTGCACCCCTGATGAGCAAATATTGTTCCAATTGAAAAGGCCTATGATCTCGCTATCCGCGAACGTTGCCCCCAAGGCTGACGCTTCCGGACGGACGCGTCCAGGCGCTAGAAACCATTCCGTTTTTCTTTGATCCCCCCTGTCATGACATGTCACATCAGCTGTGACGGTGACCCTTGGCTCAGAGGCCCCCGGTGCGATCCCCGTACTCGTCGCCGATCCCCTCTGTGACCCTCTTCTTCTCAGAGCGGCGAGGCGGCTTGCGGCGCTTCTTCGAAACCGCCTTCTTTTCTTTCGGCGGGGGCGATGCGGCCAAATCTGGCTCGCGCGGGGCGGCGTCCGGCTTGAGCGCTACCCTGGTCAGAGCCGCATGAGGACCGGCGTCTGGGGTAATTGGCGCCGCCGCAGGTTGAGTAGCAGGGGGAGCAGGGGCAGCCACTTGAGCTGGCTCCGGCCCATTGGCCGATTCGTTGGCGGGCCCAGGGCTCTGCTCCCCTTCCCTGGGCTGCGCCACCATTAGCCCGACGCCCCCACCCAGAAGCAGAAGCACGAGGAGCATCGGCCACAACCGCCGCCTGGGTAGCGCTTTGGCTGAGAGGACCGACTTCTGCGCCACAGAGTCAATGGGCGGTGCGGGTGTCAATGTTGGAGCAAGGGCAGGATCTTCTAGAAGAGCTTCATCCGGCAGCGTGGTTTCCATATCAAGGTCAAAAACTACGCCGTCTCCGTCCAAGCGGCTCGTGGCCTTGATAGCCTCGCCCGTCGGTTTCTCCATTGAGCCGCCGGCAATCCACCCGTTGGCTCTGCCAATGATTTGAAGCCGTCGCTCTACATCCGACATGCTCTGGGGCCTCGCCCCTCGCTCTTTGTTCATCATTAATTCTAGAAGGATTTCTAGGTGATATGGAAGCTCTGGGCAGATCTCGCACAGCGACATCGGCTTTTCGCTCAGGTTGAGCTGCATGTACGCCATGGGCGTCGACGCGGGGATGGGGGGGCAGCCGGCCAGGCACTCGAACAGGATCACGCCGAGGGCGAAGATGTCCACGCCGCCGTCCATCTCCTCCATCATGATCTGCTCGGGCGGCATGTAGCGCGGCGTGCCCATCACCGTGTGAGTCACGGTGCCGTCCTTGTCCGGGACCCGGGCGATGCCGAAGTCGAGCACCTTTACGAAGTCCTCGCCGCGGCCAGCGATGAGCAGCAGGTTGTCCGGCTTCAGGTCGCGGTGGATGATGCCCTTTTCGTGGCACTCGTCCAGCGCGCCGGCCACCTGCAGGCCTATGCGAACCACCCGCTCCGGGGGCTGCTTGCCCGTGCGGTTGAGCGCCTGCTCCAGGCTCTCGCCCTCCAGGTACTCCATCACCAGGTACGGCACGCCGTCGTCGTCGAAGCCGAGGTCGAACATCTTGACCGCGTGGGGTGAGCGGATCTGCCGCGCCGCGCGCGCCTCGTTGATGAAGCGCTTCCTGATGGACTCGTTCTGGGCCAGGTTCTGGTGCAAGAACTTGAGCACCACCTCGCCCAGGTCGATGCCGCCCTCTATCTGGCGGGCGAGGAACACCTGGGCGAAGCCGCCGGCGCCGAGCTTCTTGTCCAGGCGGTACTTGCCGCCGATGGTGCGCCCCAGGTAGGGGTCGCGGGGCCAGCCGCTGTCGGGGCGAGGCATGGCGCAAGCGCCGCACTCCTCGCTAGATTTCTCCAGCGGCCCCATGCATCCGGGACAGAAAAAGCCCCTTGATTCCCCTGCCGTCATTACAGATCCAACTGTTCGCAGTTACGGCATTTATCCTACAGGAGGGGGCGGGAGGTTTAAACAGAACTCTGCGTAAAACGCGCGCAGGCGGGTGGGCCCCGGATCAGCTCCTGAAGTCGCTGGCGTCCAGCCCGCGCTGCTTGAGCAGCTTGTAGACCTGGGCCCGGGATACGCCGAGCTGCTGGGCGGCATGGGCCACGTTGCCGCCGCACGCCTTCATGGCCCGGGAGAGGCGGGCCGTCTCCTCGTCATCGTTCGCGCCGCCGGGCAGGATATCGGCGCGCAGGTGCTCCGGCAGGATGCGCTCGGCGCCCCTGGCCGCGGCCCGCGCCGCCGCCTCGCGCAGGGCGCGGTCCAGCTCGCGCACGTTGCCGGGCCAGCTGTGCAGCAGCAGCCGCTCCATGGCCACCACCGACGGGGCGGGGCCGCCGCTGGCCAGGTGGCTGGCGAGCAGGGCGATGTCGTTGCGCCGCTCCCGCAGCGGCGGCAGCCGGATCTCGGCGCCGCGCAGCCGGTGATACAGGTCGGCGCGGAAGCTGCCGCGCTGAACCTCGGCCGCCATGGAGCGGTTGGTGGCCGCCACCAGGCGGGTGTCCACCGGGAAGCTGCGCGAGCCGCCCAGGGGCCGCACCTCCTGCTGCTCCACCACCCGCAGCAGCTTGGCCTGCAGCGAAGGCGGCAGCTCGGTCACCTCGTCCAGGAACAGGGTGCCGCCGTGGGCCGCGCGCATCAGGCCGTCGCGGTCCCGGTCTGCGCCGGTGAACGCTCCGCGCATCGCGCCGAACAGCTCCGCCTCGGGCAGGGCCGCGCAGTTGGCCGCCACCAGGGGCCCGTTGCGCTCGCTCTGCCGGTGCACCTCCCTGGCCACCAGCTCCTTGCCGGTGCCGCTATCGCCCAGGATGAGCACCTCCAGCCCCGAGGTGGCGAAGGTGCGGATCTCCTCCTTGAGCTGGCGGATCTCGGGCCCGCCCACCAGCGGTCCCTCGGGTCCCCAGCTGCGCCAGCCGCGGTAGGGACGGGTGTCGGGCACGCTGGCCAGCAGGCTCTGGCCGCACCGTACCAGTCCGCCGCCCGGCAGCACCTCCTCGCCCCGGATCCGCCGGCCATGGATGAAGGTCCCGTTGTGGCTCCCGCGGTCCAGCACCGTCACCTTGCCGCGCTCCTGCCTGATCACGGCGTGGCTCCGGGACAGCCCGGGGTCCTCGAGGAAGATGACGCAGTCCGGGCCTCGCCCGATGCTCACCTCTGCCTGAAAAGGATAGATTCCGTCGCCAGTGATCTCCGCCTCGGTCCACAGCAAGAGCAAGCCGGGGATCGGCTTTTGCCGAATGGTACCGTCCCCGCCCGTGCTGATGGTCCTGGTCGTACCCTGTCCTGCCGTCATGCCGCTCCGAATCCATTTTCCGCAAAGAAGCTGCCGATTATAGACCAGAAACAGGCCAACCAATCCCCCACAATAAAATGTCAAGTGTAGGGGTCAGACCCCCCTACTTGTCATTTTACCGGGCGGCTCTCGCAAAGTGTCAAGTGTAGGGGTCAGACCCCCCTGCTTGACACTTTTTCGGAATGACCTGCGAAAATGTCAAGTGTAGGGGTCAGACCCCCCTACTTGACATTTTATTGGGCGGTCTCGATGTACTTCTTCAGATCGTCGAGGTCGCCTTGCATCATCTTTTTGAGCGAGCCCGAGAAGAGGACGGCCATCACGGACATGACCTTGGAGACCAGGGTCAGGGGCTCGCCCGCGAATTCCCAGGCGACGGTGGTGGCGCCGGTCTGTTCCTTGAACGTGAAGATCGAGGTGTAGTGAGTGCCGTGGGATTCGGCCTCCACCTTGTAGGAGTCGGGTGGGTCGATGCCGGTGATCTCCATCTCCTCGACGGCTTCCTTGCCCATGAACTCCCGCGTTTCACGCCACTTGAGCCCGAGCCCTGACCGCGTCTCACTCAGGATCTCCAGCTTCTTGATGCCCTCGATACGCCCCGCTGCGTTTTCGATGTCAGTGTAGACCTCGAACACACGCTCCAGCGGCGCATCGACCGTGCTCGACATTGTGATTTTCATGCAGAAGCTTAGCGCATTTGCGTGCTAGATCCGCCCCAAAGCGATGATGTCCCGGCCGATGTCCAGCTCGAGCATCGGATCCTCCTGAAGCAGCTCCAGGAGGCCGTCCTCGTCATGGTTGAAGCGGGCCATCAGCTGCTCCCGCAGCCGGGACCAGGGGGCCTCTCGCCGGCGCCCCTCGTCGACGTTTTCCCCTGCGAACACCAGGTAGCGGTATATCTGCCCGAGCATCTCGGCGTGCTCCGCCTCGTGCTCGAGCTCCAGAGCGCGCTGGTTGCGCTCGTTGAAGCGCCGAGCCACCGCCTTGACGAACAGGCCGAGCGCCTGCCCGGATCCGATGTCGCTCTCGAAGAACTCCCGCGGCACCACCTTGAGCTCCACCCGGTCAACCGCCCGCACCGTGGCCCCGCGCGCCTCGTCGGTGAAGACGGCGGTCTCGCCGAACACGTCTCCGGGCCCCAGCTCGGCCAGCTCGACCTGCTTGCCCCCGACCTCCTTGTACACCCGGCAGGTGCCGGTTGAGATGATGTAGGCGCAGTCGCCCGCCTCGCCCTCGGTGACGACGTCCTCCCCTGGCGCGACCCGCTCCACCGGGAAGTGCCACCCGCTCTGCATGAAGCTCAGCAGCTCGGCCTTGACCTCCGCCGCGGTCTGGTACCGCTGCGTCGGATCCTTGGTCATGGCCTTCATGGCGATGGCGCACAGCTTGGGCGGCAGCGGAAACGGTACCCGCTCCTGGGGCGGCACCACCTCGCAGGCCGCGGCCAGCTTGAGCACCTCCATGATGCGCTCGGCGTCGAAGGGCGGCACCCCGATGAGCGTCTCGTAGATGATGGCGCCGATGGCGAAGACGTCCGAGCGCTCGTCGGTGGCCGCGTGGTCCCCGCGCGCCTGCTCGGGCGACATGTAGTACGGCGTGCCCACGTACTTGCCGTCCTGGCTGGCGATGCGCGGCCGCCCGCGCCGCCCCACGGACGCCTCCTCGCTGTCAACGCCCTGTCGCAGCTGCTCGCGCAGCTTGGAGATGCCCCAGTCCATCAGGTACACCTCGCCGAATTCCCCCAGCATGATGTTGTCCGGCTTGATGTCCCGGTGAACCACGCCGTGGCTGTGGGCGAAGGCCAGCGCGTCACACACCTTGATCAGGATCTGCACCAGCTCCAGCAGCTCGGCGTCGGTGCGCGCCGCGGGGTTCTGCGAGTAGAGCAGCTGCTGCAGGTTCTGCCCCGCCACCACCTTCATGGTGAAGTAGAGTTCACCCTCCTCGGTCTCCCCCAGCTCGTAGACCGGCAGGATGTTCGGGTGGTCCAGCTGCGCGGTGATCTGGGCCTCCTCGATCATGCGCCGCCGGGTGTTGTCGTCCCTGGCCAGTTCCGGGTGCAGCAGCTTGATGGCCGTGGGCCGCAGCAGGTTGCGGTCCAGGGCGCCGCGCACGACGCACATGGCCCCCTCGCCAAGAGGCTTGCTGATCTCCACCCGCTCCCCCACCTCCATCTGTGGGTTCTGGGCGTCCACCTCCACCTGGCGTTTGGTCTCGTTCTTCTCTTCGCTCATGTCTGCTTTACCTTTCCAGCGCCCGCCGCAGCATCGGCACCACGTCTCCCGGCAGGTCGGCCAGGGCGATACCGGCGCGTCCGAACGCTTCCTCCTTGCTCTCGATGGTGCCGCGCCCGGCGGCGATGATCGCCCCGGCGTGGCCCATGCGCTTGTCGGGCGGCGCGTTGCGCCCCGCCAGGAAAGAGACCACCGGCTTGGTCACCTCCCCCGCGATGACGAGCTCGGCCGCGTCCTCCTCCATGGTGCCGCCGATCTCCCCCACCATCAGCACGGCCCGGGTCTCCGGATCATCCTGGAAGAAGCGCAGCATGTCCGCGAAGGTGGTGCCCACCACCCCGTCGCCGCCCACGCCCACGCAGGTGGACTGCCCGATCCCCTCACCGGTGAGTCGCCGCACCATCTCGTAGTGCAGCGTGCCGGAGCGCGATGCCACCCCCACCGGCCCGGGCGTGAAGTACGCCTCGGGCAGGAACCCGAGCTTGCACTTCACCGACGGGCGGATCAGCCCCGGGGTGTTGGGGCCCACCACCTGAGCGCCCACCTGCCGCGCGCGCTCGGCGATGGCCAGGGTGTCGTGCACCGGCACATGCTCCGGCACCATCACCAGCAGCTTCAGCCCGGCGTCCAGCGCCTCCAGCGCGGCGGCGCGGATGGCCAGCGCCGGCACGAACAGCACCGCCGCGTTGGCGCCCGCGCCGGCCATGGCCTCGGCCGCAGAGTCGAACACCGGCACGCCCTCAACCTGCTGCCCGGCGGCCCCGGGGCGCACCCCCGCCACCACCTGCGTGCCGTAGGCCTTCATGATGCGCGTGTGGAGCCGGGCGGCCTGGCCCGTGATCCCCACCACCGCCACGGCGGTGTCAGCGTCGACAATGTGGGACGTCATCGGTCCTCCCTCCCTGGCTCAGGGCGACGCAGTGCTCGATGGCCTGCTCCAGCTCCGTCACCGGCTCGATGCACACCTCGCGCAGGATGCGGTGACCCTCCTGTTCCATGTTGCCCACCATGCGCACCACGATGGGCTGGGGAAGCTGCTGCTCGCGCACGTAGTCGCGGATCCCCTCGGCCAGGCGGTCGCAGCGGTTCAGCCCTGCGAAGATGTTTATGAGCCAGACCTTCGGCGTGCTGGCCCGACGCAGCAGGTCGAAGGCGGCCACCATGCCTTGCTCGTCGATCTGCGCCGTGTCGAGGAAGTTGGCCGCCTTGCCGCCGGCGCGCTCCAGCAGGTCGAGGATGGTCATGGTCAGCCCCGCGCCGCTGGAGAGGATGGCGATGTCGCCGTCCAACTTGATGTAGGTCCAGTGCCTGGCCCGCGCCTCCTCGGCCAGGGGATCGTCGGTGGGCAATGACTCACGCATGGCCTGCAGGTCCGGGTGGCGGGGCAGGGCGGCGTCGTCCACGTTGAGCACCGCGTCCACCGCCATCAGGCCGTCGGGCGTGACCACCAGCGGGTTGACCTCCACCATCTCGGCGTCGGTCTCGCGGAAGCAGCGGTACAGGGCGCGCATCACGTCGGCCGCCCCGTCGCCCAGCAGCTCGTCCACCGCCGACAGGTCGAGGTCCTCCACCGGATCCACCATGGAGCCGTGCAGCCGCAGCAGCTGGTCCGGGCTGGTGCGGGCCACCTCCTCGATGTCCACGCCCCCCCGGGGCGACGCCATGAGCAGCGGCAGGCGCGCGCCGTGATCCACCGCCACCGACAGGTACAGCTCGCGCTCGATCCGCGCGCGCCGCTCCACCAGCAGGGTCCGCACCACCTCGCCGCGCACGTCTGACCCGAGCAGCCGCGCGGCCTCGGCCGCCGCCCCGTCGGGGTCGTCGGCGAAGCCGATGCCGCCCACCTTGCCCCGGCCCTTGATGCCGAGCTGGGGCTTGATCACCACCGGACCGCCGAGCTTCTCGGCCGCAGCCCGGGCCTCTTGTTCGCTGCGCGCCAGCTCCCCCTCCGGCACCGTGATGCCGTAGCGCGCGAACACCTCTTTGGCCTGATACTCGCGTAGTTTCATGGGACGGGTACTATAACGCATGGCGCGCCCCGAGATCCCCATCCTGTACCGGGACGATCACCTGGTGGCGATCCACAAGCCGGCCTGGTCAGTGGTACACCGGACCCGCGGCGCCAAGGGGGCGCTCGTGCTGGCCAGCGCCCTGGCCGAGCAGCTCGGGAGCAAGATCTTTCCCCTGCACCGGCTCGACCGCCAGACCTCCGGGGTGATGGTGTTCGCCCTGTCGCGCGCGGCCGCCTCGGTGCTCGGCGCCCACGTGCGCGAGGGCGCCTGGCGCAAGTCTTACCTGGCGCTCTGCCGGGGCGTCATCCACCACGCCGTACGCGTGGAGAAGCATGTTCCCGAGGGGGAGCATCGCAGGCCCGCTCGCACCTGGCTGGAGCCGCTGGAGGTGTTCTGCGACCGATACACCCTGGTGCGCGCCACGCCCTGGACCGGCCGCCGGCACCAGATCCGCTACCACCACAGCTCCCTGCACTGTCCGCTGGTGTGCGACGTCAACTATGGCGATGGCAAGGTGAACCGGCTGTTCCGCCAGACCTTCGGCCTGGACCGGATGTTCCTGCACGCGGAGTGGTTGAAGCTGACCCACCCCTTCGAGCACCGCATGGTGGAGCTGCGCGCGGAGCTACCCGACGAGCTGGAGAGCGTGCTGCAGAAATTGAGGGTGTATGAGGGGCCGGTGGCGTGATGCGCTCCCTGCGGAGGCGCGGCTTGAGACTTGAGACTTGAGACTCGAGACTTGAGGCTTGAGACTTGAGGCTTGAGGCGCAAGTGCTCGAGACTATCGACCCTCAAGCCTCAAGCCTTACAGCCTCAAGCCAGGCGACGCGAAGCGGCGCCTTCAGGACCAGCTGCCGCCGGGGAAGTTGTGGTCAGCCCATTTCTGGGCCGCCTCCTTGCTGCGGAAGGCGCCCATGGGCCTCGGGTGGCAGGACGGGTCGTCCTCTTTCCCGATGAACCAGGCGTTGTGACCGTCCTGGAACAGGATGACGATGCCGTCATCCTCGTCCTTCTTGCGCGAGCGCTCCTTGAATCCGGCCACTACTTGACCCGGGGGGTAGGCGCGGGCTCGGGCTCCTCGGCGTCTTCCTCCATCTGGATGCCCGTGACCTTGATGTTGACCTCGATGACCTGCCGCCCCGCCATCTTGTTCACCTCGTTGGCGATCTTCTGGCGCAGCTCGTCCGCGACCTTCTGGATCTCGCAGCCGTACTCGATGACGACTTCGATGTCGATGGCGGCCTGGGTCTCACCCACCTCGGCCGCCACGCCGCGCGTGGGGTCCGGGCCGATGGCGCGGTAGAGCAGGCCGGCCTTGCCCAGGCTGGCGATGCCCTTGACCGAACGGGCCGCGAAGTTTGCGATGGTGGCGACGACGTCCTCGGACATTTCCAGCTTGCCGCCAGGCTTGTTTCCTCCGGTGGGGGTCTCAGAAACCATGATCGTATCCTTCTTGGTGGTGGCCATCTCTTTTTACCTCCCGTTTTGGGGTTGTTGAATCAAAAAAAGCGTCTATTTGCCAGAGCCGGCCGGCGTGGCTGCCTCCAGCTCGATTTGCAGCCTGGTGACCTGCTTCTGCAGGTCCTCGATGATCTGTTTGGCGGCGCCATAGTTGGCCCCGTCCAGCGCGTTCTTGGCCCGATTTCCTGCCTTGGTGGCCGCCTTGGTGGCGCTGACCATGCGCTCGTGCCGCGCCTTCTCGGGCGAAGCCTTGCCCGCCGGACGGTCGCCGGCGATGAGCATGATCAGCCCGCAGACCAGGGCGAAGACCGCCAGGCTGGTCACCAGCCCCACGGCGCCGGATGGACGCTGGCTCTGACCTCCGCGGTACATAGGCTGTGACATGTCCCTACCTCCTCAGGTCAGGGGCCAACGAGATCAACACTGACGCGCCCAGCACTATGGCCGCCAGGCCGAGCGCGCGGGTGGTGCCGAGCCAGGAGAAGGCTCCCAGCGAGATGAGCAGCACCGCCGCGCCGATCACGATGAGGCCCACGGCGAACCAGCGACGGCCCAGGGGCACAGGCCACGGCGACTGCCGGCTGTCGTGCCACATCTCCTGCAGCCATCGCGATGCCTGAAACACCTCGGAGCGCATGCCGCGCATGTTGGACCAGATGATCCGCTCACCCTGGTCCCTGCTGCGGCCCTCGGTGGGCACCAGCAGCCAGAGCACGAGGTAGAGCAGCAGGCCGATGCCGCTGGCCAGGGCCAGCAGCAAGAACGCGAGCCGGACCAGGGTGACGTCCGCCACCAGGAGCCGCGCCGCGCCCGCGCACACCCCGGCGAGCAGGCGGCCCTCCGCTGGTCGATGCAGGCTGTTGAAGAATTCCCTGCTTCCCACGGGCGTTTCCCTACTCGAGCATGCGGCCCACCTGCTCCAGGGGGACCACCTCGGGTTTGACCAGCACGTCCTTCACATCCAGGCCGATCTGATTCTCCACAGCGTCAGCCGCGCGCTTGCGCGCCTCCTCACAAAGCTCCTTGATCTCGGCCGCCGCCGAGGCCCAGACGATGACCTTCAGCCGCACCGGCTCGGCCCACGCGCCGACCACCTGCACCCGGGCGTCAGTGACGCCGGGGATCCGCTTGAGGGAGGTCTCCGCCACGGTGCTGATGCTCCTCGACTCGATGAGCACCATGCCGCCCTGGTCCGCGCTCAGGATATGCCGCTGCGGCCCGCTGGAGCCGCCTCCGCCGGTGATGCGTCGGATCAGGGTGCCGCACAGGAACAGGCCCACCACCAACGAGATGGCCCCCACGCCGAGGCGGTTCAGCCCGGTGGGGTCGTCCTTGAGCCGCAGCCCCTCGGCCAGGGTCCAGCCGAAGGGCGTCCGCAGGCCCATGTCCACCAGCCCGAGGGTGCCGAGGAATATGTAAGCGGCCGCGCCGATGAGCGCGATGAGCAGCAGCCAGAGCAGGGTCCGTTCGAACAGGAACGGGGTCACCTGGCCGCCGTCGAATGACATCACCCGCCGCTGCTGCTGCTTCGGTGCGTTGTCGGTCATGGGATCAGTCGAGCTGCCGCTTCGGCTTGGTCTCGACCTCGACGCGGGGCACGTACACGTCCACCACGTTGATGTTCACCTCCACCACCTTGCGCCCGGTCATGTACTCCACGCTGTCGATGATGGAGTTGCGCAGGTCGTCGGTGACCTTGGTGATCTGGAAGCCGAACTCAACCACGACGTCCACGTCGATGGCGGCCTCCTTGAAGCCCACCTCGGCGCCGATGCCGCTGGTGCGACCCAGGCGCGAGATGACGCCGCGCAGGCTCGAGTCGCCCAGCTGGTGCACGCCCTCGACCTCCTCCGCCGCGATGCGCGCGATGACCGACACCACCTCGTCGGCGATGTAGGTCTTGCCGCGGGATTCTCCGGAGGCCTTGGCCTTGGGGGCCGGTGCGCGGGTGCCTGTCGTCTGCTTCGGCTTGGTCGCTGCTGGATCCATCGTAACTCTCCTTGTTCGACAGGGCGAAACATGTCCCCTACGTCGGCCCGGGGGCTCCGCGGTCGACGGGGGAACGACATCAATTGCAGCCAATTACGTCCAGAAGGCAGAGTATTATAGGGTCTGCCAGGAGGGGGTGCAACCGAATCCAAGGGTCGCCGCAGTTTTATTGTTGGGTTTTAGGATGTTAGAGCCTGCAGAGCCTCTTGTTGCAGCCCCCAGCGCACCCCGCGGTCGCACACCCTCAGGCAGCGGGCAGCGCGCGCCATCACCGCCTCCAGGATCAGTACCCCCGCCACGATGATGTCGGCCCGGCCCGGGTCGAGCCCCGGGATCCGGCGACGTTCCTCGGGGGCGGCGGCGGCGAGCCCTTCGAGGGTGTCGCGCACCCCCGTCAGGTTCAGCTCCACGGCGTTGACCCGGTCGGAGTCGTAGTGCTCGAGGCCCAGGGCCATGGTGGCCAGGGTCGTGATGGTGCCGGCGGTGCCCACCAGCCGATCCACGGTGAGCAGCTCCCGCGGCAGCGGCTCCAGGGCCCGGGTGATGGCGGCCCGGGCCCGGTCCAGCGCCGCGCCGGTGGGGGGATCCTCGCCGAGGTGCGCTTCGGTGAGCCGGACGGCGCCCAGGGCGAGGCTGACCAGCCGCTCCACGCGGCCGTCACGGGCGAGCACCAGCTCGGTGCTCCCGCCGCCGATGTCCAGCAGCAGCGTGCGGCCGGGCAGCGCGCCGAGCGCCCCCTGGACCCCCGCCACCATCAGCTCTGCTTCGCGCTGGCCCGAGACCACCTCCACCGGGCAGCCGAGGGCCTGGCGCGCCCGCTCCAGGAACCGCTGGCCGTTGGCGGCGTCGCGCAGGGCGGCCGTGCCCACCGCGCCCACCCAGTCCACGCCGTGCGCCTCGACGCGGGCCGCGTAGCGCTCGAGGGTGGCCAGGGTGCGGGCGATGGCGTCGTCGCCCAGGCGCCCGCTGGCCGCCACCCCCTGACCCAGGCGGGTGGTGGTGAATCGCTCCTCGACGATCTCCAGCCGGCCGGCCTCGCTGGCGCGCGTCACCAGCAACAACGACGAGTTGGTGCCGACGTCGATGGAGGCGAGGAGCATGGGGTCAGGCCAGGTTCGCGCGCCTCGGGTAAGCCACCGCGGGATCGAGCAGCACGTTGACCAGGGTCGGCGCGCCGGAGGCGAAGGCTCGCTCCAGCGCCGGGCGCAGCTCGTCGGGGCGCCGCACCAGCGTCCCCTGGCCGCCCAGCCCCTCGGCCACCTGGTCGTAGCGGGTCCCCGGGCGCAGGTCGGCCGCCGCGTCATGCCCGAACAGCTGGCGCATGGGGTGCTTCTCCAGCCCCCAGGAGCCGTTGTTGCCGCAGATGATCACCGCCGGCAGCTCGTGGCGTACCAGGGTGTCGAAGTCCATCAGCGAGAAGCCGAGCGCTCCGTCGCCGGCCAGCAGGACGACCTGGCTGTAGGGGTGGGTCAGCCGGGCTGCGATGGTGTAGCCGAGGCCGGTGCCGAGGCAGCCGAAGGGGCCCGGGTCCATCCAGCGTCCCGGCTTCGAGGTCTGCAGGTACTTGCCTGCGAAGGAGACGAAGTCGCCGCCGTCGCCGATGACCACCGCGTCGGGGTCGAGGATCTGCCGCAGCTCGCCGTGCACCCGGGCGGGGTGGATCGGCTCCGAGTCGTCGCCCAGCAGCGCCTGCTCCTCCTCGCGGCCCTGGCGCTCCTTGTCCGCCAGCTGGTCGATCCAGGCCTGGCGGGAGGCAGGCGGCCGGGCTGTCACAGAGCGGGCCACGGCGTCGAGCACCGCGGCCAGGTCGCCGGAGGCCGAGGCGGCCAGCTCCACGCTGGTGGCGATGCGCTCGGGGCTGTCCTGCAGGTGCACCACCTTCGCCTGGCCGAACTGGCCGAAGCCGAGGCGGAAGTCGAGGGGGGTCCCCGCCACCAGCACCAGGTCGGCCTGCTTGAACGCCATGGAGCGGGCGCGGCTGAAGAGCAGCGGGTTGTCGGGCGGCAGCAGGCCCCGGCCCATGCCGTTGAGCACCACGGGCAGGCGCGCGGTCTCGGCCAGCGCGGCCAGCGCGTCATGGGCGCCGTCCCAGTACACGTCTGAGCCGGCCACCAGCACCGGCCGCTCCGCCTCGTCCAGCGCCCGCGCCACGGCGGCGATGTCGCTGTCGGCTGGAGCGGTGGAGGGGATGTCCAGGCCCGCGTCGTCCTCGGGGGCCTGGCCCGGCGTGAACATGATGTCCAGCGGGATGTCGATGAACACCGGGCCCCGCGGGCGGGTGCACGCCTCGGCCAGGGCGGCGTCGATCTCGGCCGGGATCTGCGACGGGTCGAGCACCGTTCGGGCCCGCTTGACCACGCCCTGCACCAGCGGCAGGTGGTCCATCTCCTGCAGGCTGCCCTGCCCCCAGCGGGCCTGGGGCGCCCGGCCGCCGATCACCAGCAGCGGGGCTCCGTTGAAGCGGGCGGAGGCCAGGGCGCTGATGACGTTGGTCACGCCGGGCCCGGCGGTGACCGCCGCCACCTGCGGCTTGCGGGTGAGCTTGGCCGCGCCCTCGGCGGCGAAGGCGGCGGTGGCCTCGTGGCGCACGTCCAGCAGCTTTCCGCCCGCCTTGACCCAGGCGTCGTAGACCGGGAACAGGTGCCCGCCGGTGAGGGTGAAGAGGGTGTCGATGCCACGCCTGCGCAGGGCCTCGACCACGAGGGTTCCGCCGATACCGTTCATTGTGTTGGTCTCCGGTGCTGGGACGCAGAGAAGTATGGAAGCGAACCGGGCGAAGTCAAATCGGCCCGGCTGGCCTCAGCCAGCCGGCAGGGTGAAGCTGAAGCGGGACCCCTCGCCCGGCGCGGACTCCAGCCGGACCTCGCCGCCGTGGCGCTCCACGATCTTCTTCACGATGGCCAGCCCGATGCCGGTGCCGGGGTAGCGGCTGCGCTCGTGCAGCCGCCTGAAGATGGTGAACACCTGGTCGTGGTGGCGCGCCTCGATGCCGATGCCGTTGTCGGCGATGGCGATCTCCCACGCTCCGTCCTTGCGCGTGGCGGTCACGTCCACCCGCGGCGGCTCGTCGCCGCGAAACTTCACGGCGTTGGTCAGCAGGTTCTGCAGCAACATGCGCAGCTGCGTGCGGTCGGCCATCACCATGGGCAGCGCTCCGAACCGGACCTGGGCGTCGCTCTCCTGCAAGGTGGCGCGCAGCAGGGTCATGACCTCCGCCATGACCTCGCCGCAGTCGGTGGGCTCGGGATCCTTGCCGTGGGTTCCCACGCGGGAGAGCGAGAGCAGGTCGTTGATCAGCTCCTGCATGCGCACCGCGCCCTCCACCATGAACCCGATGTAGTTGTCCGCCTTGTCGTCCAGCTGTCCGCTGTAGCGCTTGCCCAGCAGCTCGGCGTAGCTGGCCACCATGCGCAGCGGCTCCTGCAGGTCGTGGGACGCCACGTAGGCGAACTGCTCCAGCTCCTTGTTGGAGCGCTCCAGCTCCAGGGTGCGCTCCTTGACGGTGCGCTCCAGCCGCGCCTCGCTCTCGCGCAGGTCCCTCAGCGCGATGAGCATGGACAGGGCGTCGCCCAGCCGGCGGCCGATGTGGGCGAACAGCTCCCGCTCCTCTTCGGTGTAGATGTGCGGCTCGCTGCAGTGATGGATGCCGAGCATCCAGGGGCGGTCGGTGCGCGGGTAGACCGCCGAGATCATCTGGGACTGCACGCTGAACTGCTCGGTGATCTCCGCCGGCACCTGGGACTCCGAGGCGTCGTCGAAGGTGACCGGCGCGCTGTTCTTCAGCGCGGACTCGAAGACCCACCGAACGCCGTCCACCATCGGGATCTTGAGGTTCATCGCGTACGCCCCGGGCCAGTCGGCCACGGTGCGCTCCATGGGCACCCACCACTCTGGCGCCTCGGGATCGCACGGGTAGAGCAGCCAGGCGCGGTCGCACTCCAGGACCGAGAGCATCTTCTCCAGCAGCGCCTCGAGCATGGCGTCGATATCGTCCACACCCGTGATGATGGAGTGCACCTCATCCATCACGCTCAGCAGCCGGTTGTGTGCGTCGTCTTGCATGCGGTCCCCTCGTCCGAGCAACCGGTGAACAACATCTAGATCAGAAAGTACCCTCTCTCAGGCTAGCAACAAACGCAACGCCGGCAACGTGGGCCGTCGACGGACCGGGGCCGCCTCCGCTATGATGTGCGACGGAACAACTGGGAGATCGAGATGAGCCACAAAAGAGATGGTATGGACAGGCGCGAATTCCTGGGGGTCGGAGCCGCGGCAGCCGCGGGCACGGCGGGGGCGCTGGTGGTGGGGTGCAAGCCCACACCGCCCAAGGGGCCGCCCACCGCCAAGCAGGTGACCGCCGCCGCGTCCGCGGGCGGCTCACCCCTGGACAAGTTCGCCGTCAGCGACGGGGACGCGCGCAAGGTTATGGCCAGGGCCATGTCCAGCGGGGGCGATTTCTGCGACCTGTTCTTCCAGAACCATCGCATCAACTACCTTGGGCTGGAGGACCACGCCGTCAACCGCGCCACCTCGGTGGTCAACCGCGGCGTGGGCGTGCGCGTGGTCAAGGGGATCGAGACCGGCTACGCGTTCACCGAGAGCCTGGATCTGGCCTCCATGCTCCAGGCCGCCGAGGTGGCCGCGGCGGTGGCGTCCGGCACTCCGGGCAAGGTGCCCCAGGCGTTCCAGGTGGGGCGCTCGCCGGACTACTATCCGGTGGAGCACCCGTGGTCCGGGGTGAGCACCAAGACCAAGGTCGGCTTCCTGATGAAGCTCCACGACAAGGTCGGGGCCAAGGACAAGCGCATCGCCAAGGTGAACCTGAGCTACCGCGACGAAGAGAGCGTGGTGGTGGTGCTCGACTCCGAGGGGCGGATGCACGAGGACCGCCAGCCCATGGTGGTCTGCTACGTCTCCTGCGTGGCCGAGCAGAAGGGCAAGCGGGAGTCGAACTACTACGGCCTGGCCGGGCGCGCCGGGCTGGAGTTCATGACCGACGCCCGCATGGAGCAGGTGGCCGCCGAGACCGTGAAGCGCACCACGGTGCTGTTCGAGGCGGTGCCCGGGCCGGTGGGCGAGCTGCCGGTGGTGTTGGGGCCGGGCAGCTCCGGCATCCTGCTGCACGAGGCCATCGGCCACGGCATGGAGGCCGACTTCGCCCGCAAGAAGACCACCATCTTCACCGACATGATCGGCAAGAAGGTGGCGCCGGAGCATGTCACCATCGTGGACGACGGCACCAACAAGAACCTGCGCGGCTCCATCAACGTGGACGACGAGGGCAACGACACGCGCCGCACCCTGCTGGTGGACAAGGGGATCCTGCGCACGTTCCTGCACGACCGGATCTCGGCCAAGGAGATGGGCGTGGCGCCCACGGGCAACGGGCGGCGGCAGTCGTTCCGTCACATGGTGATCCCGCGCATGCGCAACACCTACATGCTCGCAGGCCCCCACGCGCCGGAGGAGATCATCAAGTCGGTCAAGAAGGGGATCTACGCGGTGCACTTCACCAACGGCGAGGTGAACATCGGCGCTGGCGACTACACCTTCTACGTCAAGAACGGCTTCCTCATCGAGGACGGCAAGCTGAGCCGGCCCATCAAGGACGTCAACATCATCGGCAACGGGCCCAAGTCGCTGGAGCGGGTGGAGATGGTGGGCACCGACTTCAAGCTGGACGACGGCGGCTGGACCTGCGGCAAGCGGGGCCAGCGGGTGCCGGTGGGGCTGGGCCTGCCCACCGTGAAGATCTCTGCGATCACCGTCGGCGGCGCCGGCAAGAAGGCATAGCGAGGTAACGACATGGCCATGAACAAGGAACTGCGAGAAGTGGCCGAGCGCGCCTGCGCCCGGGCGAAGAAGGCCGGTGCGAAGGAGGCGGGGGCCATCGTGAGCTCGCGCCGCTCCACCAAGGTTGTGGTGCGCGACGGCAAGCTGGAAGAGATCAAATCCTCGGTGAGCCGCTCCCTGTCGCTGCGGGTGTTCGTCAACGACCGGTACGGCAGCCACCACACCAGCGACCTGGTCCCGGAGGCCATGGGGCGGTTCATCGACGACGCGGTGGAGATGACCCGGGTGCTGATGCCGGACAAGCTGCGCTCGCTGCCGGAGCCGGCGCTCTACGAGGGGCGCTCCACCGGGAGCCTCGGCATCTACGACGCCGATCACGCCGGGCTGACCATGGCCGGGCGCAAGAGCATCGCCGCGGCGATCCATGACAAGGCGCGGGCGGACACCGGCGCCAGCGTCATCTCCGTGGGCGGCGGCTTCTCCGACACCCTGCGACAGTGGGTGCAGGTGCACACCAACGGCTTCGCCGACGGTGACCGCTCCACCTATTACGGCCAGTGGGCCTCGGTGAGCGCCAAGGACCCGTCGGGGCGGCGCCCCAGCGACTGGGCAGAGGCCCAGGCCCGGCGGCGGTCACAGATGGCAAAGCCGGAGGTCACCGCCGCCGAGGCTGCGCGGCGCACGCTGGAGCAGATCGGCGCCGAGAAGGTGGCGTCTGTCGAGCTGCCGATCATCGTGGAGGCGCGGGCGGTCTCTCGGCTGCTGCGGGGGTTGCTGTCGCCGCTGTACGGCCGCGCCCTGGATCAGAAGCGCTCCTGCATGGAGGGCAAGCTGGGCCAGCAGATCACCTCGCCGCTGCTCTCCATCACCGACGATCCGCTGCTCTCGGCCGGATGGGGCTCCCAGCGCTTCGACGACGAGGGGATCACCGCGAAGAAGCGCGACATCGTCGCGGCGGGCAAGCTGAGCGGCTACTACATCGACACGTACTACGGCAAGAAGCTGAAGCAGGCGCCCACATCCGGGGGACCCTCCAACCTGATCTTCACCACCGGCAAGAAGGATCTGGCGGCCCTGTGCGCCGCGCTGGACCGGGCGGTGTTGGTCACGCGCTTCATCGGCGGCAACAGCAACAGCACCACCGGCGACTTCAGCCACGGCATCTTCGGCTTCCTGATCAAGAAGGGGAAGCGGGCGCAGCCCATCGCGTCGATGAACATCGCCGGCAACCACCTGAAGTTCTGGAGCGGGCTGACCGACCTGGGCAGCGATCCCTACCCGCACAGCCCGTACCTGACGCCGAGCCTGGTGTTCAAGCCGATGATGGTGGCCGGCAAGTAATGCGGCTCCTGGCGGTCCTGGCGCTGGCCCTGGCGCTCGGCGCATGCCTGCCCTACGAGGCGCGGCAGCTCAACGCGGCGGGGGACCGGGCCATGGCCGAGCGGCGCTACGAGCAGGCCATCTCCAGCTACACGCGCTCGCTGGCCCTGGCCCCGGGGCAGGAGAAGGTTACCCTGCGCCTCTCGTCGGCCAAGGTGTTGTTGCGGCAGATCTACGTCGACAGGATCTACTTCCTGGTGGACGCCAAGGACAGGACGCCGGCCAAGGAGTTCGTGCGGGCCTGGGAGCTGTCGGCGCGGCTGCCCCAGGTGGACGTGCCGGCCGCCCGGGTGGACAGCATCCGCCAGGACCTGTCGGCGCGGTTCGTCAAGGCGGAGCCGACGCTGCGCAAGGGCACCGAGCCGCATCGGTATTACCTGGCGCTCAACCGCATGCACGGGCTGGTCAAGGACCGGGCGGTGGCGCGCACCATCGAGCAGGTCGGGGGTGAGCTGCGGGCGCTGCACATCAAGGCGCGGGACCGGGCCGACCGCAAGCGGCGCCGGGGCCTGGCCCTGCTGCACTGCGCGGCGGCGGCCACGTTCTCGGCGCGGGACACCGGGCTGTGGAACGAGGTGCGTCGGCGACGGGAGACGCTGTACCGCCAGCTGGCCATCCCGCTGCGGCTGGCGGTGACCGCCGCGCGGGGCGGGGCAGGGCGCTGGACCGGGGGCCTGCGGCGGCGGCTGCCCTCCATCTTCCAGGTGCGGAGCAAGGCGGACCTGGTGCTGGCGCTGGCCGTGCGGCAGCCCGACCTGGATCAACGCGAGACGCGCAGCCGCCACAGCGCGCAGTGTCAGGTGGGCACCCGGCGGGAGGAGAACCCGGAGTGTCCCTCGCTCAAGCGGCGTGCCGACTCGGAGAAGCGAGACCTCGAGACCGCCCGCCGCGCCGTGGAGGCGGCCTCGGCGCGCTGCTCCCAGGAGCAGCAGGTGAGCCGCTGCATCGGCAACATCCGCGACGCCGAGCGGCGCCTGGAGCGCCAGCGGGACGACTACCGGCGGCTGGAGTCAAAGGTGAGCAGCTGCCCGCGCTACATCAACAAGCCGGTGTTCAAGACCTTCTTCTACGAGCGCCGCACCCTGTCGCGTAGCGCCACCGTGAGCGCGGCCCTGACCCTGAGCCGCGGCGGCGCCGAGCTCACCTCCCGCGCCCTGTACGGCACCTCGGCCGGCCGCGACACCTACGGCGGCGGCCTCGGCTGCGCCCGCATCGCCTCCGACCCCATGACCCTCGCCTCCCTGTCCAGCATGCTGGTCACCGCCGAGGAGAACCTGCTCAACGGCGCCCTCAAGGAGCTGTGGAAGCTGCAGCGCGAAAAGGCCACCGCCCAGCTGGCCGGGAGCGACAAGGAGCCCGCCCGCCTCGACGCCCTGACGCGCGCCAGGCTGGTGGACCCGACCTACAAGCAGGTTCAGCAACTGCTGACCAAGCACCTGACGAGCATGTGGGGCGACACGTTCGGGCTGGTGAAGACAACGTTCGATTGAGAAGGAAAACAAAAAACAAGAAACAAGAAGTTGAAAATGAAAAATGGTGGCAAGGCCCAGACTTTGGGGGCATTTTTCATTTCTTGTTTCTAGTTCCTTATTATTTGTTCCTGCACTGTCCGCGCGCTCTTATCCACGAGACCAATCGCTGAGGTGGCCCCGATCGAGGCCAGCACCTCGGCTTTTTGCTTCAATATTTTTGCATCTGGCTTTTTGCTTCGTACGGCCTGAAGGGCCGGGCCGTGGATCAGGCGATCCCGGCCTTGCGCAGCAGCTCATCCACCAGCGAGACGTAGGCGTCCTGGGCGGCGTCCTGGCTCATCCCCCGGTTTCCGGCCCAGGCGTCGTACTTGGCCCGGTCCCGGAACGCCAGCCGCCCGGGGCGTTTGCCCGTGACATCGCCAGCGCTGCCCTGCTTGTACAGCGCGTAGAGCTTCAACAGCACATCATTGGAAGGGGCGCTGGGCAGCGTCTTGACCTTCCGCGCGGCCTCATCGAACTCGGTCTTGCCCATGGGTCTCTCCTTTATTCCCCTATTCCCCCGCCGGCTTCGCGTTGCCCAGCAGCTTGCCGAAGCTGGGCGATGCCGCGAAGGCGATGAGGTCCTTCAGCAGGTCGCTGGAACCCACATAGCTGTCCAGCTCGTCGATTCGCGCCACGACCCTCGGCCGCGGCACGTCGTCCTCCAGGCGGGACAGCACGCGGAAGACCTGGCGCAGGTCTGCGCCAGCCAGCAGGCCGGCCCGGCGCGCCATGGCGCGGGTGCCGTTCCACCAGCGGTTGGTCACATCCACCGGGTCCTGGTCCTTGAGGTGCGACAGCTTATCGGCCCACTCCACCTTGAGGCTCTCTCCCACCTCTTCGCTGATCTTGTCCACCAACTCGGCCGCGCCCTCGGGCGCGCGGTCGGCAAAGTCCAGCACCTTCCACAGCGCCGGCAGCAGCATCTCCCGCTCCTCCTCGGACATGGCCGCCATCACCCGGTTGCCAGGCCGCGACAGGTCGAGCACGTAGGCGAACAGGAAGCCCACCTCCGCGTGCACCAGCTGCTGCATCACGTCTGTCCGCACGACCACCGAGGGCTCCGGCGCGCTGTTGACCACGGTCACGCTGGAGTCCATGCCGGTGGTACGGTACAGGCTGCACCCCTCGACGCCCATGGCCTCGGCCACCTGGGCGAACGCCTTGCCCATGGTGGTGGCCTCCCCGATGGGGATGGCGTTGCCGTCGCCGGTGTAGTCCAGGCTGTGGCCGCCCAGCGGCCGCACCTGCTCGCCCAGCTCGGCCAGCACCGCGCCCACCGCCTCGTCCACGTCGGGGTGCCGCAGCATCCCCAGGTCGTCGCGGTTCGCGCACAGGATTGGCGGGCGCTCGTACTCCTTGCGCATGGCCTGGATCACCGCCTTGATGTCCTTGTCCACCTGGCTCACGCCCAGCAGCGGCGAAAGCAGGCACCAGGCCCACGGCTTCTCCTCGGCCAGCAGCATCTTGGACAGCTCCAGGCACCGGTCGAACCACGGCGGGCCGAAGGCGGTGAGCAGCCCGAGCACATCGCGGCGCTCCTCCAGCCGCCCTGACTCCTCGCTGAACACCTGCTCCAGCTCCTCCAGCGCCTCACGCGTCGGGTGCACCTCCACCGAGCGCTGCAGGAAGTCCTCCGCCTTGTCCGGATCGCCCAGCTGGTCGCGGCTGATGAGCGCCATGCGCATCAGCGCCCGCGCCTGGGTCGGCGCGTCGCCCACATCACATGACGCCTCGAGCACCTGCAGCAGCTGCGCCCAGTCCTGCTGCCGCTCCAGCACCAGCGTCAGGCCATCCCGCGCCTCCTGCCGCGTGGGATCGTAGCTCAGGGCCATGTCGAACGCCTCCACGGCCGTCTCCTCTTCACCCTCCCGCGTGGAGTAGATCTCGCCGCGCGCCAGCCACAGGGTGGCCAGCTCCTCCGGCTCCTGGGCCGTGGGCAGCAACCCCTCCACCACCTCGAGGCTCTGCTCCGGCCGCCCGGTGCGCTGCAGATGGCGCAGGGCGCGGTGCAGCAGGTCCCGGTGCTCCAGCCCCTCGGCCAGGGCCAGCTCGTAGCACACGCCCGCCTCGGTGAGCACGTCCATGCCGTCCTCCCACAGCACGCCGAGGTGGTAGTACAGCTCGGCCCGGTCCTGCGGGTCCTCCACCGTGGTGAGCGCCCGGATCTGGATCTCGATGGCCGCGGCCGCGCGCCCGCTGTCCGCCAGCATCTCGCCCATGGCAGCCAGCGCCTCGGGGTGCAGCGGCTGCAGGGAGAGCACCTCGCGGATGTCGCTCAGCGCGTCCTCGGTGCGGCCCAGCTTGCGCAGGCACGCCCCGCGGCAGTAGTGCGCGTCGGTGCGCTGCGTCTCGTCCAGCTCGGAGGTCTGCGGCCCGAGCACCGAGTGCAGCATCACCAGCGCCCGCTCCGTCTCGCCCTCGCTCATCAGCCCCTTGGCCATGGAGAGCGCCGCCGGCGCGTACTCCGGCGCCAGATCATAGGCGCGCCGCACCAGGTAGGCCTCGTCATCGGCCATGCCGGCCGCGCTGGCCGCGCGGGCCAGGCTGTAGAGCGCCTCCGCCTCCACCACCAGGTTCTCGCTGGTCAACGGCGCGGTACGCTCCAGCAGCTGCAAGCCGCCGCGCCGCGCGCGGAACGCGTCCTGCTGGCTGCCAGCGCGCGTGTGCGCCTCGGCCAGCGCGTCCCAGTACGCGGCCTCGTCCGGGTTGGTGGCCACCGCGCGCAGGTACCAGCTCACGGCGTCGTCCACCTTGCCCTCGATGAGGGCCTCGTCGCCCAGGTCCCGCAGCCGCGAGGCCCGGTCCTCCAGGCTCAGCTCCCGCTCGCCCTCCTCGGGCAGCAGCGCCGCCGCGGGCCGCAGGTTCTTCAGCCGGCGGCCGATCCCCTTGAGCGCCTCCATGGCGGGCACGTTGTTCGGATCGAGCTGCCGCGCCTCGCGGTACAGCTCCACCATCTTGTCGTTGACCACCTCGTTCTCGTCAGCCACCTCGGCCAGGTGACACAGCACCAGCGCCCCCTCGGCGGGGGGCAGCTGCTTGGCCTGCAGGCGGCGCAGCCGGATGTACTCGCCCAGGTCGTCCCGGGTGAGCGCCTCGCGCGCCAGCGCCAGCGACGCGCCCTGGTCGCCGGGCACCTCCTCCAGCAGGGCGCTCCAGCTCTGGCGTGCCTCCCAGGCGCGGTCGAGGCTGTGCTCCAGGATGCGAGCCAACTCCGTGCGCAGGGAGATGCGCTCCGACGGGTTGATGGTGTTGGCCAGGTTGTCCTTGAGCTGATCACACAGGTCATCCAGCCGCCCGGTGCGGCGCAGCAGCCTCGCCAGGTCGGTGCGGATGTCCCGCTCCATCGGCTTCACCCGCAGGATCTCCGTGTACAGGGTGAGCCACAGGTCGGTGGCCTCGGGGCTGAGGTGCTCGCGGGCCAGGCCCAGCGCCTCGTCCAGAGCCGCCGCCTTCTCCTCGCCGTCCTCCAGCATGGCGGCGCGGTCACGCAGCTGCTCCACCAGCTCCTCCCAGCGGGCGGAGCGGCGCAGCATGCGCACCAGCTCGTCGAAGCCCTTACCCAGGGGACCCTGCTCGCCCACCATGGAGCGCAGGGTGGCGATGGCGCCGTCGCTGTCCTCCAGCTCCACCTCCTGGATCTGCGCAATCTCCAGCCGCAGGTCCGCCTTCTTGTCCTCCTCGGCGCCCTTGAGCTGCATGGCGAGCCAGCGCAGCCGCAGGTTCGGCTCGGAGATGGACTGCACCAGCCCCTCGAGCCCGGCGCGTGCGTCGTCGTGCTGCGGGTCCACCTCGATGATGTCCCCGTAGGCCTGCAGCGCCTCCTCCGGATCGTTGAGCTTCTCGCTGGAGATCTCAGCGATCTCCACCAGCCACGGGATGGTCTCGTCGCGGTCCTCCTCGCCCTCGAACAGCGAGATCCGCTGCCGCATGCGGTCGCGCAGATCGCGCCACTCGCTCCGGTCGCGGTGCCAGTTGATCATGACCTCCAGCGACTTCTCCTCGTCGTCCTTGAGGTAGAGCAGGCGGGTGTGGATGTCGATAGCCCGCTCCGGCTGCTCCAGCTTCTCCTCGTAGATGTTGGCGATGCGCTGCAGCAGCCCCACCGTTCGGTCGGTCTCGTTGCTGAACGCGGCGGCCAGGCGGAACACGTCGGCCAGCCCCTCGTAGCGGTCCACCTCGCCGGCCAGCTCCTCCAGCCGCGGGGCGATATCAGTGTCATCAGGGTTCTGGATGAAGGCCGCGGCGCTCAGGTGGTACGCGCGGTCCTTGTCCTCCAGCTTCTCGTCGTACAGGTCGGCGGTGACGGCCAGGCTGAGGGCCGCCTCCTCGCCGGTCTGGAACAGCGCCCGCGCCTCGAGCAGCGGCAGCACCCACTCCCAGGCGTCGGCCGCCTCGGCGTCCGCGCTCAGGCGCTGGGTCACCTCGGCGTCTGTGGGGCTGAGCCGGTGCTGGAGCACCAGCAGATCAAATGCGCTGTCCCTGGCGTCCAGCTGCTCGCGGTGGATCCGCTCGCGCCGGGCCAGCAGGTCCATGCGCTCCTCGTCGCTGTCCGCCCGGTCGACCATCTCGGCCAGCATGTGGTCCAGCGGGCCCCACAGGTCGTTGTCGCCGGCCAGCCGCTCCAGCTCGTCCAGCTCCTCGCGCTCCTCGGCGGGGTCGAGGGCCAGCAGCCGCCATCGCTCCCTCAGGGCGCGCGTGCCGTCCTGCAGGTCCTTCTCGAAGATCTCCGCCCGCTGGCGGATCTTCGCCTTGCGCTGCTCCAGGTCGAACTCCGGCGTGGTCATCCGGTCCAGCAGCGCGAGCACGTCCTCGTGACGCTCGGTGGCCCGGGCCAGCCGCAGCGCCTCTTCGAGGGTCTCGCCGTTCTCCTCCGGAGAGATGAACGCCGCCTGCAGCGTGAGGTACGCCTGGTCCGGCCCCTCCAGTTTCTGCTCCCAGACCCGGGCCAGCTCGCGCTGGAGCGCCAGGCGCGCCTCGGCGTCAGACTCCTGCGCGGCGAGCAGCGACAGCACCGCCGGCACCTCGCCCCACAGCTCGGCCGCCTCGGCCTCGTCCCGCAGCTCCTGCACCACCTCGGCGTCGTTGCCGCCCACCATCAGGATGCGGCGCAGCAGGTAGAACCGCGCGCCGTGGTCGTCGTCGGGCAGCAGCTCGAGCACCCGCCGCAGGTTCTTGATCCGGTCCTCCTGACCGTCCTCCCGCAGCCCGACCCACTCCAGCAGGCCGAGGGCCTTGCCGAGCTGATCGTTGGCGACGTAGATCTCCAGCAGCCTGTCCAGCACCTCGCCGTTGCCAGGCTCCCAGCGCAGCACCACCTCGTAGACGGCGGTGGCCGCCTTGGGCACCTCGGCCTCCATCCAGAGGCTGGCCAGGTCCATGGCCCGCGCCACCCGCTCCTCGCCCGGCTCCAGCGCGCGCACCTCCTGCTCCATCACCGCCAGCAGGTCGGGGCGCCGCTCCAGCTCGGCGTACAGCTTCTTCAGCGCGGTCAGCGCGCCCAGGTCGAAGGGCGCGAAGTCCAGGATGCGCCGCCAGGCGGTCACCGACCGGGCAGCGTCGTCGAAGTTGTCGTCCAGGTTCTCGGCGGCGGTGCGGCACAGCTCCACCGCCCGCTCCTCGTCGCTGGTGAGCCAGATCTGCCGCACCAGGCCCGAGTTGAGCGCCTCGAAGTTCCCGCGCCGGCGGTGCAGCTCGATCAGCTCCGAGCGCACGCCCCGGTCCTCCGGGTTGAGGGAGAGGATCTCCTTCCAGAACCGCTCCGCGTGGTCATCGTCGCCCATGCGCTCGGCGTAGTGCTTGCCGAGGCTGCGCATCAGCTCGATGCGGCCCTTGGTGTCCCGGGCCAGGGCCAGCTGCCCCTCCAGCGCGCGCGCCTCGCCGCTCAGATCGCCCAGGGTCTCGTACAGGCGCCCCAGGGCGGCGAAGGAGGCCTCGTGCTCGGGATCGATGGTGATGCGCCGCTCCCAGAGCTTGGCCGCCTGGTCGGGCGAGCCGAGCTTCTCCTCGGCCAGCGACGCGGCCTCGGCCAGCAGCTCGGCGCGGTGGTCGTCGTCGTCCGCCGCGTCCACCTTGTCCTTGAGCAGGTTGAGCAGCTCGTCGTAGCGCTCGGTCCTGGTCAGGTACTCCTGCTTGCACGCCAGGGCGATGCTGTCCTCGGGCACCACCGCCAGGATCCGGTCGTAGAACCCCACCGACTCGTCCAGCTTGCCCGCCTGCCACAGCGAGTCGGCCACCAGGTGCTGCAGGTCGAGGGCCGCCTCGGGCGCCACCTCGTGCAGGGTCGACTCGCGACCGAGGGTCTCCATGCCGTCCCAGTCCTGCCGCTGCGCGTAGACCCGCGCCAGCTGCAGGGTCGCGATGACATCCTGCGGGCTCAGCTCGACGATCTGCTCCAGCACGCCGCTGGCGCCGTCGGGATCCCGCAGGCCGGACAGCTTCACCTCGGCCAGCTCGCGCAGGATCACCAGCCGCCCGGCGCCCTCGGCGCTGTCAGCCTGGTGCTCCAGGAAGGTGGCCAGCTCGGCCCAGTGGCCGGTGCGCCGGTAGAGCCGGCTCAGCTCGCGCGCCGCCTCCTCCACCGCGTCGCCCAGCTCCCACAGGTGCTCCCAGGCCGCGATGGCCAGGGATGCGTCCTCCAGCCGGTCCAGGCACAGGTCCGCCGCCTCGCGCGTCCAGGTGAGCCGGTCGTTGGGGTCCCAGGTGCTCTCCACGGCCGCCATGTACAGGTCGTAGATCGCCCGGTGTTCGCTCCGCGCGTTGTAGTGCTCGATCAAGAAGGAGAGCGCCTCGGGGTTGGCAGGCTCCTCCTGCGCCACCAGGCGGAAGGCCGCCTCGGCGTGCTCCTGATCGGACAGGCGGTCGCGGTAGATGCGCGCCAGGTCCTGCACCAGCCCCACCTGGGTCAGCCGGTCGGCGTACGGCGCGTTGTGCAGCGCGAAGGTGGTCACCGCGGCCAGGGTCTCCCACTTGCCGGCCCGCGCCAGGCGCTGGCTCTCGCGGCGGTAGGCACCCAGGTCCTCGAGCCAGTCGAGCAGCCCCTCGGGCAGCTTCTCCTCGTCCGGCGCCTCCAGGGCGCTCAGGTCCAGGCGCTGCTGGCTATCGTCCACTTCTTCTTCGACCGCGGGCGCCTCGGCCGGGGCATCCTCGTCCATGCCCACCGGCTCGGCCTCGGGGATGTCGCTCCCCTCGTCCGCCGCGAAGGCATCCTCGAAGTCCTCGCCGTAGTCCTCACCCAGCAGCTCGGCGGCCTCGGCCTCCTCCGGCAGGGGCTCGTCCAGCGCCTCGGCCTCCTCCGGCTCGCTGTACTCCGTGGGCGCGTCGTCCACGGCCTGGACATCATCGCCGCTCATGACGAAGTCGCTGTCTTCCTTGTCGGCCATGTCGCCGTCGTCTCCAGCGGTCTGGTCTTCATCGCCGCCCACCTCCCAGTCGAGAGAGGGGACCGCCGGCACGTCCGTGGTGTCGGGCGGGGGCAGGTGGGTCTCGGACGTCGCCATGTCCATCAGCCCTCCTCCGCCATCCTCGGGCAGGAACGCCTCGGCCTCCGGCGCCTCAGCGCTGTCGTCCGGGGTCCCGTCCGGCCCGAGCACCACCATGGGCTGCGGCGTCACCTCCACCGGGTCGTCCCCGCTGGCGGTCAGGTCGTCGTCCGCCCCGTACTCCGCGCCGGACGCGCCGTCGCCATCCTCGTGGGGCTGGTACTCCATGGTGGCGCCCTTGTGCCCGGAGAACATGCCGTCCGGGTTCACCAGCAGGAGATCTTCCTGGTCCTGCTCGCTGGCCTCACCGGTCTCCGGATCTCCCGGAGACATGACCACGTCCGTGTGCTCTTCGGGCTGGGCCTCTACCGCGTCCTCGTCGTCCTCTTCACCCCAACCATCCAGATCATCGTCGAAATCGATGTCCACACTTTCGTCGTTGGTCCCGAACGGGTCTTTCTCGTCCGACATGCTCTCTCCTGCTTCGGTTTTGTCACGGTCTCAAGGGAACCCGGGGATAGTAGCTCAGGCCAGACGCAGCCGGTAGGGGATCGATAATAAAAATGTTTCTGCCGATTGGGCGGCTCGATCGGTCCCGCGGATTCACCCCGGACGCTCTGCACTTGACTCTCGCAGGCCAGGCGCTATGGTCCGCCGCCGGGAGCCAGAATCGGCCCCCGTCACGCATCCCCAGCAGAGAGGTAACCCATGCCCACGACCCTTCACGAGCCCCACAAGATCAAGACCGTCCGCCTGGTCTCCTTCCCCGCCATCGAGGCGCGCAAGAAGCACCTGGCCGGGGCCGGATTCAACGTCTTCAACCTCACCCCGTCGCAGATCACCTTCGACATGTGCTCCATGGGCACCAGCGCGGTGAGCCAGGAGCAGCTCTCCGGCCAGCTCATCGGCGATGAGGCGTACGCCGGGGCGCGAAACTTCGAGGATCTACAGAAGACCGTGGCCGAGGTGCTGGGGCATACCTATGTATGTCCCACCCATAACGTGCTCGGCAGCGTCAAGCTGGTGGTGGCCACCCTGGTGCCCGAGGGCTCGGTGATCACCTCCAACGCGCGCTCGCGCATGGACGCGCTGACCCCGCGCCACGTGGGGGTGCCCGACGTCCGCGACCATGACGAGGAGGTGTTCACGGGCAACGTGGACCTGGAGAAGCTGGAGCAGGAGATCGCCGCCAACAAGGTGGCCTTCATGGGCCTGCAGGCGTTCGCCGATGGCCAGCACCCGTTCTCCATGGCCAACCTGCTGGCCACTCGCGAGGTGGCCGACCGCCACGGGCTGCGCCTGATCCTCGACGGCTCCCGGGTGATCGAGAACGCCTGGTACATCCAGCGCCACGAGACCGGCTACGCCAACACCAGCATCGCCGATCTGGTGCGGCGCATGGTCAAGACGGCCCATGTGTTCGTCATGGACGGCGCCCAGGACCCCAAGTGCAACACCGGCGGCATCCTGACCACAGATAACCCGAACGATTACGAAAAGTTCATGAACGAGGTGGTGGTCTATGAGGGCCTGCACACCTACGGCGGCATGGCCGGCCGCACCATGGAGGTGCTGGCCCGGGGCATCGGCGAGATGTGCAACGAGGACGAGGTGGAGTGGGTGATGCACCAGACCGAGCGCTTCAGCAAGCGCCTGCGCGACGCGGGCGTACCCCTGGAGCGGGGCTGCGACGGCGCCTACATCAAGGCCAAAGAGTTCGTGCCCCACCTGGAGCAGCACGCCCAGCACGCGCTGTCGGCGGCGCTGTACCAGACCTCCGGCGTGCGCGCCGTGGCCACCGGGCTGGCCAGCCGCGACACCTTCCTGCCGGTGCAGATCCCGCGCCTGGCCATGACCAACGAGCAGCTCGACCAGGTGGCGGACGCCATCATCGCGCTGTACGGCCAGCGGGATCGGGTGGCCGGGCTCGACCTGGACAGGGGCGGCGAGTGGCAGGACCAGCTGCGCTTCCGCTCCATCTACGCCGACCTGGACAACCACGCCTTCGACTGCTTCCCCTACACGATCCACACCTTCGAGCGCGTGGGGAACCTGAGCCGGGAGAAGCGGGAGAAGGCCATCCGCGCGGCGGGGTACAACACCTTCCTGCTGCGGTCGGCCGACGTCACCATCGACCTGCTGACCGACTCGGGCACGTCCGCCATGAGCACGGACCAGTGGGCGGCCTACGACGGCGCCCTGGCCACGCCCGCCACCAGCGACGCGTACCACGAGTTCGTGGCGTCGCTGCAGGAGGCGTACGGCTACAAGTACATCATCCCCACCCACCAGGGCCGGGCCGCCGAACATATCCTGAGCAGCACCATGATCGGCGAGGGGCAGCTGGTGCCGGGCAACATGTACTTCACCACCACCAAGCTGCACCAGGAGATGGCGGGCGGTGTGTTCCGCGACATTATCGTGGACGAGGCCCACGACCCGGCCAGCGAGTTCCCGTGGAAGGGGAACATCGACATGGCCAAGCTCCAGGCGCTGGTGGACGAGCACGGCGCCGACAAGATCGCCTACATCTCCTTCGAGCACTCGGTGAACATGGCCGGCGGCCAGCCGGTGAGCATGGACAACATGAAGGAGGTGTACGCCTACTGCAGCGCGCGCAAGATCCCGGTGTTCTTCGACTCGACCCGATCGGTGGAGAACGCCTACATGATCCAGCAGCGCGACGAGCGCTACGCCGACACCAGCATCAGCGACATCCTGCGCGAGATGATGCTCTACGGCGACGGCTGCACCGTCAGCGGCAAGAAGGACTACCTGATCAACATCGGCGGCTGCCTCGCCTTCCGCGACAACGCCGAGTGGGCCCGGCAGGCCGAGGAGGTGCTGCGGGTCTACGAGGGCGCCACCACCGACGGTGGCCTGGCCACGGCGGACCTCGCGGCCATGGCCAAGGGCGTGCAGGAGATGGTGGAGGACCGCTACATCCACTCCCGCATCGAGCAGACGCGCATGCTGGGTCAGCTGCTGATGGACGCGGGGCTCAAGATCGTGCAGCCGCCCGGGAGCCACGCCATCTTCCTGGACGCGCGGAGCTTCCTGGACCACCTGGACCAGGACCAGTTCCCCGCCCAGCGCCTGGCGGCGGAGCTGTACGTGGAGACCGGGGTGCGGGCCATGGAGCGCGGCAACGTGTCCAAGGGCCGGGATCCGGAGACGGGCGAGAACTACCGCCCCGCCCTGGAGCTGGTGCGCCTGACCATCCCGCGGCGGGTGTACACCAACGACCACATGCACGCCGTGGCCGAGGGGATCATCCGGCTGTACCAGCGGCGCCAGGAGATCAAGGGGCTGCGGTTCGTCTACGAGCCGGAGCGGCTGCGCTTCTTCCAGGGGCGCTTCGAGGTAATGGAGTAAGATTCATCCCATGGGTGACCGGGACCAGGGCAAGGCCGTGGACAGCAGCGCGGCCGCCCGGCTGGTCCCGGCGGCTCTGACCCTGCTCGTGGCCTTCGGGCTCGCCCAGGCCGTGGGCGGGCCGCTCTCCTTCATCGTCACCCTGTGCGCCTGGGGCTGGCTCGGGCTGCCGGGGGTGATCTGGCTGGGCCCCGGGCGGCCGGTGTCCCAGGTGCGGGTGGCCGTGGGGCTGCTGGCCGGGGTGGCGGCGAGCCTGGTGACCACCGCGGCCGCGGGCTCGCTGCTCGGCTGGTGGGGGTTGCCCCTGGGCCTCGGCGTGCCGGCGACCCTGTCTGCGGCGGCCTGGCTGGCTCGGCGGCGTCCCGCCGGCGGTGAGCGCGAGCCGGCCGCGCCCGTCGACGGCGAGGGGTGGCCGCTGCACCTGCCCCTGGTGTTCACCCTGGCCATCATCGCGCTGCCGCTGGTGAGCTTCGGGCTGGAGGTCTCGGGGCATCGGGTCTATTCGCCCTTTTTCTGCGCCGACCTGTTCAAGCACATGGCCCAGACCCAGGCCGTGCTCCACGGCCAGCTGCCGCCGGTGGACATCTGGGGCGGCGACGGGCCGCTGCGCTACTACTGGCTCTCCTATCTGATCCCCGCCACGGCCATGGCCATGCTCGGCGAGGCCGCCCACGCCGGCGAGGTGGTGCTCACCTCCGGGATCTTCGGCACGCTGCTGCTGATCACCGCCCTGTACGGGGCGTGCGCGCGCCTCCAGGTCCGGCCGTGGGCCGCGGGCGCGGCGGTGTCGCTGGGGGTGGCGGGGCTGTCCATGGACGGCATCGCGGTCAAGCTGCTGCACCCGGGGCACAGCTGGGGCGCGCTGAGCCAGGGGGTGAACCTCGAGGGCTACGATCTGAGCCAGGCGTTGGGCATCCCGTACCACGTGGCTGGCAGCACGCTCTATCGGCTGTGCCTCTACGTGCCGCAGCACCAGCTGTCGCTGGCGTTTTTGTGCGCGGCGCTGGCGCTGCATTTCAAATCGAGGCGGGACAGGCGCGCCCCCGTGGGGCTGCTGGCGCTGATGGCCGCGGGCCCCGGGACCAGCATGATGCTGGGCGGCGGCTGGGTGGCGATGCTGCTGGTGATGGAGGCGTGGAGCTGGATCCGCCGGGAGCGGCCGCTTCCCTGGCACGCGGCGGCGGGGGCGGCGGCGGCGGCCGGGCTGATCTACTTCGCGGGCATGCTGGACCAGGGGACCGTGGACCATCAGGTGGGCTCCGGCGCCGCGGCAGCGGGGTCCGCCTTGCTCGTTCGGCTGGCGTGGGCCTTGCCCCAGCTGCTGTTCACCGCCGGGCCCGCCCTGGCGGTGCTCGGGACGCTGGGGGCCGTGCTGGCCCTGCGGCGCGCCGAGCTGGTCGGCCCGGCCCGTCGAGCGGCGGGCCTCGTCACATGCGCGGGAGTGGCCGGCGTGTTGCTGGCCGAGGCGCTCTTCGCCTCCCGCTTCCGGGTGGACGTGCAGCTGAAGGTGAGCTTCATCATGGTGGTGGGCCTGGTCCTGGGCGCCGCGGCTGCCCTGGACGCTGCCGGGCGGCCGGGCGCGGGGCGCCTCAGGGGGGTCGTTGCGGCGGGGCTGCTGCTCTGCCTCCCCGGCCTGCCGACCCTGCTGTACGACATCCGCTGGCATTCACCGCTGCTGTGGGATTTCTCGAAGCAGACGGTGCGCGTGATCGCCGTCCCGGCCGGCGACGTCCGCGCCCTGGAATGGGTCCGGAGCAACACGGGGCGAGAGGCGCTCCTGGTTCAGTGGCCGGCCCCTTACTACACCCAGGGCGGGCAGGACCTGTGGATCCCGGTGTTCGCCGGGCGGCGCATCTGGGTCTCCAGGCGGAGCGAGACCCCGGACAGGGACGCGCGGCTGCGACATGTCCAGGCGATGTATTCGTCCATGGATGCAGAGCGGGTGTGGCGCATGGCCCGGCAGACCGGCGCCGGGTACCTCTACATCTCTCGCGTGGCCCAGCAGGGGCGCTTCGGGCATCTGCCGCGCCTGCTCGCCGGGGCGCCGGGACGCTTCGAGCGTGTGTTCGCCGAGGGAACGGCCTCGGTGTGGCGCGTGAAGCCGGGGCCGTGAAACAGATGGGTGCGGCCGGTGAAGGGCATGATATACCTCACCTCCTGGGCCCTCTCTCAGCCCGCCGTGGATCCATGCGCCAGACAGTGACCTTTCCCCGGGAGGCCGGGAACATCGCAGTCGAGGTGGACTACTTCATGTCCCTTGGACTGCCAGAAGATCTCAAGATCCTCGATGTCGGCTGCAACTACGGGAGCTTCTTGCAGAACCTCCACCTGCTGGGCTACACCGACCTCCAGGGCGTGGACCTCAGCGAGGAGCACATAGAAGAAGGCAAGGCTGCATACCCGGACATCGCCCCTCGCTTGCAGCCCACCCGGCCTCGCCAGCTTCCATTTCCGGACGAGACGTTCGACGTGGTCACCCTGTTCGATGTGCTGGAGCACATCCCCGATGTTCAGGAGTACATGCACGGCGCGGTGCACCGGGTGTTGAAGCCTGGCGGCCGGCTGGTGTTCCAGACGCCCAACATCATCATCAACGTACCCTGGGAGATCGTGCAGGCGCGCGACCTGTTCAAGTGGCGCGAGTTTCACATGTCCCTGCAATCCCTCTCCAGCCTCGGGCGCCTGCTGCGCGGGGCTGGCTTTCAGGGGGTGGTGGTCGAGACCTTCAACTCCGTCAGCGAGTACAAGGTGAACAAGATCCGGCGCTCCCTGGGGCCGCTCGGGGCCGTGGGCGTGCGGTTGTATCGCCTGTTGAACCAGATGCCGCTGCCGCTGGCCCCCAACTTCTGGGGGCACGCGAAGAAGCCCGGGACAGGCGTATGCTAGGGTGGTGGCCATGAAGCGGACGGTCCTCGTTGCTCTGATCACCCTGGCGCTGCAGCTGCCCACCGACGCCCTGGCAGGGCCGCGAAACGGGGTGCGTCCAAAGCCGAAGGTTCAGACCCGACAGCAGCACCGGGTCCGCCCGGCCATCAAGCGTGCGCCCCGGCGGGCGCGGGTCAACAAGCCGGTCAAGCGCCAGCAGTACAAGCTGCGCGATTTGAAGTCGTCCCTCTTCCGCGGCACCCCGGCGGCGCGGAAAGATAACCTGGCCCACGGGTCGTACTACACGCGCAAGGAAATCCGCACGCGGATTTACAAGGCCCGCGCCAGCGATCACGGGCGCAAGCACCTCAAGGCGCGGTCTGAAGCCGAGGCGAAGCAGTTCAGCACCAAGGCCGCCCAGTACCTGCCCGGGGTGAACAACAAGAACCTCGAACGCACGGCGCTGCAAAAGGGTACCCTCATCCGGCGACCTGGCGGCGATGTGTGGGCCATCTACCGCGCGCCCAGGGCGGTGGGCTATGACGGCGGCGAGAAGACCCACTGGCTGCGGGCCGAGCTCTCATCGGGCACCATCCATGGCCACCCGATGAAGCTCAGCCGGGTGCTCAAGTACCTCAAGGACGCCAAGTGAGTCAGGGGGCGGCGGGCAGCCTGCCCCCCGTGGTCATCGCGAGCCCCGTTTGGCGCCCGCCGGCGAGCCAACCAGCTGGAGCCTCCTGAACGTTCCAGGGGGAGCTGCGGCCGAGCGGAAAGGGGAGGAGGGTCACTCCGGCTGGGCTGAATCTGGCTCCGTCTCCGCCGCTGGCAGGGCAGGCACCCTGGGAGCCTCGGCCAGCGCAGGGTGCTCCCGCTCGACCACCACCCTGACGTCATAAGGCGTGTCCCGGGTGGTGCTGAAGTAGGTCTTCGCCATGACGTCTGCCAGCAGGCCCGAGATGAACAGCTGGATCCCCATCAGCACCAGGAACACCGACAGGATGGGCCAGGTGGTGTGGGACACGTCACCCTGCATCATGTACAGCGCCGCGGTGTACAGCGAGCTGATGAAGCCGAAGAAGATGAACACCATGCCGAGCCCGCCCAGCAGGTGCAGCGGGCGCACGGCGTACTTGTTCCAGAACCAGACCGACACCATGTCGATGAGGCCCTTGACCACCCGGCGCCAGTTGTACTTGGTCTTGCCCGCGGTGCGGGGGCGGTGGTTGACCACCGCCTCGCCCACCCGGTAGCCCTTGATCTTGAGCAGCCCCGGGATGAAGCGGTGCATCTCGCCGAACAGCCGCAGCCGCTCGAAGCATTCTCGCCGGTACACCTTGAGCGAGCAGCCGCTGTCATGGATGCCGTCGTTGATCAGCATCTTGCGCAGCAGGTTGGCGCCGCGGGAGGTGACGTGCTTGAGCAGCGGGTCCTTGCGCTCCTTGCGCCAGCCCGAGACGATGTCCAGGTCCTCCCGCTCCAGGGTGGCCAGCAGCTTCGGGATGTCCGCCGGATCGTTCTGACGGTCGCCGTCCATGGTCACCACCAGGTCGTGCTGCGCCAGGCGGATGCCGGCGTCCATTGCGGCGGTCTGGCCGAAGTTTTTGCGCAGCTGCACGGCGCGGATCGGCTCCAGGGTGCGCATGCGCTCGAAGGTCCGGTCCGTGGAGCCGTCGTCCACGAATATGATCTCGTAGTCGTACGCCTCCGCCTCGCACGCCTCGACGATCTCCCTGTGGAGGGCCTCGACGTTGTCCTCCTCGTTGTACACGGGCACCACGACGGAGATGGCGGTCATCAGCGCGCTCCGGGGCCCTCGTCGCGGTACCAGCCGACGAAGTTTTCCAGCCCTCGCGCCAGGGAGGTGCGCGCTTCGTAGCCCAGCTGCTCCCGGGCGCGGGAGACGTCGGCCCAGGTGCGCTGCGCCTCTCCGGGAGGCGCGGGCTGGAACACCACCTCGGCGGGCAGGCCGAGGGCCGCCTCCAGGGCAGCGATGAGATCATTGAGCGCCACGGGCCGGTCGGTGCCGAGGTTTATCAGGCGGCTGCCGCTGCCCGGCAGCGTGCCCAGGGAGGCGACGATCCCCTCGACGATGTCCTCCACGTAGGTGAAGTCGCGCTCCATGGTGCCATCGCCGTACAGGGTCACCGGCTTGCCGCCGCTGATGAGCCGGGCGAACTTGTGGATCGCCATGTCCGGGCGCTGTCGCGGGCCGTAGACCGTGAACAGGCGCAGGGACGTGACGTCCAGGCCGAACAGGTCGTGGTACACGCGGCAGAGGACCTCGCCGGCGGCCTTGGTGGCGCCGTACACCGACAGGGGCCGCACCGCCGAGCCATCCTCGGAGAACGGGATCACATCGCAGTCGCCGTACACCGACGACGAGGAGGCGAAGATGAACCCCGGCACGTCCCGCAGGCGGCAAGCCTCCAGCAGGTGGGTGGTGCCCACGACGTTGTTCTCCTGGTAGCGCGCGGGCATCTGGCGCGATGGGCCGATGCCTGGCAGGGCCGCCAGGTGGATCACCGCCCGGCAGCCGTGCACCGCGTCCAGGGAGGTGCGGGGATCCTGCAAGTCGGACCGATAGAGCAGGAACTGCGGGTGATCGGCGAAGCGCCGGAGGTTGGCCTCCTTGAGCGAGGGGTCGTACAGGTTGGTGAGGCAGTCGACGCCCACCACCGACGCCCCCAGGTCGAGCAGCCGCTCGCAAAGGTGCGATCCGATGAACCCGGCCGCCCCCGTGACGCAGAATCGGCCGCCGACGATGTCTTGGATGGACATGGGGCTGACATTATCATAGGAGCATGGCCAGATCACAAAATGAGGCCAGCAGGGCAGTATTTGCTTGATTCTCGAACCGGGCATAATTACGAGGTTAATTGCGCGGCAGGGTTGATGGATCTGCCGGAGACGCTGCGGCTGGCGTGGGACCGATAACATGACACCAGAGAAGTTCGCCATCGTGACGACGCAGCGGTCCGGGTCCACGCTCTTCAGGCTGTGGCTCAACAGCCACCCGGACATCAGGGCCCATGGCGAGGTGTTCCTGAGGCAGTACGGCGCCCATGACGGGTTCAACCATTTCTGTTCGCTGACCCCCGGCCGCAGGATCATCCACGGCACCCTCGGGAGCAGGCACCTCTGCCGGGCCGTGAGGAGCTTCGTCCCGGCGGTCGTGATCCGCAGCTACCTGGACAGCCTCTGGTCCAACCCGGAGCACTCAGGTCCGTGGACCGACATGACCACCTGGAACGAGTACCAGCCGCGTGGCGCGCCCGAGTCGCTGGCCGGCTTCAAGATCATGTACTCGGAGCTGAAGTGCTATCCGTACCTTCGCGGCCACTTCGCCCGTCGCGGCGTGCGGGTGATCCACCTGCTCAGGGCGAACTTGCTGAAGATGTACCTCTCCCGGATCAACGCCAAACGGACCGGGGTCGCGCACTCTCAGGAGGCCGCGCCCAGGACCTCCAGGTTGAAGATCAACACCATCCTGCTGATGGCCTTCATCAGGCGAGTGGAGCGCCTGCGCGGTGCCATGGCGCGAGCCCTGTCGCGTGGGCCCTATCTCGAGGTGACCTACGAGGACTTCGTGGGCCGGACCGAGCAGGTCCAGTCATCCGTGCTCCAGTTCCTGGGGGCGGACGCGCTGGAGATGAGCTGGCCAGGGCTCAAGAAGATGAGCCGCGGCACCCTGGAGGACAGGATCCAGAATTACGGAGAGGTGGTGTGCGCGCTCCGCGGGACCAGGCACCAGGTGTTCCTCGACGAGGGGTAGGCGGATGAGCGGACCGAGACCCGCGCCCGAGGCTCAGGGGGGCGCGGCGCCCAGCAGGCTCTGAATGACGGCGGCTGGAGCGTGATCCTCCCGGGCCGATTCCGCAGCTCTCCTGGAACGGTCGCGGTGCTCCGCCCAGTTGTTCACGACCTCGTCCAGGGCCGCTGCCAGGGCTTTTGGGGTGTAGGGCGAGTAGCGCAGGCCGACGTCATATTTCGCCGAGATCTCTGCGAGCCAGGTACCTGCGGGTACCACCGGGACGGCGCCGGCGCCGAGGGCGTCGATCACGATGCCGGAGGTCCGGTGCCCGTATCGGATCGGGTCATAGGGGCATACCATGATGTCGACCATTCCCAGCAGGTCCCAGTAGTCGCTCATGCTCATGCTCTCCTGGAAGATTCGCCCGCCGAACTCCTCCACCCTGGTGACGAGCATTCTCCTGCTCTGCTCGGTCATGGCGCTGGACCTGGCGGCCTGAACGAGCAGGCGCGGACGGCTCCGAAGCAGCGGGAGAGCGTCGAGGAATTGATAGCAGCCCTTCTCCGGTCTGAGCTCTCCGAGGTATCCGATTGCCGGGTCTTCGAGGCTGCGAGGCCCGATGGACGGAGGAGCCCATTCCACGGCCTGGGCAGCCTGTTGCACCGGCCTTTGCACCTTGCTGGTGATGAGGTCGGCGATGGAATGGGACCATCCGAAGAGCAGCGGGTTCCCGGGCGGGCAGGCCCTGACCGATGCCTCGGTCAGGGCGAGGAGCTTGCCCGGGAAGAGCGAGATTGCCTGGTCATTCTGCCGCCTGTCCCAGGTAAACAGCTGGACCCTCGTGACATGCGGCCACCATCCCCGCCGGATGGCCAGCGAGAGGCCCAGCAGCATCCTGAGTGATCCGGAGGGCGCGATGACCGGACAGCCCGGGGGAATCGAGGCTGCCAGGCGCTTGAAGGTCAGGGCCTGACAAACCGCGGAAGTGGACCAGACGAGGTCTCTGGCCCGCAGCAGCTTCAGATGGTGGCAGCGGAAGGCCTCGTGGACCACGGCCCCGAGCTGCTCGAACTCCGCACGTAGCTGGCGCGGGCGAAGGCGGCCGCAAAGGATGATGGGCCTCTTGCCCTGATCCACGAGGCAACGGGCGAAGGTCAGCGTTTGTTGAAAGTGGTGACCGCGGATCAGGACAAGATCTGGCTCGAGGATCGCCACGGAGTTCTGGCCCGCCGGTGTGGCCAGGGTATCTGGAGGATTTGTCATTTTATGCTGGCCAGCTTCCGCCATTCCCATCGTCGGCCATGTCAGGGACCTGGACGACAGAACGCTTTGCACCCGACGGCTGTTTCGCGTCCGCATGATACCCAACTGTCGTCATCCTTGCTAATCCCATTCGACCTCGGAGAATTCACCTCGCCCGTTGGCAAAGTGAGATGGCGATTGCAAAGACTGATGGCAACTGGTTCTTGTTGTGCCGCGAACGCCGGGTTGACTCTGCTGGAAACTTGAAAGACCATGGCAGTTCACTACAAGATCCAGTGTGTCATGGTGCCCTCCAAGAGATGACATATGCCGATACGTGTATTACATCTCATAAGCAACCTGAAACTTGGTGGTGCACAGATCGTGGTCAAGCAGATAGTAGAAACCGCTGCTGGAGATTTTGAGCACCATGTTTACCCTCTTCGTCCTGATGGTGTAGAGGTAAATATTCGGGGGAACATCGTTGGCACCCGGTACGGTGTGTACGATCCGCGCAAGTTCTTCAAGATTGTTTCATTGTGTCGTGATCTTGATATCGACATAATCCATGCGCATTTGTTCAAGCCGATTTTGGGTGGACTCCTGTCAACGTACTTTCACGACACTCCGGTTCTCGTTCATGAGCATGAACCAATATCAGTCGAGGATCCGCAATATGCATTCTATCGCTGGATGTTGCGACGGCTCAAAGATCGAGCCGTTCGATATCTCGCGGTCTCGGGAGCGACCGCGAATCATCTTACAGAGCTCTGTGGCATTTGCTTGGATGATATAGAGATACTACATAACTCGGTCGATAATGAGCAATTCGCCCCGAACCCGGAGCTCAGGGAAACATTGAGAGCAGAGCTGGGTATCGAGCCGAATGCCACGGTGATCGGGTTTGTCGGGCGCTTGACCCATCAAAAGGGCCCTGACATTTTGCTCAATGCTTTCAAGTTGGTGGCAAAGAGGCGCCCTGATTTTCAATTGATCTTCATGGGCGCAGGAGACCTGGAAGCACAGCTGAGATTGAGCGCTCGGAGGGCAAACCTGGCCTCCAGGGTCAGGTTCCTGGGCTTCGTTGACAACATTGGCCAGTTGCTGAATACCGTAGATATCGGGTGCTTGCCCTCCCGAAATGAGCCATTCGGCATCGCGGCACTTGAAATGATGAGCGCAGGCATCCCGCTGATAACCTCGGGAAATGACGGGCTGGCAGAGTTTGCAGTTGATGGAGTCACAGCGCTGATCTTCAATAATTGCTCCGAAACAGAGCTGGCCTCCCGCATTATTGAACTGTCCAACAACCCGGAATTACAACAAGATCTTCGGCAGAACGCAATGGAAAGGGCACGGGCGTTCTCCACCCCGGCATACTGCGACACCATGGAGCGAATCTATCGCGAGCTGCTGAATCCCAAGGGGTGAAGTGCGATCCGGGGCAGGCCTGCTATTTGATTCGCCGTAGCCAGAAACTACCTGGCCAGCCATCCGGTGACTCGTTCAGACCAACCAGGCTCCTCTTCATTTCCTCGGCATGCCTCAACCACATGTAGTTGCCAGCAAACTCGATCTTGTAGGAATCATTGTAGCTGAGGAACATCTGCAGCAGATATTGTTCGTTCCAGAAGAACTTGAACTCGACGGGCCACTCCGCCGGATGGTCCTGGGGGAATCGAATATCATGAATGTGAATCATTGTCCCGACGGGGACCTGCGGGAGAATATGAAGATAAAGATGATAGACATCATTCCCCGGCTTCAAGATATGCGATGAGTCAATGAACAGTATGTCATTGGCGCTCAACTCATGAAATATATGAAGCCCTGCTTCTTCGACAGGTTGAATCAACAGCTGGACTTGAGGGGTCGCCTCGGCCAGTTCAATGAGCTCGGAACTGGGGAATGGTTCAATTGCCAGGATACTGGCGCCCCTGGTCCCCTCAACCTCGTTCTGCTTCATTGCTTGACATGCGACGCGGGTCGAGTTCCCTGATCCAATCTCGATAATTCGTCCTGGTTTCAGATGCCTGATCATTGAATAAAGGATCGAGCCATCCCCATTTGATTCGTATCCGGTGGGACGATAGATTGGCTCGTATTCACCTTTGTACTCGGCAAAGCGCCCGAGCAATGTGCACATTTCATCATCATCCAGAGAAATCCCTTCCAGAGGAAATTCCCTGTCAAAATCATGCCCGAGGCACTTCCGAGTCTCCGGTATCGGATAATAGAAATGTTTGGGGACCAAATAAAAGCCCAGACGCTCCCACATGTGCCATGTCTTGACGAGGATGCGTCGGAGCGCCTCCTCCTTCTTTTTGGCCAGATCAAACATGAGCGATCAGTCCTTGCAGGTCCACGACCAGGCATTGGAAGGGAGAACGCCAGCTGCCTGGTTCATCAAACAGTGGGAAGAAGCCATCATGGATA
>CAZEFW010000066.1:0-44741 GCA_964511535.1 uncultured Myxococcales bacterium | reverse complement strand
AACAAGGGCATGTTCATGTGGATCGAGGACTACTGCAAAGACCTCGTGCTCGGCGGACACAGCGACTGGCGCACGCCCACCATCGGTGAGCTGCGCTCCCTGATCAGGGGCTGCCCGGGGACGGCCACCAAGGGCGGCTGCAAGATCAGCGACGGGTGCCTCTCCAGGGACAAGGCCTGCAGGACCGGCGATTGCGTCGGGTGCGGGGTAGACGGCGGCCCCGCCGGTGGCTGCTACTGGCCAAAGGGGATGAAGGGGGACTGCACGCCGCCGGAGAAGAGCTTCTATACCAGCTCACGGGTGGCAGGAAACAGCTGGGTCTGGGTGGTCCAGTTCCACACGGGCCGGGTCGGCGATACCCTGGGCATCACCACCGGCTCGGTTCGCTGCGTCCGGAAGTAGCCCCTACAGGCTGTCCAGGATCTCTTTCTTCTTCTTGTTGTAGTCCTTCCTGGAAATCAGCCCCTTCTTGAGCAGCTTGTCCAGCTCCTCCAGCCGCTCGGTGGCGGACCTCGAGCTCCCCTTGGCGGCAGGGGCGGCAGGGGCCGGCAGCGGTGGTGGAGACCCCGCTGCATCCTCCGCTGCATCCTCTTTCTTCTCCGCCGCCGGAGCCGCCCTGGCACCGGTCAGTGCCGCCACGATCTTCGCGTCGTTGAGCAATTCGCCGAGCAGCGTCTTGAAGTTCCCCTTGGACAGGGTGCGCAGCTTCAAGAAGTCCGCGCCCATCTTGTTTTTGCCCTTGCGGTTGGCTGACGCGAGCACCTCTCCGGCGCTGTCCATGACCTCCAGGGTCAGGTCGTAGTCCTGCTCGAAGTCGTTGTACCCGTCGTAGGTCCACTCGCTGACCCTGAGCAGGACCGCATACCGGGGCTTTGGCCCCAGCAGCGCCGACTTCGCGCGCTGGCTGGAGATGGCGGGCTCGGTCACCACCGACGTCACCCGGAAGCCCTGGCGCTTCAGCGAGCCAGCGAGGGCCTTGTTCATCTCGGGGGCCAGTGGCGACAGGGTGGTGGTGAACTGGCGCGAGGGATCCCCGAACGTGTTGCGGTACTGGCCCTCGTAGTTTGCCAGCTGGTCCGTGGCGGATTTGACGTAGTTCCGCTGGTCCAGGGTCGCGGCCGTGATGTTCGCATCGCCCCGGTACTGCAGCGTGGCGAGCTGGTTCTTGTAGTAAGGCGCGGGGGGATAGCTCCCAATACCGCATCCTGTCCCGCAGAACAGCAGGAGAATTGCCAGAGTTGCCATGATGGACTTTGTTCTTTTCACTGCGTTCCCTCCTGGGTGAGTCAAGTGTCGTCTATACGAAAAACTACACAGAATCGGTAGTGAAAAATGGGCCTCGACCACTCTCCGGGGGCCTGCGGCGATCCTGACCAGGGCGCTCGGGCCCGGGGCGCTTTTCAAACTTTGCCCGCCAGCTCGGACAAACGAGCAACCACACGGTAAAGTGGGCCAGGAAACATGGAGAACAACATGGCCAGAGACCCCCTCAACATGCTGGTAGACACTGATTTCATCAAGAGAATCATGATTGTGGCGCTGATGGTTCTTGTTCCTGGCGCCTGCGCCGACGACCCGGTGCCAGCGACAGAGCTGCCCCACGGGACGCCCGAAGAGGTCGGGATGTCGGCGCAACGGCTGAACAAGATCCAGAGCGTCGTCCAGGGGTTCATCGATGGCGGCCAGATTCAGGGGGCCGTGGTCGGCGTCGCTCGGCGCGGCAAGGTGGTTTACTTCAAGGCGCAGGGCCTGTTCGACGTCAAGACCAAGGCGCCGCTGAAGACGGATGGCATGTTCCACATGATGTCATCCACCAAGCCGGTGCTCGGCGTGGCCGCCATGATCATGGTGGACCAGGGCCTGTTCAAGGTGACTGACCCCATCGAGAAGTTCATCCCCGAGTTCAAGAACGCCAAGGTCGCCGTTCCTGATGGGTCCAAGACGGGCTACAAGCTGGTGGACGCCAAGCGCCCCATAACCATCCATGATCTACTGACGCACACGTCCGGATTCACCGGCTTCGACAAGGTGAAGAAGACGGACTTCGCCAACGAATCCCTGGCCACCTTGATTCCAAAGGTCGCCAGGGAGCCCCTCGGTTTCCAGCCCGGGACGCAGTGGGTTTATGGCAACGGGCTGGATGTTGTGGCGCGGGCCATCGAGGTCGCCTCGGGCATACCGTTCAACACCTTCGTTCAGCAGCGCATTTTCGACCCGCTCGGCATGAAGGATACCCACTGGATCGTGCCGAAGGACAAGCATGGTCGTATGTTGCTCTCCCTCGAGGGCACGCCGCCCAAATACTTCGGCGCCTCCTGGGGCCTCAAGAGCACGGCCCGCGACTACCTGCACTTCGAGCAGATGCTGGTCAACAAGGGCGAGCTGTTCGGAGAGCGGATCCTCAAGGCGGAGTCCGTGGAGATGATGTCCAAAAGCCAGGCGGGTGGGTTGTACGGCAAGGCTGCCAAGGGCCCTGGCGGGATGGCGTTCGGCTACACGGTTGGCGTCACCGTGGATCCGAAGCTGGCGAAAAATGGCCGCAGCGCCGGCGCCTTCGGCTGGGGCGGCGCCCTCGGGACGGTCACCTGGACCGACCCCAAAGAGAAGCTGGCCGTCGTGATCATGGTGCAGCAAGCCACGAAATCCCTGGACACGCGCATCGCCGAGACCATCAGGGACGCCATCCTCGGCCCGGGCGGAGTCACCAGGGACCTCGGGGTCACCCAGGATAGCGGGGGGAACAAGGACAGCGGCGGCGGCAAGTCCTGCAAGGAAGGTCAGGTGTACGAGGGCAAGGGCGGCAAGTGGGTCTGCAAGAACGGCAAGTGGGTCTTCGAGGCTGCGGACGGCGGCGCCGGCAAGAAGGGCTGACCCTCCACACCCCCGGCGCGGGTTTCGTGCGATCCGACAGGACCGGCCGCGCGATGAACCGGCGCGGCTGATAGACTGGACGCCTCCAACGACCGTTCACGCCGAGGTGGGAGGGACAATCATGCATATCGTTGGCCGGGGCCAGGTGAATCCACCGCGCTACCGTGGGGCGAGCTCATCTTTGCTTGCGCTGATGTTTTGTGCGGCCATGGCCGTGGCCGGGTGCAGCGACGACGGCTCGCCGGCGGACGGCGGGCAGGCCGCTGACCTGCTGAAGCCTGACGCGGCCGGCCCCGACCTGGCCCGGCCAGATCTGGCCCGGGTGGATCTCCCCTCCCCGGACAGGGGCCCCGCGCCGGACCTGCTGGCCCCTGACGCCGGGCCGTGCACCGGCACCTGGACCGCCACTCACACGGCGTGGGGGCCGTCTCTGCATGATGTCTGGGCGTCCGGTCCGCAGGACGCCTGGGCCGCGGGATCGGGCGGCAAGGTCCTGCGCATGAACGCCAAGGGCTGGAGCACGGTCTCCACTTCAACCTCCGAGATGCTCCACGCCGTGTGGGGCAGCGGCCCCTCCAATGTGTTCGTGGTGGGGAGCAAGGGCGCCATCAGCCGCTTCGACGGCAAGAAGTGGAGCAGCATGAAGTCCGGGACCACGGAATCCCTCCATGGCGTCTGGGGCAGCGGGCCCAATGATGTCTACGCCGTGGGCGGCAGCTACGGTGCGGGCCTGATGCTGCATTACGACGGCAAGACCTGGGCCCCGGTGAAGCTGGCCAGCAAGGCGCTGCAGCTCAACGATGTCTGGGTGTCCAAGACCGGGATCGCCTTCGCGGTGGCCACAGGGGGCGGGATGCTGCGCCACGACGGGAACAAGAACGCCGTGGTCGGTACGGCGTTGCTCAAGCTGAGCTCGGTGTGGGGCCGCTCCGAGAGCGACGTCGTGGCCGTTGGCGCCCTGGGCGTGGGTCTGCGCTACGACGGCAAGAAGGCCACGGTCATCTCGGTGGGGTCTGCCAACACCCTGGAAGCCGTGGCAGGCAATGGCCAGGGCGAGCTGATGGCGGTGGGGCTGCCGTACCCTGTGGGCAGCAACAGCCCGATCTTCCACTTCGACGGCAAGAAGTGGAGCAAGACCTCGGGGTGGAAGGTGTACGTGCTCACCGGCGTGACCTACCTCGACGCCACCTCGGCGCTGGCGGTGGGCTACAGCCCGGCGGGCGTGGGCGGTCTCAAATCCCAGGCGCTCGTGCTGTACTACCTTTGCAATTAGGTCCCGTGAGGATCGCTCCTCGCGAGGAGCGGGATCCCTTTGCGTTTAATTGAAATTCCCCTGTAAGACTGCCACTTTGGATCGCTTTGCGCGGCCCCCTTCCGCGAGCTACGGTTTGAAAACTGCGCGGGAGAAGTTCATGGGACGCATTGTGCTGGTGTTGGTCTGCGGAGTGGCGGTTGCGGTGCAACCCGCCTGTTCGTCAGCGCCCACTGTCGCCCCGAGCGTCAGCTGGACCTGTCCGGGGGAGCAGGTCAAGGCGGGGGCGACCGTCGATATCACCTACAACATCAACAGGTGGACAGGCGGGACGCCGGCAACAGATGCCGTCAAGGCCCTGGCCAGGGAGCTGCAGTCAGACAGCATCTCCAGCGAGGTCGAGCTCTCCTGGATATCGTCCTGGCAGCCCTGCGGCAATCCGAAGGATTGCACCAGGCGACGCCTCAGGGTGAAGTTCAAGGCTTCCTTCACCGGCGCCAGGATCGAGACAACCGTCAAGAAGAGCTACGGGTCCACCGGCAAGGTCTGCAGGTTCACCACCATAAACCTCGACGGGGGCGTGGACGCCTCGAAGAAGATCGACGCTCAGCCGAAGAAGGATGCCCCGGCCGGCGACGCCAAGCCCAAGGCCGACGGGCCGCTGAAGGACAAGCCAGCCAAGACAGACAAGGTGTACTGCGATCTGGCCTCCACCAGCGTGTTCTACCCCGCGGCCGATACCTACATCCGCGCGGGCACCTACCAGACCACCAACTACGGCAAGTCCACCTCGCTGTTCGTGAAGTCGCGCACCTTCCTCGACAACTTCTCGCGCAAGACCTACCTGGTGTTCGACCTGGCGACGGTGAAGACCAAGCCCACCTCAGCCACGCTGTCGCTGACCATCGCCAAACACCCGGCCAAGCTGTCCATGGTCCACGGGCTCTATGGCATCACCGACAACAAGGACTGGGATCCCGGCGCCCTGGCCGAGACCGCCATCAACTGGGCCAACGCGCCGAAGAACGACACCGCCAGCGCTCACCTCTTTCTGGATCAGGGGACCGCCGCGACCAACGCGGTGCGCCTGATCACGAGCCAGAACATCAACGCCGCTGATCCCGCGGGCACGGTCTATAACTTCGACGTGACGGCCTACGTGAACTGGGCCCTGGGGTACAACAGCGGGTACGCCAGCCCGGCCACCAGCGACTCGGACAAGAAGATCACCCTCATGCTGTCCTGGACCACGCCCCCGTCAGCCAACGCGGACGGCTTCGGCTTCGCGTCCAAAGAGGCGACCTGTGGCAGGCCGCTCCTGACCATCAAATAGCGCGGCCGGGAGCGCCCGGAGCAGTTGCGCTTTGATCAGCCCCCCCGGTCCGGCAGTCGCCACGGGCGCTGGCGCGCGATGCGGCGCGCGTGCTGCCGGAACTCTCGGGTCAGCTTCCGCTTCACGGCCGCCTCCATCACCTTGCCCAGCTCCAGGCCGCCGTTGAAGCGCTGATCGGGGCTGAAGGCCATGGCCACGGCGAGGAAGGCGTCGATATCCCGGTTCAGCTCGGGGTTGATCGCCGAGGGCCGCACTGATCGCCCCTGCACCACCTTGTACATCACCCGCAGGTGGTCCTTGCCGGGGAACGGCGGCACGCCCACCAGCGCGCGGTAGAGCACCGCGCCCAGGGAGTAGAGATCGGAGGCGGTGGTGGCGTCCTTGCCCTGGGCCTGCTCCGGCGCCATGTAGTTGGGCGTGCCCACCATGCCCCCTCCGGTGAGCGTCCCGCGAGACTCCATCAGCCTGGAGACGCCGAAGTCGAGCACCGTCCAGTAACCGCTCTCCGTGGCGCTGTCACCGTCGCCGTCGTCGGCGCGGAAGATGTTCTGTGGCTTCAGGTCCCGGTGGATCACCCCGGCGGCGTGCGCCTCGTCCAGCCCTGCGCCCACCTGCCGGGCCAGCTCCAGCGCTTCGGCCGGCTCCAGCACCCGGCGTTCGCGCAGCAGGTCCGTGAGGTCGCGTCCGTGCAGCAGCTCCATGGCCACGAAGGGGGCCCCGTCCTCGGTGGCGCCGGCCTCGAAGATGCGCACCACGTTGGGCGAATCGATGCGCCCTGCCAACTCGCCCTCGCGCTTGAACCGCTCCAGCATGTGGGCCTGGTCCACCAGGTGCGGGTGCATGATCTTGACCGCCACCTCCTCGCCGCCGCCGGCCTCCTCGGCGGCGTACACCTCGCCCATGGCACCCCGGCCGATGAGTCCGCCCACCAGGTAGCGCCCGGCGGTGGTGCCCGTGTAGTGGCCCTTGTTGCCCTGCACGGCCGCCCGCGCCTGATCCAGCTGCTCGCGCACCTCCTGGAAGCGAGACTGCTGCTGAGCCGCGGCGCGCTCGGCCGCCAGCTCCCGGCTCATGGCCTCGATGACAGCGGCCCGGTTGAGGCGCGCCTGGGTCAACATCAGCAGGTGGACCACCGGCACCATCACCACCATGAACAGCCTGGCGGGCAGCGGCGCGCTGGCGCTGGCGAACAGGCCGAGGTCGGGGATGATGCCCATGATCAGCCCGAGCCCGAGCGCGACGTAGATGGCCGCCGAGGAGAGGCCCACGGCGAGCGCACCAAAACGGTCGGTGCCCTGGCCGAAGAACGAGATGCCGAGGGTCACCGCCAGGGCCGTGGGCGAGAACACCCCCAGGTAGTACAGGGCGAAGCCGGAGGTGGTCACCGCCGCGAGGCCGAACACGCGGAACCAGATGACGGAGACATGCTCCCTGCTGCGTGCGATGTAGCTGATCCAGAGCGACACCCAGCACAGGGCGATGAGCGACATGCCGAAGCCGAGCTTGAGCCACCCGGTCCCCTCCAGGAACAGCAGCAGCACCAGGGCGCAGGCGCACAGCATGGCCAGGACCTTGCCGAAGCCGCTGGCCCGGGCCGCCTCCTCCACCTGCATGGACGCCGCGCTGGTCTGCACCGTGCCGTCGGCCCCGGTCTGGCCGCCGCCCGCGGCGCTGCCGCCCTGGGATGCGCTGACCTCCCGGGTCGGCACCATGGAGTCGTCCGGGTTCCCCACCTGGGCTTCTCCCTCAGCCCCGAGGCCGGCGCGCGCGGGCGAGCAGCGCTAGCAGCAGCGCCAGGGCGAGCCACCCCGGCGCCCCGGCTCCCACATGGCAGGCGCAGCCGTCCTCGTCCAGCGGGCCCGGGCCGGGGTCCCCGCCGCCGCCATCGCCCACGGCGCCGCTGTCGCCGGAGCCTGGCCAGGGCAGGCACTTTCCGCTGTTGCAGTAGTGGCCGTCCGGGCAGTCCACGCCCTTGCACAGGTCCACGCAGTTCTTCTCCTTGTCGGGGCCGCACTTGGGCAGGCAGTCAGCGTCGCGATCCAGGCTCATGCCCTTGGGGCAGCAGCCATCCTTGGCCTTGGGGTCCGGCGCCAACGCCGCGTTCTTGCAGGTCAGGTTGCAGGCGGTGCCGGCCAGGGTGTCCGCGGTGCACGGGTCGGAGTCGGCGCAGTCAGCCGCGGTCTTGCACTTTCCCGGCCCGCTCTTGATGCCCGGGTCGCAGGTCTCGCCCGCCTCCAGCGCGCCGTTTCCGCACTGCACGGGGCAGTCCTTGTCCGTCAGTGAGGTGGCGCCTGGCGGGCAGCAGCCGTCGCCGCTCTTGGCCTTGGTCACCTGGGTGTGGGCGCAGGTCACGTTGCACTCGCTGCCGGTGGGCGCGTCGTCGGTGCAGGCCAGCTTGTCGTCGCAATCCTTGGCGGTCTTGGGGCACGCGCCGGTCTTCCACGGGGGCAGCGCCTTGTCGCACTTCTCCCCCGGGTCGAGCTGGCCGTTGCCGCAGCAGGTGAACTGGCTGCCGATGCTCTGCAGGGCCGCGCTCAGGGTGGCGGCGCTGTCCGCCTTGTAGTACTTGGTGCTGCCCGTCAGGGCGGTGCCGCCCTGGAGCGCCAGGTTGTTCAGCTCCTGGGCGCTGACCCCGCCGCCGAAGCCCACCACGAAGGTCTTGATCCCGAGCGCCGCCATGGCCTTGACCTGGTCCAGGGCCTTGCCCCCGCAGGTCTCGCTGCCGTCGGTGATCAGCAGCACGGCGCGGCTGGTCTTGCCGGACGGGCGCTTGGACAGATAGGCGTGGGCCGCCGCGAGGCTGGCGCCCAGGGGGGTCTTGCCCGTGGGGAAGGTGGCGGCCAGGAAGGTGGAGATGGCGCCCTGGTTGTTCAGGGCCATGGCCACGTTGACCGAGCCGGCCCCGCAGTCGCCGGTGCCGGGGAAGACCATCAGGGCGAAGCGGATCTGGGTGGCGTACTTGCTGGTCAGGTTCTTGACCGCGGTGGTGGCGTGGGACCACTTGCTCTTGCCGCCGGTCATGCCGGTCATACTTCCGGAGCGATCCACCACCAGCAGCAGCTCCGGGGCGGCGCCGCACTTGGGCTGGGCATCGGCGCCCGGAGAAGCGAGCAGCGCCAGGATGGCCAGGGATATCGGCAAGGATCGGGTCATTTCACGGCCTGAACGGGGTCCTCGGCAACTGGCTCAATGTACCACGGCAGGCCGGGGTGCCCGGGGCGTGCGTGATAAGCTGGGCGGGGCAACGCCCGCTGGAGGCTCACATGCAACGGCTGTTAAAAAAGCTCACCGTGCTGGGGACGGCGCTCGCGCTGGCCGCGTGCAGCTCCTCGGCCACGGTCATTTCGTTCGACGGCGCGCCGCCGCCCGACGCGCCGATCCAGTGGGACTGGCCGTCCACGCCGGACCGGGGACCTGACCTGCCGGCGCGGGACCTTGGCGCAGAGGCCGGGCCTGACCTGCCAGCTCCGGACATGACGCCGCCGGACATCATGCCGCCCGATCTGGTGCCCCCCGATACGGGCCCGGCGTGGCCCGACCGCTGCAAGACCGCCAAGCTGCTCAAGCTGGTGGGGGGCAAGGTCAGCACCACGGGCGACACCAGCGCGTACTCCGACGAGTTCCCCGGCCTCAAGTGCGGCGGCCTGGTCGGCTTCGCCGGCCCGCAGGCCTATTACACCCTGTTCCTCGACGGCAACCAGGTCTACTCGGTGACGCTCTCGCCCCAGTTCAACGCCTACCTCTACATCTTCTCGCCGGCGGCGTTCTGCAAGCTCTCGGACATGGAGAAGGACTGCGCATCGGCCGGCTCCACCGGAGACGTGAGCCCGGTGGTCAAGTCCGGCGCGTCCCAGACCCTGACCTTCAAGGTGCCCAAGAGCGGCTTCTACTACGTGGGCGTTGACAGCGCGGCGGCGGCAGACAAGGGCAGCTTCACCCTGGCCATCGCGCTTGACTGCTCTGCCTACAGCAACAAGTGCAACACCGGGGTCAACGTCGCCGGCGTGTGCAAGGCCAAGCCGAAGACCGGCAGCTGCACCGACGAAGACCCGTGCACCCTCAACGACCAGTGCGTCACCGGCGGCACCGGCCTCGGAGTGTGCAAGGGGACCCCCAAGGTGTGCCCCGGCAACTCGTGCAACACGGGCAAGTGCGACAAGTCATCGGGGCTGTGCGTCACCGTACCCAAGACGGGCAGCTGTGACGACGGCGACAAGTGCACCACCGGCGACACCTGCCAGAACGGGGTGTGCAAGGGATCCACCGTGGACTGCTCGTCCAAGACCGACATCTGCAACACCGGGCTGTGCAACAAGGCCGACGGCAAATGCATCGCGGTACCCAAGTCGGGCACCATCTACTGCACCGACGGCGACAAGTGCACCGACACCGACATCTGCGTGGGCGGGGTGTGCAAGGGCACCCCCAAGAAGTGCCCCAACGACAGCTGCAACAGCGGCGTGTGCGACAAGACCACCGGCTTCTGCTCCAAGCTGTTCAAGGCAGGCTCCTGCGACGATGGGTTCAAGTGCACCGGCAGCGACAAGTGCGTCAAGCTCTCCAACGGCTCGGGCAACTGCGCCGGGACCCCCAAGATCTGCGCCGGCGACCAGTGCAACACCGCCTCGTGCGACATGAGCACCGGGCTGTGCAAGAAGACCTTCAAGGCGGGCACCTGCTACGACGGTGACAACTGCACGACGAACGACGCCTGCGTCAAGCAGCCCGACGGCAGCGGCAAGTGTGGGGGCATCACCAAGGTGTGCAACGGCGACGCGTGCAACAACGCCGCCTGCGACAAGGCCACCGGGCTGTGCAAGCTGACCTACCGGTCCGGCTTCTGCTCGGACGGACAGAACTGCACCGTCAGCGATGTCTGCGTCAAGCAGTCCAACGGCACGGGCAAGTGCGCGGGCACGGCCAAGACCTGCTCCGGCGACCAGTGCAACTCGGGCTACTGCGATCCGGCCAGCGGGGCGTGCAAGAAGGCTTTCCAGCCGGGGGGCTGCACCGACGGCAACCTGTGCACCACCGCCGACGCTTGCTACAAGAAGACCGACGGGTCCGGCGCCTGCGCCGGCGCGACCAAGAGCTGCGCCGGGGACCAGTGCAACAGCGGCTACTGCGACAAGAACAGCGGCAGCTGCAAGAAGGCATACAAGGCAGGGGCCTGCTCCGACGGCAACAGCTGCACCTCGGGGGACACCTGCTACAGCTCGGGGGGCGTGGGCTACTGCAAGAGCGGCGCGTGGCCCAAGGACGGCTACGAGGGGAACAACAGCTGCAGCGCGTCGTCCAACATGGGCTCCGTCAATGAGGACAGCTGGGTCACCAAGACCGCGTCCATCTCGCCGCCAGGGGACGTGGACTGGTTCCGCTACAAGGGGCTCGAGGCGTACCACGCCTGCTGGCCCGGCTCGGGGCAGACCTACTACCTGCGGGTGCAGGTGCAGGTGCCGCCCGGGCGAACCTTCAGCGTCTGCGTCTGGCGCGGGAGCTGCTCGGGGGCATACTCCTGCGGCACCGGCACGGGCACCCTCACCGTCAGCCGCAGCGTGAGCGGCACCTGCGGGCTAAACGACGACGTCTGGGGCTACGTCAGGGTCTACGCCACGGACGGCAAGAAGCAGTGCCAGAACTACAGCATCTCGTTTAACTACTACTAGTGCTGGCGCTGCCTGCATGCGCTTCCGCGGCTTCGTAAGCGCAGAAGCAGCCGCCTCTTTGCTGGCCACTATTCCGGGTACGAGTTGGCCCGCTCCGTCCTCGCTGCGCTCGCCCGGTTGCGGGCTGTTTGGGGTTGAGGGTGGCTCGTGACGTCGGCGGTCTGCTTTCTCGTTGTGCCCATTTCCACCTTGGCGTGGGGCTAATAGGGATGAGGGTGGGTTGGGCGTTGGCGTGTTGTCCTCGCATAGCGCCCGTTCGTTACCTTGCCCGGGCCTGTTGATGGCTGTGTGCAGACGCCCGCGAAGCGGAGCGGCTGTGCACAACATCAACAGCAAACGGGCACAACGGAACGCGCGTGCACAAACGCGCCACGAGCAACGACCCCAACCACAAACAAACAAGAAAACCCCAGTCCCGGCTGTGGGCATGTGGGAAACGCGAAGCGTTTTCCAAGCGCCCGCTAGGGCGCGTCATGTCCACAGCCCTACGAGGCCACGTCGAGTTCCAGCAGCCAGTCCACCGCAGCGTCGTAATCCACCGGCACCATGCCGTCCCACGTCGGCGTCCCCGTCTCGGAGTCGATATTCAGACCTTCATTCTGGTCGAGCAGCGCCTGCACAGGGCGCGGCGGCAGCACAACAGGCGGTGGCGTTGCTTCAAGCCGCTGTCCGTCGGGAGAATGGAAGCAAAGCTCGCCTTCTTCGGTCTTCTTGAAGCTGAATCCACCCTCATGCACGGCCCGGTGGTGGGTGCTGCAGAGCAGCGCGAGGTTATCCAGGTCCGTCGGTCCGCCCTTTGCCCAGTGTTTGACATGGTGCATGTGCAAGAACCGCCGACTCTCGCACCCCGGAAACTGGCAGACCCCCTCGTCCCGTACTTTCACAGCCCTTTCCAGCGGCGCGCTCGCGCGACGGCTTGAACGTTTCAGCGGAAACGTCCCGTTGAAATTTTCCACCGGCTTTTCCAGGACGGGGACAGGGTCGCAGCACAGGCGCCTGGCGGTCTCGGGAGAGATGCCGACGCCACCCTCCAATTCACATCGGCCAGGGCTGTCCGACTCCTGCAGCACTTCCTGGTCCACATGCACCATCACCTGATAGTTCTTCGGTCGCGCCTTGCCTGCCCGGTCGGCCAATCCCCTGTCCAGCGCCGCTCCAGCCACCTCGCCCATGGCGTCGGCCAGCCGCTGGTCAGGCTCGGCGTCGCTGTCGTCGCATCGATCCTCGGACGCCACTTGCAGCGCCTTGACCAGCAGCGCGCCAACCTCGGGCGGTAGCCGGCCTTTGAGGACCAACATGTTGTCCTCGTCGTAGTGATAGCTCAGGTACCGCTCCTCGGTCTGCTGCTGCGCCAAATCTTGCTCGGCCGGTTTGGCTCTTCGGTAGGTGCGTACGATGCGCTCGAGTTGAGAGGCCGTTCCGTCCAGCGCCCACTCCAGCAAGGTGCTCTCGTTGTCCGGCGTGATGATGCGCGAGATGGCCCGCACCTTGGAGTAAGAAAGGCGCCCCTGTGAGAACGCCTCCTGAATGAGCGGGCAGTCCACCAGCTTGCGAGCCACACGCACTTTCTCGCGGGCCGTTCCCTGCTGCTCATCGGTACGCCAGCTGAGCCAGTGCGCACATGAGACGAAGCCCAGATCTGCGTACGCCTCACGCCGGTCCATCTCCGCTATGAGCAGCAGCAGTTGGCAGGTGGCAGCCTGGATGTGGGCGGACAGAACAGCGATCTTGTCGCCCAGTTCGTCATTGGAATCTCGATACAGATCAGGGGCGTTCTCGACTGGATATTCGAGGGTCATAATCGGCCTTTAGGTTATTTATTACGCATGCTTAAGTGTAACACAAAGGCCGTTGGGATTAATCCCTGACAGATAGAAATACTCCAGAAAAACAGGCCAATACCGCAGGGCCAGACGCCTAAGTAACTCCGGTGAAGGTTCCCTGCTTTCGCACCCCTGAAGGTTAGTCGCCCAGCTCCTCCAGGGCGTCTTCCACCTCCATCTCGAGCAGGACATCCTTGGAGTCACCCAGGACGGCGAGCAGCTGCTCGCGGGTGAAGGCCACGCCCTTGCGGCGCCCGGTGGTGAGGGCCACCTGCCGGACCTCGTCAGCGCTGTCCTGGAGGAAGGGCGCCAGATCGTCCATGCAGAGGTCTTCCAGGTCCCGCAACCCGAGCGCGGCCGCGTGGCGCACCTCCTGCTCGGGATCGCCCGAGAGCAGCGCGAGGATCGGCCGCGCCTCGGCCACGCCGAGTACGCCGTAGCACAACTGGACCAGGATGTTGCGCGTGCCGAGGTCCGCGCCGTCGAGCATCTTCATCACCAGCGCTCCGGCACGGGGGCTGTCCACTGCGCACAGCTCCTTCAGCGCCGCGTACCGCGTGCCCGCGTCATCCGACGCAAGGCGTTCATCCAGGCTCCCGCCGATGGTGGGCAGCTGCAGTGGCGCTGGCGCTTCTCCGTCGTCGTCCTCAGCCTCCAGCACGGCCTCCGCCTCCAGCAGCCCGGCCATCCGTGGCGGGGAGGCCACCTCGGCCGCCGGCGTCAGCACCACCACCTCCCAGGGCCCCTCAGGCTCGGACTCATCCACCTCGGCCTGCTCCCAGCTCTCCTCCAGGTCCACCCGGTGCAGGGTCAGCACATAATCCCCCGGTGGAACCTCCACCACGGCGCCCTCGTCCTCTGGCGCCTCCTCAAGGAACCGCGCGGCGTCCACCGACTCCACGGCAAGCCTGCCAGAGGTCACCACCAGGCGGGTCTGCTGGATCCCGAGCCACAGGCGCCCCTGCAGCTCCTCGCCGGTCAGGGGCGGCCCCACGCAGATGCCGATGTCCAGCTCGTTGTCCTCCAGCAGGTCGTAGACCACCAGCCCCCCTTCGTTGGACAGGATCACGTCCTCGTCAACGTCCCCGTCGTCCAGGGGCGGGCGCTCGCGCAGGGCCTCCAGCCGGTCCTCATCGTAGAGGAACACCAGCTGCGCGCTGTTGTAGATCTGGATCCGGTGCATGTCTGCACGAAGTGACATCTGGACACCTCCGCTCGTTGGGTGAGAAGACGCCTCCTGCCCCGTCGGACTCCAGGGCGCCACCAGCACTGTATTGACGATTCAGGCCGAGTATCGGCCCGAGAGGAGAGGGGGGTCAATCTCCGGAGGCGAAGCCTGAGCCGCTACCGTCGTCCGTGCTTGTTGGAGAAGACCCGCGCGCGCGGCATGCCAGGCACCCGGCGCGTGGTGGTCTTGGACGCGTAGCCGATGCCCACCGCGCCCATGAACTTGATGTGCTGGCGGTTGATGGGCCGCCCGATACTCATGGCCGCGCGCACCTTGCTCTCGCCCTTGCGGTTGAACATGGCCACCCGGGTGCCCACGCCCTGGGCCTCGAGGCCCGTGCGCAGGTTGGAGATGGCGCAGCTGATGTCGTGGTTCATGAAGAAGTGGGTCAGCTTCTTGGTGGCCTTGAACTTGTTGTGCGGGTCGTTCTTCACCTGGGAGCCGAACCGGGCAGGCGGCTGCTTGAGGCTGCCGGCCAGCACGGCCACCACCGGCGCGTCCGCCAGGGTGCGGTCCTTGGCAGCCTTCGCGATGCGCTGCTTGGTCGCCTTGTCCTTGACCAGGATCCAGCGCCACGGCTGGCGGTTCTTCGAGCTCGGCGCCAGGCGCATGGCCTCGAACGCGGTGCGCAGCTTGTTGGCCTCAACCTTGCGGCCGTCGAAGCCGGTGACCACCTTGTGCTCGCCCGACAGGAACTTGCTCATGGCTGTGCCCGACTTTGCCACGGGCCTGGTGTTCTTGAACCAGGTGTTCGGCTTGCCGATGCGGTCCTGCCACACCGTGGCGCTCAGGGCCACGCGGTCGGGGCTCTTGAACTTGCCGGGGCCTCCACGGGGAGCGCCGATGGGGATCACGGACAGCAGGTGGCGGTTCTTGCCCACGCCGAGGACCTTCTTCATGCCCTTGCGGCTGGCGGTGCCCTGGAACACGGTGCCGAGGCCCAGCTCCTGGGCCTTGTAGTACATGTTCATCACCGCCAGCGAGCCGTTCTGCTGGTACATGCTCGGCGACTCGTCGGTGCGCACCAGCACCGCGATGGCCGCGGGCGCCTTGGTGAGCCACTTGGCGAACTTGGTGGAGCCGGCCAGCTGCCTGAGCGTCTCCTTGTCGCGGATCTTGATGAACTCGAACGGCCGGCTGCCGTCCAGGGTCCGGGTGTTCCACCCTGCCTGCATGATCTGCTGCAGCTCACCGTCGGTCACCTTGCGCGCCGGGTCGAAGGCCCGCACGCTGACCCGCGACCGCATGGCCTCCAGCGCGTCCTGCCCCTCCGCCGCGGCCGGCTTGCCCAACGAGGCGAGCACGACGAAGACTCCGAGAGCACCGATCACGTTCCTCATCGACATCAGCCTCCTCCCTGCCTCGACTGTCGACTGTCTCCTCATCACATCACCCCCCCGCGCGCCATGCGCGCCGGATCCAGCACCCGCGCCGCCTCGCCGGCGCTCATGGCGCCGCTCTCCACCACCACCTCGTGCAGCGACTTGCCGCTGCGCAGCGCGTCCTTGGCCAGGGCCGCCGCCCGGTCGTAGCCCAGCTTGGGCGTCAGCGCTGTGGCCAGGCCGAGCATCTGCTTGGCGGCCCCCATGCAGTTCTTGTCGTTGGCCCTCAGCCCCCGGATGGCCCGGGTGGCCAGGGTGCGCGCTCCGCGGTCCATGATCTTGATGGAGGAGAGCAGGTTGTGCACCAGCACCGGCTCCATCTGGTTCAGCTGGAACTGCCCGTTCTGGGCGGCCAGGTTCACGGCCACGTCGTTGCCCTGCACCTGGTAGCTGATCTGGTTGACCACCTCGGCGATGACCGGGTTCACCTTGCCCGGCATGATGCTCGAGCCCTTCTGCACCGACGGCAGCGTGATCTCACCGAACCCCGCGCGGGGCCCCGAGTTCATCATGCGCAGGTCGTTGGACACCTTGATCAGGTTGGTGGCCGAGACCTTCAGCGTGGCGTGCGCCCGGGTCAGCGCGTCCACGTTGGCCGTGCCGTCCACCAGGTCCCGGGTGCGGCGCACCGGGATGCCGGTGATGCGGGCCAGCGTCCTGGACACGCCCTTGACATACGCCGGCTGGGCGTTGAGCGACGTGCCGATGGCCGTGCCGCCCAGGTTCACCGACCGCAGGTCCTTCATGGCCCGCTTGATGTCGCGCATGTCCCGCTTGAGCACGGCGGAGTACGCCTTGAACTCGCGGCCCAGCATGATGGGCACCGCGTCCTGCAGGTGGGTGCGCCCGGGCTTGGGCAGCTTGGCGTACTGCTTGCCCTTGGCGTTCAGCTCCTTGACCAGCAGCTCGTATGACTGGAGCAGCGATCCGAGGCGGCGGTGGGCCGTCAGCCGCGCGGCGGTGGGGTACACGTCGTTGGTGGACTGGGCCATGTTCACGTGGTCCAGCGGGTGCACCACCTTGCTGTCCCCCACGCGCCCGGTGAGGATCTCCGATGCCCGGGCCGCGATGACCTCGTTGACGTTCATGTTCACCGAGGTGCCCGCGCCGCCCTGAATCGGGTCGGTGACGAACTGGTCGGCCAGCTTGCCCCGGATGATCTCGCGCGCGGCGCGCACGATGGCGCCGCCGATCTTTTTGTCCAGGCGGCCGGTGCGCATGTTGGTGATGGCGGCCGCGGCCTTGACCTGGGCCATGCTCTTGATGAAGTCCTGGGGCACCTTCTGGTCGGTGATGCGGAAGTTCTCCATCGCCTTGGCGGTCTCGGCGCCGTAGTAGCGCTTGGGCGCGGGCTTGCTGCCGCCGGCGGTGTTGGCCAGCATGCGCTCCACCCTGGTCATCGGCTTGCCCGCCCGGCCCTTCTTCGCGGGGACGCCGGTGAGCTTCTGCCAGCGGGTCAGCTCGGCCTGGGTCTGCTTGCCCGTGGGGCAGCTGCCGGCCAGACACCGCACAACCTCCTGGCGCGCGCTCTGATCCAGGTTCTTCCAGTTGCCCGGGAAGGTCCGGGAGCCGGCGAAGTCCTTTTGCAGCGCCTTGACCAGCACGCCGAACTGCCGCCCGGGGGTGAGCTTGTTCCAGCCGGCGGGGCGGGCCAGGCCGCGCACGAAGCTGTCCATCTCACGGGTCACGAAGGCCTTGACGTCCCGGACGGGCACCTTGAGCCCGGCCTTTTTCATGGCGCCCTGCTCCTTGCGTACGCGATGGGCCTTGACCGTGTCGAGGATGGTCTGCTGGACCTTGCCCCGGATGGCCAGTGATGTGCGACCTTGCTGGCGCATGGAGCGCACCACCTTGCGCACGTTGGTGCGGATCTCCTGGCGCAGGGACGAGGCCGCTGCCCGCGACGGGGTCCGACGCCCCTGGCGCGGGGCCGCGACGGCCACGCTGGCGCACAGGAGCGCGGCGCAGAGGCACGCGATGGTCAGGGTCGGTTTGCGCATGGTCATCCTTTTATTTCCCCCCCTGCGCCGGGCGGCCGTGCCGCTGGCGCAGATCGTCCAGTTTGTGCTGATCGATGTTGCCCCCGCTGAGCACGAGCACCACCTTGCGGGGCTTCTTCACTTCCCTCATGCCCGGTCGCCGCAGGTCCCCGAGCGCGCGCTCGAGGCCGGCCAGGGGCAGGGCGCCGGCGCCCTCGATGCGCAGGCCGCGATCGTTGAGGTCCAGCACCGCCCGCTCGGCGCCGCGCTCGCTCACCTTGACCACCATGTCCAGGCGCTTGCGCAGCAGCTTGACCATCTTCGGGTTCGGCGTGCTGGTCACCAGGGTGCCGTCGGCGATGGTGGGCTTGAGCGCGTTGAGCCTGGCCTTGCCCGGTGCCCGCCGCAGGGTGTCGAACATGGGCGAGTTGTTGCCCGACTGCACCCCGATGTACTGCGGGCGCTTCTTCACGCCGTGGCCCGCCGACGAGATGCCGCCCATGAGCCCGCCGCCGCCCAGGGCGCCGATGACCCAGTCCGCGTCGGGCATCTGCTGCAGGATCTCCAGGCCGATGGTGCCCTGGCCCTCGATGACCTTGCGATCGGCATAGCCGGAGATGAAGGTCTTCTTGCCGCCGCGCGCCAGGTCCTTCGCGATCTGCACGGACTTGCCGTAGTCGGAGCCGGCCAGCTTCACCGTGCCGCCCAGCTTCTTGGTCTTGTTGGCCTTGAGCGGCGAGGCGCCCTCTGGCATGACGATGGTGGCCTGCACGCCGCTCTGGCGCGCGGCCCAGGCCACGCCCTGGGCGTGGTTGCCGGTGCTGGCCGCCACCACGCCCCGCTTGCGCACCGACTTCCGCAGCGAGAGCACCTTGTTGACCGCGCCGCGGATCTTGAAGGACCCGACCGGCGTGGCCGACTCCAGCTTCAGGTAGACCTCGACGCCGTACTTCTTCGACAGCGAGCGGCTGTGGATCAGCGGGGTGGGCAGCTTCACCTGGGCCCCGATGCGCTTCTGCGCCTTGCGGATGCCGCGCCGCGTGACCCGCAGCTCCTTGCCGCGGATCTGGTTGAAGATCGTGCGGAGCTTGCCTGCCCCGGGGTCGCGCTGGACATGATAAGTCCCTCGCCCGCGCGCCTCGGCCTGCACCTGCCAGCCCAGGGCCGCCAGGACCAAAACCATCGAGATGAACCACCGGGATCTTCTTGACACTGCTTCCCTCCACGAGAGGACTCGGGGGAGTGAAATGCAAGATGCGATCCGTAATTACGGCATTGGAATCACAGGATTATTTCTTGAAATGCCCACTATTTCATTCTGATTTAGGACGGGTGGCCAGTTGGCTGGTCACCCTATGCCGGGCAGCACGGCAGAGCAGGGGGGGGACCGGTGGCGGCACTGCGGTGATTCCAGAATCCGATGAAATGGGGGCCATTGCCCCCGGCGTTTGGGGCCACCTCCTGGCGGGCAGCAATCTGCCCTGTGTGTTTGATTTCAGCAGGTTGCGCTCCGGGATAATCTGGCACCCCCCTTGCTCTAATCGGCCGCGACCTCAGAGGGAGACGGATCATGTCCAGAATCAGATTCAGTGTGATGGTGTTCGCCGCTTCGCTCCTGCTCCTCGGCGCTCCCCGCCTCGAGGCCCGGCCCAGGGCCAAGCTGCCCGGCGTGGTCAAAAGGGGGGTGAGCCTGATCAAGGGAAAGGCCAGGACTGCTGCCGCCAGAATACGGGCGCGCCTGCCGGGCAAGCGCAAGCTTCCACGCGCGGGGTTCGTGGTGCCGGGCAAGGGCTTCTACGGGCTGCCCGACCCGGGCGGCCGCAAGGCCGTGGCCGGCCGCGCCATCAACGAGTGCGGCATCGCCTGCGCCGCCATGGTGGTGGGCACCCGGACCGGCACCACGCCTACCCTGTCAGATGTGCGCTCGGTCTCCAGGGAGTACCCCGGGGGCTACTCCCGCCAGGGCACGCGCATCAACAACCTGCCGCTGGTGTTGCGTCACTACGGGGTGAAGGCCTCCGAGGCGGTGCCCATGCAATCCCTGGGCGCCATCGCCCGGGCCACCCGAGGTGGCAAGAACCCGGCCATCGTGCATGTGCACTCCGCGGTCAACCCGGGCGAGATCCACCACGCCGTGGTGGTGGACAGGGTGCAGTGGACCCCCTTCGGCCGCATGGTGCATGTTCGGGATCCCGACGGGGGCCGCACCTACAAGTGGCCGGAGATATTCTTCCACCAGGCCAACACGGGCTGGGCGGTCTACTCCAAATAGCCCCTCGCGGCCGGCGCCCGCTGGCCGCGTATTCACCCTCTGTTTTTACTTGCCTGGCGCGTCTGGTACCGCCATGGTGGAGTCATGAACCGGTCGCTGATCAACGCCGACGCGCCCCAGACCACCCGCTGGTGGTGGTGGCCCCGTATGCACATGAGCGGTGCGCCGTGATCTGACCCCTGAACCCAGATTCACCCCCAAAGGCCCACCGCGAAACGGTGGGCCTTTTTTATTGGCCAACAAAGGAGACGCAATAAATGAAACGACACAAATTCCTCCTGACCGAGGACCAGATCCCCGAGCACTACTACAACGTGATCCCGGACCTGCCGGAGCCGCCCGCCCCGCCGCTGCACCCGGCCACCCGCGAGCCCGTGGGCCCCGACGCGCTGGAGCCGCTCTTCCCGCCTGGGCTCATCGAGCAGGAGGCCAGCGACCAGGGCGAGATCCCGATCCCCGAGCCGGTTCGCGAGGCGTACGCCCTGTACCGCCCCACGCCGCTGATCCGCGCCCATCGGTTCGAGCAGGCGCTCGGCACCCCGGCGCACATCTACTACAAAGCGGAGGGGGTCTCGCCGGCAGGCAGCCACAAGGTGAACACCGCCCTGGCCCAGGCCTACTACAACCACCAGGCCGGCGTGACCCGGGTGATCACCGAGACCGGCGCCGGCCAGTGGGGTTCGGCCCTGGCCTTCGCGCGCAACCTGTTCCCCCTGGACCTCGAGGTCTTCATGGTCAAGGTGAGCTACGAGCAGAAGCCGTACCGGCGCTCCCTGGTGCAGACCTACGGCGCGCAAATCACGCCGAGCCCCTCGGGCGACACTGCCGCTGGCCGCGCCGTGCTGGAGGCCGAGCCCGACTCGCCGGGCTCCCTCGGCATCGCCATCGCCGAGGCCGTGGAGGTGGCGGCCAACGACCCGAAGGCGCGCTACGCCCTGGGGTCGGTGCTCAACCATGTGCTGCTGCACCAGACCATCATCGGCCAGGAGGCACGGGCTCAGATGCAGCTGGCTGGCGAGCAGCCCGACGTGGTCATCGGCTGCCACGGCGGCGGCAGCAACTTCGCCGGCATCGCGTTTCCCTTCCTGCGGGATCGCGCCGCGGGGGCCAAGGAGGTGCGCCTGCTGGCCTGCGAGCCGCGCTCATGCCCGACCCTCACCGAGGGGGAGTTCCGCTACGACTTCGGTGACAGCGTGGGCCTCACGCCGCTGCTCAAGATGTACACCCTTGGGCATGACTTCGTGCCGCCGGCGATTCATGCCGGCGGGCTGCGCTACCACGGCGCCGCGCCGCTGGTCTCGCACCTCAAGGCGCTGGGCCTGGTGGAGGCGGCGGCCTTCTCCCAGCGCGACTGCTTCGAGTCGGCCCTGCGCTTCGCCCGCTGCGAGGGCATCGTGCCGGCGCCCGAGTCCTCCCACGCGGTGCACGGCGCGGTGTTGGAGGCGGCGCGCGCCAGGGAGGAGGGGCGCGAGCGCGTCATCCTGTTCAACCTGTCCGGCCACGGCCACTTCGACATGGCGGCCTACGACGGGCACCTGGCCGGCAGCTGAAGCGGCGCCCTGTGGGGGGGCAGGGGATGCCCCGGCGGCGTGATAACATCCCTGGCCGATGTCAGCGATGAGGAGCCCGCTCGTGGCAAACACCATGCAGGTCCCCGGGGGGGGACTGGAAACCCCCTACAAAAAACATTCCCTGACCGGAACGCTGGTCCTGCTGCTGCTGGCCGCGGTGGCCTGCGGCGAAGAGGCCACCACCGGCCCGCCGCCCGACCCGGGCAACGCCACCTTCTCCGTGCGCGAGAGCGTCAACCAGGTGCATGTGTGGAACGCCAAGGCCGCCGCCGCCCTGGTGCTGGAGGACGCCGAGGGCAAGGAGGTGGCCACCGCCACCGCCGACAAGCTGGGGAGCCACATCTTCCGCAAGGTGCCGGCCGGCGCCGGCTACGTCGTGCGCGCCACCGCCACCGGTGAATACACCCGCGCGCTCACGGTGATGTCGGTGAAGAGCAGCCTGCCGCCGCAGAGCTTCTACGACAAGCAGGTGCTCAAGCCCGGCTTCCAGTACATCACCACCCGGGACGGCACGACGCTGTCGGCCTATGTCACGCTGCCCGGCCCCATTGACAAGGGGCCGTACCCCACCACCGTGGCCTACACCGGGTACAACGCCTCACAGCCCGGCACCAAGTACGATGCGTTCAAGGCGCTGTGCGGCTCCTACCCCACCCTGTGCGCCCCGCCGAGCGACCCCTCCTCCATGCTGGTGAGCGTCATGGGGTTCGCCACGGTGAGCGTGAACATCCGCGGCACCGGCTGCTCGGGCGGCGCCTACGATTACTTCGAGCCGATGCAGATCCTCGACGGCTACGACATCATCGAGACCGTGGCGGCCCAGCCCTGGGTGCTGCACAACAAGGTGGGCATGACCGGTGTCTCCTTCGGCGGCAACAGCCAGATGTTCGTGGCCCAGGCGCAGCCGCCGTCGCTGGCCGCCATCTCGCCGGCGTCGGTCATCGGCGACTCCGCCACCACCATCTTCCCCGGAGGCATGCTCAACGACGGGTTCGCCCTGGAGTGGATCAACATGGTGCTCAAGCGCGCCGTGCCCTACGGCCAGGGGTGGGAGAAGAAGCAGGTGGACTCGGGCGACGACGTCTGCAAGGAGAACCAGCTGCTGCACGGGCAGCTGGTGGACAACGTGGAGCAGGCCCGGGCCACCAAGTTCTACGACCCGAAGGAGCATGACCAGTACAACCCGCCGCGGTTCGTCAACAAGATCAAGGTGCCGGTGTTCCTCACCGGCGGCTGGCAGGACGAGCAGACAGGCCCCTTCTTCACCGAGCTGTTGGACCAGTTCACCGGCTCGCCGTCGGTGCGGATCATGACCTACAACGGCGTGCACAACGACTGCTTCCAGCCCCAGGTGCTGTCCGAGTGGAAGGCGTTCCTCGACCTGTTCGTGGCGCGCCGGGTGCCGGTGATGGACACCAACCTGATCTCCATCTCGCCGCTGCTGTTCAAATATGTCTACGACTCCATGGTGTCGGTGCCGCCCCTCAAGCGCTTCGCCCAGGTCAAGACCCACGCCGATGCGGTGGCCATGTGGAAGGCCGAGCCGACGGTGGAGAACTTCTTCGACAGCGGGGCGTCCCTCAGCGACACAGGCGCGGTGGGCGGGCAGTTCTCCAAGTCGTTCTCCGCCTGGCCGCCCACCGGCACCAAGGTGCTGCGTTACTTCTTGCAGCCCGGCGGAAAGCTGGCCACCACCCTGCCCACGGCCACGGCCTCGGCCTCGTCGTTTCAGCAGGACCCGGACGCGGGCAAGCGCACCAACATCAAGAGCGGCGGCGTCAACAAGAAGCTGCCCAACTGGAACTGGCTGGCGCTGCAGGCCAACAAGGCGGCGGTGTTCGAGACCGAGGCGCTGTCCGAGGACCACCTCCTGATCGGCAACGGCAGCGCAGACCTGTGGATCAAGTCCACGGCCACCGAGGCGGACCTGCAGGTGACCATCTCGGAGGTTCGCCCCGACGGCAAGGAGATGTACGTGCAGAGCGGCTGGCTCAAGGCGAGCCGGCGCGCGCTGGACCCGAAGCTCTCCACCCCGCTGTGGCCGCGGCCGACCTTCACCTTCAAGGATTACCGGCCGCTCATCCCGGGGCAGTGGGTGTACGTGCGCATCGCCTTCGGCGGCTTCGGCCACCCGTTCCGCAAGGGCTCGAAGATCCGCATCGCCGTGGACACGCCGGGCGGCACCCGCGCGCGGTGGAAGTTCGAGCTCGAGAAGGTGCCGGCCGGCACGGTGCACACCGTCGGGCACGACGCCTCGCACCCCTCCAGCGTGGCCCTCTCCCTCGTGCCGGGCGCCAAGGCGGTCACGCCGCTGCCCAAGTGTCCCTCCCTGCGCGGCCAGCCCTGCCGCAACCACGTGGCCCACAGCAACACGCCAGCCAACTGACTAGAACAGCCCGGTGCGCAGCAGGAACAGCACGAAGTAAGCGCCGGCGCCGAGAGAGACCGCGTAGTGCAGCCGGACCCAGCGGGACCAGCCAGCCCCGCGCCAGGCCACCAGCAAGGCGACCATGCCGGCCGCCACCAGCAGCGCCAGCAGCTTGGGCAGCAGGAACAGCCACGCCGCGCCGGCGGGCAGGCCGAGCATGATCAGGGCCGGCTGGCTGGCGAAGGTCGACGCCACCGACGCGCCCAGCGCCAGACCGAACCCCACCGCGAGCAGCCCGGCCAGCCAGATGGCCCAGGGCACGAACCGGCGTAAGCCGGAGCTGGCGGCGTGTTTGCGCCGCGCCCGCCTGACCAGCGAGACCACGGGCCAGCCCAGCAGCACCAGGCTCAGCAAGAGCAGGCTGCCCCCGGCGCCGGCAAGCTGGGCGTACTTCTGCCGGGTGAACATGCGCAGCAGCTTCAGCGTGCCGTGGCGCAGGGTGACCTGACCCACCAGCGGTGCAGGGCGCAGCGCCGCCTGGCAGGCGTCATCCGGGGCGCGGGTGGGATCGGACAGGAAGGCCGCGGCCAGCTTGCCGGCGCAGGCATCTCCGCCCACCGCGTGTCCCCGGCCGGCGAGGGTGACATGGTGGCTGCGCGAGAGGTCGCGCGCCAGGGATGCGAGGCCAGCAGGCGGCGTGCGCGAGTCCAGCGCTCCCGACAGGATCAGGGCCGGCACCTCGCTCTTGACCGGCGCGTTCTCCTGGGCGGGCGCGGGCTCCAGCGCCCAGTCGGCGCACACCGCGTGCGCTGCGCCGATGACCCCGATGGCCTCGCTGGCGGCGGTGGCCGGGCTGGCGAAGGGGAGCTCCTCGTGGCACTGCACCGCGTAGTACAGGCCCAGATCCATGGCGCCGTAGGCGTGAGCGAAGACCCTGATCAGCGCGGCCCAGGCCCCGGCGTGGCGCTCCTTCGTCGCGCGCAGCAGCGCGGGCAGCACCGGGCGCATGACCGTGGAGTGCAGGAACTGGGCGAAGAAGAACCGGGCGTCATGGTGGTTCAGCACGAACCGGCCCGATGGCGCCAGCTCTGGATCGTCCACGTCCACCACCAGGGGTGCGCGGCGCAGCGCGGTCATCAGGGCGTCGTACTCCTCGAGCAAGGTGCTGGACGGCCAGCGGCACTCCGGTTCGGTCTGGCACCGGGCCGAGAGCTGCTCCAGGCCGCGGCGAAAATCCCGGGGGATGCTGCGATAGAAGTCGGCCTCCAGCGCCAGCGGGGAGTCGAGGATCGCCGAGCGGATCCCGGCCGGGGTCTCCCGCAGCATGGTCAGGGCCAGGCGGGCGCCGTAAGAGGTGCCGAGCAGGTTCCAGCGACGGTAACCCAGGGCTCGCCGGAGTCGGTCCAGGTCGCGCGCAGACGCGCGGCTGCCGTGGGCCTCGGGCCGCCGCCCGCTCTTTTTGATGGCGTCCAGGCACCGGCGCGCCGCTGCCACGTGCGCGGCGATGTCCTGCTCGACGGTGAGGTCCCGGGCCATGACCTTGAACAGGTCCCCGGCCAGCTCCGGGCACAGGGGCGCAGAGTCGCCGACGCCTCGCAGGTCCACCAGCACCAGGTCGCGATGCTCCCGCAGGGGATGGCCGACCCACTCGCCCGCAGACTGGATAGCGCTCTGCCCCGGGCCGCCGGCCAGGAAGAGCACCGGATCGGGTCGCGCCGGCCGGCTCGCGGCGGGGAGCACCACCACGGCCAGGTCCACCGCGGCGCCAGCGCTCGCGCCGGCCGGCACCGCGCCCACGCGCAGGGCGCCGCAGCGAGGGGCGGGCCTGGTCAGGTTCGCCAGGGAAGCAGGGCAGGGGCGCGGCTTGAACTGGTCTGCCGCTGCAGGGGCCGGGGTGGACAGCAGGATCAACGTGAGCGTCAGGGCAGACCTGTCCATGGGGCGGTCGTCTCCTTTTTTCCCCCCGCAGGAGGAAAGTCAGATTGTCAGCGGGTGAGTGCCGTTGGAAGAGACAATGCGCCGGAGCGAAAGTTCCCGGCCGCAGGTTGGCCCGGGCGGGCGCGGACCCTCACGGCGCCAGGTTGGGGTGGCCCACCATGGCGCGGCCGCGCGCCAGCGCCTCGGCGTCTCCGGCGATGCCCCGGTAGTAGAGCAGCTCCCAGAGCCAGCTGCGCGCGCGTCGGCGGGCGGCGCTGCCGGCGGTGCGATGGCGCCGCTCCAGTTCTCGCATGCAGCGCTCCCTGGCGGCAGGCGCCAGGTCATCCGTCTCGTCCACATAGCGTTCACACAGCGCCAGGGCGTGCAGGCGGGGTGACACCTCGAGGCGCCACAGGGCGGCAGGGTCATGCTTGCCATAATCCAGCAGCTGAGCGGCGTACCGATTGGCCGCGAAGTACTCGCTGAAGATGGCCTCGGAGATGACCTTCTGGCCCGCGATGTTCGGGTGCATGCGATCGGTCAGCAGCCGCCCGTCGAGGATGGCATCGCCGCGCAGGTAGCGGCTCGCGTGGCCCACGGCGTCCACGAAGGTGACCCCGTCGTGGGACGCCGCCACCTCACGCAGGATGGCGCGGTAAGAGGGGCGCGCGCGCTTGGGCGCGCGGTCATGCTCCAGCATGGCGCGCAGGTGCCCCAGCGCCTCGTCGGCGCGGCCAGCCTCCAGCGCCCTGGCGCCCTGCCAGTAGCGCGCCACTGCGCTGTGGGGATCCTGCTCGAGGATCGACTTCGCGAGGGCGGCCGTGGAGGCATCGTCCACATGCAGTGCGGCGCACAGGCGCTTCTCGAGGTCCAGCGCCTCGCGGTCAGGGTGCTCCGGGTCCTGCCAGCCGGCAGACCGCCCCTTGCCAGGGCAGGTGGGCGGGTGGACATGGCTCGCCAGCTGGCTCACCAGCAGCAGGGGGACCGCCCGCTCCTGGCAGAGCCGCGCCATGTAGGTGACGTTCCGACGGTACGCGGCGGCCAGGCGCGCGCGCTGGGTCGCTGTCAACGGGCTGTTGCTCTGGCACTGTTCATCCTCCTGGCCCTCCTCCGGGCGCGGGGCCCGGGGACCGAAGAGCACTGACCCGAGCTTGACCAACGTGCTGCGGGAGGCGGCCCACCAGGCCAGCTGCGACAGGGGGCCAGCCCGATGATACGCGTCGGGCGTGCGCCGAAAGTCGCTGTGGCACAGCTCATTGTGCCCTGCGTACAGGATGACCAGGTCCGGCTCGTATTTCAGCGTCTGGGCCATGATGCTGGAGACCCGGATGCTGCCGATGCCCCCCACGCCGAAGTTCATCAGCTCCACCTGCACGCCGCTCCGTCGCAGCGGGCGAAGCATGTCCTGCAGGAAGCGGCTGTAGGAGCCCCAGTGCCCGAAAGGGCTGCCGGCTGTGCTCGAGCCGCCGTAGCTGAAGATGCGCAGGGAGCGGGGCGCCTTGTGCTTGCGGATCTTTCGGCCCGCGGTGTCGTCGGCCGCGCCAACGTAGCGGTCCGGGAAGTGCGGGGAGTACAGGTGCGCCACGCCATCGAACTCGCGATCCACGAAGATGTCGGGATCATGGCCGTACAGCGCCTCCTGCTCGTAGTTCACCATTCGATCCGCCACGGAGGGGTAGACCAGGCGCGCTGCTGCCTCGGCCACGAGGAACAAAACGAGCGGCACCAGCAGTGCGGCTGCGAGGCGGGGGGCGAGGTGGCGCAGGCGGGCGTTCATTGCGCCTCAATAACTGCCATAGTGCTTATATTGAGCATATAGGGCATGACGGCCGACCCTGCACTCCCTGGGGTACCTACATTGTATCCAAATACCCACATTTGACCATTTTTCCCCTCAAGTAGCTCCATTCAGTATATGTAGGATTATTTTTTACATAATCACATTTCGGCGCCACATATGCCACCTGTACGTTCTCTGAATACCTTGTCATACCTGATCCTTGCGGGCTCAGGGCGGAGGATCCCGTCGCCTCACTGTGCTACATTTCCGCTCCATGGCTCGACAAAGTCCGCCTCAGCGCAATGCCGGCCAGGCACCAAGGGCGCGTCAGCGCAAGGGTCGCGGCGGCCTCTGGGCCCTGCTGGGCTTCCTACTCGGCGGCCTCGTGGCAGCCGGTGGCGCGTTGCTGTGGCTGTATCTGCCACAGAAGACCCCCGCCGAAGAGGTGATGATGGAGGCCCTGGAGGACATCCATGTGGGCTTCCCCCTGGTGCTGCGCCCCGGCGAACCGTCCCGGGTGATCTACCTGAACCGGGAGGGCGCGGTGCTCACATCCGGCATCGACGACGCGCGCAAGAACCGCTCGAGCATCGTCTCCAACACCGGAAAGCTGGAGCTGGCCTTCCCCCCCTTCAGGGGGTCGTTCAGCACCTGGCAGCGCATCGTGGATTGCGTGCGACAGAAGTTCGCGCCCTTCGACGTGGAGGTGGTCTCCCAGCGCCCGATGAAGGGGGAGTACATCATGGTGCTCTTCGGCGGAAAGAGCACCATGCTGGGCCGCAAGGGGAACAAAAACAAGATTCACGCCACCGGGCTGGCCCCGTTCAACTCGGCGCCGATCCGCAACGCCGTGGCCATGGTCTTCGCTGACGCTCTGCACAACCGCGTGCGGGAAACCTGCGAGATCGCAGGCCAGGAGATCGCCCACGCCTATGGCCTGGACCATGCGTACAACTGCCGCGACCTGATGACCTACCTGCGCCGCTGCAGCAAGACGCGCTCCTTCGTGGACAAGGTGGTGCCATGCGGTGAGTACGAGGCCCGGCAGTGCGCCGACGGCAAGCCGACCCAGAACTCCTTCGCGCGCATCGCGTCGGTGGTGGGGCTGCGCAAGCAGGCTGCCGCTCGCTCGAAGTAGCCGCGAGCGCCCGGCAATGAACAGGAGCCCGGGCCCGGTCAGGTCAGCCGCAGCTTGCTTCGGCGAGCCAGCGCGCGGGCGTGGGCCTCGCCGGCGAGCTCGAGCAGCTGCGCCAGATGCGCTGCCCGCGCCTGGCTCACGCCCTCGGGCAGGGCCACGACATCTCCCACCACCGGGAAGATCGCTCCGTCGAGGGTGAGCTCGCCGTCCCGGCGGCGGCAGTGGCGGAGCAGCTCGCGCTCTGCGGGCGCGTCGGCCAGCAGAACCAGTGCGTCTCCATGCATGACCGGGCGCGCCATCTGATCATTATAGCCCCGGGGCCATGCGCGCGCGGGGCGCCGCTGAGTGGTTGACAAGGCTATGTAATTATGGCACTTTTACCCATCATGCGAGCTCAGGCATTCCTCCGACACCTTTACCTGTTCTCCGCGCTGGCCTGCGCCCTGCTCTGGGCAGGCTGCTCGGCGAGCGGCTCCAGCAACATGGTGTACATCCAGAAGTGCGATCCGCCGCTGACAGAGTGCGGTTCAGGGACCACCAAGACCTGCGTCGACGCAAAGAACGACCCGAAAAACTGTGGCGGCTGCGGCACCACCTGCGCCGCGGGCCAGTACTGCGTGGCGGGCAAATGCTCATCGAGCCAGACCTGCCCCACGGGCCAGAGCCGCTGCACGTTGGCCGCGGCCGACGGAGGCGCCTCGAGCGCCAGCTCAGTCTGCGCCGACCTGACGCAGGACAGCCGCCACTGCGGCGGCTGCGGCAAGGCGTGCGCCGCAGGGCAGGTCTGCGCCGCGAGCAAGTGCGCCTTCCAGTGCCCCGGGACCCTGTCCAATTGCTCGGGCGTCTGCGTGGATACCCTCACCAGCACGGCCCACTGCGGCGGCTGCGACAAGGCCTGCCAGGCCGGCTACCGCTGCGACGGGGCCGGCACATGCGCGCTCTCCTGCCAGGCCGGGCTGACGGTCTGCTCGGGCAAGTGCGTGGACACCAAGACCGACAACGCCCACTGCGGCGGGTGCGCCAAGAGCTGCGCCGCTGGCTACCGGTGCAACGGCGCGGGCAAGTGCGCCCTGTCATGCCAGGCCGGCCTCACCCGGTGCGCGAACAAGTGCGTGGACACCAAGCGCGACAGCGCCCACTGCGGCGCCTGCAAGAACGCGTGCAAGGCGGGGTTCCGCTGCGACGGTGCGGGCAAGTGCGCCCTGTCTTGCCAGGCCGGGCTGACGGTCTGCTCGGGCAAGTGCGTGGACACCAAGCTCGACAGCGCCAACTGCGGCACGTGCGGCAAGGTGTGCCCGCCCGGCCACCGGTGCAACGGGGCGGGCGCCTGCGCCCTGACCTGCCAGTCGAGCCTCACCAACTGCTCGGGCAAGTGCGTGGACACCAAGACCGACAGCGCCAACTGCGGCGCCTGCAAGAATGTCTGCAAGGCGGGCCACCGCTGCGACGGCAAGGGCAACTGCGCGCTCACCTGCCAGTCCGGCTTCACCGCCTGCTCCGGCGTGTGCGTGGACACCGACACGGACAACAAGAACTGCGGCAGCTGCGGCAAGGCGTGCCCCGCGGGCACCACCTGCAACGGCGCCGGCGCCTGCGCGTCCTCCTGCCAGGGCGGCCTGACCCTGTGCGGCGGCAAGTGCGTCAACACCAAGACCGACAACAACAACTGCGGCGGGTGCGGCAAGGGCTGCGGCGCCGGCACCCAGTGCACGAACTCGACCTGTGTGCCGGTCTCAAGCGGAAGCAAGACCTTCGTCTACACCGGCGGCGTGCAGACCTTCAGCGTCCCGGGGGGTGTCAGCAAGATCTCGGTGGAGGCGTGGGGCGCCCAGGGCGGCGACAGCGGGACCGGCACCGGCGGCAAGGGGGGATATGTCGCCGGCTCGATCTCGGTCTCGTCCGGCGTGACCCTGTACATCCTGGTGGGCGGGCAGGGCAAGGACGACCAGGTCTGCAACGCGGCCGGCGGGTTCAACGGCGGCGGCTGGACGGGCAGCGCCTGCTGCAGCAACTCGGGCTCCAAGGCGGGCAGCGGCGGCGGCGCCAGCGACGTGCGCCTGGGCGGCTCCGGGCTGGGCAGCCGGGTGCTGGTGGCGGGCGGCGGCGGGGGCGGCGGCAGCGGCAACGCGGGCGCCCACGGCGGCGGCCTGGTGGGTGACAACGGCGGCACCTACAGCGGCGCCACGGCCAGCGGCGGCACCCAGTCCTCGGGCGGCTCGCCGGGCGGGCACTACACCAGCCACAGCTGCAGCGCGGCCACCGGCGGATCGGCCGGGCAGGGCGGGCGCGGCGACGGCAACGACGGCGGCGGAGGCGGCGGCGGCTGGTTCGGCGGCGGCGGCGGTGGCAACAACCTCGGCGCCGGGGGCGGCTCCTCCTACTACGGCGCGCCCCAGGTGACCGGCGGGGCAACCAGCAAGGGGCAGCGCACCGGCGACGGGATGGTCAGGCTCACCTGGTGAGCGAGGGCGCTGGGCGGCCGCGCGCTGCCTGAAACGTCAGCGCTTGCCCAGCACCTTGATGCGACGGTTGGCGAGCCATGCCTCCAGCATCCGCTCGCCGAGCAGCTTGCCCACCACCCGGTAGCGGCTGGTGACGATGGGCACGGCGGCGGCCGCCGGCTCGTCCACCACGACCTTGTCCACGTACGAGGCGTGCACGAACCGCAGGTCCTTCTCCGTCTGGCGCAAGAAGCCGATGTGGAAGTCGAGTCCGATCAGGTAAATGCCGGGGCCCATCTTGCGCACCCGCGCCAGGAACTTCTTCATCGGCGCGTCATGGAACCGGCGGATGGCGCCCGCCGGCGTCAACGAGCGGATGGCGTCCGACGCCGCCTGGCGGTTGAACTTCCAGATGTCCAGCCTGAACCCGGCGTCTCTCAGCACCCGTGCCACGAACATGCCGCAGTTGATCTTGCCCTCGCCCGGCGCGCGGGTCTGGGGCGCGCCGAGCCCCCAGCGCGTGCCCAGCCAGCGGCTGTGGAGGCGGTCGATCCGGCCGAGCAGGGCGTCGCGGAGCCGCTGGACGGCGGCCTTTCGGTGCGCGCCCCTGGCCCGGCTTACGGCCTGCCGCAGGCCCGGGCTGGCGGCGGCCAGCTCCTGCCGCAGCTTCGCGTAGCTCTCGCCGCCATGGCCGAGGGCCCGGGCCGGGGCGAGCAGGATCGAGGTCAAGGTGAGCAGCAGGAAGATCTGGCGGGCGCGCATGTCCTTGATACGCGCCCGGGGGAGACAGTCTTACGCCCGCGCGCTGGCTGGGCCTGCAAGCTCCCCGGGCCGGGGGTAGAATCGGACCATGCGCCACCTGGACCACCCGCCTGACCTTCAGTGGTCACTGCTGAACTTGAGCGGCGCTTTCCTGTGGGACGCCCTGAAGCGGGCCGCCCGGGTCCAGGACCCGGAGCTGGTGCCGCTGCTGGCCGGGCACGCCGTGGGGGCAGACGTTGAGGGGCGGCTCCAGGCCCGGCGCGCGCTGGCCGCCACCCTCGAGTGGTTGCCCGGAGGAGCGCTGCTGCGGCTGGATCGGTTCTGCCGCGCCCACCTTCCGCCGCTGCGGGTGGAGGAGATGCACCGCCGGCTCTCACCGCAGGACGCCGAGGATGGGTGGGCCATCGCCGCGGCGTTCTCCTGGCACCGGGACGGGTATGTCCGGGAGCGCGCCACCGCCTGGCTCGCGGGAGAGCGCTCTGGCGTGGAGGTGCCTTTCCTGCTCCTGCGCATGGACTGGGTCAAGCCGATCCAGCGCCTGGCGCGCGAGGCCATGGAGGAGCGCCTGCGGCCTGCAATGGCCGGCCCCATGATCAGCGCGCTGCCCATGCTGCGCAGGCTGGCGGGGTGGGGCAGAGCAGACCACTCCGGCTTCCTGGCGCGTGCGCGGGCGTACCTGCTGCGGCCGGACCTGGCGTCGGCACGCGACCGCGGCCTGGCGGCGGCGGACCCGCAGGTGCGGCGGCTGGTGTTCGAGCTGGTGCTGGAGGCCGAACCGGAGCGGGGCGCCGACCTCGTCTGTCGAGCCGCCGCCGATCCAGCGCGGTCAGTTCGCCGCTGGGGCATGGGGCTGGCGCGCCGCCGGCCGGGCCTGGCCAACAGGCGAGCCCTCGAAGCATTCCTGCTCGATCCCGAGCTGGTGCACCGCCAGGAGGCCCAGCGGCTGGCGCGACGGATGGACCCACCGCTGGACCTGGCGGCGTTCTACCGCGCGGCCCTCGCGGAGGAGAGGCCTGGTCGCGCCGTGTTGTTCGGCCTTGGCGAGACCGGCGCCCACGAGGACGTGGCGCGGGTGCTGCCATTTCTGGAGCACCCCCGCACCGCCATCCGCCGGGCGGCGGTGTACGCGCTGGCCTGGCTGGACGCCGAGGGGCAGGCCGTGGTCCTGGCGCAGCAGGTGGGCAGCCCCAGGCCGCGGGTGTCCAACGACGCGGCCAACACCCTTGTCCGCCACGCCCACCTGGTGGCCGGAGACTGCCTGGCGCAGATAGAGTCGATCCTGGGCGCCGCCCCCGAGCAGCACCAGCAGGACAACGCGAGGCGGGTCCTGGCCACGGGCCAGGCCTATCAGCGACGGTGGGGCAGTGAGGAGACGCGGGGGGAAGGCTGAGGGATGGGCCGGGGATCCGGCGGCGCAGATCAGTCCATGTACGGGAAGTAGTCCACTGCCGGGACCTTGCCGCGGCTGGGCAGGCTGCACACCTTGACGTTGGCCGCGGTGGAGCAGGAGCCGGTGCCGGAGATCTTGCACCCCATGGCCCTGCACTTTTTGCGGTCGGCGGAGGTGTCCTTGCCGCTGCGGGACTTGCACTGCTTGCAGCCGTTGGAGCTTCCGCTGCCGCAGTTGAAGCACAGATCGGCCAGGGCGGGGCTGGCGAACAGGACCAGCGAGAACAGCGCCATGGCGGCCGTGGTCAGACGTAGGATCTTCGACATCGGGCTTCCTCCTTACATTGGTTGTGGGTTGCTGATTTTCAATTGTGGGCCGGCGGACCGTGGATCTCCAGTTTAAATCGGTGTTCTCGGACCCCTCTCGTCCCGTGCCCCTGCGGCCCGGCACGCGGTATCATGCCGGGGCACCCAACGCGCAGGAGGGGCCCATGAGAGCCCGGCTCACGCTGCTGACCCTGACCGCCCTCGCCCTGGGGGCCTGCACTGAAGCCGCCGGCGGCGCGGACGCCGGCCAGGGCGCCGCTGACCGGGCCGTGGCGGATGGCCCGCTGGGGCTGGACCGGGGCGGCCGCGCGACCTCTGACGCCCAGCTGGATCTGGCGCCGAGCCCGGACCGTGGCGGCGACGCGGGTCACGCCGTGGGCGACTTGTCGGCCGGCCCGGACGCCGGCTGCGGCCTCGGATCCTGGACCTTCAGCGCCGGCGGGGCGTCTACAGACTATCCCCAGCACATCGCCGTCGGGGGCGCGGGCGCCGCCACCATCATCGGCCAGTTCAGCGGCTCGACCATGTTCGGCGCCACCACCCTGACCTCCGCTGGTGAGAGCGATGTCTTCGTGGCCCGCGTCAGCGCCGCCGGCAAGCTGCTCTGGGCGGTCTCGGCCGGCGGGACCGCCGCCGACGTGGGCACGGGCATCGCGGTGGACGCCGCGGGCAACAGCTACATCACGGGGAGCTTCTCGGGGACCGCCAAGTTCGGCGGCCTCACCCTCAAGACCCTGGGCGGCAACGACATCTTCGTGGCCAAGCTGGACCCCGCCGGCAAGTTCGTCTGGGCGCTGTTCACCCAGGGCACCACCGCGGACATGTCGCCCGCCATCGCCGTGACCAAGGCGGGCCAGGCGGTGATCACGGGGCATGTCACGGGCATGGTGGCGGCCAACGGCGCCAGCTTCATCTGGACCGACTACACCCAGGGGTCGCCCACTGACATCGCGGTGGACGCCGCGGGCAACGCGTTCATCGCCGGCTCCTTTACCGGCACGGCGACCTTCGGACAGTCCACCTTCACCGCTACCAGCGCAGGCGACCTGTTCGTGGCGCGGCTGGATCCCAAGGGCAAGATCACCATGGCCGCCCGCGCCGTGGGCACGGCGGGCGCCGCGGTCCATGTGACCGGAGCGGCGGTGGACCCGACAGGAGGCATCGTCGCCCTGGCCGGCTGGTTCCGGGGCAGCCACGGCTTCGGCAAGGACACCATCAAGTCCCAGGGTACCGGGCAGGCCGGGGACGCCTTCTTCGCCGCCATGGACGGCAAGGGGAGCTGGCGCTGGGCCGCCTCGGCCGGGGGCGCTGCCGACGTGAGCGCCACCGGCGTGGCCCTGGCCCCCGCAGGCCTGGTCATCGGCGCGGGCCGGTTCTCCGGCAACGCCCAGTTCGGGGCCACCAGCCTCGGGGCCAAGGGGAGCGCGGGCAAGAGCGATGCGTTCTGGGTCCGGCTGGGCAGCGGGGGCAAGTTCCTGGCTGCCGCCCGGGCGGGCGGGGCGAACATGGATATCGCCACCGGCGTTGCTCTGGACGCAAAGGGGTACAGCTACCTCGTGGGCGCCTTCAACGGCACCGCGCAGTTCGGCAGCGCGACCCTCACGGCCAAGGGCAACGCGGACATATTTCTGAGCCGCCTGGACCGGTGCGGCAAGTACTAGGAGCCGTGACCAACAGTCCTCCCGTCGCCAGACCTGCCTGGCTCGGTCCGGACCATCGTTCAGGTCTCCAGCAAACCGGCATTCCCCTGCCGTTTCCGCTGGATACCGGCGCAGTGACCGCCTACCATGAACCGGCGAGATGCTGATGAAAGAGCCCACTGACACTGCTTCGCCGGCCCGCCACGCCGGTGTGCACTACATGGCCGAGTTCTGGGGTGCGCGGGAGATAGACGGCCCTGGCGAGCTGGAGTCCCTGCTGCACGGCGCCGCCCGCGCCGGGCATGCGACCATCATGCGGGAGGCGATCCACGCCTACACGCCCCAGGGCATCACCGGGTTCGTCCTGCTGGCGGACAGCCACCTCTCGCTTCACACCTGGCCCGAGCTGGACTACGTGGCGGTGGACATCTTCACCTGCGGGCGCGACGCCAGCGGGCGTGAGGCGCTGGCCTACCTGGAGCAGGCCCTCGAGCCGGAGCGCGTGGAGATTCACCGCGTCCTCAGGGGCGAGCTGGGCTGAGGGGAGACCATGGGCCGCCGACTCTTCACCACCGGGATCTGCCTGTCGCTGGCGCTGCTCCTGGGCGCGGGCTGCCCCGGGTGGCCAGCCCCCGAGAAGCCGCCGCGCAAGCGCTGGAGAGAGATCCCGGACGAGGTGACCGAGCACTACATCCAGGACAAGGGCGGCTGGATCAACCTGGAGACCTTCACCGGCCCCAACCGCAAGGCCCGCGCGGGGCGAGTGCTGGAGAGCCCCTGGATCGAGGTCAAGATCGAGGGCAAGGTGGTGCTCGGCAACCCCACGGTGCTGCTCGAGGTGGGCGCCGACTCGTCCCGGCTGGAGACCATGCCGGTGGACGGCTGCTTCCCCGGGCTCGTCACCGACGAGCTGGTCCCCCTTCCCAAGGCCGAAGGTCCGCCCCGCCGGGGCTGCAAGGAGAAGGGGTACGGGTTGTTCCGCTACTGCCCGTCCCACCCGGCCTATCGGCTCCCGATCTACCTTTCGGCCTACTCGCTGCGCGGCTGGATCAGGGGCAAGACCGTGGAGGCGCGCCGGCTCGTCTCGGTGGCGCAGGTGCTAAATCGGGAGAGCATGATCAAGCCCCTCGGGGTGCTGTGCCACCACAACCGCACCGGGGCCGTCCGCCTGGAGATGCCCTACGAGCTGTTCAAGACCGAGTGGTTCAAGGCGTTCGTGAAGGTCAAGGTCATCGTCGACGCGCGGGAGGCCACCGGCGAGCAGAACGAGGCCACCTACCTGCGCCTGCGCGCCCTGAGCAAGTAGGGCGTCAGTTGACCACCGGGACCGTCTTGGTCCACTGGGCGATGTGGTTCTTGCTCTTGAGGTCCTGAAACGGCACCCAGAAGGCGGGGAAGCTCGGGTCTTTCCCCTTGGCGGCCAGCGCCGGGTCGAAGGCGCACATCCAGATCTGCGTCACCTTCTTGCTGTGAGACGCGCCGGTGTTGACCAGGTCGGTGCCGTAGTCCCGCACCGATGAGAAGGAGAACCACCAGATCGACCGGCCGTTGTACAGCTGGGTGAAGGGCGCCCAGCGGGGCCAGGAGTTGCGCAGCAGCTTCGCCTTGTTGGCCCGGGCCAGCATGATCGGCTTGCCGCCGGTGGAGCGGATGATCCACAGCTCGGCCTGATCGCTGCCGTAGCTGCCCTCCATGGACTTGTTGAACAGCACCCACTTCCCGTCGGGGGAGAAGGCAGGGTAGTAGAAGTTGTCCTGGTGGTACTGCTTGAGCAGAAGCTTCGGCTTGCCGATGGTGGACTCGTCAAGGGTCGTGGTGTACAGGCTGCCCTGGTTGATGGTGGTCCCTTCGCGGTAGGTGGAGTGCCGGCTCCAGACGATGGCGTCGCCGCGGGGGGAGATCTCCGGGTGAGAGGCGGGCCCGCCCAGATCCAGGGAGATCGGGTTGAGGCCGGTGGCTGCCTTTCGCAGCGACATGCGGCTCATGTAGGACGCGAGCAGGTACTTGTTGTCGGGGGTGAACGCGTGATAGGTCGCCTTGGGCGCGTTGAGGTTCAGCCCCTTGTTGTCGGTGATGCTCCAGATGCCGGCCACGTGGTTCTCGTCGGTGAAGGCGAGGCGAGATCCGTCAGGTGAGACCGCGTGGCAGCCCACGCACTTGGGGAAGTTCTTGGTGGAGATGTACTCCACCGGCTTCTTGTTCGCCTGGCCGAAGTCGTAGCGCATGATGGCGTTGTGGGGCCAGGTGGTCCAGTAGTAGACGCCGCCCTTGAGCGCGGCGGGGCCCACCAGGATCTTCGTCTGGCTCGACCGCGTGCAGGTGCCAAGGCTCGACTTCTTCACGCCGCGGACCGAGATGCTGAAGGAGCCGCTCAGGTTGGAGGTGGACAGCACGTTCCATACGCTGGCAGAGAGGCGGACCCGGCTCTTGACGGTGTACAGCTTCAGGTCGGTGGAGGGGCTCTGCAGCGACAGCTCCCACAGATCGCTGGTGGCGTCCTTCCACATCACGGAGAAGTCGGCCAGGTTGGGGGGCACCAGCGCGCCCGTCTCGGGGTAGGCGATGGTGACGCCGCCGGGGTTGCACTGGCCCTTGAACTTGGTGGCGGCGTCCTTGGGCGCCCCGGGCAGCACGCTGCTCATCTTGACGTTGATGGTCACCGGCGCCGTGGCCACCAGAGAGCCGACCACGGCTTGCACCTCGGTCTTGCCGCCCCGGTTGCGCGCCGCCACGAAGGCCGCGCCGTTGAAGATGCCGAGGAAGTTGTTCTTGACGGTGAAGGCTGCCAGGCCGGTGATGTCTCGCTCGCCGGAGACGAACTTGCCCATCACCTTGAACTTCACCTTGCCGTCCTGGTCCACGCCCTGGGAGATGGTGGCCTTGGACGGCACCAGGCGGATGCCGTACAGGCCAGGCAGGGTGTCGCCAGTGCCGGCCAGGGAATCCCGGCCTGCGTCCCAGTCGTTCCAGTGGTCACTCGCATCCGGGCAGCCCGCGAGCAGGCCCGTAATCGCCGCAAGCGCAATCGTTCGTCTCATCGGCCTCCGTGCGCGTCCGGGGAGTTCCGGTCCGGGCGCGCCTGTATCAATAATAACCTCGTTTGCGGGGTGCCCGCTAACGGCGCGTTCATCAGCGCCACAGAGAGGAGCTTTGATCCTGCCACCTGTTGTCGTAACATTCCGTTGAGATGCGCTTTTCTACGGTGAATGCCTCGTTCGTTTTCAACCTGCTGACCGCGTTGCTGATCAGCCTGGTGGTCCCCGCCGCACCTGCTGAGGCGAGAGATACCGCAGTGATCGAGGCGCAGGAGATCTTCCTGACCGCCAAGGGGCACTTCGAGAAGGGGCGCTACGCCAAGGCGTTGGCCGAGCTGGAGCGGGCGTACGAGATCAAGAAGCTGACGGTGTTCCTGCGCTACATGGGCGACTGCCACATGAAGCTGGCCCGCTACGAGGACGCCCTGTCCGCCTACACGCGCTACCTGCGCAAGAAGCCCGACGCTCCGGACAGGGCCCAGGTGGAGGCCGAGATGGCGGTGGCCTCCGCCCGGGCCCAGGCCATCCGCAAAAAGGAGTACGAGGGCAAGGTGGTGCCCAGTGAGCTGATGCCCACCGGCACCGACGGCGAGGAGCCGCGGCTCAGGGCGCGCAGGGCCCCGCCCCCTGCGGCGGCGCCGGTGGAGCGGCCGCGATTTGACGACATCCCGGAGGAGCCCGAGGAGCCCACCACCGTCATCGGCGTGAGCAAGTGGGTGGCCGGCGGGCTGGGGCTGGTGGGCATCGCCCTCGGGGTGACCTTCAACCGCCTGGCCGCCGAGCGGTCCAATGAGCTCATCGTCGCGGTCAAGGGGACCTGCGCGCCGGGTGACCCTGAGCCGTGCCTCGGTAACCCGTCCCTCGACACGCCGGTTGCGCCGTTCCAGCTCGAGCACCTGCAGAAACAGCTGGAGGTGGAGCAGTTCAACCAGCTGGCGGTGGCCTCCTTCGTGGTGGGCGGCGCCGCGCTGGCAGGGTCGGTGGCCCTCTTCGTCCTCGACTGGATGGCGAAGAAGGAGCGCCGCAAGCGGCGGGTGACCTTCGCGCCCACCTTCGGCAGCAGCGGCGCCGGGCTGGTGGGGGAGGTGCGGTTCTGATGCGGCTGGCCATCATCGCTCTGCTGGCCGCCGGGCTCGCCCCCGGGTGCGTGCAGACCGACCTCGGTCCGCTGCCGCTCTATTGCCACCAGGGGGAGCCGCGCTGTCCATCCGGTTATGTCTGCGTGCCGCACCTGTCCCTTGGGGAGGTGTGCGCCAAGGAGGGCACGACGCTGCCCGATCTGTTCGTGACGCCGCTCTTCGAGCAAGGCACCGGCGCCAAGGACGCCGGCCCGATCCCGGAGGCCGCGGTGGACGCGAGCCAGGAGCTCGGTGGGCCCGACGGTCCGCCGCCGCTGCCTGACGGCCTTCCCCCGCCGCTGCCTGACGGCCCGCCCCCGCCGCCTCCTGACGGCCTTCCCCCGCCGCTGCCTGACGGCCTTCCCCCGCCGCTGCCTGACGGCCTTCCGCCGCCGCCTCCTGACGGCCTGCCCCCGCCGCCTCCTGACGGCCCGCCCCCGCCGCTGCCTGACGCCCCCCCCCCGCCGCCCGACGGCCCCTAGAGGGACGCTTGCCCGCCGCCCACCGGCGACCTGCTGGTGCTGAACCGGGATTGAGCCGTTGTTAGCTAGCGCTTCACCGTGAGCCTCACCACCCGCCCCGCCGACGCGTCCACGAAATAGAGCTGGCCGTCAGAGTCGAGGTGGATCCCCCGCAGCGCCCCGGCGGCCAGCCCGGTGTCGAGGTAGTCCAGCCGTGACTTGTCCTTGAGGCTGAAGGCGTGGATGCGCCCGGTCTCGTTGTCGCCCACGTAGAGGATCCCGCCATGGATCGCCAGCCCGGAGGGGCTCTTCATCCCCTCGGCATTGCCGTCCACGAAGGTAGTGATGCTGCCGCCTGACATCTTGACCTGCTTGCTCCCGTCATAGTTGGGCGTGATGGCGCCCCCCTCGGTGGCCCCCCGGTGGTCGAACACCGCCACCCGGTTGTTGCCCGTGTCGGCCACGTAGAGCAGGCCTGTGGCGCGGTCCACCTCCATGTGCGAGGGCACGCCAGCCACCCGCTTGACCTGGCCCTCCACGTAGCGTCGCACGATGCCGTCTCCGTGGAAGGAGCCGCCCGGACCGTGGTGGGTCTTGAAGTCGTAGTGCGTGATGGAAGAGTGGTAGCCGTCGAACACCCAGTAGGCGTTGTCCTTGTCCCACGCGATGCCCATGCCGTTGGGAGTGTTATGCAGCATGTCCATGTGGCCGCCGTGGCCCCCGTCGAAGATGGTCAGCTTGGAGTCCCACAGGGTGGGACCCATAAAGTCGGCCGGCGTGGTGGCCTGGGTTTTCTGGTCCTCTTCATGGATGGTGGCCAGGAAGCCGGTCTTCGGGTTGAAGGCCAGCCCCGAGGGGTTGGCCAGGAAGTGGCTGCCGGACGCGGCGGTGGTCTTGCCCACCTGGCGATCGCTGCGGCCAGCCTTGAAGATCAGCACCATGGAGTCGTCCGCCTGGCTGGTGACCCAGAGCTCGTCCTTGCGGGTCGGATGCATGGCCAGATCGGTGGGGCTATTCAGGCCGTCCTTCTTGGCGGCGATCTCCTTTTGGACCACCGCGGAGAGCACGTGGGCCCCGTTCCCGAGCACCGGCACCCCCGTGGGTACGGGGGCGCTGTCCGGGGCAGGCGCCCCGTCAGCAGTCGGCGGGGATGCGCCGGCGTCAGGAGCGACCTCCAGCTCGGGATCGTCTCCGCAGGCCATGGCAAGCAGCAGCGTGAGGGGAAGGGTTCGGACAATGTGAAGTTGAAGACGCAATGTGATCCTCCTGACCACCGGTCCAGGGAGGACAGGATTCATTACGCGTGAGCCTGCGATTTTCCTCACCAGTGGAACAGATGAGGCGGAGTTTGAACGATTTGCCTCGTCAGGGTCACAAATGGACATGCGCAACAATGAAGCCAAACCCGCCAGCCCTGCGACATCTCGCGCTGTTCTGCATTGTGAAGGGGCGCTATGATCCAGTGCTCATCAAATCTCAGGGGAGGAGCAATCATGAGGTTCAGCGCAAGCGTCCTGGCCGTAACCCTCTCGATTACCATGCTGTCCCACACCGCCTCGGCCGGGGAGTGGCCGGGCTGGCGCCGAGACCCACAGCGGACCGCGCTGGCGTCCGGCAAGGCGGACATCACAAAGCCGGCCGTGCGCTGGCGTTACTTCATCGGCGGCACCCTGACCACCTCCCAGTTCCTGGCCCATGACCTGGACGGGGACGGCAAGAAGGAGGTGATCTACACCTCTGGCGGTCGGCTGGTGGCCAAGGAAGCGGACGATACGCTCATCTGGCAGACCAAGATCCTTCGCCTCACCTACATCAAGGGCCTGTACGACTTCAACGGCGACGGGGCCAAGGAGCTGTTGGTGCTGGGCAAGGGGGGCGCGGCCTTCATCTTCAGCCCCTCGGACGGGGGCGCCTGCTGGGAGGCCCCTGCCGGCACCTTCGCCCAGGTGGGCGCCGCCCTGGTGGCCAACCTCGACGGAGACGCCGCGAAGACCAACGACCTCTACCTGGCAGAGAACGCCAGCTCCTCCCCGGCGGGCACCTCGGCGGCGTTCAGCTTCACCGGCGGCTGCAAGGGGAGCAGCAAGCTCTCCGCCAAGAAGCTGTGGACCTTCAGCTACACCAAGAACACCGACAAGACCGCGGACCGTGACGGCACCGGCGGCCTGTGGGACGCCCTGGCCGACGTGGACGGCGACAAGACGCCCGAGATCATCTCCCCGGCGGGCACCAACGTTCATGTCTACGACGCCAAGACCGGCAAGCACCGGTTCAAGGTGGCCCTCGGCTCGCAGCTGGTGGGCGGCGCCTGGGTGGTGCACGCGGACCTCGACGGAGACAAGGACGCCGAGCTGGTGATGTACACCAACCGCAGCGGATCCAGGCGCGTCTGGGTCATGGACTACGACAAGACCACCAAGACCCTGGTCACCCGCTGGGAGCGCAAGGCCAAGAACGAGGCGAGCGACAGCCACGGCCTGTTCGCGGACTCGATCCACGACCTGAACGGCGACGGCACCCTCGAGGTGGTCACCTCGTTTCAGGAGACCGGCACCTGGCGCACGCTGATCCTGGATGGCGCGGCCAAGGGCGCGCCCAAGGTGCTGGCCACCGTGTCCGGGGAGTACCTGGTGGGGCTGCCTGACCTCGACGGCGACGGGCGGGCGGAGCTGGTGACGAGCAAGGCGGACGCCAGCGCCGTGAGCGTACGCACCGTGGCCAAGACCGGCTGGACCCTGGGCGCGGCGCGCACCGTCACCGCCCCGGCCTCGGGCACCGTGACGCCGCCCCTCTCTCTCGACCGGGACCGGTGGGCGACCCAGGCCCTGGGCGGCCGGGTGATCCCCTGGGACGCCGACCTGGACAAGAAGAAGGAGCTGTTGCTGAACATCACGAGCGCCAGCGGCAGCACCCTGGAGGCTTACGACTTCTCCGGCGCGGGTGCGCCCGTCAAGCGCGCCACCCACACCCCCGGGGCCGGCATCGCCATCTTCAGCTTCCAGCCCACGACCGACGTCGGCGAGAAGGGCACAGGCCCGCAGCTCCTGACCACCCGCAGCGACGGGAACCTGGTGTCGCTGGGCAAGGCGCTGGCGCCGACGAACTCACTCGGCTCGGGCCCCAACAAGCGCGACGGGGTCCGCGTCGGCGGGTACATGGGGGCGGTGCCCCTGGTGACGGACCTGGACGGCGATGGCAAGCCAGAGGTGCTGACCCGGGACAGCCGCGGGAAGCTGCTCTGCCTCGACCCGACGGGCGCCAACCTGGTGACCCAGCCGACCCTGAAGTGGGCCGTCCCGGCGGTCAACACCATCACCACCCTGCCGGCGGCGGCCGACCTGGACGGCGATGGCAAGAAGGAGGTGCTGGTGGGGGAGACGCCCAACGTGCAGGTGGTGGCCTACACCTCCAGCGGCGCCAAGCTCTGGAGCTACCCGGCCAACGTCGCCAGCTGGAGCCAGCGGCTGATCCGCGGCAGCCTGCTGTGGGGTGACGTCAGCGGGGACAAGGTGCCCGACGTGATCTACATCACCATCAACAAGACCGACAACAAGGTCTACGTCGGCGCCCTGCACGGCAAGACCGGCAAGGCGATCTGGCCCGCCGAGGTGAGCCATGTCTACGGCGGCTGCGGAGAGGGACACCAGAGCCTGGCCGACCTTGACGGCGACGGCGTGCTCGACGTGGTGCTTATCGCCTGCAAGACCATGCTCGGGATCAGCGGCAAGACCGGCACGGTGCTCAACCCCCAGAACGTGCAGACGTCGATCCAGGACAACGGGCCGGCCAACCTGTGCGGCCGCTCCAGCGGCGTACCGATGCTGCTGGACCTTGACGGCGACAAGAAGCTCGAGGCAGTGGCCACCGGAAACTTCGCCTACACCTGCGCCCTGTCCCCCAGCTGGGACGGAAAGCAGCTCACCTTCAAGAACAAGTGGACCACCGCTGCGGCCACCAACTACAAGGCCGCCCTGGCCGCGCCGGTCAAGTGCGGCGGCACCGAAGGGGTCCGGCTGGTGGCGCCGCGCCTGCGCTCGTCAGAGCTGGACCTGCTCGAGGGCAAGACGGGCAAGCTGCTCAAGACGCTCACCGTAAAGGCGAGCTCCCTCGCCGGCTACCTCACCAGCGCGGCGGCCCACGCGGACCTGGCCGGCGACGGGAAGCCCAAGGTGCTGCTCGGCTCCGACGATGGCTACCTGTACGCCATCTCGCCGTGCGGCGGGGCGCCCACCGTGGCCTGGTCGTTGGACATGAAGGCCCCGGTCAACGAGTCGGTGCTCGGGGACACCAACGGCGACGGCAAGGATGAGATCCTGGTGGCGAGCCAGGACGGGTTCCTCAACGCCCTGACCGAGGAGTACGTGCCGGCCCCGGCTTACGTGTACGACAACGACGGCACCGGCCCGGCCAAGGACGCCACCGCGGACATCGACGCGGTCAAGAAGGGGACCACCACCCTGTACGCCAACTGGGCCTCCGTGGCCAAGGCGGACTCTTACGAGTTCGCGGTGGTCACCTCCTTCGGCACCATCATCACCAAGCCCGCGTTCATCAAGGTGGGCAACAAGACAGAGGGCTCCGCCTCGGGGCTGAAGCTCGAGGTGGGCCAGCGCTACTTCGTCGCGGTCCGGGCGCTGAACAGCAAGACCGGCAAGACCAGCGCCGAGACCAAATCTGACGGCGTGCTGGTGCTGCAGGATCCGCCCAAGCCGAGCGACGCGGGCGTGGAGGGGGGCGTGGCGGGCGATGGCTGCCCGGAAAATGTTTGCGACTGCCCCGACGGGTGCAACTGCACCGCCGCAGGTCCGGAGAGCGGCGGCGCCTTGCTCATGCTGCTGGCCCTGCTCGGGCTGGCGCGGCGGACGCGACGCCGGCGGCGTTGAGCCGCATAGGTTGACTTGAAAGGGGGGAGGGGGACTTAGCCTGGGGGGCAGCGCGGCAGGGCAACGCCAGCGCGCCTTCCAACGAGCATAGTGAAACGGAGCGCC
>CAZEFW010000065.1:0-44787 GCA_964511535.1 uncultured Myxococcales bacterium | reverse complement strand
CCGCATCGAGATCCTGCAGAAGATCTACTTCGAGACCAACAAGTTCACCATCAAGACCGAGTCGTACCCGGTGCTCGACGCCGTGGCGGTGACCATGAAGAACAGCCCCTCCATCCTGCTGGTGGAGATCCAGGGCCACGCCGACGAGCGCGACGACGATGAGCACAACATGAAGCTGACCCAGGGCCGCGCCAACGCGGTGCGGGACTACCTGATTCAGAAGGGCGTCGAGGGCGACCGGCTCAAGGCCGTGGGCTACGGCGAGACCAAGCCCATCGACAAGGCCCACAACCGCGAGGCGTGGTCCAAGAACCGCCGCGTGGAGTTCGTCATCCTCAAGCGCGGGGCCAACTAGGCCCGCGGGCCTCAACCCCCCGGGGGGCGAGTCATGTTCCGTCTGATCCGTTTCCTATTTACCTTCCTCATCTGCGTGGCCATCTGGTGGGCCGCCACCACATATCAGCTGGGCAGCAAGACCCTGTGGGGCCATATGAAGGCCATCGCGGGCAGCAAGGAGTCCAAGCAGCTGGTGGATGAGGTGAAGAAGAAGGCGGGCGAGGTGAAGGTGAAGGTGAAGCAGGACGGCAAGGGCGCGGCGAAGAAGGCGAGCAAGAAGGTCAAAAAAGAGGTGAAGGACAGGTTCTCCGATGAGGAGCGCAAGGCCCTGCGCGAGGTGATCAAGGAGAAGCTCAAGGGGGAGGAGCCCGCCAGGGACAAGGAGCCGGCCAGGGGGGAGGAGTCGGCCAAGGACAAGGCGCCTGCTCCCGCTGAAAAGCCCGCGTCCGAGTAAAAGGTCAAGCAGGGGGGTCTTGCGGTTTTTCGCCTGGCTTCGCCAGGCTAGTCGCGGGGCCCGCTGTTGCGGCCCCGCTGGGCGAGGGCCTCAGACCGGCTCGAGCTCTTTGCAGAAGATGACAGTTAGCACACAAGCCAGGGCCGGGTGGCACTCGCTTGCGTGCTGCGAGCCTTGGGCCTGCCAGGGTTTTTCGCCTGGCTTCGCCAGGCTAGTCGCGGGGCCCGCTGTTGCGGCCCCGCTGGGCGAGGGCCTCAGACCGGCTCGAGCTCTTTGCAGAAGATGACAGTTAGCACACAAGCCAGGGCCGGGTGGCACTCGCTTGCGTGCTGCGAGCCTTGGGCCTGCCAGGTTTTTTCGCCTGGCTTTGCCAGGCTAGTCGCGGGCCCCGCTGTTGGTACACGCTTACGTTTGCGTTAGATGAGTTCGAACTCTTTGCAGAAGATGACTTCTTTGCAGGCGGGGCTCTCGTAGTACGCGCGGCGGTGTTCGGCGTCGGGCCAGCCGTGGGCGCAGGTCTGCTCATTGCGGTCGAGGTGGGCGCAGTCTTCGCAGCAGAAACGCAGGTCCCAGCGCTCCCACTCCTGGCGAAACAGCGGCGTCATGGGCAGGCGCATGGGGCGGTCACCTCACCTGAGGCCCAGCACGTCCTGCATGTCGTACAGGCCGGGGTCCCGGGTTGAAGCCCAGCGCAGGGCCCGCAGGGCGCCCTGGGCGAAGGTCTGGCGGCTGGAGGCCCGGTGGACAAGCTCGACCCGCTCGCCCTGGCCCAGCAGCATCACGGTGTGCTCGCCCACCACGTCCCCGCCCCGCACGGCGTGCACGCCGACCTCGGCGTCAGGGCGCTCGCCCACCATGCCCTCGCGGCCGTGGCGGGCGTCCGGCGCGTCCAGGGCGGCTTGCAGAATCTCCACCAGCCTGGCCGCTGTGCCCGAGGGGGCGTCCTTCTTGTGCCGGTGGTGCGCCTCCACCACCTCGGCGTGGTACGACGGCCCCAGCAGCCGCGCCGCCTGGTCCACCAGCTGGAACAGCAGGTTGACCCCGACGCTCATGTTGGGCGCGAACACCACCGCGGTCTGCTCGCCCGCCCGGCGCAGCAGGGTCAGGTGCCCCGCCTCCAGGCCGGTGGTGCCCACCACCAGCGGCACGCCGCGCTCGGCGCACACCGGCGCCACCTGGTCCAGGGTGGCGGGCGCGGAGAAGTCGATGATGCCGTCGGAGCCGCAGGCCAGCGCGCCGTTGTCCGAGGTCACCGACACGCCCAGGGGCGCCACGCCGGCCAGGGTGCCGGCGTCCTGGCCGAGGCAGTCCGCGCCGCTCGCCTCGGTGGCGGCCGCCAGCCCCATGTCGTCGGCGCCGGCGATGGCCCGGATCAGCTCGCGGCCCATGCGCCCGGCCGCGCCGGGGATGCCGACGTTGATCATGAGCCGAGCCGCCCGAGCTTGCGCAGGGCGGCCTCCAGGTCACGCAGGCCATCGCCCGCCAGGGGAACCAGCGGCAGGTTGAGCTGGTTCTCGCCGTACCCGAGCAGGGCGGCCCCGGCCTTCACCGGGATCGGGTTGCTCTCCACGAACAGCAGGTCCATCAGGGGCATCAGCTTGTAGTGCAGCTCGCGGGCGCGGTCCAGGTCGGCCGCCCGCGCGGCGGCGATCATCTGCGAGGTCTCGGCGGGCGCCAGGTTGCTCACCACGGAGATGACGCCGTGGCCGCCCACCGCGCAGAAGGGCATGCAGGTGAAGTCGTCCCCGGACAGCACGCTGAACCCGTCGGGCACCGCGCTGATGACCTGGGCTGCCCGCCGCAGGTCGCCGGTGGCCTCCTTGATGGCCACGATGCCCGGCAGGGCGGCCGCGGCCGCCACGGTGTCGGGCAGCATGTCGCAGCAGGTGCGGCCCGGGACGTTGTACAGCACCATGGGCAGGTCGGTGGCCTCGGCGATGGCGCCGAAGTGGGCCAGCAGGCCGGTCTGGTTCGGCTTGTTGTACCAGGGCGTGACATGCAGCAGCGCGTCGGCGCCGGCGTCCGCCGCCAGCTTGCTCCCTTCGATGGCCGCGTCGGTGGCATTGGCCCCGGCGCCGGCGATGACCGGCACCCGGCCCTTGGCCACGGTCACGGTCGTCTTGATGGCGTCGAACCGATCGGCGGCGCTCAGGGTGGCCGCCTCGCCGGTTGTGCCCATGGGGACGAGGCCGCTGATGCCGGCCTCGATCTGGTCATCCACCAGCCTGGCCAGGGCCTCGGTGTCGATGCGGCCATCCGTCATGGGCGTGACCAGCGCGGTATAGGTACCTTCGAGCTTCATGCTTCCTCCCTGAGCTGTGCCGCCACCCGCGTGGCGGCGTCTGGTTTCATTTTCCTTCGAGCTCCAGCGACACCGGCGCGCAGTGCGCGATGGCCACGAACCGATCCTCCGCGAGGAGCAGGCCCGCCGCCGCGGACATGGAGAGCGCCCCCGCTGGCGGGCGGAGGGTCAGGCTCCCCTCGCTCATGCCCACCTGGATCTCCTGCTCATCGCTGCCCTCGTCCCGCGGAAAGCAGGCCACCCGCAGGGTGATCCGGCACTCGCCCGCGCCGCGCTCCATGGCTGCAGCGCGCTGCCGCCCCGCCTCGGTGATACGCCAGGTACAGCGGATTCCATCCTCGTCGGCGCGCAGGACGATCCAGTCATCGCTGTCGGGCCCGGCGAGCTCCGCCGCGCGCCGCCTCCGCACCTCCGCCAGCCCCGCGTGCACGCGCGGGTCATCGGGGCGCCGCTCCTGCAGGCGCAGGTAGAGCGCCTCCGCCTCGTCCAGCAGCCCCTGCTTCATGTAGAGGCGGGCGATGGTGACTGTCTCCAGCGGTCGTATGGTGGGCCCGGGCGGCATCACCCGCCAGCATTCAGGATCTCCCTCGCCCGGTCAATGTCCTCGCCGATGGCCTCGAGCAGCTCCTCCACGGAGGAGAACTTCTTCTCGTCGCGCAGGCGCCGGGTGAAGCGTACGCCGAGGCGCTGGCCGTAGAGGTCGCCCGAGTAGTCCAGGATGTGCACCTCGAACGAGAGGATGGCGGCCTTCTCGAAGGTGGGGTTGGTGCCGATGTTGATCACCGCCTCCTTCACCCCGCCGTCCGGCAGCAGCGCGCGGCCGGCGTAGACGCCTCGCTTGGGCAGGATCTCGGCGCTGGAGGCCACGTTGGCGGTGGGGATCCCGATGGTCCGGCCCCGCATGCGCCCCTGCACCACCTCGCCCTCCACCATGTACTCCCGGCCGAGCAGCTGGGCCGCGCCCATCACCCGGCCCGTGAGCAGGAAGTTTCGGATCTTGGTGGAGGAGATCACGATGCCCTCGGCGCGCACCGGGCGCACCCCGTGGGCCTCGAACCCGAGCTCTCCGCCCAGGTCGATCAGGGCCTGCAGGTTGCCCGCGCGCTTCTTGCCGAAGATGAACCCCTCGCCCACCACCACGTGAGAGGCGCCGAGGTTTTCACCCAGCACCGCGCTCGCGAACTGCTGCGGCGTGTGGCCGGCCAGATCGCCGGTAAAGGGCTCGAGCACCACCGCGTCCAGGCCGGCCTGCTCCATCAGCTCCAGCTTGCGCTGCTCCGGGGTGAGCAAGTACGGCGCCAGCTCCCGGTTGAAGAAGCGCGCCGGGTGGGGGTCGAAGGTGAGCACGACTGCGTCGCCGCCCACCGCCCGGGCCAGCTCTATTGTGCGGGCGAACAGCGCCCGGTGGCCCAGGTGCACGCCGTCGAAGTTGCCGATGGTTACCGCTGGCGACCTCAGCTCTCCGCGCGCCTCGAGGCTGGATCGGAAGACCTTCATGGGGGATTTCCTACCAGCACATCCGGGACGGCGCAAGGGAGTCGGGGTCCTTGACACCCTCGCGGGCCGGCCGGGACAATTCCTGCAACATGCGAATACACCCACTGCTGGCCGCCTTCGCCCTGGCGTCGCTGCTCCTTAGCTGTGAAGAGGACGGCGCCAAGAACCTGAACACCAACGCCGCCTGCACCGCGGACACCGACTGCAGCGACAACATCTGCCACAAGGGGATCTGCGCCGCGACCAAGCCCCTGGCCACGGGCCAGACCTGCGTCGGGGACGGCGACTGCCGCACCTTCATCTGCCTCGGCGGCAAGTGCGTGCCCGGCCAGAGCCCGGCCAACACCCCCTGCCTCAACGACGAGGAGTGCAGCACCGGCGTCTGCATCAGCGGGGTGTGCACCACCCAGAGCGGCAAGGCGGGGGGCGAGCAGTGCGCCAGTGGCGCCGAGTGCGCGTCAGGGGTGTGCCACGCCAGCGCGTGCCTGGCGGTGTGGCCCCTGGTCAACGGGGCCACCTGCAAGGGGGACTGGGCCTGCCGCAGCGTGACCTGCAAGGCCAGCACCTGCGTGGCGGGCGTGCTGCAGGGGGGCGCGGGCTGCTTCTACCACGAGCAGTGCGTCTCTGGCGCGTGCGTGGCGGGCAAGTGCGCGGGGGGGAGCTGCCCGGGCAAGGACGGGGGGGGCGCCGGTGGCGATGCCTCCTGCTTCTGAGCGCTCGGGCGCCGGGCGCGCCCTGGTCCTGCTGCTCTGCCTGGCCGCCGCCGGGTGCGAGCTGTTCAGCTCGTCCAGCGGCGACCGCAAGGCCAACGAGCCGTGCACCGACTCCTCTCAGTGTGAGAGCAACATCTGCCACCGCGGCGTGTGCGCGTCCCACGCGCCGGCGGGCCCGTCCCTGCCCTGCGCAGGGAGCGGCGAGTGCCGCAGCTTCGTCTGCGCCAAGGGGATGTGCCTGCCGGGGGTGGGCGCGGCGGGAAGCGGCTGCCTGCACTCCGAGGAGTGCAGCTCCGGCCAGTGCGTCAACGGCAAGTGCGAGCATGGCGTGGGCAAGCCGGGCGGCGCCAGCTGCGCCGTGGACGACGAGTGCCTGGGCGGCGCCTGCCACCTCGGCACCTGCCTCAGCCCCGGCCCCGCGGACAACGGGGCGTGCTGCGCCGGGGGCTGGGCGTGCAAGAGCCTGGTCTGCGCGGGCGGGCTGTGCGCCGGCGGCGACGGGCGCACCGGCGATGCGTGCTTCTATCACCAGCAGTGCGCGTCCGGGTTCTGCCGCGTGGGCAAGTGCGCGGGCAGCCCGTGCCCCGTCAAGCAGGACGCCGGCGCGCCGGACCAGGGCCAGAAGGACAAGGGCGCGGTGGATCAGGGCGGCCCAACGGATCAGAGCCTCGACGGCATGCGCGGCGGGCCCGATCAGCACCCGGCGGACCAGGGCAAGCTCGACCTGCCGCTGCTGCCCGACAGCTGGCCGCCCGACCTGCCCGCCCCGCCGGACCTCGCCCCGCTGGTGGACCTCTCGGCCGGGCCTGATCAGGCCGCGCCGGACCAGGCGCTGCCACCGGACCAGGCCCTGCCGCCGGACAAGGCCCTGCCGCCGGACCAGGCGGTGACACCGGACGCGACCCCGGCGCCTGTCGTGAAGTGGAACTGGGCCGCGGGCACCTCCGGCAACGGCTCCAAGCTGCCCCTGGCCATCACGGTGGACAGCGCGGGAAACGCCTACCTGACCGGCACCTATGTCAACACCGCCACCTTCGGCGCCCACACCGTGACGGCCAAGGGGTACGCCGACGTCTTCACCACCCGGCTCAACGCCAACAAGACCTTCCAGTGGGTCGCCACGGGCGGCTCGACATGGGCCTCGGACTGGGGCTTCGGCGTGGGCCTGGCCGCGGCTGGCCAGCCGGTGGTGGCGGGCTACTTCGGCCACCAGGCGACCTTCGGCGCCAGCGCGTTCACCGCCTCGGGCAGCGCTGACATCTTCGTGGCCCGGATGTCCACGACGGGGGGCTACGCCTGGGCCAAACAGTACGGCGGCGCCGGCACCGACTTCGCCACAGCCCTGGCGGTGGACAGCAGCGGCAAGATCACCATCGCCGGCCACTTCTCGGGCAGCATGACCCTCGGCAGCACCACCCTGACCTCCAAGGGCGGCATGGATATCTTCGTGGCCCGGCTCGACAGCGCGGGCAAGGTGCTGTGGGCCCGGGCCGCCGGCGGCGCGGGAGAGGACTTCGCCCGGCGCGTGGTGCTCTCCAGCGCCGGGGAGGTCACCGTGTGCGGCACCATCGGCGGCGCGGCCAGCTTTGGCGCCACAGCGCTGCCTCACAAGGGCGTCAGCGACGCTTACGTGGCCCGCCTCGGCGCCGGCGGCGCCTTCAAGTGGGCCGTGGCGGGCGGGGGCAAGAAGTTCGACGAGGCGTACGGCCTGGACGTGGACAGCGCGGGCAACGCCACCATCACCGGCCCCTTCACCGGGGCCGCAACCTTCGGCGGCACCAAGCTCGCCACCGCGGGCAAGGATGACATCTACATCGCCCGGGTGGACAGCAGCGGAAAGTTCACCTGGGCCGTGAGCGCGGGCAGCGCCGGCGCCGACGAGGAGGGCCGCGGCGTGGCCTGCGACAGCGCAGGAGATTGCCACGTGGTTGGCAAGTTCACCGGGGCCGCCACCTTCGGCTGGATCCCGCTCACCAGCGCCGGCGGCATGGACATCTTCGTGGCCAAGGTCGACAAGGCGGGCAAGTTCAAGTGGGCGGCCAGAGCGGGCGGCACCCAGCACGACCGGGGCCAGGCCATCACCCTGTCACCCACCGGCACCATCTACATCGCCGGCGACTTCCACGGCACCGCGTCCTTCGGAACGACCAGCCTGAAGAGCCCCGGCATCTTCGACATGTTCGTGGCCACGCTCCCCAAGCAATAAGCGCCCCGCTTCATCGCGGAGACTCCGCAGGAGGCGAGCACGGGGCGCTCCCCCGGAGGGGCGCTGCACGTCCTAAGCGGTCAAGTGCCAATTAAATGTCATGTGGTGGGGTCTGACCCCCCTACTTGACATTTTATTAGCCCACCGAGGAGCACCTGACACCCTTGATGAGGGCCTTGTTGTTCTCCTCGGAGCACTCGGTGGTGGAGCCGATGCCTGTTCCGGGGTCGTCGGCGACGATGTACACGTCGGTGGTCTTGCTCACCGGCGCGCCTTTCCAGGTGCAGGAGACCAGCTCGCACTGGCCGGCGTTGATCTGGCCCTTGCTGTAGGCCGTGCAGATGGGCTGCTTGGCCGCCGGCGGGCCGTTGTAAAAGGTCACCGGCACCCCCGCGGCCACGGGCTGGGTGCCGCGGTTGCACAGGTTGATCTTCAGGGTCAGCGTGCCGTTCTTGTCGCACGGGAAGCTGTGCTTCGGCTCGGTCCCGGGCTTGCCCTTCTTCGGCCCGGCGGTGAGGTCGGGGCTGCTGGTGGGGTCGAGGCTGCCCTGCTTGTTCTGGCGGAAGTTGTTCAGGCTCTTGATCTTCCAGTTCTGCACCCAGGTCGATGTCCTGGGCACCTTGCCCATGTCGTTGACGTTGCTCACCGAGTAGGCGTGCTGGTTCCAGATGGGCCGCGAGTTGACCCAGCGATCCAGCACGTCGCGGTAGACCAGGATGCCGCCCACGTCCCCCATGAACGCCGCCCGGCACACGCTGCCCGCGCCGGGGGTGCCGGTCACCGCCGGCGCGCAGACGAAGCCGCCGCCGGTGCCGCACTGGGCGTTGGTGGTGCACCGGCAGTAGCCGCTGTTGCACGTGCCGCCCGGGCAGTCGGCGGTCTTCTTGCACCGCAGCCCCTTGAACATCGGGTCCAGGGTCAGCCCGCTGGTGGGGTGCTTGTGGTGGTTCTTGTTCGCCTTGCACGCCGCGTCGATGACGCAGTTGGTGTTGGACGGCACCACAAGCTCCGAGTTGAAGTCCCCGTCCACGTCCGCGACGATGGGGTTTTCGTACCAGGTGCACGAGGTGCGCCACTGGGAGTAGAGCACCTCGCCTGTCTTGCCGTCGTAGACCCGCGTGAAGCACTCGTCGGCGTAGACCGCCTCGGCGGCGCCGTCCCCCTCGAAGTCGAACACCGACGAGCCGGTGACGCTGGAGCTGTGGTCCTGGGAGACGCGCGTCCAGAGCACGCCGGTCTTGGACAGCGAGTTGCACGATCCCTTGGCGGCCTTGGCGCCGCAGTCGGGGTCGAACACCGAGTAGCTGTCCTTGCCCGCCGCGGCGATCTCGGCCCGGCCGTCATTGTCGAAGTCTGCCACCGTGGGCGGCCCGCCGGTCCCCCCCGCCGGGATGGCCACCGGCCCGAAGATGACCCGGCCCGCCATGGTCTGCGCCCGCACATACCCCGAGGACACAACGACGATCTCGGCCACCCCGTCCAGCTTGCCCCGGTTGTCCTGGGCCGCCACCGCGCCGTAGGTCCCGAGGTCGGCCACCGCCACATGCCCTGCCGTGACCTTGGCGCTGGTGTTCTTGAGCGCCCACTTGTTGCCCTTGAACTGCCAGACCGAGGCGCCGTTGACCAGCTCCACCAGCTTGTCGCCGTCCAGGTCCGCGGCCACCGGGATGAACCCTGCGCTGTAGGTCAGCATGCCGAGGGCGCCGTCCACCAGCTTGCCGGTGTTGCTCCACACCGTGCCGCCCATCAGAATCTCCGGCTTGCCGTCGTCGTTCAGGTCATAGATCGACGGCCCGTCCCAGCCCCCCGAGGTGCCGCCGGTGGTCGCTGGCGAGGAGGTCCAGAGCAGCTTGAAGCCCTTGGTGATGGCGTCGTACTTGAACGCCACCAGCCCGCCGCCGCAGCGCTCGGCCACCACGTCGGCCCTGCCGTCCAGGTCGATGTCGGCCACCGCCAGCGGGCTCGAGGCGCGCACCTTGGCCATGTCGAGGTTGAACTGCTGCTTGCAGGTGGCGCCGTCGATGACCCGGATGACGCCGTAGTAGCCGCTGGCGCAGGCCGACGCCGGCGAGCCGCCGTCCTCGCCGTGGTACGAGACGAACACGATGGACGGCTTGCGCACCTTGGCCGAGGCGTCGAAGTCGAAGTCCACCACCACCGGGGTGCCGAGCACGTTCTTGTGGGTCGAGTACTTGTCCCCTGCCGGCGGAGCGGTCCAGGCGCACTGGCGGGTGGGCGAAAACTGCCCCACCGGCACCAGCTTGGTGCAGTTCTTGTTGTAGGCGCCGCGCGGGCCGAAGCCCCAGGGCACACACTGCCCCTTGTGGCAGTAGGTGTCGTTGATGCAGTCCTTGTCCGAGCTGCAGGGCGGCTGCTTGCCCGTGCACGCGCCGAACAGGCAGACCTCGCCCTTGGCGCAGCACGCCTTGCCGCACGCCACGCCGCCGTTCTGGCACAGGCCCGAGTCGTTGAGCGTGGGCCAGTCCCCGGCGCCCAGGTCCCAGGCGTGGGGCGCCGCCTCGGTCACCGGCTGGCAGGTCCCGGCGCTGCAGGAGAACCCGGGGGGACAGTCCCCAGGTCCAGCGCACTGCTGGGGCATGATGGTCCCACCATCGCAAGCCGGCAGGGCGAGGACCACGAGGATCCCCAGGAATCTTGTGAGCTTCGTCCCCTGCAGCCGCATCGACCCTCCTTGCCCAGATTCGTACATTGTAAGGCAAGTTGCACGCGCTGTGCCACGCACGGTCCGGGACCGCGCGCTCCAGGGGCCCCACTACAAATGGAGAGCCGCTCGGATATTGTGTATGCTTAATAACGTAAATAATGAATGCATTAGCCCACCTACAACGAGGTACCCCATGAGCCGTTCGCTGATCTGGGTCGCCGCCCTGACTTTCGTCATGACATCCGGCTGCACCCAACAGAACCCGACCTATACCGACATCGGCGGAGCCCTGCCCGATGGCCCGGTCCGGAAGGACGGCAAGATGGGCAAGGACGCCGGCGGGACGAAGAAGGACAAGGGCAAGCCCAAGAAGGACAAGGGCAAGCCCAAGAAGGACAAGGGCACCGTCAAGAAGGACAAGGGCACCGTCAAGAAGGACAAGGGCCCCGTCAAGAAGGACAAGAGCACCCCGCCGGACAAGAAGCCGTGGCCCGACACCAAGCAGTGGCCCGATCTGAAGCCGCCGCCCGACCTGAAGCCGCCGCCCGACCAGTACATCCCGCCCGACACGGTGGCCTGGCAGTGCACCAAGAACGTCGACTGCAACGACAAGATCATCTGCACCATCGACGTCTGCACGCCGGCCAAGAAGTGCACCAACACCCTGGTGCCGGGCGTGTGCCTCATCGGCGGCAAGTGCTACAAGACCAACGACAAGAACCCATCCAACCCGTGCGAGATCTGCGCCCCGTCCAGCTCGGTGAGCAAATGGACCCCCCGGGCCAACGGGCTCGGCTGCACCAGCGACAACCTGTGGTGCACCGTGGACGCCTGCCAGGCCGGCAAGTGCGTGCACAAGGTCACCTCCACCACCTGCCTCATCGGCGGCAAGTGCTTCTCCAACAAGAACCTCAACTCCGCCAACACCTGCCAGCAGTGCGACGTGAGCAAGAGCCAGTCGGCCTGGAGCAACGTCAAGGACGGCACCCAGTGCGCCGGGGACAACCTCGGCTGCACCACGGACGTGTGCAAGGCCGGCAAGTGCATCCACAGCCTGGCCACAGGCTGCCTCATCGGCGGCGCCTGCGTGGGCGAGGGCAAGGTGAACCCGAGCAACAGCTGCCAGGAGTGCATCAGCAAGCTCTCCACCAGCGCCTACACCTTCGTCAGCGGCAAGTTCTGCTCCGGAGGCGGCAAGGTCAAGATGTGCGCCGCCAACAAGTGCCGCGCGCTGACGTCCCACAACATCGGCGCCACCTCCACCACCAGCTCCACCCAGCTTCTTTCCGTCGCCAACGTGCCCAACTCCAAGGCGTTCTGGGCCGCCGGCTACTGGCGCAAGAGCTACAACAACGACGACGGCGTGCTGGTGGACGTCACCACCGTGGGCAGCACCGCCGTGAGCAAGATGACCACCGGCGCGCGGTTCCGCGGAATTCATCGAAACCTGGCGGTGGGGGACAGCGGCAACTACTACACCTTCAAGCCCTCCGGCGGGTGGGCGTCGGCCGCCTCCCTCAAGACGGCCCACGGCAACCACACCCGCTACCATGTCTGGGGCGCGGGCCTGTCGGGCAAGGAGGTCTACTACCTGGTGGGCCAGCAGACGGGCAACAGCGGCGGTACGGCCGGCATCACGCGCTGCGAGGGCGCCAGCATGGCCACCGGCACGGTGACCTGCGCCAAGGCCAGCGGCGTGCCGAGCTGGGCTTACGTGGGCAAGGTCTGGGGCACGCTCAAGGGCAGCGCCGTCGGCCCGCTGTGGGCAGCGCAGATCGGCAGCAACGCCAGCGACAACATCTACTACAACGCCGGCTCCGGCAACGGCTGGACCCGCAACGCGCCCCACGGATGCAACGACAGCGGCGGGACGCCCTGCTCCAACTCGGGCACCGAGTTCCGCGATGTATTCGCCGTGAGCGCGACGGACGTGTGGGTGGTGGGCTCGTCCGGCTGGATCCTGCGCTACGACGGCAAGAAGTGGTCACGCCTGACCAACAAGTTCTCCTACCAGAGCTACCACGACATCACCGCGGTGTTCGGCGACGCCAAGGAGAAGCTGGTCACCCTGGCCACGGGCTCCTACGGCTCGGGCGGCACTTATCAGGTGAGCCTGGTGAACTACAACATCGGCCAGAACCGCTGGTTCGGTCCCACCGCCATCCAGTCCGGCTCGGCCTACGGCACCACCAACCGGATCTTCGACATCGCCGGCGACGGCTACGCGGAGGTCTGGATGGTCGGGCGGCGGCGCAGCGGCAGCGGCGGCAGCGCCAAGACCATGGGGTGGGTGGTCAAGGTGGACCAGTAGGTCGCGGCGCCGACCCTACTCCTTCTCGTCTTCGCCCTCGCCGGGCTCGGGCCGGCGCTCCTTCTTGAGCCCGAGGAAGACCTTGAGCCAGTCGAGGGCGCGCTCCTGCCACGGCACGAACTCCTCCAGGTTCTCCCGCTCCATCACCGTGCGCAGGGTCGCCTTGGCCAGGTGGTGGATGTCCTGAGAGGCGGAGTCCCGCGCCTGGCGCAGGGCCGGCAGGCACTCGGCCGTGCCCCGCTCGCGCAGGATGCCGATGATGGTCTTGCACAGCCGCGCGCGCTCGCGCACCACATCCTCGCCGCCGCCGAACAGCTGGTAGCGCGTGGTCATGTTCATCATCTTGCACAGCCGCCCTTCCACCTCGGCCATGGTCATCACCCCGCTGTCGAGCAGGTGCGCCAGGGCGGACGCGCCGCTGTTGAGCAGCAGGTGGTTGGCCAGCTGCACCTTGTCATACTCGCGCTGGATCACCGCCATCAGCTCCGACCACCAGCCGGGGCTCAGCGCCCCGGAGAAGAGGCGGGTGAGGAACTCCCGGTATTCGGCAGACTGGCTGCCGATCTCGCCGAGGTGCAGCACCACCGCCCGCCGCACCCCCAGGTCGGGATCGGCCAGCCCGCGCACCAGGTCTCGCTCGGCCTTCTTGTTGCCGATGCGCGTCACCGCCGTGAAGGCCGCCTGGCGCACCTGTGACTCCTCGTCGCCGAGGTAGGTGTTGGCCAGCTGGTAGGTCCCCTCGTCCTGCAGCGCCCCCAGGATCAACAGCAGGTCGCGGTAGAAGACCTTGCGCTGCTTGGGGCGCTCCAGGCCGTGGCGCAGAAAGTCGCGCACCGCCCCGTCCTCGCCCATCTGCTCCAGCACGGTGCGGATGCTGGCCCGAAGGCTGTCGTCCAGCTCGCCGCGCAGCTCGCCCACCAGCACGGGCACGGCCCGGCCCCGGAAGGTCTTGCACAGGTGGAACACATGGTCCTGGGCCCGGGGTCGCAGGTCGGGCAGCGCCGAGATCATGCGCTCGAAGTTGTCCTTGGTGGCCATGGAGTCGAGGACATCCCGGGCCAGCACGCGCACCTTGGCCTGCACCTCGGCGGACGCGTCTGCCAGGTACGTTATCAGGTCCACCAGCTTGCGGGCCCACTCGTACTCACCGCGGCGGATCAGCTCCCCCACCATCAGCGCCGTGTTGGAGGCGTGCTTGCGGAAGCCGTCCATGTCCTTGACCGACTCCATCAGCGCCACGGTGGTGTCCGGGTCCTCGAGGAACTTGTCCACCTCCTTCTCCAGCTCGAGGTGGTCCTGGACGTTGGCCGGCAGGTCCTGCGACTTCATGAACCCGCCCTTGGCCGCGCGACGGAAGACCTGCATGGTCTCGTCGTCGAGCATGTCCGACAGGGGGACGGAGCACTTGTGCAGCAGGCCCTTGCCCTTGGTCAGCCGCTCGAGGTTCTTCTCCATGTCGTGGACCAGCCGCTCCAGCTCGGCCAGGAAGCAGTTGGAGACCGACAGGAGCTGGGGCCGCACCAGCACCGCCAGCACCTCCTCCTCGATATCCAGCCCCTGCAGGTCGTCGGCCCCGGCCTGGGCCACCAGATCGCAGTTGAACAGGAACTCCATCAGCAGGGCCCGGCCGCGCAGGGGGCGGATGATCTCCTGCAGCAGCAGGGCCTTGATCTCCTGCAGCTCCTTGCGCGTCGCCCGGGCGTAGATCGGGATGTCCTTGAGGTTCTTCATCAGCCGGCCCAGGGCGAGCTTGACGCGCCAGGGCAGCATGCGATCCACGAAGACGATCTCGTCCCGGCAGGTGGCGGAGATGGTGAACAGCCCGCTCTCCACCAGCACGTCGGAGAGGCGGTGGCCCTCGGCCTCCAGGGGCGTACCTTCCAGCTCGTCCCAGCTCGCCGGGCCCTCGCCCTTCTCCCCGAGCTTGCGGCGGGTCAGCTTGAGGAACCTGAGGAACTCGTCCCGGGTCATCTCGCGCTTGATGGAGAAGCTGACCAGCTTGTTCCAGGCGAAGAAGTCGCGCAGCTTGCCGAGGAACTCGTCCCGCAGCACCGTCTTGACGCAGGCGGTGAGGTTCACCGGCTCCACCATCAACCCCTCGATGGTGAAGTCCGGCTTCAGCTCGTCGGAGCTGGACATGTAGGTCAGCTCCAGGAACAGGTCCTGGACCGGCTCCAGGGCGGTGAAGAAGTCATCCACGGCGGCGTGGGTCAGCTTGTGGTCGGTCTTGTAGAACGACGCCTGGAGGATCGCCTTGATCATGGCGATGGAGAGCTTGCCCAGGTCGTTGCGGATCTGGATCTCATCTTCGGCGGTGAGCTGATCGTCATCGAAGATGGATTCTTTTTTGGGGTGGAGGAGTTGCGCCACGGACCGATCTCCCTGTTTTCCCGGAAATACATTGTCGCCCCGGCGCTTCAGATCTGTCAATTAATTGGGGTTTTCCGGCAACATCTCCTGTTGCGCGTGGTTGCGGGTCGCGGTAGCCTGCGCTCTGCTACCGGCAGGAGGAGTCCCATGGGCCGAGTCCCCAGTACCCACACCGTCCTGGCCGCGCTGGCCCTGTCAGCGTGCCTGTGCCTGGCTGCGCCAGCGAGCGCCCAGGCGCCTGCAGAGGCTGCCACTCCCGAGGCGCCGGATCCCAGGTTCGCGCCCATCGACCAGCTCAACCAGGAGGCGGAGCAGGCGTTCGCCTCGTACAGCTACCGCAACGCCCAGCGCAAGCTGGAGCAGGCGCTGGAGCTGGCCAACAAGCAGGGCCTGGCGCTCAAGCCGCAGATGGCGCGCACCAACCTGCTGGCCGGCATCACGGCCATCAGCGGATTCAACGACCTGTACCGCGGGCTGCACTTCTTCGTGGCCGCCCTGCGGCTGAACCCCAAGTCCGAGGTGCCCAAGGAGCTGGCCACGCCGCAGCTGGTGCAGATGTTCAAGAAGGCCAAGGAGGCCAGGAAGGTGGTGGGCAACCCGCCGACCATCATCCTCGGCACCGAGGAGGGGCAGCTGGAGTCGGGCGACAAGAAGCCGAAGCCCGCGGCCCTGGGCCTGATCCATGTGCCGGTGGACTCCGCCAAGCGCGGCTTCCCGGTGCCGCTCAAGGCCCAGGCTGGTATCGACATCCAGGCCCACAAGGTGTTCCTGTTCTACCGGTCCCAGGGCAAGGTGGAGTTCAAGCGGCTGCCCATGCGTAAGACCAAGGGCGTGTTCCGCGCCAACATCCCGCCCGCGGCCACCAAGGGCCGCTACCTGCACTACTACGTCGAGGCCCTGGATCCTCGTGGGCGCCGGTCAGCCTCAAACGGCTCGTCCCGCAGCCCCAACGTTGTCATCATCAAGTAACTCATCAATCAGGGGCGCCAGACGTCCCGGATCTGGATCCTCAAGGAGGTTTGTCGTGAAGATGCGTCTGTTTGCTGCGCTGATCCTCACCGCCGGGCTGCTGGCGCTGCCCGCGTGCACCAAGAACAACAAGGCCCCCGAGCCGTCGGGTTCGGGCCAGGGCGAGGTGGCCGCCAAGGCTGACCCGGAGCCCGCCAAGGCTGCCGGCGCCGAGGAGAAGGCCCCCGCCGAGACCGCGGCCAAGCCGGTGGAGGGCAAGAACCCGGTGGTCCAGATCAAGACCAACATGGGCGTGTTCAAGATCGAGCTCTTCCCGGACAAGGCGCCCAAGACCGTCGACAACTTCATCGCCTACGTCAAGGCGGGGCACTACTCGGGCACCATCTTCCACCGCGTCATCGACGGCTTCATGGTCCAGGGCGGCGGCTTCGACGTGAAGTTCAACAAGAAGCCGACCCCCAACAACGTGGAGAACGAGGCGTTCAACGGGTTGAAGAACGTCACCGGCACCGTGGCCATGGCCCGCACGCCGGATCCCCACAGCGCCGCAGCGCAGTTCTTCGTCAACGTGGCGGACAACGAGTTCCTCAACCACAAGGACAAGACCATGCGCGGCTGGGGCTACTGCGTGTTCGGCAAGGTGATCGAGGGCATGGACGTGGTGAACAAGGTCAAGGGCCTGCCCACCGGATCCAGGGGTCCCTTCCCCAAGGACGTGCCGCAGTCGGACGTGATCATCGAGGACGCGAAGGTCCTGTGAGGCGCTGCGCGCCTCGGCTTCAGGCTTCAGGCGTCAGGCTTCAGGTTGAGCGCTTGAGGCTCAAGGGGAGCTGGTGGGTTCGGTGAAGCTGATCATTCAAATTCCCTGCCTCAATGAGCGGGAGACCCTCGGCGAGACCGTGGCGGACCTGCCGCGGGAGATCGAGGGCGTCGACGAGATCGAGTACCTGATCATCGACGACGGCTCCACCGACGGCACCAGCGAGGTGGCGCGGAAGCTCGGGGTGCATCACATCGTGCGGTTCCCCAAGAACCGCGGGCTGGCCAAGGGGTTCATGGCGGGGGTGGACGCCTGCCTGCGCCTGGGCGCGGACATCATCGTCAACACCGACGCGGACAACCAGTACTGCGGCGCTGACATCCCCAAGCTGATCGGCCCGATCCTCGATGGCAACGCCGACCTGGTGGTGGGCGACCGCCAGGTGATGACCGTGCCCCACTTCTCGGCGGCCAAGAAGCGGCTGCAGAAGATCGGCTCGTGGGTGGTGCGCCTGGCCTCCAACACCCGCATCCCGGACGCCACCAGCGGCTTCAGGGCGGTGAGCCGCGAGGCGGCCCTGCGCATGTTCGTCACCTCCGAGTTCACCTACACCCTCGAGACGCTGATCCAGGCCGGGCAAGCGCGCATGGCCGTGGAGGCGGTGCCGATCCGCACCAACGCCAAGACCCGTGAGTCGCGGCTGTTCCGCAACGTGCCGGAGTACCTGCGGCGGTCGGCGTCCACCATCATGCGCATCTACACCATGTACAGGCCGCTGCAGACCTTCCTGTACATCTTCTCGGTGCTCTTCCTGGCGGGCACCGGCCTCGGGGTGAGGTTCCTCTTCTACCACTTCACCGAGGACCGCACCGGCCATGTGCAGTCGCTGATCCTGGCCGCCATCCTGATCATCTCGGCCTTCATCGTGCTGATGGTGGGGCTGCTCGCCGACCTGGTGGGCGCCAACCGCAAGCTGCTGGAGGACGCCATCATCCGCCTGCGCCGGCTGGAGTACGACCGGCGTGATCCGGATGGAGACGCCGGCGCCGACGCCAGCCCCCCGCCCGACGACCAGCGAGAGACGTGACAGAGCAGCAAGATCAGGGTGACCACGACGCCCCCCGGCGCCCGCGCAGGATGTTGCTCAAGGCGGTGGTGGGGCTCGTCATCACCGCGGCGCTGGTTTGGTTCCTGGCGGGCTTCGTCGAGCCGGAGCAGCTCAGGCACATGGTGCAGGAGACCCGCCTCGACCTGTGCCTGGTCGGGCTCGCCCTGTGGGTGCTGCTCTACGCCGCCCGGACCGTGCGCTTCAAGCTGCTGGCGCCGAAGACGCCGTGGCTCTCCATGTTCTGCATCTCCGCGCTGCACAACTTCTTCCTGCGGCTGCTGCCCCTGCGAACGGGGGACATCTCCTGGGCCTTCCTGATCCGGCGCGCCGGCGCGGCCGGCCTGGGGGAGAGCCTGCTGAACCTGGTGCTGGTGCGGATCCTCGACATGCTGTGCGTGCTGGTGATCTTCTGCCTGGCGCTGGCAGCGGACCTCGCCTCGGCCGAGGGGGTGTACGCCGGAGATCGCACGTCTGGCCTGATGCTCGCCGGCGCGGCGTCGGCGGTGGTGCTGGTCATCGTGCTGCTGCTGCGGCGCTTCTTCTCGCTGATGTTCAACATCGGCAACCGACTGCTGGAGCTGCTCGGGCTGCAGAAGAAGCCCACCGTGGCGCGGCTGTGGGCCAACGTGGAGCAGGCGGTGGACTCATTCACCTCGGTGCGGCCCGGCGTGGTGTGGCTCGCCACCCTGGCGTCCCTGGCCAACTGGGTGGTGATGTACGCCATCTTCGGCGTGCTGCTGCACGCCTTCGGCATGCCGGTGAACGTGAGCCAGACGGTGCTCGGCGCCACCGGCGGCGTGGTGTCCGGCTTCCTGCCCATCGGCGGCATCGGCTCCTTCGGCACCCTGGAGGCGGGCTGGACCTTCGGCTTCGTCATGGTGGGGCTCACCCGCAGCCAGGCGGTCACCTCGGGCTTCGGCGTGTCGGTGATCACCTTCGGATACTCGGTGCTGCTGGCGGCCGTGACCTGGCCGCTGCTGAACTGGCTGGCCCGCCGCGGAGAGGACAGCAAGCCGCCTGAATAAATGTCAAGTGTGGGGGTCAGACCCCACCACTTGACATTTTTCGGATGGCTGGCGCATGGAGCCGGAGTCGGTACTCGGCAGTTGGGAGTTGACACGGTACCCGTAGTACGGAAATTTAGGGCCCACTGCCGATGCCCTTATCCAGGCTCAAAACCGCAGGGAACCTCCTGCTCGTGCTGCCCCTCGCCGCCGTCACCGTGGTGGCTCACCGCTCGGACGTCATGGCGTGGCAGATGCTCGGCTCCACCTGCGGGCTGGTGGCCCTGGCCATGCTGCTCTCCACTGCGGCCCGGAGCTACCCCTTCCTCGGGGGTACGGCCACCGTGCGCGGGCGGGAGCTGGACCTGGACGCGCTGGGTCGCGGGCTCTGGCCTCCCCTGGCGGTCGTGCTGCTGGCCCTGGGCGTCATGGCGCCGCTGCTGCTGGGGCAGATGCCGCTGAGCCATGACCACCCGGTGCACCTGTACAAGGCGTGGCACTTCTGGGAGGAGATGCTGCTGCAGGGGCGCCTGCGCGGCTGGAGCTCGTTCTGGTTCTTCGGCTACCCCGCCGAGGAGCTCTACCCCATCGGCTCGGACATGTGGGTCGCCGTCTTCCGCGCCGCCACTCTCGGCCTGCTCTCCTGGGAGGCCACCTACGGCATCGCCTTCGCCGGCGTGTTCGCCTTCGCGGCCTACGCCATCTACTCGTTCGGCCGCCGCATCATCAGCCCGGCCGCGGGGGTGGTGGCCGCCGCGCTGTGGGTGCTCGACATGGGCGACTACCGCGAGGGCGGCTGGTCCTACACCGTGGACTGGGCGGTGTGGGTCCAGATCCTGGCCATGGGGTTCCTGCTGCTGGCCCTGGGCGCGCTGATCCAGGTCTGGGAGCGGGGCAGCCGCCGGGACTATGCCAGCGCTGGCCTGCTGCTGGCGGCGGCGCTGCTGAGCCACCAGATGAACGTGATGCTGCTCGGCATGGCCCTGCCCCTGCTGCTGGCCACGCGCTGGCTGGCTGACGGCCGCCCCGTGGGCCGGGAGGTGTGGCGCGCGGCCGGCGTCTGCCTGCTCGGCGCGGCGCTGGCCGGCTTCTACCTGCTGCCCATGCTGGCCCGCTCGGGCTGGACCACCAACATCGGCGACCTGTGGCGCTCTTTCGACGCCACGGTCCACGGGCTGCTGGACGGCACCGTCTTCGCCAACAACTGGCCGCTCGTGGTGGCCATGGGCATCGCCGGCGCCGCCCTGGCCATCGCCCAGCGGCGGTCGGCGCCCATCTTCCTGGTGCTCCTGGCCGCGGTCCTGCTGCTCATCTCCACCTCCACTGCGTTCGAGGAGCTGAGCTTCGTGGCGCTGAGCAAGGCGTTCGCCAAGATCCAGTACCAGCGCCTGATCATCCCTGCCAAGGCGTGCCTCTACCTGCTGGCCGGGCTCACGGTGGCCGAGCTGGCGGTGCGCGTGGCCGCGGCCCGGCGCAGGCAGCGCGATCAGGCGGGGGCCACGCCCGCATGGCGCGCCACCGCGCTGCTGGTGTTGGTCTGCGCGGTGCTGGCGCCCTTCGTTCGCCCGGCGCTGGCCGACATGCGACAGCGCTATGTGCGCACCATCGGGGGGCTGACCCTCAAGAGCTCAGTGTACTACTGGGAGGATTACAAGGCGTTCCTCGCCTGGTCCCTGGCGCAGCGCCAGCAGAGCAAGGAGTTCTACCGCATCTCCTACGAGCTGGACCGCCACAACCACATGATGATGGGCGCGCCGGCCTACAACCACACGCCCTACTACAAGGTGGGCTACACCCCGGCCAAGCTGTTCAAGCACAACACCGAGACCACCGAGCGCGAGCTGTACCGCGCCCTGTCGGTGAAGTACGTGGTGGGCCTCGGGCCGCTGTACCGCGAGGACGTGGTGGAGGAGAAGCGCTTCGGCCAGGTGTGGGTCGGCCGGTTCAGGGATTACCGCCCGGAGCGCTACACCCTCACCGGCGCGGGCAAGGTGGAGGTGCTGGAGTTCGGCGAGGAGGAGATCCGGCTCAAGCTCACGGGCACCGCGTCGGGCTCGCGGCTCAAGGTGCACGTGTCCAACTACCCGCGCTGGCGCGCGCGCCTGGACGGCGAGGAGGTGCCCATCACCGAGGCGCCGGCCTACGGCAACGCCGCGCCCATGCTGATGGAGGTCCCCGTCAGCGACGGCGAGCTCGTCTTCGACTACGTCATGCGGGCCCCCGACTGGCTCGGCACCCTGGCCACCCTGTTCGGCCTGGCCGCGGTGGCCCTGCTGCTGCTGGCGCGCCGGCGGCCAGCGCTCGCGGCCCGGGCCGCCGCCCGGCTCTACCCCGTCTCCCGCACGGGCCACGCCATCGCCGGCTGGGTCGCCCTGGCGCTTGTCCTGGCCGCGGCGGGCTGGATGGCCTACCGGTGGACCCGCGGCGCCGAGGCCGAGGTGCCCACCGGATCGGTGGCGCGGTTGCTGGGCAAGGCGAAGGTGACCCTCGGCGATCGCCCGTGCGACCAGTACAAGCGCACCGCCTACGGCCGGGGCTGGTTCTGCTCCGACAAGGGGTGGAACTACGTGGGCAACGGGGCGGTGAAGTTCGGCGGCGGGCTGACCCCCTGCATCTGGGCCCACCCCCTGGAGGACGGCCCCCTGGTGGCCACCTTCCCCGGCGTGGTGCTCGGCAGCCACATCGACGGCCACCACGGCATCTCAGACGGCGGCGTGACCGGGTTCCCCGACGGCGCTCCCGTCACCATGGAGATCCGCGCAGATGGCACGCTGATCTCGACCCAGGTGCGGCAGAACATCTCCGGCTGGGCCGGGTGGAGGGTGGATACGTCGAGCCTCTCCGGCCAGAAAGTCGACCTCTCCTTCTCCATCACCACGCCGCGCTCCGGCGGCCGCCACTACTGCTTCGACGCGAAGGTGGTGCGCTGATGGGCCGCGGGCAAGGCGGCCCGTTCGTGGACCTGGGCGACGCGGTGATGGACGTCAACCGCAACGCCGGGCAGGAGATGCTGCTGGATGATACGCCCAGCTCAAAGGCGCTGCCCCGCCCCCTGCCGCCGCCTGGCAAGGTGGGCTGGGCGCTGGTGGCCGCCCTGCTGCTGCTGGTGGCCTGGGAGAGCCTGGCCGCCCTGACCCAGCACTGGGCCGCCCCCACCGACCAGGACTGGGCAGCCGCCGCCGCCGAGGTGAAGCCGCTGCACAAGCAAGGCGAGCCGGTGCTGTTCGCGCCGCACTGGATCTCCCCGCTGGGGCGGCTGCACTTCGGCCCCTACCTCACCATGGAGACGGTGGCGCTGTCCGACGTGGCGCGCCATGGCCGGGTCTGGCTCGTGAGCACCCGGGGCGCGGACCACCCGTGGCTCCGCGGCCTCTCGCCCGCCTGGACATCGGAGCATGGCGGCGTGCGGCTGGACCTGTTCGAGAAGCCGGCCCGGGCGGTGACCTACGACTTCACCGCCCGCGTGCTCGAGGCCCAGGTGGAGCGCGCCGGCCGCGAGGTCACGCGCTGCGAGTTGCAGGGCAAGCGCTTCACCTGCCAGCCCCACGGGTGGAACTGGGTCGGCCCGCACCTGGCCGAGGTGGGCCACCAGCCGTACCGCTGCATCTACGCCCACGCCGTGGACGGCCAGGTGATGCGCATCACCTTCCCGGCCGTGCCGCTGGGGCGCAGCGTGGTGCTCTACACCGGCATCGACGACTTCGAGAACCGCAAGCGCAACGACGCGCCGGTGACCCTCAAGGTGTTGGTGGGCCAGCGCGTGGCCGGCATGGTGAAGCACGAAAACGGCTGGCCCTGGCACCGCACCGCCGTGGACACCAGCCAGACCGCCGGGCAGACCCACGCGGTGAGCTTCGAGATCACCACGCCCCACGCCTTCGCGCGTACCTTTTGCTTCTCCGCGGAGGCGCACAAATGAGCCGCCAGGTGGACGCGCGTGACCGCATCACCGCGGTGCTCCTGTTCCTGCTCACCCTTGGCGTGCTGGGCGCGGCCCAGCGCAACCTCGGCGTCATGCGCGACGAGGCCTACTACTTCAAGGCCGCCGAGCAGTACTGGGGCTGGTTCGAGCAGCTGGGCGACAAGGACCAGCGCCCCGAGATGCTCAACAAGTACAACATCGCGCGCTACTGGTCGTACAACAACGAGCACCCGCCGCTGTTCAAGGTGCTCTCGGGCGCGGCCTGGCGGGTCCTGCACGGCTACCAGCCCACCGGCCCCGGCAAGGACGCGGTGTACCACGTGGACTGGGGCCTCGAGGAGCACACCGCCATCGGCGGAATCTCGGAGGTGTCCGCGTTCCGCTTCATGGGCTGGGCGTTCACCGCCCTGGCGGTGGCGTTCATCTACCTGTTCGGCGTGCGCCTGGAGGGGCGGCTGGCCGGGCTCACCGCCGCCCTGCTCTTCCTGACCATCCCGCGGGTCTTCTTCCACGGCCAGCTGTGCGCATTCGACAGCCCGATCACGACCATGTGGCTGCTGACCATCTACGCCTACTATCGATCGCTGTCCAACGCCAGGTGGGCCATCGTGGCGGGGGTGATGTTCGGCCTCGCCCTGGCCACCAAGCACAACGCCTGGTTCATCCCGCCGATCCTGGTGCTGCACTACCTGATGGTGGTCTGGCCCGACATCTCGCTGCGGCCCTTCTCGCCGCCGCGCATCCCGGCGGCCTTCCTGGCCATGCTGGTCATCGCGCCGCTGCTGTTCGTCGGCCTCTGGCCCTGGCTCTGGTTCGACACCGTCAGCCACATCCAGGGCTACTTCACCTTCCACCTGAAGCACGCCTTCTACAACATGGAGTTCCTCGGGGTGAACTGGGGCACGCCACCCCTGCCCATCTCCTACCCCTTCGTCATGACCCTGTTCACGGTGCCCACCACCACCCTGGTGCTGGCCCTGGGCGGGGCCGCGATCTACCTGCGGGTCAACCTCCGGCGGCTGCGCGGCGACCTGCCGGCGCCCATCGGCCAGAGCATCCGCTTCGACGAGCCCCACCGCTTCCCGGCGCGCCGCACCTGGCTGCGCCCCTGCGTGGGCCTCGACCCCAAGGCGGGGCGCCTGCTGCTGCTCAACGCCCTGGTGCCGATGATCGTCATCGCCCTGCCCTGGACGCCCATCTTCGGCGGCACCAAGCACTGGACCACCGGCTACCCGTTCCTCGCCCTGCTGGCCGGGGTGGGGGTGAGCCGCCTGCTCGTCCGGCTGCAGACCCGCATCAAGCCGGCGGGCGTGGCCGCCGTGCTCGTCGCGGCCCTGCCGGCGCTGCCCGGGGCGGTGAACATCGCGCTGACCCACCCGTACGGCCTGTCGCAGTACAACGCGCTGGCCGGCGGCCCCGCGGGGGGCGCGGACCTCGGGTTGAACCGCCAGTTCTGGGGCTACCCCACCCGGCAGCTGCTGCCCTGGATGAACGACAGCTTCCCCGACGACGAGCGGGTCTATTTCCACGACACGAACCATGACTCGTTGACCATGTACCGGCGGGACGGGCTGTTGCGCAGGGACATCCACGACGCCGGCATGGAGAAGGGCGGCATCGAGGCCTCCGGCCACGCCCTCGTGATACACGAGCTCCACTTCAACAAGTACGACTACTGGATCTGGGCAGCCTACGGCACGCCGGTGCCCGCCCGGGTCCTGCACCTGGACGGGGTGCCGCTGATCACCGCCTACCAGCGCCCCCGGCCCGACGCCAAGACGAGCAGCGCCAGCCCATGACCGAAGCGAAACCATCCCTCGCCCGCCGCCTCTTCGTCCCCGCCGTGATCTACGTCATCTGTGCCGGCGCTTACCTCGGCACCGCCGGCAACCGGCTCAAGAAGCCGAGCGACGACAACCACTACGTCTACCTGGCGAACAACCTGCTCCAGGGCCGGCTCAGCCTTCAGGGCGCGCCGCCGCACCAGAACGACTGGGCCCTGGTCACCACCCTGGAGCTCACCGACGGGCGCAAGCTGCGCGGCACCTTCCTCAAGACCGGCGGCACCGGCTGGTTCAAGACCACCAAGGGCGAACGGCTCGAGATTACCGACGACATGATCCGGACCCGGGACTACACGTACTACGTCTCGTTCCCGTTCCTGCCGGCGCTGCTGATGCTGCCCTTCGTGGCCATCTGGGGCATGAAGTTCAACGACGTGATCTTCACCGCCCTGCTGGCGGCGGCCAACCCGGTGCTGATCTTCTTCGTGCTCCGGCGGCTGCGCTCCATGAAGCTGTCCACCATCACGCCGGTGCAGGAGCTCTGGCTGGTGGCGATGTTCGCCTTCGGCACCGTGCACTTCTACAGCTCGGTCATGGGGCAGGTCTGGTTCACTGCCCACATCCTCGGGGTGACCATCACCTGCCTGTACGTGCTGGCCGCGCTGGAGGGGCGGCACCCGTTCCTCGCGGGGCTGCTGCTGGGGCTCGGCTTCGTCACGCGCACGCCGATCCCGTTCACCTTCCCCCTCGCCCTGGGCGAAGTGCTCCGCCGCAACCTGCGCCCCCTGGCCGACGGCGAGGAGGCGCCCGGCGACGAGCACACCCGCCCGCCGCTGCTGGCGTGGATCCGGCACCTGGCGCCGAGAGTGGAGTGGAGGCCGACGCTCAAGCAGCTGACCCTGATGGGGATCCCGGCGGTGTCCATCGCCGCGGTGGCCTTCATCCTCAACTACCTGCGCTTCGACAGCCCGTTCGAGTTCGGCCACTACTACCTGAACGTGCGCTGGGCAGAGCGGATTCAGCGCTGGGGGCTGTTCAACTACCACTTCCTGTCCAAGAACCTGGCGGTGATGTTCACCCTGCTGCCCTGGATCATGGTGCGCCACCCGTACGTGAAGATCCCGTGGCACGGGCTGAGCATCTTCGTCACCACGCCGGCCTACGCGCTGCTGCTCTACCCGCGCAAGCGCTGCGCGATCCAGCCCTGGCTTTACCTGAGCGTGCTGCTGCCCATGATCCTGCACCTGTTCTACCAGAACTCGGGCTGGGTTCAGTTCGGCTACCGCTTCAGCCTCGACTACACCGTGTTCCTGTTCGCCCTGCTCGCGGTGGGCGGCCACCGCCAGGGCTTGTTGTTCAAGGCCATGGTGCTGTGGAGCATCGGCGTGAACACCTTCGGCGCCATCACCTTCAACCGCGCGTGGGCCTACTACTGGGACGGCATGTTTCCGGTAAACTGATCCCCACCAACCTGGACGTAGAATTAGACGTGGACGCAACGTTAACGATAGCGGCGTGACGGGAGGGCCGACATGGGCCAGGAGATGACGCAGAACGACATCCGGGTGGAGAGCTGGGCCGACCTGTGCGAGCGGCTGTTCGACAACTCGTGGCAGCCCGACATCGGCCGGTTCCGCTCCAACTACGCCTTCCGCGGGGTCGCCGACTGCGACTACGACCTGAGCACGAGCTTCTTCCGCAACTGCGGTGAGCTGGCCCACCTCGAGTACCACCTGCTGCGCAACTTCCGGAAGTACGCCCAGATCCAGGACGCGGATCAGCTGTCCGACTGGCGCTGCATGACCATCGCCCAGCACCACGGCCTGCCCACCCGGCTGATGGACTGGACCTACTCCCCCTTCGTCGCGCTGCACTTCGCCACGGCCAACCCGGACCACTACGATCGGGACGGCGCCATCTGGCACGTGGACTTCATCAAGGCCAACCGCCGGCTGCCGCCCCCCCTGCGCGACGCCCTGGAGCGCGCGGGCGTCAACGCCTTCACGGTGGAGATGCTGGAGCGCACCATGCCCACCCTGGCGGACTACGACAAGCTCGCCGTGGAGCCGCTGGCGCTGTTCTTCGAGCCCCCGTCGCTGGACGCCCGCATCGTCAACCAGTTCGCCTTCTTCTCGGTGATGTCCGGCGCGGAGCACAACCTGCGCACCTGGCTCATGGGGCACCCGGGCCTGTACCGGCGGCTGATCATCCCGGCAGAGCTGAAGTGGGAGGTTCGCGACAAGCTGGACCAGGCCAACATCACCGAGCGCATGCTCTTCCCCGGCCTGGACGGCCTGGCCGCCTGGCTCGCGCGACACTACCGGCCGACGCCGGGGGTGGGAGAGTAGCGCCGGGCCGCGGGCGCAGCCGGTACCTCACAGATGCCCGTGGACAAGGAGCGCACCGCAGTCCTGCCCGCCGCCATCGGCCACTACGTCATCGAGGGCGTGCTCGGCCGCGGCGCCATGGGCGTGGTGTACCGCGCGCGCCACCGGCGGACCGGCGAGGTGGTGGCGCTCAAGACGGTGCTGGTGGCCCACAAGGAGCTGCTGCAGCGCATCCGGCGCGAGGTGCGCACCCTGGCGCGCATCCGCCACCCGGGCATCGTGCGCATCCTGGATGAGGGGGTGGAGGGGGCGGTGCCCTGGTACGCCATGGAGCTGCTGCAGGGCGAGAGCCTGCAGCACCACGTGGGGCTGACGGTGCAGATGGTCAACACCCTCAGGTCCACCGCTCCTGACCTGGCCCGGGCCTCCACGGCCGATCCGCGGCCGTGGTGGACGCAGTCCATCACCCTCGGCCCGGGGGCGGAAGATCCGACGCTGGTGCAAGCGGAAGAGGACGACGACGACGACCTGTTCGCCGACAACCCCTTCGCCGACGCGGCGCCCTCCGGTTCAGCTGAAGCGCTGGACGGGTCGAGGCTGCGGCGCGTGCTCACCCTGGCGCGCCAGCTGTGCGCGCCGCTGGCCTTCCTGCACGGCGAGGGGATCGTGCACCGCGACCTGAAGCCGGACAACATCATCGTGCGCGCCGACGGCACGCCAGTGCTGGTGGACTTCGGCGTGATGGCCGAGTTCGGCGCCGCCGTGGGCCGGGACCGGGTCACGGCCGACAGCCAGGTGGCCGGCACGCCGTTCTACATGGCCCCCGAGCAGATCACCGGCGCAGACATGGACGCCAGGGCCGACCTGTACGCCCTGGGGTGCGTGCTGTACGAGCTGCTCACCGGTGAGCCGCCCTTCACCGGCGACAGCGCCGCCCGGGTGCTGCGCGCCCACCTGGAGCGCGAGCCGGCGCCGCCCTCTTCCTGCGCCGACGGGATCCCGCCCGCGGTGGACGAGCTGGTGCTGCGCCTGCTGGCCAAGGAGCCCGCGAAGCGCCTGGGGTACGCGGTGGACGTGGCCGCGGCGCTCGTCGACCTGGGCGCCGAGGACGCTGCCGGCGAGCCGGGCCCTCGCCCGCGGATCTACCTCTACCGGCCCGGGCTCGCCGGCCGGGACGCGGTGCTCGAGGAGCTGCGCGCAGGCCTCTCGCCCCTGCTCCAGGGCCGCGGCGGCCTCACCTTCGTCGGCGGAGAGAGCGGCGTGGGCAAGAGCCGCCTCGTGCTCGAGCTGGTGCGCGCGGCCAGCGAGCGGGGGGCGCAGGTGCTGGCGGGCGAGGCGCAGGCGCTGGCGGGCAGGCCCCTGGGCGCCCTGTGCAAGCCGCTGCAGGCCATCGCCGACCGCTGCCTGGAGCGCGGCGCGCAGGAGACCGACCGGCTCCTCGGTCCCCGGGGCCCCCTGCTGGCGCGCCACGAACCGACCCTGGCCGACCTGCCGGGGCAGGACAGGTACCCGGCCCCACCGGAGCTCCCTCCCGACGCCGCCCGCCAGCGGCTGTTCCGCTCGCTGCACGAGACCCTCGCCGCCCTGGCCGCGGACCGGCCGGTGCTGCTGGTGCTCGACGACCTGCAGTGGGCCGACGAGCTGACCCTCGGGTTCATCGGCGCGCTGGCCAGCGGGGACGCCCTCGCCCGGCAGCCGCTGCACCTGCTCGGCACCTATCGCACGGAGGAGGTGGGCCCGGGGCTCGCGCGCCTGCTGCGGGAGCCCGGCTGCCGGCTGGTGCCCCTGGAGCGCCTGGACCGCCTCGGCGTGGGCGCCATCGTGGCGGACATGCTGGCCCTGGCCTCGCCGCCCGCGGAGCTGGTGCGTTTCGTGGCCCGCCGCTCCGAGGGCAACCCGTTCTTCATCGGCGAGTACCTGCGCGCCGCGGCCCAGGAGGCGCTGCTGCGCCGGGACCGCCAGGGCCGCTGGCACCTGGCGCACCAGCACGGCGCCGACGGGGGCTTCGACGCCCTGGACCTGCCCGAGACCCTGCGCGACCTCATCGTGCTGCGCCTCGGGGCGCTCACCCGCCCGGCCCGCCGGCTGGCCGAGCTGGCCGCGGCGGCGGGCCGCGAGGTGCCCCTGGCCCTGCTGGAGCAGGTCTCCGGCCTGGAGCCCGCGGCGCTGCAGCAGGGCTTCGCCGAGCTGCTGGAGCGGCAGGTGGCGGAGGAGCCCGTCCCGGGCACGCTGCGCTTCGCCCACGACAAGCTGCGGGAGACCACGTACGACGCCATGGACGCTGAGCGAAAGCGGGCACTTCACCAGCGCCTGGCCGAGGCGCTGGACACCCCCGGGGGCCGCCAGGACCAGTCCCACGCCATCGCCATGCACTACACCCTGGGCGAGGTGCACCGGGACCCGGCGCGGGTGCTGGAGGCCAACCTGCACGCCGGCGAGGTCGCGCTGGGCAAGGAGGCGCCGCACGAGGCCCTGACGCTGTTCCAGCAGGCGGACCGCGTGGCGCGGGAGCACAACCTACGGCCGGGGCCGCGCCTGGCGTCCGCGTGGGGCGAGGCGTGCGCCCGGACTCACCGCGTGCAAGAGGCGGCGCGGCACCTCGCCCACGCCCTGGAGCAGACAGACCGGCCGGCGGCTCGCGCCAGCCTGCGCGCGCGCCTGGCCATGGCGCACCTGGCCAGCTGGGACTCGGCCTCCGCCTGGCAGGAGTGCCGCCGCGCCCTGGACGAGCTGGGCCACCCGCTGTCGGAGTCCCGCGCGCGCCAGCTGCTGGCGTCGGGCCGGGACTGGCTGCGCGGCCTGTGGATAGAGCGCCGCGCGGCCGCCGAGGTGCCCCCCGTCGACGAGGAGCGGGCCAGACTGCAGGCGCTGGCGGAGGTGTACCAGACCGGCATGGTGGCGGCCTACTTCGAGCTGGACGCCATCAACTTCGTGCAGCTCATCTTCCGCGCCCTGCTGCCGGCCAACCGCCTCGGACCGTCCCCCGAGCTGGTTGACGCCCGCGCCAAGTACGCCGTCGCCCTGGGCGTCGCCGGCCTCGACGCCATGGCCGATGGGTACTCCGAGCGAGCCGTGGCCATGGCCGACGATCTGGGCGACATCCGCCTGCGCAGCGCAGCCCGCCTGTGGCGCGCGGTGACCAAGTCGTTCTCCGGGCGGGCCGCCCAGGGGGTCGCGGAGGTGAGCGCCGTGCTGCAGGACCACGGGCGCTGGCTCGACACGGCGGACTACATCAACGCCTGCGCGGACCTGACCTGGGACTACATGATCCGCGGCTTCGCTCGCGAGGCGTGGCAGGTGCAGGAGCTGTTGATCAAGAAGACCAGTGAGGTGGTGGGCCCCGAGGCCTCCATGGAAGGCCACCCTGCCCTCTCCCAGCAGCTGGTGGTGCTCTCCATGCTCGGCCGCCACGAGCAGGCGCGGCCGTACCTCGAGCTGGCCCGACGCCTGATGCGGCAGAACCCGCGGGACCGGTTCCGGGCCGCCTACGTCAACTGCAACGCGCTGATGTATCACCTGGAGCGCGGCGAGCTGGGCCAGCCGGTGGAGGACGCCATCCGCGCATACCGGCAGGTGAGCCCGGGCCCGCTGCTGACCATCTACCACCTGAAGTGGTTCTATGTGTTCCAGGGCTACGTGCGCCTGACCCAGGCAGAGCGGGCCGAGGGCGCCGCCCTGGCGCCGGCCCTGGCTCTCCTGGGCGGAGCCCTGGGCCAGCTCCGCCGCGCGGCCAACGTGGGCGTGCTGAGGAGCCACTGGCACGCCATCGCGGCCGGCGAGGCCCGCCTGCGGGGGCGCCGCGCCCGGGCCGAAGGGCACTGCCGACGCGCCGCGGCCCTGGCGCGGGATCTGGACAGCCCCTGGGTCGAGTACGAGGTGGCCCGCCTGCGTGGGGCGCTGTCACGCGACGCCGGGGACCACCTCGCCGCCGACGCCCGGTTCCACGAGGCCCTGGCGTTATGCCGGGCGCATGGCTGGGCGGGACGGCAGCAGGCGCTGCAGGGCATGGTCGATCCCCCTGCGAAGCTGTAACCCCTCGGGCCCCGCGCGCCGCCGACGTAACACCGCGGGCGCCCTCGCACACCAGATTACAGGTAGTTAGGGCCCCGGCCGGCCTGGCACACCTCGTGCTCTTTGGAAGGGCAACTCAACGAGCCAAACCAGGCGGAGGTGCCTCATGTCCAGAATTCCCCGGAGTCGTAACCACACAGCTCAAACCCAACGGCGCATCACCAGCGCCCTGGCCTGCGCTGCGCTGATGGCGCTGCTCTGCACCCCGGCCCTGGCCGGTGAGGACGGCGAGCTGCCTCCCGAGGGTGGCAGCTACGCCCCCGGCGCCGCACAGACCGTGGCAGCGCAGAGCGAAGAAGAGGGCAGCGACCGCCCCCGGTTCAACATCACCCTCAACCCGGCGGGCATCCTCCTCGGAGGGGCTAGCCTCCAGGCCAGCGTTGCCCTGGGCAGCCTGATCACGCTGGCCGGCTCGGTGTCGTACCAGGCGCCCATCCTGTTCAAGCACCACGCCGTGGGCGGCCGCATCGACATGCAGTTCTGGCCCTGGGATCCGCACGAGGGGCTCTTCTTCGGGCCCTACTTCAAGGTGGGCCATGTCACGCCCTCGGGAGACGCCAACATCCTGCCCACCACCGCCGGCTACGCGGGCGCCTCCATCGGCTGGCGCTGGCTGTGGGACAGCGGCTTCAACATGGCCATCGGCGGCGACATCGGCTACGGGTTCGAGATCGCCTCGAGCAAGTGCCCGTCATCCGCCCGGTGCAGCATGCAGGGCGACGGCCTGAAGCTGGGCATCATCTTCGACGTGGGCTACGCGTTCTGAGAGGCCTGGCACCTGCCATGGCCCGGGGGCACCTGCCCCCATTTTCCAGCTCTTCAAGCAAGTCCGGTTGCCAGGGGCTCGTCCCGCCCGACAGAGCCAGACAGGCACAATAACCATAATATTACATACACTTGAGCATCGTCTCCCGTTCATGGCACGCCCCGTGCTTTATCAGCGGACATTGAACTTGGAGGAGACGATGTTGGATCCATCTTCCGCACCCCTGGCCTATCTCCTGCTCGGCAAGAGCCCCTGCCTCGCTGGCCGACCGCCACCACGCCGGCCGGACCGACCGCCGCCGCCGACCGGGCGAGCCGGGCCCCGAGACGAACCTGATCCGCCGCCAGCTGATCCAGAAGCAACGGAGCCCGGGCAGGCCCGCCCGACGGGAGCAGAGCCGCCGCGCGGCCCATGAGCGGGTCGAGCCGGCCTCCAGCGCCGCGCCCCCCGCTGCCCCGCCGCACGATCTGGCAACCTGGCATTCTGGCAACCTGGCATTCTGGCATTCCGGCATTGCAGAACCCCACCCTTGAACCCCCTCCCCCCGGTGGGTTAGCTTGAATAGCTCCACTGCCCTGGAGAGGAGGTCCCACCCCTTGAGCCGCAGCATCCCACCCGAGACCGGCCTGCTCATCACCGACGGCAAGAGCGGTCTGCTCAAGCTGCGGCGGTACATCATCCGGGTGGCGGCGGGGCCGGACGCAGGACTGGAGCACACCATCGAGAGCGGCACGGTGCTGGTGGGCTCGCACCCGGACAACGACGTGGTGCTCAGCGACGCCTCCGTGTCGCGCTACCACCTGGAGATCCAGGCCCGCGCCGCCGGCGTGCACATCTCCGACCTGGACAGCACCAACGGCACTTACCTGGGGGACACCCGCCTCGGCAGCGTCACGGTGCGTGCGCGGGCCAAGCTGCGGGTGGGGGGCGACACCCGGCTGGAGGTGATCCCCGCTGACGAGGCCCTGGAGGTGGCGCCGTTCCGCGAGAGCCACTTCGGCCGCGCCTACGGCACGAGCTCGGCAATGACCGCGCTGTTCTCCCTGCTCAACCAGGTGAGCCACAGCGAGGTGACGGTGCTGCTGGAGGGGGAGACCGGCACGGGCAAGGAGCTGCTGGCCGAGGGCGTGCACGCGGCCAGCCCGCGGCGTAAGGGCCCCTTCGTGGTGCTCGACTGCGGCGCCATCCCGCGGGAGCTCATGGCGGCGGAGCTGTTCGGCCACGCCCGGGGCGCGTTCACCGGCGCGGCGGGACCCAAGAAGGGCCTGGCCGAGGCGGCCAACGGCGGCACCCTGTTCCTGGACGAGGTGGGCGAGCTGCCCCTGGAGCTGCAGCCGAACCTGCTGCGCCTGCTGGAGAAGCGCGAGGTGCGGCCCATCGGTGAGACCCGCCCGCGGCGAGTGGACGTGCGGGTGGTGGCGGCCACCAACCGCGACCTGGCGAAGCAAGTGCACGACGGGGCCTTCCGCGAGGACCTGTACTACCGCCTGGCGGTGGTGCGGCTGGAGGTGCCGCCGCTGCGCAAGCGCGCCGAGGACATCCCTGGGCTGGTTCAGCTGTTCCTGGAGGAGATCGGCCAGGGCGACTTCAACGTGCCCCAGGCCATCATGGACCAGCTGTTTGGCCACGCCTGGCCCGGTAACGTGCGGGAGCTGCGCAACGTGGTGCAGCGGGGCCTCGCACTGGCCACGGCGCCGGTGCCGAGCCTGCAGGACAATGGGCTCCACCGCGCCGCCGCAGATCCCCTGGAGCCGGAGCCGAGCGGCGGCATCTCCGAGCAGATGCTCGAGATGCCGTTCAAGGAGGCCAAGGGGCTGCTGGTGGAGTCGTTCGAAAAGGAGTACTTGCAAAACCTGCTGCAGCGGCATCAGGGTAATATCTCCAGGGCGGCACAGGAGGCGGGGATCGACCGGAACTATATTCATCGACTCGTGAAGCGTTACAATATCCCGGTCCCCGGGCGGTAGGCTCGGGACAGCCACCAAAAGGAAAAAAGGACCGACGACCATGGCGGCAGTGAGCAAGGGCAAAGAGCTGCTCGTGATCATGAAGAACTCCCTCGGCGCAGGGGCGGGCATCTTCGAGGCACTCAAGGACTCCGAGATCAACGTGGTGGCCTCGAGCGGCTTCCAGCACGGCGACGACGTGCACATCAGCATCGTGCCGGACAACATCGAGGAGGCCAGGGAGGTGCTCGACAGTGAGGGGGTGAAATACACCGTCCAGACGGTGCTCCTGGTGGAGATGCCCAACCAGGCCGGCGCCTTCGCCACGCTGCTGCAGCAGATAGCGCAGCTCGGCGTGAACATCGCCTCGGCCTATGCCACCACCACGGTCAAGATGTCCGCCCTGGCGGTGTTGACCACCGACGACGACGCCAAGGTGGTGGAGGCCCTCAACGAGTAGCAGGTTGCGGCCGGCGGGTAGGTACGTGGTATGAGGCTGAAGGTCCCCATCATCGCCGTGGTGTTCGGCTGCTCGGTCGGCCTCGGGCTCGGTCTGCTTCTGCGGGCTCCGTCCGACGGCGGCCCCGCGCCCGGGACCGGTCAAGCGGACCGTGGCGCCTCCCCTGCAGACGCCGGCGCGGGGCCACGCCCGGACCGCGCAGCCCCGGGACCGGACGCGGCGACCGGGGCCGCGAGTCGATCGGGAGCGTGCGCCGCCCGGGTGCTCGAGGGCCCCAGCATGGCCAGCCGCGCCGCGTTCAGCCCGGGCGCCTCCGAAGTGGAGCTGGAGATCCCCGAGGTGGAGGTGGCCCGGCGGACCTCGGGCCACGGGTCCGGGCTGGTGCGCCTCAAGAGCAAAGTGGACGGCGTGGTGGCCTTCGCCTTCCAGTACAAGACGAACATCTTCGAAAAGATCATGCCCAAGGCGCCGCGCCTGGGGCACGCGCGCCGGGGCGCACAGCTCGAGGTGGCGCGGCTGGTCAAGGGCCGCGGCTGCTGGACCGGCAAGTGGTACCTGCTGGCCAGCGGCGGCTACGCCTGCACCACCGGCGGCTTCACCGTGGGGGTCAACCCGGAGGTCCCGGACGTTCAGTACCGGCTGGCTGCCCGGGAGCGCTCGCTGATCTACCCCTGGATGCGCCAGAAGAAGCGGGGGAACCCGCGCCTCTACCGCATCCCCACCGCCGAAGAGGAGGAGGAGATCGAGAAGGCGGCCGCCTCGCCGAGAAAGAAGAAGCCGTACCCCGAGGTGGTGGAGCGCGCCATGGACGGCGCGTTCTTGCTGGCCATCGACCGCCTGGAGTCATACAAGGGCCGCCGCTATTACCGCACTATCCGCGGGCGGTACATCAAGGCCGGCACCCTCGAGCGGTGGCCGATCCACCCGATGCACGGGGTGATGCTCGAGGGGGACAACCAGCTGCCCATGGCCTTCGTCTTCGGCGAGGATCGCCCCATGCTGCGGCAGGACGGCGCCGGCGCCCCCGCCGCGTGCGGCGTGGCCCGCAAGCACGCCCGCTTCCCGGTGGCCGAGGAGCTCACCAGCGGCGGGCTGAAGCTGGTGCGCGGCCCGGACGGGGTGCTGCTGCCCCGGGAGCATGTGCGGGTGGCGCGCAAGGTGACGCGCCCCTCCAAGGTGAGCCCGGGCAAGCGCTGGATCCACGTGGACCTGTCTGAACAAACCCTGGTGGCTTACGAGGGGGACCGGCCGGTGTTCGCCACCCTGGTCTCCAGCGGCAAGGAGGGGTACGCGCCGCCGCGGGGCGTGTTCCGGCTCTACTTCAAGTACCTGTCGGTGACCATGAACGACACCGATCCGGTGGACGGCTGGTACGAGGTGGAGGAGGTGCCGTGGACCATGTACTACTGGGAGAGCTTCGCCCTGCACGGCGCCTACTGGCACAACGACTTCGGCACGCCGCGAAGCCACGGGTGCACCAACCTGGCCCCGCCCGACGCCAAGTGGCTGTTCCACTGGACCACGCCCAGGCTGCCGCCGGAGTGGAACGCCAAGAGGTTCTTCGGGACGCGGGTATACTACAGCAAGTGATCAGCCCAGAGAGCAGCCCGACCTGGCGCCAGGCCCTCAACGAGGTGGCGCTCCAGGAGCCGTTGATCCGCACCCGGCTCAGCCTGGCCGCGCTGGAGCAGGCGTGCGCGTGCACCGCCACGCCGGGCGCGGTGTTCATCGGCCTCGGGCTCTGCTCGCCAGATCAGCTGAGCCAGGGGCTGCCGCTGGACATCATCGGGCTGCTGCTGCCCGCCGAGCGGATCCGCCGCGCGGTGGGGGCGTCCGCGCTGGTGGTGCTGGTGGCCGACAGCCACGCGCTGCTGAATCGGTTCGACCGGCGAGAGGTGGCGCGCAGCACCGAGGAGGTGTGCGCGGCCCTGGACCGCGCGCGCTGGGCCCTGGGGCTGGACGCGCTCCGGGTGACCCGCGCCACCAGCCTGCACGCGGCGCCGGCGTACCGCGAGGCGCTGAAGCGGGTGGAGCGCGTGGCCCCGGACGGCGCGGGCGCGTACTTCACCCGGGAGGCGGCGGACATCGCGCACCTGCAGCGGGAGCTGGGCGGCATCGTCAAGGTGGGCTGGAGCATCAGCGGCGCCCCTGGCCCGAGCCATGTCATCGACGAGCTGGCCTTCGACCGCTCGTTTTGCACCTGGACCGGCGAGCCCCTGTGCGCGGTGTACTGCAAGGCGGGCCGGGCGCTGGACGACCAGCGGCCCAAGGCGTCGCCCTACATCACCCTGCGCCCCGAGCGGCGCATCTGCCTGAGGGTCGGCGAGGACGTGGCGGGCAAGCTGGCCCTCGGCGCGCAGGTGGCGTCGGGCGAGACGGTGCGCGGGGTGCGCAACCACCTCAAGGCCATGACCCGGTCCTACGCCCAGCTGGTGGAGCCGCTGGAGGGCCCGCTGGAGCGCCGGGCGCAACACATGCTGGACCGGCTCACCGGAGGGCTGGCAAAGTGATCAGGCAATGACCCGATCCCGGATTCGCGCCATGGGCCCCGCAGGGCTGGGCTTGCTGCTCGCCCTGGCCAGCGCCACCAGCGCCCCCGAGCTGTGGGCGGCGCCCCCGCGGTCCCGGGTCGCAGAGCAGGCTCAGCCCCGACGAGTTCGCTGCCCCTGGCGCAAGCGCGCGCGGGTGGGCATGAAGGTCGTGCGGCCGGCGCAGCTCAACGGCGGCCCCGACCTGCTGACCGCGACCAACCCGGCAGCGGTCACCATCACCCTGCCCGGCCTGACGCCGCGCCAGATGCGCGAGCTCGGCCTGCGCCCGGGGGGCCAGGGCCTGACCGACCTCCGGGGCTGGCCTGCCGAGCCCACCTCGCCGCCCCACTGGGACCAGGCGCGCTTCCGCGCCGCGCTCGGCGCGCTCTGCCCGGTGCAGGTGGCGCCGCGGGAGCTGGCTCGTTACGCCGGCTGGATCCTGAAGTACGGGCTCGCCTTCGGCGTGGACCCGGCCCTGCTGGCCGCGACCATCTACCAGCAGAGCCGATGCGACGCCCGCCGCCGCACCGACTACGGCCTCGGGCTGGCCATGATCAACCTGCCCATGCACCGCACCTACCTGCGCGACGGCTGGTACCACTTCATGCTGCCCGAGCGGGGAAAGTGGGTCAGCCGGTCGGTGGTGGTCAACCGGTTCCCCTTCAGCCGCCGCAGCCTGCTCAACCCGGAGAACAACATTTACTTCGCGGCCGGCATCCTGAGCGTGCTGCAGCGACAGTGCCCGGCCATCGACGGGATCACCGGATCGACCCCTCACCGGCACTCGGTGTCCCACTTCGTCTGGGGCGACAGGGTGCGAGACGCCGGCTCCGAGGACCGGATCCTGCGCGACCGGCGGCGCTTCCTCGAGGCGTACCACGGCGACCTGCCCGCCGCCCGGGGCCGGCACCGGGAGCTGGCGCTCGGCTGCCCGCTGCGGGGCTGCCCGCGCAAGGTGACCAGCGTGGTAGGCGACGACCGGGACGGCGGCCGCCGGCGCCACAACGGCATCGACTTGCTGTCGGATCAGGGCGAGGCGGTGCTCGCGGTGGCGGAGGGGGTGGTGGTGCTCGCCGGGGTCGACCTCGGCGCCCAGGGGCTGCGGGACCTGGTCCCGGGACGCAGCCGGCTGATCCCTGCCACGCGCATGGGCCCGCGGGGGCTGCTGGTCAAGGTGCGCCACCCGGGCGGCCTGCTGTCGGAGTACATGCACCTGTCGGCCTACACGGTGCGGCGGGGCCAGAAAGTCACCAGGGGGCAGGTGCTCGGCTTCGTGGGGCGCACCGGCATGAAGGAGTCGGACGCCCACCTGCACCTGGGCTTCGTGCATCGTGGCCTGCACGTGGACCCGATGTCCCTGCTGCGGGACCACCTGCTCCACCCGCAGAAGACCGCCCTCGGCCGACGACGCGCGATTCTGCAGGACCAGCGGCGTCGACAGCGCCGCGGGGGCGTGGCCGAGCAGAAGCAGGAGATCATGCTGCCCGCGTGGGCCGACGTGGACGGCCTGCCCTGAGGTGCAGCCTCAGTGGAGGAAGTCGGCCAGGCGCAGCTCCCTCCCGGGGGCCCGCTTACCCGCGGCGCGCCGGAGCTCACGGCGCAGCGCGCCCGGGATCTCTGCCTTGCCCTGCCCCACCTCGCCGCGGCGCAGAAACTGTCCCCCGCGGTAGCCGCGCTGGCGCAGGAACTCCCCGGCGAAGTCGAACCGGTGCTCGTGAGCCTTCATCCACGCGAAGGAGCAGCGCTCCAGCACCTGCGCCCTGGTGTCCGGGGAGAGGGGCACCCCGAGGAACCGGGCCAGCCGCTCCAGGCCCGCGCCCGGATCGGCGCGTAGCGACTCGAACTCGATGACGCAGACGGCGGGGTCGCCGGCCTGCGCCTCCCAGCCCGCCACGTGACGGGCCCAGTCGCGGTACTGCAGGTCTCCGTCGAGGAAGCGCCTGATGAACCGCGCCAGGGTGCCGGTGTAGCCCAGGTGCGACCGGTAGAAGTGGTAGTACGACAGGGCCACGTCCTCCACGTCCCGGGCCATGTAGATGAACCGTCCGGGGCGCGGCAGGTAGGCCCGGGGCAGGTGGCTCTTGAACACCCGCGGGGCGGGCAGCGCGTTGAGCTCTGCCGCGGTGAAGGCGCCCACCGCCAGGCCCCGCTCGAACCAGGGGCACACCTGCGACAGGTGCTCGAACTCCGCCGCGGCGCCGCGGGTGAGCAGGTGCGCCATGTGCAGCACCCAGGTGGTGCCCGAGCGCGGGTACGAGGCGACATAGATGTCGCTGGCGCGCGGGCTGAACTCCAGCCTCCCCCTGGCGAAGGCTGCCAGCCGGGACAGGTCCCCGAGGCCGCCGCGCGCCAGCTCCAGCGCGCCGCCGGTCCGGGCGAGCAGGGCAGCGGCCAGGCGGCGGGGCGTGGAAGGCGGAGCGGAGTTCATGGGCGGCGGCGATTGTACCAGAACGGACATGGGGAGTAGGATTGGGCGCAGATGCGCGCGCTCATGTTCACGGGCCTGGCGCTGGCTCTTTCCTTCGCATGCGGTTGCGGCGAGAGCAGGCCGGCGCAAGGCGTCGACGTCGGATCCTCACCCGACGTGCGGGTGACGGACGGGCTCGGCCCGGACGCGCCGGCGCAGGACCAGCGAGCGCCAGATCTGCGCGTGGCGGACGCTCGTATCGTGGACAGCGTGGTCCCCGATCTGGCCCCGCCCCCCGACGGCCCGGCGGCCGACACCCCGCCCCCCAACACCATCGGCCCGGCGGGCGGAAAGGCCAAGAGCGCCGACGGCAACGCCGAGCTCCTGGTGCCGGCCGGCGCCCTGGCGTCGGCGGTTACCTTCACCCTGGCTCCCGCCAGCGGCGCGCCGGCGGGCGGCGTCGGCACCGCCTACGCCATCGGGCCGGCGTCCACCCCGTTCCTGAAGCCGCCCCTGGTGCGCATCACGTACGACGCGTCCAAGCTGAGCGGCGCCCTGGAGCCCAACGTCCGCCTCGGCCGGGCCACCGGTATCGCCTGGTCCCGGCTCGGCGCCTCCATGGTGGACGCTGTGGCCGACGAGGTGAGCGCCATCGTGCCGGGCCTGGGGGTGTTCGCCGCGGTGAGCGGGGGCGCCCAGGCCGACATCTCCAAGGTGATGGTGGCCACCCCCGACGCCATGACGGGCAGCGCGGGTCCGGTGCTCGGCGCGCCCGGCGGGACCGCCCCCCTGCTCGGCATCCCCCTGGACGGCCAGGGCCTGCCCCTGCGCGGCGCCGTGTTGACCTACCTCAGCGCCAAGCCCGCGGCGCTGGCCGTGGACCCCACCGCCGGCACCCTGACCGCCAAGAAGCTGAGCGCCCCGCCGCAGCAGGAGGGCGTGCTGATCACGGTCAAGGCCTCGGCCACCGTCAAGGGCACGCGAACGGTGACCGTCGCCGCGCGCACCAAGGCCCAGGTCAACCTGGTGGGCTCCTTCACCGCCCTGGGGGTCAGCGCCGCCGGCGAGGCGGCCCTGCCAGGCGCCCAGCTGTCTGTCATCGGCGCCCCCGGGGTCACGGTGCTCGCCGGGCCCAAGGGGGCGTTGACCGCCCTGCCCCCCCTGTCGGCCGGCACCCTGAACATCCTGCGGCTGGTCAAGACGCCGACCCACGTGGAGACCCGCTACCCGGCCGTGGCCCCCACCGTGGACAAGCCGGGACAGACCGGCAGCTACCGGATCTACGCCGCCTCGCTGTTCCCGTCGCTGGTGTGCGGCGTGGTGCCGTGGCACGCGGGGCTCGGGGCGGTGCTGATCACCGCGGCGCCCGACACGGCGGCTGGCTGGACCTACCATGTGTCCAGCCCGGCGGCCCTGGTGCGCTACCTGGACAGCGCCGGCAAGCCCAAGTGTGCCCAGGAGAGCAGCCTGTCCGGCGGGCGCGCCCTCATCGTCAACCTGGAGCAGGGCCCGCACTGGGTCCTGGCCCGCAGGGGCTCGACCCTGGCCCTGAAGCTGGTACAGATCAGCAGCGGCCGGTCCGTCACCCCGGTGCGATTCAAGTAAGGCCCTGCCATGGCTCGAGACCGAGACAAGCCAGCCGAACCAGGCACCGCGCCCACCGTGCGCGACGCGGGCCACGCGGACACCATCGCTGCCCCGGGGCAGGAGGACACCCTGCCCGCCCGGGGCCATGTGCCCACCACGCTGCCCGCCACGGAGCGCCAGCCCGCCGACGGAGAGGCCGACCCGATCATCGGGGCCATGGTGGCCGATCGGTATCAGGTGGAGGACTTCCTCGGCGCCGGCGGAATGGGCCTGGTCTACCGGGCCCAGCAGGTGGCCGTGGATCGCACGGTGGTGCTCAAGTTCCTGCGCTCCCGGGAGCACCGGGAGGGCGAGCTCGCGCGCCGGTTCACCCGCGAGGCCAAGGTGATCAGCCAGCTCACCAGCCCCAACACCATCGTGCTGCACGACTTCGGCCAGACCGACGACGGGCAGCTGTTCATGGCCATGGAGTACCTGGAGGGGATCACCCTGGGCAGCGAGATCCGCCGCTCCGGGGGGTTGCCCCCCCTGCGCGCCATGGCCATCGGCCTGCAGATCCTCGCGTCCCTCGAGGAGGCCCATCGCCAGGGCACGGTCCACCGAGACCTGAAGCCGGAGAACATCATGCTGGTGGAGCGCTCCGGCACGCCCGACTTCGTCAAGGTGCTCGACTTCGGCATCGCCAAGGTGATGGGCGTGGGCGAGCGGAACCTGATGGAGCAGGACGAGCCGGAGGAGGAGCCCACCCCCGATGGGCAGGAGGGCGGCGACAAGCTGACGCACTTCGGCGCCGTGTTCGGCTCTCCGGGGTACATGTCGCCGGAGCAGGTGATGGGCAAGGACGTGGACCACCGCTCCGACATCTACTCCTTCGGCGTCATCCTGTACGAGATGCTGTCCGGTGAGATGCCGGTGAGCGGCACCAGCCGGATGGAGGTGTTCCAGAGCACCCTGGAGGGCGACGTGGAGCCGCTGACCATCAGGCGGCCCGAGGTGACGCTGCCCAGGGGGCTCGACGAGCTGATCCTCAGGTGCCTGAAGCGTGATCCCGAGGATCGGCCCGAGTCGGTGCAGTGGCTCGCCGCCCGGCTGCGCGCCCAGTCCGCGGTGCTGGCCCAGCGCCGCCAGGACGAGGAGCGCGCGCTGATGGACCTGGCCGGCCTGACGTCGCGGTGGAGCAAGCTCCGTCGCTGGCTCTCGCCGGCGCTGATCACCTTCCTGCTCGGCGCCCTGGTGTGGCAGGCGGCGAGCCGCCAGGCGCCGGTGATCGACGGGGTGGCCCTGGAGCCGGGGGTGCGGGTGTTCGTCTCCGCCTCGGGTCCACGGGTGCCTGCCTGGCTGGAGCGCGCCGAGCCAGGGGGCGTGCGGGTGGCCCTGCGGGCGCTCCCCGGACGCGAGGCGGCGGTGAACCTGAGCCGCGCGGCGGTGCTGGCCCGGCTGGCGGACATCCCGAACCGGTTCGACCCGGGCACCGAGCGGGAGCGGTTCCTGGACGACCTGGAGAAGGTGGACTTCCAGAGCAAGCGCCTGGGGGCCGATCTGCAGCAGCAGCTGGGCATCAAGACCTTCTGGACCCGCTTCGCGCGGGGCGGGACCGCGGGGAAGAGCACCATGGAATATGACGCGACCTCTTATTCGCCGGCGCTGCCTGCCGAGTGGGCCGCCGAGCTGCGGCGCAGGTTCGGCGAGATGCGCTACGACCGCTACAACTTCCTGCTCGACGGGGCGGTGGGCGCGCGGCGGTGCCAGCAGGCGGACCGGCTGGCGGCCAGGATCAAGGAGGCGATCGGCCACTTCGCCGACAAGCCGGCCAAGCGCTCGCGGCTGGAGTTCCTGCTCCAGCGCAAGGTGAGCCGCTGCCGCGCCGCCAGCATCGGGGTGAGCCCATGAGCGACGAGATCAGAATCGCGGCGGCCTTCGCGCCCGCCTCGGTGGGGAACCTGGGGCCCGGCTACGACGTGCTCGGCGCGGCGGTGGAGCAGCCGGGAGACCGCGTGGTGGCCCGGCGGGCCGACGCCGGGGTGGTGATGGCCAGCCTCACCGGCGAGCCCGGGGCGGACCTGCCGCCCTGCGACGACGACAACACCGCGGCGGTGGCCGCGCGCCTGACCCTCGAGCGCCTCGGCGTTGAGTGGGGCGTGACGCTGGAGCTGCACAAGGGGCTGCCCCTCGGGTCCGGCCTCGGCTCCTCGGGGGCGTCGGCTGTGGCGGCGGCCTGGGCGGTGAACCTGCTGGCCGGCGCGCCCCTGGCGCCGGCAGAGCTGGTGGGGCCCTGCGCGGCGGCAGAGGCCGCGGCCTGCGGCTCCCCTCACGCGGACAACGTCGCGCCGTCGCTCATGGGCGGCGTGACCCTGGTGCGCGGCCTGGACGACGTGTCGCGGGTGAATACCGGCCTCGACCTGTGGTTGACCCTGGTGACGCCGGCCCTCTCCCTGAGCACCCGGGACGCGCGCCAGGCGATCCCGGCGCGCATCCCGGTGCAGGAGGCGGTGCACAACTGCGCCCACGCCGCCACCATCGTGCACGCCCTGTGCACCGACGACGCGGAGCTGCTGAGCCGGGCCATCTCCGACCGGGTGGCCGAGCCGCGCCGGGCCGGGCTGATCCCCGGGTTCCGGCAGGTTCAGGCCGCGGCGCTGTCTGCGGGCGCCCTCGGCTCTTCCATCTCGGGCGCCGGCCCCACCACCTTCGCCCTGTGCCTCGGCGAGCAGCGCGCCCGGGCGGCCAGGGATGCCATGACCTCCGCGCTGGACAGCCTCGGGATGGCGTATAAGGTCATTGTCTCCCCCATCGCCAAGGTTGGCGCACGAGAGGTGGAACCATGAGCCACACCCCATACACCCGGCTGCAGTGCATCGCATGCGGCGAGCAATACGAGGCGGCGGGGACGCGCCTGCGCTGCCGCCTGTGTGGCGACCTGCTTTCGGTGGAGCATGACCTGGAGCGGGTGGCGGCCGACGCCGGCGACCTGCGCGCGCTGTTCGAGGGGCGGCTGTCGGAGATGGCGCCGCCCCACGCGTCCGGCGTCTGGCGCTACCGCGAGCTGGTGCTGCCCGACCTGCCTCCCGAGCACATCGTCAGCCTGCCCGAGGGGAACACCCCGCTGCTTCGCCGCCCGCCGGTGGAGCGCTTCGTCGGGGCGGCGGAGCTGTACATCAAGCACGAGGGGGAGAACCCGACGCTCTCGTTCAAGGATCGCGGCATGACCGCCGGGGTCTCGTGGGCCAACCACCTGGGCGCGCGGCTCGTGGCCTGCGCGTCCACCGGCGACACCTCGGCGGCCATGGCCTGCTACGCCGCCGCCGCCGGGATCCCGGCCCTGGTGCTGTTGCCCCATGACAAGGTCTCGGTGGAGCAGCTGGTCCAGCCGATCTGCTACGGCGCCAGGGTGCTGGCCCTGGACACGGACTTTGACGGCTGCATGCGGGTGGTCAAGGCGCTCACTGCCGACGGGGGCATCTACCTGCTCAACTCCATGAACCCGTTCCGCGTGGAGGGGCAGAAGGCCATCGGCATCGAGGCGGTGCATCAGCTCGGCTGGCGCCCGCCCGACTGGTTCGTGATCCCGGTGGGCAACGCCGGCAACATCTCGGCCCTGGGCAAGGGGCTGCGGGACCTGCACGCCCTGGGGATCATCCCGCGCGTGCCCCGCATCGCGGGGGTGCAGGCCGCCGCGGCGGACCCGCTGCACCGGTCCTACCTCGGCGGGTTCGAGAAGCGCGAGCGGGTCACGGCCGGGGCGACAGTGGCCTCGGCCATCCGCATCGGCGACCCGGTGTCCTACGACAAGGCCCGGGCGGTGGTGCAGCGCTACGACGGGGTGGTGACCGCGGTGGACGACGCCGCGGCCATGGAGGCCAAGGCGGTGGTGGACGCCGCGGGAGTGCACATCTGCCCCAACTCGGCGGTGGCCGTGGCCGGCGCCAGGAAGCTCGTGGCCGACGGCACCATCGCCCCGGACGCATCGGTGGTGGTCATCGCCACCGCCCACGGCGCCAAGTTCTCGGGAGCGGCGCTGGATTACCACCAGGCGGATGAAGCGGGCGGGAAGCGGAACCCGCCGCGAGTGATCGAGGCCAGCGTCGAGGCGGTGCGGGCGGCGTTGGAGTAGCGAGCGCCCGCCAGACTGCCAGCGGTCCGCCGTTAACAGTTGACGGTTGACAGTTGAGAAACCAGGCCGTCAAGCCTCAAGCCCCAAGCCTCAAGCCGGCGAGCGAAGCTCGCCCAGCCATCCACCCTCAAGCCCCAAGCCTAATGCTGATCGTTTAAGCCCACCTGCCATGTGGGTTGC